>NZ_CALJON010000014.1 GCF_937981445.1 uncultured Veillonella sp. | reverse complement strand
TGGTGACTCACCCGCGATTCGAACGCGGGACACCCTGATTAAAAGTCAGGTGCTCTGCCAACTGAGCTAGTGAGTCGTACTGGCAGGGGCGGCTGGGATCGAACCAGCGCATAATGGAGTCAAAGTCCATTGCCTTACCACTTGGCGACGCCCCTAAAATGTGGGGTGAGTAGTGGGGATCGAACCCACGCGTAACGGAGCCACAATCCGCCGTGTTAACCGCTTCACCATACCCACCACTGTGGTTTTACAGGGAACAGTGCCCCGTAACGAAGATTAGTATATCATCGTCACGGGACTCTGTCAACAACTTTTTTATAATTTTATAAATTCATTTATTCGAGCCTGTAACAACTTAATAATTAAGCCTATTTAGTTTCACTAATTCCTAAATATTCTTTTACGAAGTTAGGCAATGCAAACGCGGCTTTATGTATTTCACTATTATAGTATTTTGTAGTAAAGCCCTGCTTACGATTAGGTTCCCAAGTTAATGGATTGTACTGTTTTGAACCTAATGTAAAGCAGTGCATACCAGTTGGGTAAATAGGAATATAGGACATAAATAAATTAGTGTAAGGGAAATGCTTATCTACAAAGCCAAATACTTTCTTTACCAATGGCTGATGCATCATCGGCGATTCTGTTTGTTGCACAAATAAACCATCTGGTTTTAAAGCCTTTAATGTATTAGCATAAAACTCTTCTGTAAAGAGTCCTTCCCCTGGCCCAATTGGATCAGAGCAATCCACAATAATAACATCAAAGGCGTTTTCAGCAGCTTCCATATAAGCAATGCCATCACCGATTTTAACTGTCAATTTAGGATCTTTTCGAATCATTGCATCTGCAATAGTTGGTAAATACTCTTTCGCTAATTCCACGACTTTACCATCAATCTCTACCATGGTAACAGATTCAACACATTCATGACGCACGCATTCTCTAGCTACACCACCATCGCCACCACCGATAATTAGCACATGTTTTGGATTTGGATGTAAAAACAAAGGCACATGAGCAATCATTTCATGGTAGAAAAATTCCTCACGCTCTGAAGTTTGAAATACGCCATCAAGAACAAGCATATTGCCATATTCTAAACTATGCGCCACTTCAATTGTTTGAAACTCAGAAGCCCCTTTATATAAAATTTTATCCACTTCTGCTCGTAATGTTAAATGCTCTGATTGACGTTCTTCAATCCATTGCGTCATATCCAACTCCTCCTAAACTCTATGAGTCAAAGCATAATGCCACGGCTCAATCAATCATTTCGTTTTTGTATGTATGCGAAGCCACCGCCTAAGATAGTATCCTTTAACCATTTTGTCAAAGAGAATTCGCGCGCTATTTCTTCATCATACACAACACAGCGTACATCTTCACCATCATCCGATAGTTTTACAATAGGAACCCAATGCCAAGTAGATAATTCTTTTTCTCGCCCACGATGACGATTCAAAAAGGCTACTGGAGAATCATTGCCTAACCCCTGTTTTATAAACTTAACTACCTCTGAAAGAGGTGCACGACTTACAGCAAAAGGATAAATCCCTAACATTTTAACAGTATATGGTAGGTCTTTATCTTTAATATAATCCGCTAAGCCTTCTTCTAGCCACTGCGTCTTATACAAGCCACCTCCAAAACGTGGCTTAACATAATTAAATACCTCTTCCATCCGTTTTAAAGCTGCCTCGCCATCAGCGCTCGCCTTTGGGTCAAGAATCTGATCGCGAAATTGTACATAACTAATCAACTGAGTAGCGGTTGTAGGACCACACCCAGCGAGTCTTTGCCAATCATCATGGTACCATTCTTGATTGTAACCAAAGGAATGGCGCCCATCTTTTTCAACTTGCAGCCACTCCGGATGTTTGATTGTCAAACTTTCCATATTAGGCCAACCTTCTTACGCTTCTACAACTTCTACAGACTGCATACGGTCACCTTGGTTAATGCGGTCTACTACATCCATACCTTCAATTACTTTGCCAAATACAGTATGAACCCCATCTAAATGTGGTTGTGGTTCATACACGATGAAGAATTGGCTACCACCTGTATTAGGGCCACGATGTGCCATAGATAAGGCACCGCGATCATGCTTATGAGGATTACCAATCAATTCATCTTTAATTGTATAGCCAGGACCACCAGTGCCATTGCCATTAGGGCAGCCACCTTGTGCTACAAAGCCTGGAATTACACGGTGAAATGTAAGACCATCATAAAAGCCTTCTTTAATCAACTTTTCAAAATTAGCTACTGTACCAGGAGCTTCTTTTTCAAATAATTCAATTTTAATATCGCCTTTTTCCATATGGATAATTGCTTGTTTCATTTATTCTACCTCCAATAAATTACGTAATACATAACTCGCTAACATGAGCCCCGATACAGATGGCACGAAGCCACAAGAGCCAGGACTTCTAGAATCATCATCACGAGTAGGTGTCATCGGTTTTTCTGTGGAAAATACTACCGGTTGATGTTTAATGCCACGTTTTCTAAGCTCACGGCGCATAACTTTAGCTAGTGGGCAAGTGTGCGTCTTGCTAATATCCGTAATGGTCAACAGTTCGGGATGCATTTTATTGCCTGTCCCCATGGACGAAATGCAAGGAATGCCTAAGGTTTGACATTCTTCAATAATCGCCAATTTTGCCGTTACCATATCAATAGCATCAATTACATAGTCCACTTTAATATCAGCCAAGAATGTAGGATACTCTTCTTTTGTATATACAATATCATAGGTATCCACTATCATGTCTGGTCGAATCGACAAGGCGCGTTCTTTAGCTACCTCAACCTTTCTTCGTCCAATGGTTTCTTGTGTAGCGATTAACTGACGATTTAAGTTACTCACCGTCACTTTATCCCCATCAATGAGAACTAAACGCCCTACCCCAGTACGTACTAAGGCTTCAAGGGCAAAGCCACCTACGCCACCACAGCCAAACAACGCTACAGATTTAGTGCCTAAATCTGCAATTTTTTCTTTTCCCACTAACCACTCTATACGAGTAAACATATGCTCCATGCTCAAGCTCCAACAATCTCAATTCATTTAGTTAGCTGCCCCACTTATGTTATACAATGTAGGCGCTCTAACTATACTATACGTCTCACACTATTCAATCGAATACTATCTAGGCTAAATATAATCTAGTTCTACTAGCCTAAATATAATCTAATCCTATCTAGACTAAATATAATTCAACCACGTCCTACGCTTAGCGTTTAGCTCTTAGCGTTTCGCTGGAATGACTTCCAACCAATAGCCATCAGGGTCTGCAATAAAGTAGATTCCCATATTAGGATTTTCATATACAATACAGCCCATTTCTTGGTGTAATGCATGAGCTCCTTCATAATCATCAACAACAAAGGCTAAGTGGAATTCATTATCCCCTAAATTATAAGGGCGATCCCAATCACGAAGCCAAGTTAATTCTAATTGATGAGGGCTGTCTGGGCCATCTAAATATACAATTTTAAAAGAGCCATCTTCTGGTTCAATACGACGACCTGGCTTCAAGCCTAGCGCCTTATCATAAAAGGCAATACTCTTGTCTAGGTCGCGAACATTAAAATTATTATGAGCCATAACGAACTTCATCCGAAACCACTCCTTTCAATATTAGATATACATTTTCATAGTTATTAACTAAAAATTATCTCTTGAATACTCACAGTCTTAATCCTACAAAAACACAAGGTGACTGCGTATATATAGTACCATATTTTTCGATATATTACTATAATTCGATATAAGTATATTACTATTTTTCGATATATATTAAACAAATAGCCCTCATTAGGCAGCCTCATTTTAGTTAATAAAATACATATCGTACTATTTTGAAGACTAAATCTCAGCACAATCAAATTATGGCACTACAAACTTAGCCACACTGCCCTGGTCTACAGGCGTCACTTCAAGATGCGCTGGTATTCTAGCCTTTAGCTCTGGTACATGGGAAATCACGCCTACTAAGCGTCCACTGGCTTGCAATTCCAACAAGCTTTCCATGGCCACATCTAATGCATCAGGATCCAACGTACCAAACCCTTCATCTATAAATATAGTGTCTAAATGAACGCCGCCCGCATAGGCTTGAATCACATCAGCAAGTCCCATAGCCAACGATAAAGAAGCCAAAAAGGTTTCGCCGCCTGATAAAGTATTAGCCGGTCGTGCTACACCGGTGTAATTATCAAATACCGATAAATCTAAACCGCGATGACCGCGCCCTATTCCTTCTACAGGGGTGCGTTGCAATTCATAGCGACTCCGACTCATGTGACGAAGTCTCATATTGGCTGCATTTACCACTTCTTCTAAAATAGCCCCTAAGACATACAATTCAAAAGTTACACCGCGTAAGCCTGTATTACCACCATTAGCCATGTCCGATAAATTGTACAAAAATTCACTCTGTTTTGTAATCTGTAAATTATTTTCTACTAATGCAAGATACGAAGCTTGTACCTGTTCTAATCGTTTATATTCCTTCTGATTCACTGCTACTTGCTGTAACTGCACTTCATACTCTTTGGTGGCCGCTTCTTTTTCTTCCTCTGTTATAATTCGACTGGGCGCTTCGATAGCATCTAACTGCTTAGTTAGTTCCTTCACTTTTGTATGCACTTGAACGCAGGCCTCTTTATAAGCGTCCCATTGCATTTGCAACTCTCCCTGCCTATCTACTAAGTCAGCTAACTTGAGCAGCTCTGGTGCTGTTAATTTAGCTTTTTCTACAGCCTCCTCATATTGAGATTTCGCCGTTTCCTTATCTATACGGGTTGTATTAATTTGTTCTTCTGTACTCAGCTGATTGGCTAAGCAAGTAGTGAGCTGCCGGTCTACCTCCTTAGTCGCTTGTTCCTGTTTTAAAAGTTCTTCTTTATAATCTCTTACCCACTGAGATTTAGCCTCTATCCTTTGGTCCCAAGTATCCCAGTCTTCATTAGGTAGTTGACCCTCTATACTCTGGATACTCGCCCCATGAGCTGCCACATCTCTAAGGAGTATTTCTAATGACTCCTTATTATTTTGCAATTCTACATCATATGACTGCTTTAGCGTCTCCGCCCCTTTTATCATTCGAGAAACATCAACCATAGTAACTTTGGCCTGTTTAATTTTATTTAATTCACAGCCTATACGCTTTTCTATTATATCGAGTTCCTCTAAAGCAGACTGAGACACTATGTCATAGTTTATCGCCTCTTCAGAGAAGGCAAATTGCCCGTCTAAAAGAGCTCCCACGACGTCCTCTAAAGCAGCGCTCTTTTCTTTATACTCTAAAATCCAAGCATGTAGTTCCGCTTGCGCAGTATCATATATTTGTTTACGCTCTTCTAATTGACGTCCTAATGCCAGGTGCTTCTCTTCAAGTTTAGAACGATTTTCTAAAGCCTTACTCTGCATCTCTTCTAGCTGTTTCAATCGATTCCTATCAAAGTGGAGCGGATAATCTGCTATATGAGGATGAGTTAAGGAGCCACAAACCGGACAAGGCTTACCTTCCTCTAAACGCTCCGCTAGGAGAGCAGCCTCTTGCTGTTTTACTAGCTCTCGCTCTAGAAGAACGGCCTGCTTTGCTTCTTCTTCTGCCGTAATACTCTGAGCCAACCTAAGTTCCAGTTCTTTTGACTCTTTTCGTGCACACACATCCGCTTCAACGGCCTTTTGCAACTGTTTCCAAAGACGCTCACCAGCTTGGCACCAATTCTTCGTCTCTAAAAAGGCCCCTTCATGCTGAACAAGCTGTTCCAAGGACTTATATTGGGCAGTCAATTCTTCTATATGTGTTACTTTTTCTTGTACAGCCTTTTCTTTTACATCAATCGCCGTTCGCTTCAAAGCTTCTTCCGCTTGCTTTTGAGTTAATTCACTTTTAAATGTACTTAGTTTTTTTCTAAGTCCTTCAATAGTTTCAGCTTGTTGTAACAAGGTTTGATGAGCTTCAAACTGCGAACGTTTGCCTTCTAAGACTTTCGCCTCACTTTGTAAGCTTGAAGCCATCTCATCTAAACGCCCTTTTAATTCTACTAATTCGGCTAATTTCAAAGCCAATTGTTCTTCTTTTTCAGCTAAAACTTGCCAGCTCTTTTCATACACACGAATGGATTCATAGGCTTTTAACTGTTCTAATGTCTTACCTAAAGCCTCCATGGACTGTGCCTTAGCCGCAAGTTGCGCTTCATGTTCTTTTTCCACCTCAAGAGATGTAATCACAGTCTGACGGCGCAAGCCCGCATCATACGCTGCGATTAGCTGGGAATAAGATGCTTTTATTTTCTCCAAAGCTAATTCAGACTCTTTGGTTTCCACTGCTTTAGCGTCCACTAATTGAGCTAATTCTAATTGCGTATTAACCCCTTCTGCTTGTAGCATATATTGCTGCTCATCAATAAGAGCTTGCGCAGATGAAACTACGTCATTATATTCTTCCTTCAATACCTCTTGGAGACGCTTGAATATATCAGTTTTAAACAAACTATTCATGAGCGCTTCTCGCTCCGATGTGGGGGCCACTAATAATCGCCTAAATTCCCCTTGTGGCAATAACACAACTTGAAGGAATTGATCTACGCGAAAGCCTAAAATCTCCTGAATTTTACTACTCACTTCAGTGCGACGACTACTATATTCTTGCCAATCACCGTCTTTAAAAATCCACAAAATAGCCGTCGCATCCACTTCCCGAGTACCAGTGCCACGCTTTTTCTTTAATGTCTGCTTAGGCGCTCGTTCGATTTTATACAACTGATTACCAATAGAAAATTCAAAAGTAACGATGGTAGGCATCGTTTCATCAGCATAGTCACTTCGCATAGTCTGCCCATTGCGAAGACGCCCACTAGTTTCTCCAAATAAAGCAAATACCATGGCATCTAGAATCGTAGTTTTCCCCGCCCCTGTGGGACCGGCAATAAGAAATAAGCTATTATCTTTTAAATCATCAAAATGTAGTTCTGTGGTGCCACTAAAAGGACCAAAGGCACTCATAGTTAATGAAACAGGTCTCATCCTTTGTCCTCCTTCAAAATGCGTTCCCAAAGACTATTTATATATGTGCGCTCCGCATCATTTAGCTTAGAGTCACGTACAGATTCCGTAAATTGTTCAAATAGCTCCCGCTCTGATAATTTTTTAAACTGCACCTCACCCAGAGCGTCATGTTCCTTGACCAAGCGGCCAACTAATTCTAAACTCATCGCCATAGGATAGGCCGCCCGAAGTCGCGCCATACCATCGAGCACGGGCGCCTTATCTGTGAGTCTAAATAAAACATAATCATCCCTATGACGACTTTGTAAATCTGCATCTAAAAGGAACTCATCAAATAAACCTTCTAATACTACTACATCATGCAATGGTTCAATAGGAATCGTCTCTATCTCCACCGATCCATCTGCAGCTATATCTACAATGGTAAAGCTTTTTTTATGCTGCGCCTCATCAAAGGAATATTTCAACAAGGAGCCACTATATCGAATTGTAGGTAATCCCATCTGCTGCGGTCTATGAATATGACCAAGAGCCGTATATGTAAAAGGGGTAAAGACATCAATGCCTACATTAGAGGAGCCTCCAATAAGGAGGGGCCGTTCCGAAGCTGATGTTTCACTCCCTGCTACCATGGCATGGGCTATAGCAATAGAGCGAGCCCCTTTAGGCACTAAGGTCTGCATATAAGTGGACCAAGCAGCATAGGTTGCTCCATACTCTGTGACCACATCATCATCTATAATTCTTCGTCCTATTTGTGCTTGCAAATTTTCTAATTCCTGCTTCACTGACCGCGGTTCGGTAAAGGGAAACGGACAAAAATAAAACGGTCCTGTCTCATCAGTCAACACTAAAGGCTCCAAAGATAAACCCATTTGCCCCCAAATATGAACGCCCATCGGTGCCAATAAAGCCTTGTTCACCGCAAGGCGTTCCGCACTGTCATGATTCCCTCCAATAACTAAAACCGAGATACCTAACTCTAAGGCGACTTTTGTGAGAATCATGTCCCATAAAGCCACTGCATCCACTGGTGGTACGGCACGATCATATACATCACCGGCAATGACTAATACATCTATGCGCGCCTCTTTTAGAAGCTGTAATAATTGATGCTCCAGCACATAGGCTTGGTCATCAGTTAAATGACGCGCATAGAAGATGCGACCTAAATGCCAGTCCCCTGTATGTAATATCCTCATACAAACTCCTTTTACAATCTACTCCTTATACATACTGCGAAGCAAGGCAATTTCCTTGGCGTAACCATCTAATTCATTCGGTGTTTCTAAATAAAATGGCAGCTCTCTAAATCCAGGATGATTAATAATACGGCCAATAGCATCAAGCCCAATATGGCCTTCCCCTATCTTTTCATGACGGTCTTTATGCGCACCGCGCGGATTTTTAGAATCATTTAAATGAATGGCATGCAATCTATCAAGTCCAATAATACGGTCAAACTCTGCCACGACTTCATCTAAATTGTCTATTACATCATAGCCGCCTTCGTGAATATGACAAGTATCTAAACATACGCCCATGTACTCTTTAAGCTTTACCCCATCAATAATGCGGGCAATCTCCTCAAAGGTGCGTCCTACTTCGGTTCCTTTACCTGCCATGATTTCAAGAAGTACGGTTGTTTTCATGCCTTCAAATAAAGTATCATTCAAAGCTTCTACAATATATTCAATTCCTTGGTCAACACCTTGTTTTACATGGCTACCAGGATGAAAATTATATAAATGACCGGGCAAGTACTCTAAGCGCTCTAAATCTTCGCGCATCATATTCTTAGCAAAACCACGAAGACCTGGGTCTGCAGCGCATGTGTTCATAGTATACGGCGCATGGCCCAATATTTTACCAAATCTATGCGCCCCTATAAATGCTTCTAATGCTTTCATATCGGCTTCGTCAAATGTGCGCGCCTTGCCGCCTCTTGGATTACGGGTAAAATATTGAAATGTATTAGCCCCTAAACTCAGCGCCTCCTGCCCCATATGCAAATAGCCCTTGCTAATTGATAAATGACAACCAATTGTTAACATCTTATACTCCTTTATTAAAACTCACGATATGATATCTTATATACACGTTATAACACTACATACTAAAAATTTTATTTTGATTAAATCAAAGCCAGCTTCATTAGTTCAGCACTTCTTGGCGATTTTTATCTCACCCTATACTTTCAAATGAGCTAAGCCACTCTCTTTTGAGCCCTACCAAAGGACCAAGCTACTGCTACCTGCCACCAGGCTGAACGAATCATTTCGTATACGCCCTAATAAGCTAAGCCAACACAGTGAACGCTCTCCTACTAGTATAACAAAAAAAGAGCCTTTGGACTGCTTTTCATACCATAAAATATGACCTGCAATCCCTGCGGCTCTTTCTTTATATACAATGTGTAAACACGGTCTATTAATGAAGACCTTTACGTTGACATTCTGGGCAAACGCCTTCAAATGTAATTTGTTGTCCTGTTACTTTGTAACGACTTAATTCCTCTACATCATGGAATATATCTTCCATATCCATGCCATCTAAATCGTCCACACGATTGCACACAGTACAACGCAAATGTGGATGATTATGGGTGTCCCAATCATAACGACTGCATTCGTCGCCAATATCTAGCACCTTCACAAGGCCAATTTTTTCAAAAATTTCCATGGTCTTATACACAGTGGCTAAACTCATGGTTGGATGCTCGTTGCGCAAACTTTGATAAATCATTTCCGCTGTTGGATGCTCATTTTGCCCATATAGCACTTGGTAAATCGCAATTCGTTGAGGCGTTACTTTAAAGCCTTCAGAACGTAATTTTTGAGCAATATCCATATGAATCAACCTCTCCACTCGGATTTAAATAAATACGCACTACTCAGTACAAATTGTATAATAAATATCCTCAATGAAGAATAATTATTATTAAATAATTATAGCAAAATTATGCTATTTTTGCAAGATTAAGCCCGCAAAACAAGCTATATTTTGCGGGTCTTATTAATTTTCCACCTACATATTGTATAGGAGGTAGAAATCAGTATTCATCTTTACTTAACACGTAAGCCAACTCTAATTAGTCTTTAAAATATGGTTTAAATGCTCCGCTTTGATTGTTGCGGTTCTTATTGGACTCATTATTCTTGCGATTATAGCCATTGCCTTTGCGATTATCGCGGCCACGGCCTTCGCCAGAATTACGGCGATCATCATAAGAGCGAGAGCTACGGCCTTCACCTTTACGGGAATCACTGCGACGGTTAAAGCGATTGTTGCGTTGACCATCACGGCGGCGACCATCTTTACCAAAGGTGCGTTTCTTACGTACGCGAAGCGGTGCCTCTTCAGTAATTTTTACAGGCGTCGTATCTGGCTCTTTAGTAAGTAATTTAATAGCTGCTGCCACTAAACTTACAGAGTCTATATCAGCTAATAATTCTTCTGCACTAGCACGATATTCTTTAAGGTTTTCTGTATCTTCCACCATGTGGATTAAGCTTTGTACAGCTAATTTTTGTTGGCCTTCAAGTACTTCACCTAAAGAAGGGGCACGGCGGCGTGCAATCTTACGCTTAGTTAAACGCTCAATAGCATGAAAATGTTCCATTTCACGAGGAATGACAAAGGTATTGGCCATACCTGCTTTACCAGCACGACCAGTACGACCTACACGGTGAACATAACTTTCAGGGTCCTGTGGCAAATCATAGTTATATACATGAGTTACACCACTAATATCAAGACCACGAGCTGCCACATCAGTAGCCACTAAAATATCAATAGTGCCTTCACGGAATTGACGAATTACGCTATCTCGTTTTTGTTGTGATAAATCACCATGAATGCCTTCTGCCATGTAACCACGTTTTTTAAGACCTTCTGTCACTTCATCAACGCGGCGCTTAGTGCGACCAAATACGATAGCAAGTTCTGGTGCTTGCATATCTAATAAACGGCAAAGTAAATCGAACTTTTGACGATCCTGTACTTCAATGTAGTACTGCTCGATTAAGTCCATAGTTACTTGTGTTGGTTTCATGCGAATAAGACGTGGCTCTTTTAAATAATTTTCTGCCAAAGCTTGAATAGCTGGTGGCATAGTGGCAGAGAATAATAAAGTTTGACGTGCTTCTGGTACGGCACTCAAAATTTTATTAATATCATCTACAAAGCCCATGTTAAGCATTTCATCAGCTTCATCAAGTACGACAACACGCACCTTATCAAAGCTTACAGAACCGCGCTCCATATGGTCCATTAAGCGACCTGGTGTAGCTACGATAATTTGAGGATTTTTGCGAAGACTACGGAATTGGCGTTGAATATCCTGACCACCATAAATAGGAAGGGCCTGAATATGAGTATGTTGTGCCATTTTGTTAAGCTCTTCTGCTACCTGAATAGCAAGCTCACGTGTAGGTGACAAAATAAGCACCTGTACAGCACGAAGATTCTCATCCACTTGCTCTAACGCAGGAATACCAAAAGCGGCCGTTTTTCCAGTACCGGTTTGAGCCTGCCCAATCATATCGAGACCACTCATAGCTACAGGGATTGCTTCCTGTTGAATTGGCGTAGGTTCTTCAAAGCCCATATCATTTAACGCACGCAATATGGGTTCACTAATCTGTAATTCTTCAAATTTTTCAAGCATGAACTGTATAAGTCCTCCTTATTTTAAAACATTTTATTATCTATATACTTAATCAAAATTGATTATATCTAAATTGACGTATTAATTATTATAACACAGAAACAGCATAATAGCCAAACAAGAAGTATTTCTTGCTTGGCTATGACTACTTACTAACACATTACTGTGTATTTCTTTATTTTTTCTTACTATAGGTAATGGTAATGTTATTATTCACAAAAGGAGCTGGTTCGCGGCGCTTATTATGATTGTTGCGCTGATTGCGATTTCCATTGCGCCCTTGAGCTGTACCACGATTTTGGCCAGCTCCACTGTTCCGCCCTTCTTGATTACCACTTTGTGAAGCACCATAATCGCTGCGGCGACCATCACTAGCTTGGGCACCTCGGCCACTTCGATTATGTTGACCGCGTCTACCTTGGTTATCATCTTGTTCTCGACGGTGCCAGCCTTTTGTACTGCGTGCGTTCTCTTGAGAGTCACGCGCTTCGCCTCGAGCCTCTTTTTCCTTATCTCTAAGGGCCTTCATAGATAAGCCGATACGATTGCGCTCCGGCTCTACAGAGATAATTTCAGCTTCAATAATATCACCTACAGCTAATACATCAGAAGGATGTTCATTGCGGCGGCAGAATTCACTGCGATGTAATAAACCATTTACTTTAAGACCAAAGTCCACAAAGGCACCAAAGTCTACTACATTGTGAACCGTGCCTTTTACAACCGTACCCACTTTTACATCTTC
The DNA here is from genome assembly GCF_937981445.1 of uncultured Veillonella sp. Lineage (GTDB taxonomy): Bacteria > Bacillota > Negativicutes > Veillonellales > Veillonellaceae > Veillonella_A. The sequence goes on along the minus strand of NZ_CALJON010000014.1, from coordinate 84,916 downwards.
AAGGCTCATAATATGCTTACGAGTCATTGGAGCTGGTAAATCTTCACGAGGATCGCGACCTGGCTTAGCCAACGCTTCTAAAATATCGCGCACTGTTGGAACCCCCGCATCAAGCTCTGCAGCTAAACTGTCCGCTTGTACAGACTCTAATTTAGCCAATAAATCAGCATGAACCTCCTTATCAGTCAACTGGGCTAGCTGAAAACCTAATTTGTTAATAATGGCCTCAGCTAATTTATACGATTCAGGATGGACCGGCGTATTATCTAATGGATTCACACTGTCTTTGATACGCAAGAAACCTGCACATTGGGTAAATGCAGCGGGCCCCAAGCGTTTTACTTTCAATAATTCCTTACGAGAACTAAATGTGCCCACATCTTTACGATAGTCTACAATATTATTTGCCACGGCACTGCTAATCCCTGCCACATGTTGCAAAATAGCTGGAGATGCCGTATTTAACTCAACCCCTACGTGGTTTACAACGGTTTCTACAACTTGGTCTAAGGTAGCCGTCAACTGTTTTTGGTTTACATCATGTTGATATTGACCTACACCAATTGATTTAGGATCGATTTTTACAGCTTCTGCCAATGGATCCTGTACACGTCGTGCAATGGACACAGCACCACGGATAGATACATCTAGATCAGGCAATTCTTCAATAGCCAATTTAGACGCAGAGTACACGGATGCCCCTGCTTCATTAGTAATAATATAGTGGCAATCCAATTGCTCAGCTTCAATCAGATTGGATACGAACTGCTCCGTTTCATAAGAGGCTGTACCATTGCCAATGGAAATGAGCGTCACCTTCCACTTGCGAATTTTAGCAGGCATGTCTTTCTTAGCCGCTTCCACGCCACGTTCGCCAGATGTTAAGTGGTAAATCCCTTGATCTAATACATTCCCTTGGGCATCAATGATGGCCATTTTACAACCCATACGATAGCCTGGATCAAGTCCCATAATTACATGACCAGCAAGTGGTGGTTGTAACAATAGATTGCGAAGATTGGTACCAAATACCTTAATAGCTTGTTCATCAGCAGCCTCAGTTAAGGTCTTGCGAATTTCACGTTCTAAAGCCGGGAAAATAAGCCGCTTATACGCATCAGCTACAGCTGCTTCGCGATATGAAGCTAAGGCAGGCGCACCATCATTAGGGATTTTACTCAACATATAGGCTACATACGTGTCATCGCTAGCATTAAGACTTACCTTTAATGCCCCCAACTTTTCGCCACGATTAATGGCTAAAATACGATGTGATGGCATTTGATGAATCGGTTCTTCGTATTCAGCATACTGCAAGAACCCTTTTTTTACCTCTTCATCATCACCGGTAAGAACCGCTGCGATGGTATCCTTTTTCCACATAGCATCACGAAGATAAGCACGGAAGTCAGCACGATCACTTACATCTTCTGCTAAAATATCCATAGCGCCCTGTAATGCAGCTTCTGTAGTAGCCACTTCGTCCGTAATAAATGGTGCCCCTAATTCCTCAGCAGTGGCCTTAGTATCACTGCCTGTTTTCCACAACAAATCGGCTAATGGCTCTAGGCCTGCTTCACGAGCAATAGACGCGCGAGTTCGTTTTTTAGGTCGGTATGGCAAATATAAATCTTCTAATTCTTGAAGTTTCATAGCACTTTGCAATGATGCCTCAAGTTCTGGCGTCATTTTTTCCTGCTCTGTAATGGATCGAATAATTTCCTCACGGCGACTTTCTAAATTGCGCAAATATTTAATGCGTTCTTCAATTTCACGTAATTGTTCATCTTTTAATTCGCCAGTTTTCTCTTTTCGATAGCGCGCAATAAAAGGCACTGTATTCCCTTCATCCATAAGCTCTACAGCGACTTTTACTTGCCAATCTTTAACACCAAGTTCACCAGCAATATGGTGAGCCATTTTTTCTAACATGTACTACTTCCTCCAACATATTCATCGTATTTTATATACGGCTATAAATAACAAAATCAAATGGCACTTCATCAGTCTCATCTGACCCCGTCATGCGCACCGATTCCATAAATTCATCCGCCCTAATAGGTGGGAACAACGCATCCCCATCATACTCTTTGTAAATTTCAGTTACATACAGGCGATCGGCATAAGGCATGAGGCTTTTATATATTTCAGCGCCACCAATGCAGAACACCATATCATTTAGCTTATTAGCTTCTGCCACGGCCTCCTCAGGACTGTGAAATACACGCACCCCTTCATAAGGTGGCACATAATCTTCTTGCCTTGTAATCACCCAATGTTCGCGCTTTGGCAGTAAAAATGGCAGTGAATCCAGCGTCTTACGTCCCATGATAATAACATGCCCCGAAGTCAGTAATTTAAAATGCTGTAAATCTTTTGAAATATGCCAAATCAACTTGTTATCTTTCCCAATAACACCATTACTGGCCCGTGCTACAATCATCGCTAACATAAGACACCTCCATACCACACGCTACATTTTATACTGCTACATCCATAGGCAATTTGCCTAAATGTTCATACCCTTCTAATCTAGCATCCTCAGGCGTAAAGGCATAAAAATCCTTTACTTCAGGATTAAGCCACAATGTAGGCGCACCCAAGGCTTGATCTCGGCGAGCTAATTGTGTTTTAAGGGCCTCTACATGATTTTCATAAATATGAGCATTATTAATAATATGAGTAAAACGACCTGGTTTAAGACCGCTTACTTGAGCTATTAAGCAAAGCAAAGTAGCATATTGAGTCATATTAAATGGTACACCTAAGCCCATGTCACCACTGCGCTGTACGAGCATGCCATTAAGGCGGTCCCCAGATACATCCCAAAGAGTCTCATATGCACAAGGTTGCAATGCCATATCTGGTAAATCCTCAATATTCCAAAGTGTTACAATCATACGGCGACTCTGCGGATCGTCCTTAATCATGCGCAGTAAATTATCCACTTGTTTATATTTGGCCAATTGATAGCCATAGGCCTTACCAATAGTGCCATCATCGCGCATCCACTCATCCCACACATGAACGCCCATATTTTGCAATTCTTTGACATCATTACTCTGTTTTTGCCAAATCCAAAGCAATTCCTTTAATGCAGTTTTAAAGGCCACAAATTTTGTTGTTAAAATAGGGAATTCTTCAGCTAAATCAAATTGCATAACTTGATGGGGCAATTTGTATGTAGGAATACCAGTGCGATTATTCGCATAGTATCCATCTTTTAAAATGCGTTCAATAATATCTAAATACTGTGTGTCCGCACGACTCATATCCGTTCTCCTTTGTCATTATATAGTATGTTTCCGACTCTATTAGGTCTAAATTATTATAGTCTTTGCTTATTTATATTGGCTAATAACAGCCAAGAAGGACAAGCCAAATTCTTGTAATTTAGCATCCCCCACGCCTTTAATATTGCTTAAGTCCGCCAAGGTACGCGGTCTCATAGACGCCATATCTATAAGCACCGTGTCAGGGAAAATTAAATATGGCGGTACATTTTTTATTTCACTTAATTTTTTGCGATGCTCACGAAGCACATCAAAGAGACTCTTCTTGCCATTACGCCCTTGTTGTTGTGCCCATTTCTGTGCTACCTGGTGAGCCCCTTTACTACCATTTCGATAAGCTTCCTCGCGAACAGTAACTACTTGGCGACGCACTTCCTGTACTTTACTTTCACCAGCCAGCACTGCTTCACCAGCAGGTTCTATGCTTAAAATAGGGTATTTCCCTGTTGCACAATGTAAATACCCCAGTGATACAAACTGGCGAATGAGACCTTTAATCTCCTTATCATCCATATCGCGTAATACACCAAATACAGGCAATCGATCATAGCCATAGCGCACGATACGATCGGTACGATTACCACCTACAATGTCCGCAATCATAGCCGCCCCATATCGTTCTTCTGTATCAACAATAGCTTTAAATATATATTTTGCTTCGCGTGTTAAATCACGAAGCTTGCCCTTATTCTGGCAGGAACTACAATTATCACAGCGCGTCCACTGTACCTGTTCACCAAAATAATTCAACATATATTTTCGCAAACACTCTGTAGTAAAGCAATAGTTAATCATCTGTTGCAATTTTGTCATTTCAATGCGTTGTCTTGCTGGCTCATGGACGGATTCATTAATTAAATATTTGTGAATCATCACATCACGGCCACTATAGAGTAATACGCAAACTGCAGGGCCCCCATCGCGCCCAGCGCGGCCTGCTTCTTGGTAGTAGCTCTCCATATTACGCGGCATCTGATAGTGAAGCACATAGCGTACATTGCTCTTATCAATGCCCATACCAAAAGCACTAGTAGCTACCATGATTTTCACCTTATCATAGGCATAGCGCTCTTGCTGTAACTTTCTTACTTCATCTGAAAGCCCTGCGTGATAATAGCCCACTTCATAGCCATGTTTAATGAGCTCACCATAAATTTTCTCCACATCTTTGCGAGTAGAACAATAAATAACGCCATTTTCATCTTTATGTGCTTCTACAAATTGGAGCACATAAGGTAATTTACGACTTGGTTGTACTACAGAAAAGGCTAAATTAGGCCGATCAAAACCAGTAATATGAACACGCGCCTTCTCAAGGCCTAAGAGTCGCTTCATATCGCGCTCTACTTCCTGTGTTGCACTAGCTGTAAAGGCACCAATCACGGGGCGCTTTGGCAGGCGTTCAATAAAGGGAGCAATTAATTGATAGGAGGGTCTAAAATCATGGCCCCACTGCGATACACAATGGGCTTCATCAATAATGACCTGAGAAATAGGTAAATCACATAGAAAGTTTTGAAAATACTCTGACCCCAAACGCTCTGGCGCTAAATAGAGTAATTTTATCTGCCCTGCCCGCAACCTACGCATCAAAGCCACTACCTCATCTTGTTCCAAGGTACTATTCATATAGGCTGCCGGAATATGTTGAAGCCTTAGCCCTTCTACTTGGTCCTGCATGAGTGAAATAAGCGGCGAAAAAACTATAGTCAAACCTTGCCGCAAAAGGGCTGGAATTTGAAAACATATAGACTTCCCCGCGCCCGTAGGCATAATGGCCAATATATCCTGTCCAGCCAACAAGGAAGCGACTGGTACTTCTTGAGCTGGCCTAAAGGAAGAATAGCCAAAATACCGCTCCAATGCTGCTTCAGCTGCCTTATGTGCCATCTCATCACGTCCTTTACAATAATCTATTCGTATCTTATTATTTTATCATCTCTGGGAAGTTCGGGCAAATTAAGACGCCCAGATTAGCTTTAAAATTTCTATAGACTTAGCCCTTAATATATAGTAGGACGCCTCTATTTATGATACAATAATAAAATATTAAACTTTACATGAAGGAGGGTACTGCCTATGTACTCACAAATTTCCATCATCATTGCCTTCGCACTGTATTTAGGGCTTATGATGTATATTGGAATTTACTATTATCGAAAATCTAAAAATCTCAGTGACTATATTCTCGGTGGCCGTCAACTAGGCCCGTGGATTACCTCTATGAGTGCGGAAGCCTCAGACATGAGTGGTTGGATGCTCATGGGTTTGCCGGGCTTTGCCTATAGCACAGGGATTTCTGCCATTTGGATTGCTATTGGGTTAGCTGGCGGTACTTGGCTAAACTGGGCCTTCATTTCTAAACGCCTTCGCAATCATACAGAAGTAGCCAACAATAGCCTCACGATCCCCGATTATCTAAAAAATCGCTTCCGTGATTATACTAAAATTCTACCTATTGTATCGGCCTTATTTATCGTTATTTTCTTCCTCATCTACACCTCGTCAGGCTTTGTAGCGGGAGGCAAATTATTCAACACTATCTTTGGTCTTGACTATGTTACGTCCTTGCTAATTACTGCTGGCGTTGTTATCTTCTACACCTTCTTAGGTGGGTTCCTCGCTGTAAGTTGGACCGACCTTATTCAAGGAACCATGATGTTCTTTGCCATACTCATCGTTCCAATAACAGCCGCCTTTATGATGGGTGGCCCGGGCGATACGATGCAACTCATCACTACAGAATTCCCTCAAGGTCTGTCGATTTGGGGGCCTGAAACAGATACATTCACCCTTGTTATTGGCATTATTTCTTCAGTGGCTTGGGGGCTTGGTTATTTTGGTCAACCACATATTCTAGTCCGCTTCATGGCTATCTCCAGTGCCAAAGAGCTAAAGAAAGCGACTAATATCGCCATGGTATGGGTCGTTATCTCCCTCATTGCAGCGGTTATTGTAGGTCTTGTAGGTAAAGTATATTTAACAACACCACTGGAAGGTCCTGATGTAGAGCGCGTATTCCTTGTCATGAATGAACAGCTCTTCCCGCCTTTTGTAGCCGGCCTCATTTGGTCCGCCGTGCTCGCTGCCATTATGAGTACAGCCTCTGGTCAGTTATTAGTAACGGCCTCATCAGTAGCACAGGACTTGTATAAAAATATTGTACGTCACAAGACCAATGACTATGAGCTCGTTATGATAAGCCGAATTACTGTACTTGTTGTATCAGCCTTAGCTATTTGGCTGGCCCTTGATCCTAGCAGCTACATCCTAACTATGGTAGCCTATGCTTGGGCGGGCTTTGGCGCCGCTTTTGGACCAGCTATTTTACTCTCCTTATTCTGGCGTCGCATGACCCTAAAAGGCTGTGTCGCTGGTGTTATTGTAGGTGGCGTTACAGTCCTCATTTGGAAACAATTTGCCTGGTTTGGTCTCTATGAAATCGTGCCTGGTTTCCTTCTTTCCACCATCGCTATTTATGTAGTAAGCCTACTTGATGCACCACCATCAAAAGAAATTACTGATGAATTTGACGAAGCTCAAAAAATGCATATTTTATAACAAAAAGCGACTTGCCCTTTGGGTAAGTCGCTTTTATTTATTATTAGCTCTTTGCTCGAAGTTTCTGCTTAATGTATTCTGTTAACCTAGGTATAATAAGCATTATCGGATGGTCATTGTTTGACTACCTAAAGGCAATAGGAAGCGAAGGTTCTTATACATGGGCTCTACAATCCAGTGCCCATGCGTGTCCATAACGCCCCACTTACCATCAACGCGAACAGCCGAGTAATAGGATACAAAATTCGACACATCTTGTACCTGTACATCCTTCGCTTCATACACTACTTGACCTAATTTATCGATAATTTTATACCCTGTAAAGCCATCGCCTAGTAAGGAGTCATTCACTACCCAAGCATAGCCTTCCGCACCAAAGTAACTGTGTTTTGCCCCTTTAGATAATGTAAATACTTCCTCACGTTGTGGCTCCATTTTATATACATGCTTAGCATCTGCACCTTCAGCAACAATATAAGTATCATTCATAAAATCCACTGATGAATAAATAAATGGCAACACTTCTGTATTATCATTGTAATTTAATACGCCACGCTTTTCTGTATTTCTATTTTTCAAGGCAATATATGGATCAGATAAACTAATTCTCTCTAACTCATAATCTCCAAATGGAATGAGAATCTCTCCTTGGCGATTTACTACAGCTAGTTGGCGATCATTTTCAATAATTGTACCGAAAGGCATCATAGGATAGACAAAATCATTCTTACTATCTACTATGACTTTACCAGATTTATCAATATAGCCCCGTTTTACCTTATCTCGTACCACATTTACAGCGCCATAAAAATGGTGGTGATGGCTATAATCCCAGAAATCATCATAATCATAGCCATGACCTATGCCAATACCGATTCCATCACTGCCAAAACTTATACCAACACCTGTATCATGACTGCCACCAAAACCACCTAAGGCAATGCCTGCAAGGGCACCTAACACATTAAAACCTGAGACCTTCCGTTGTATCTCAGCTAAGCCATTGTGATATGGTTTTACATAATCAGCGTCAACCGTAAATAATTCAGTCCCTTTACTATCAATACCAATCATTTTACCCTTTGCATTTTTAACAAAGGCTCGATCTTCACTAAAATCGGTATACACTTTCTTATACTGCGGTGCAATCACGACCTCATCATTAAGAGTCTTAAAGCCATAGCGCTTGGTTTCTTTATCTTTAAATGGCAAATACATATCTGATTCATACATCGCCTCATTGGCCTGTGGCGCCATTATACGAACCCCTACATATGGTTTAGCATCAGTTGTTGTGCCTTCCCTAGGCTTCGTCATATCTGCGCTTTTATTTTCTGTATCTTTATGCCCTTTGTTATCTGTATTCTCTTTATTATCTTTCTTATCTATAGCCTTCTTTTTCTCTACAGGATTACTAAAAACAAGAGCTTGCCCCTTATTGGTCGACTCTACATATTTGTACTGCGCCGGCACAACTTCATGACCTTGATTATCTATTAATCCATAACCAGATTTAGATTCTACAATAGCAAGCGCCGTAGGTACTGCTTGATAATCCTCTGCTGACCCTCGTCCAGACGCATTCACTGCTGCTGGCACTAGCCCTTCAGTTAATGCTACAGCCTTAAAATTTTCCAAGCTATTGAGAGGCTGCTCATTAACATACGCAACTTCATCACTCAAAACTACTGTTCTAGGCAAAGACGCAAGGGATTCCGTAATGGCGGCCTGACTTTCGCCCGAACTCAAACAAAATGTACAAATAGCTGCCAATAACCATACCTTTGAATACTTTGATGATTTCATAGTAGGCCCTCCTCGAAAACAACCGGATATACATTACCTATTAATATCTCATTAACACTAGTTTAACTTTTAATGTAATTTACTATCTCTATAAATTATACGTCCAAAAAAGCGAATACACTACTTTAATATTTCGACAAATTTATTCACTTGTCCTTTTTATAAAATCTATGTTTTTAAGCTATTCCTTGTTTTAAGCTATTTCCTTAAACTACTTTTAATGCAACTCTTTTTTATACACATTCGTTTTAATATAACAAAAAACCACAAGGCCCTCTTTCGAGAGTCTTGTGGTTTTTATTTACTTCACTATCTCACTAGTGAACGGTCTCACTTACGCAAGTCTAGGATTATAAGTTTTCTTCAAAACCTTTTTGTAGACGAACATAAGATTGACGGCGTTCTTTAGCGTCAGCTTCAGTTTTTTCGAATAATTCTTCAGCAATTTCTGGAGCTGCTTTCTTCAAGGAAGCATAACGAACTTCATGCATTAAGAAGTCGCGGAAGCTTTCAGTTGGTTCTTTAGAATCAAGGCTGAATGGGTTTTTACCTGCAGCTTTAAGAGCTGGGTTGTAACGGTATAGATCCCAGTAACCAGAAGCAACTGCACGGCGTTGTTCTTCTTGAGCACCGCCCATGCCACCTTTAATACCATGGTTAATACATGGAGCATAACCGATGATTAAGGATGGTCCTGGATATGCTTCAGCTTCAGTGATAGCTTTCATTAATTGGTTTTTGTCAGCACCCATAGATACTTGAGCTACATATACATAGCCATAAGACATTGCCATCATGCCAAGGTCTTTCTTCTTAGTACGTTTACCAGAAGCAGCGAATTGAGCTACAGCAGCTGTATGAGTAGATTTGGAGGATTGACCACCAGTATTGGAGTAAACTTCAGTATCGAATACGAATACGTTGATGTCTTCGCCAGATGCTAATACATGGTCAAGACCGCCGAAGCCGATATCATAAGCCCATCCGTCACCACCGAAGATCCATTGGGAACGTTTAACAAGATATTGTTTCTTATCAAGCATTTCTTGAACTTCTTCAGTTTTTTCAGCTTTTTCAAGTTCAGCAACTAAAGCAGCTACGCGTTCACGAGAACCTTCGCCTTGGTCTTTAGCTTCTAACCAATTTTCAATAGCAGCTTTTAAGCTTGGAGCAGCAGTTTCAGCAACTATTTCTGCAGTTTCAGCTAATTGAGTGCGGATTTTCTTAGCACCAACTAACATACCATAGCCATATTCAGCATTGTCTTCGAACAAGGAGTTAGCCCAAGCTGGACCATGACCTTGTTGGTTTTTAGTGTATGGAGAAGCTGGCATGGAAGCGCCCCAGATGGAGGAACAACCAGTAGCATTAGCAATAACCATACGGTCACCGAACAATTGAGTAATCAAGCGAGCATAAGGAGTTTCGCCGCAACCTGCGCAAGCGCCGGAGAATTCGAGCAATGGTTGTTCGAATTGGCTACCCTTAACTGTTGCTTTGTTCATTGGGTTAGCTTTTGTTGGTAAGTTAACTGCATAATCCCAAGTTTCAGCAAATTCCATTTCGCCATCGATTGGGCGCATTTCGATTGCTTTTCCTTTAGGGGATGGACAAATGTTAACACAGTTGGAGCATCCTAAGCAGTCAAGTGGAGATACGGCAATGCGGAATTGTAAGCCATCTTTGCTGCCAAGAGCTGGGATTGCTTCAAAGTTTGCAGGACCGTTTTTAACTTCTTCTTCAGTAGCAAGTACTGGACGAATTGTAGCATGTGGACATACGAACGCACATTGGTTACATTGGATACAGTTTTCTTTGATCCAGTGTGGAACGAATAATGCAGCACCACGTTTTTCGTAAGCAGCAGTACCAGAAGGTAAAGTACCATCTTCATGAGTTGTGAAAGTACTTACTGGTAAATCATAACCTGCTTGAGCATTAACTGGTTTACAGATGTTTTCCACATAGCTTGGGCAAGATTGGCAACCAGGTTTAACTGCAGCAGCTTTTTCATCAACAGCGTTTTTCCAGTCAGCTGGAACGTCGATTTTAACTAATGCGTCAACACCTTTGTCAATAGCAGCGTTGTTCATATCAACAACGTTTTGACCTTTTTTGCCATATGTTTTTTCTACGGAATCTTTTAAGTATTCAATAGCTTTATCAACAGGGATGATGTTTGTCAATTTGAAGAATGCAGCTTGACAAATCATGTTGATACGACCGCCAAGACCGATTTCTTGAGCGATAGCAGCAGCGTTGATAATGTAGAAGTTTAATTCTTTTTCTGCAATAGTACGGCGAAGTTTAGCAGGTAATTTTTCAGCTAATTCTTCTGGAGTCCAAGTACAGTTCAATAAGAATGTACCGCCTTTTTTGATGCCACGAAGTAAATCGTATTCGTGAACATAGGATTGACGATGACAAGCGATGAATTCTGGTTCAGTTACAAGGTAAGGTTTGTTGATTGGAGTTTTACCAAAACGTAAGTGAGACATAGTTACGCCGCCAGATTTTTTGGAGTCGTAATCGAAGTATGCTTGAGCATACATGTCAGTGTAGTCACCGATGATTTTGATAGCAGACTTGTTAGCACCAACAGTACCGTCGGAACCGAAGCCCCAGAATTTACAGCCAGTTAAGCCTTCGTCTTTAATGTCAACGCCTTCAACGCGTTTTAAGGATAAGTTAGTTACGTCATCTTCGATACCTAAAGTGAATTGACGTTTAGGAGCGTCAGCTACCATGTTGTCAAATACAGCTACGATATCGGAAGGGATAACGTCTTTGGAGCTTAAACCGTAACGACCAGCAAATACTTTAGCATTTACATCATGTTGAACTAAAGCAGCTTGAACGTCTAAGAATAAAGGTTCAGCCAATGCGCCTGGTTCTTTAGTGCGGTCTAATACTGCAATGCGTTGTACAGTCTTAGGAAGAGCAGCGATGAAACGATCAGTTGCGAATGGACGGAATAAGTGAATCTTAACAAGACCTACTTTGCGGCCTTGAGCGTTTAAGTAGTTAACAGTTTCTTCTACTACTTGGCAGCTAGAACCCATAGCTACGATAACATCAGTAGCATCAGGAGCACCGATGTAGTTGAATAATTGATAGTTACGGCCAGTAATTTTGTTAATTTCAGCCATGTAATGTTCTACTACATTTGGAACTTCTAAATAGAATGGGTTAGCAGATTCACGATGTTGGAAGTAAATGTCAGGGTTTTCTGCAGTACCACGAGTTACAGGGGAATCTGGATTCAAGGCACGTTTGCGGAATTCTTTAACAGCTTCCATATCTACTAATGGTTTTAAATCTTCATAGTCAAGAACTTCGATTTTTTGAATTTCATGGGAAGTTCTGAAACCGTCGAAGAAGTTAATGAAAGGTACGCGAGTCTTAATTGCAGTTAAATGTGCAACTGGAGCAAGGTCCATAACTTCTTGAACAGATGCTTCGGAAAGCATAGCACAACCAGCAGCACGAGCTGCCATTACGTCTTGGTGGTCACCAAAGATGGAAAGTGCATGAGCTGCTAACGCACGAGCTGCTACATGGAATACGCCTGGAAGTAATTCACCAGCCACTTTGTAAAGGTTTGGTAACATTAAAAGCAAACCTTGAGAAGACGTAAATGTAGTTGTCAAGGCACCTGCCTGTAAGGAACCGTGTACAGCGCCTGCAGCACCAGCTTCAGATTGCATTTCTACAACTTGTACTGGATGACCGAAGATGTTTTTACGACCTGTAGCAGACCATTCATCAATGTGTTCTGGCATTGGAGATGATGGTGTAATTGGATAGATAGCAGCTACTTCGGTAAAACCGTATGCAACGTGAGCCGCAGCTTGGTTGCCGTCCATAGTTTTCATTTTACTCATGTTAAAAAAGCCTCCTTAAGCATTAAAAATGAGTTGTACACTTGCTTACCCTTATTATCTCAGGAACAAATTCCCCCGCACCTAGCGCATTATATAACTCGTTGCGTGTAAATAGCCTATAGTATACTAGTATATTGAATACACTATAGGATTGACTAAAACGCAATATATTATGAAATACACATGGCCTATCGCCTCTTTAAGGCATTCTATTACTCACTAAGCAACATATAATGTTAAATTTTAATGCATTATATGTCGTATTTTTCGTAAAACCATTGCCTATCTTGCAAAAATGTAATAATATAATACTATTAATACTCAATTACAAGAGGAGGACTTATTTCATTCCTAAAATAACAAATCGATATAGCCTCATACGTTCATTATACAATTATAGAAATGAGATAGCAATATGAAGGCAACGTGTTGGTTTGCTAATTATGAGATTATCAATTTACTTTTTTTCATAGTTGCTTTACATTTACTCATACATTTAAATGTATCGATTTAATTGCATTCTTCTTAGTTGTGTTAAATGTTTCCGACTATGTCAACTATATAGTATATTGAGAATGAGGGCCGTACTATACATAGTAGGGCATTCTCAATAAGCCCTAATTATTGTTTATTTTTTAGTATATTTTTATACTTTTTATTTAATACTCGAGGTGTACCATGGACTTTCATCATTTAAAATACTTCGTAGAAGTAGCCGACCAAAAGAGCTTTAGTAAGGCAGCACGTAACTTGCATATCTCCCAATCTGCTATTAGCCGTACTATTAAGGCATTGGAAGATGAGCTTGGCGTGGTGCTCTTCATGCGTAATGCCAAATCTGTAGAATTAACTGATGGCGGCACCATCTTCTTAACACATGCTAAACGTGTTGTATTCATGTTTGAGCATTTAAAAGTAGATTTCGAAAACGAATTCCGTCTTGAACAAGGTTCCATCCTCATCGGTTTACCACCTATTACTGATGCGCCAATCTTTGCTCAACTTCTTGGGGAGTTCAAACGTGCGTACCCTCAAATTGAGCTAGAGCTTTATGAATATGGCTCCAAGAAAATCGAACTCAGCGTACAAGAAGGCATGGTAGATATTGGCATTATTTGTACTAAACCAAATCCAAAAGAGTTTGAATCCTTCTATCTAACGAGCGATCCATTGTCCGTTATTTTACCTCGTGACAATCCATTAGCTAAAGAAAAGGAAATTTCTCTTGAAATGCTAGCAGATGAATCCTTCGTACTTCACAAAGATGATTTTAATCTTCACGATGAAGTTGTAAAAGCATGTAAACATGCTGGGTTCCAGCCACATATTGTATTCGAAACAAGCCAACGGGACCTCATGCTTCAAACCGTCGGTGCCCACTTAGCTGTGGCTTTACTTCCTAGTCGCCTCTGCCCTAGCAAGGGAGAAAATACTAGAGTAGCCACTAATGTAGTAGTACGCCCATTGATTAAACCTGAAATTACTCACACTTTATATGTAATTTGGAAGAAAGGCCATTACCTCTCCCATGCATCTCGCTTGTGGTTAGATTTTGTAACAGCTAAACTTCCATTACCAACAGGTGCTAATCCTGAAATAAAATAAAACACAAAAACAAGTAATGAGTTGCTACCTAACTAAAAAAGTTCTCGAGCTAAACAAAAAACTTTAAACTAAAAAAAGTTTAGAACTAAATTAAAATACGCTTAGCCCTGTGATATAATCGCCACTAAGCTAAGCATAAACAATAAAATATAAAAGGAATGTCTTATGAAACGGCCTACCGTTTATAAATCAGTTATTTCACTACTCTTTGTTGCCCTCGTGGCCTTCATCGCGTATCAACAAGCTCAAATTGATGAACTTGCCACCCGTGTGTACGGCGAGCACAACATGAGTGATTACGATAGCTTTGACTACCGCATCACCAATTTAGAGCATATTAGCAATGACCATGCAGAGCGTCTTAAAACCTTAGAAAAAGAAGTATGGATACTAAAAAAGCAAAACAATGCCTTGCAGTGGCGTGTTATGCAACTTGAATGGCTCCACCCAGAATTGGCCGTGCCACCTAGTAACCCGCTTCAACCAGAAACGTCTATTAAAGACTTTAACCCAGACCCAGGCAATGTACCTACCCCTTTAAGCCCTGGTGAATCTATATTTAAAGATAAAAAATAAAAAACAGACCCTCCATAGGGTCTGTTTTTTTATATAACCATTCGAGCTTGACGCGCTGGGAGCAAATACACAGAGTGTTTCTTCTTCCCAATTCCTAAGCTAAGCCTCTTATGGCGAACGCTAGGTTGCTTAGAAATAACAATATGTCAGATTTCCTTTATTGCATGAAGACTGTAAGAGCCTCTATATACATGCAACGACCATTCGAGCTTGACGAGCTGGGAGTAAATGTATAAAGTGCCTTTTTTCTTGCCCCCTTCATAAGAAAGCCTCTCTTATAATATTCAAAGAGATAGAAAAATTTATCTTCCCCCTAAATAATCCTACAAAAAAGAAACACTCTGTGTATGCAGTGACCATTCGAGCTTGACGAGCTGGGAGCAAATACACAGAGTGTTTCTTCTTCCCAATTCCTAAGCTAAGCCTCTTATGGCGAACGCTAGGTTGCTTAGAAATAACAATATGTCAGATTTCCTTTATTGCATGAAGACTGTAAGAGCCTCTATATACATGCAACGACCATTCGAGCTTGACGAGCTGGGAGTGAATGTATATAGAGGCTCTTTACCTATCCTTATTCAATTGTAAAATCTGCCCCAACTGATATTTGTCAATATCTAACGTTCGCCACTATAGAGGCTTTCTTACTATATCCCCAACTTCCCCACGTCTAGTTTCCACTACCGCAACTACATCCCCCTCATCGTTACTCACTTTTACGGACTCCGGTTTGCCCACTAAGTCATGAGCCAAGTTTTGCAATTCTTGTATAGTGTAAATTGGCAAATTAGAGTCCTTGAGTTGTTCTAGTAAATCAGGTCGTGCCGGATTAATAGCAATACCTCGCTCTGTCACTAATACGTCTACTGAACTACCAGGAGTAATAATCGTTTGTACTTTATCTACAATCATAGGCAATCGGCCGCGCGTCAACGGGCATGTAATAACCGTACAGGTAGCCCCTTCCGCCGTATCACTATGACCACCAGACGCCCCCATTAATACGCCATTAGAATCGGTTAAGCAATTTACATTAAAATTCACATCAATTTCAGTGGCCCCTAAGAAGACTACATCTAAATAGTTAGTCATACAATCTGTCCACGGATTAGCATACATAGAGGCACTAATTTCAATATGATTCGGATTGATTGCTAAGGAGTGGGCCGCCACAGTATCAAAGGACTGCGTATCATAAATAGCTTTGATTAGTCCTTCTTCTAATAGACCAGTCAAAATTCCTGTAGCGCCACCAATACCAAAACCTGCTGTAATCCCCTTAGCACGCAAGCTTTCACCAATATATTTTGCCACGGTTAAGGACGCACCACCTGCACCAAGCTGGAAGGCAAAGCCTTCTTTTATGATGCCTGCGTCATTTAAAAATTGACCAGCTAATTCAGCAATTTTCTGCTGCACTGGACTTTTTGCAAAGCCAATGGCCCCAGACGCAATGCCATTGGCATCACCAATTTCATCGACCTCGACTACATAATCCACATCCGTTTGAGGCACTGATGGGCGAGGCACTACCTCTACTAAATTGTCTGTAATCGCTACTGTCTTATCTGCATAATGAGAGTCTACCATGGCATAGCCAAGAGAGCCGCAGGCGGATTTTCCTGTAGAACCTGTAAAATTACCACGCCTATCACAAGTAGGTGCTCCCATAAAGGCCACATCAATGTGAAGATCACCATGTACAATAGCACGTGCTCGTCCCCCATGAGACCGCACCACTAAGGGCCGTTTTAAGGCCTTCGGATGATATGTCAAATATTGCCCCAGCGCATCTCGTACACCAGATGTTTCTAAGGCTGAAACAGTACCATCTTCAATATAATCAATTAAAAAGTCATGACAAGGGCTCAAAGAACTGGCTGCAATAGTTAAGTCTTTAATACCTTTTGCGCTAATCGCTTCCATAACTAATTTCATAACATAGTCGCCATTTCTAAAATGATGATGGAAGGAAATTGTCATGCCATCAGTTAAGCCCGTTTTATCAATCACTTCACCTAGTGAATTGAGCACTTTTTCTTTACCATGACTACTGTGTATAGACTGAGCAACCTGAGTCGTCTGATTAGTCTGTAAATCCTTCTCCGCAGTGCCTATAGCGTCTTCCAATACTACGCGAATCCCTGCAGCACGCGCTTTATCTACAATGCGCTGGGCACGCACTACAATAGGTCTATCAATCATCTTACCTTCCACAGCTATTACGCCCTTATTATTCTTTACGGCCTCAGCATAGGCATTGAGGACTTTTACAGAATAAGCGATTTCGTTTTCACTCGGCGTAAACACCTTATGTGCTAATGCCACTTGACTTGGATGAATGCAAGATTTACCATCAAAGCCCATGGATTTTATATAATGTACTTCTTCTATAAAGCCGTCCCTGTCTTTTACATCAGAAAATACCGTATCAATACAACGGATGCCGGCTTCGCGGGCTGCTAATAAAATAGTCTGACGTGCCAAGGTAAGCTCTACAGCTGGCTTTGATTTACCAGTTCTAAGGTCAGCCCGGTAATCCTCGGCCCCTAGAGCAATACCAATAACGCGAGGACCATGGCAAATCTCCCGCACATTATATAGTCCTTTTACAGATTCAATAGCCACAATAATATTAATAGTTCCTTCAGGCCAGCCCATCTCTCTTTCTATTTCAGCAATTTTCTGAGCTACTAATTCAACTTCTGACACATCTTCTGTTTTAGGCAAACGTATAAGATTGGGTTTAGCTCGCACAATAACATCTAAATCAGCTAAACCAAAAGGTGTTTGTGTGGGATGATTAATGCGCACTACCGTCTCTGAGGTAAAGGTAATAGATTTTAGTAATTCACTTACCAATAGACGGGCTGAGTCTTTTTCATTTACATAAATAGAATCTTCAATATCAAACATCAAACTATCGGCACCATATACATCAGCACTATTGAGCATTTTGGGCGTATTTCCTGGCACAAACATCATGCTACGGGCTAGGCGTTCTTTCGCTAGTTCAGTGAGATCTGCCTTATGGGCTGCTACATAAGAAGCGCCCTTTGTCGTCATTCCTTCAACATCATGGGTTCCTACGGCCGATTTAGAGGCACTTAAAGGATTACTTTCTAAATCGTCCACTTTTGAAGCCCGCTGTAACGCTGCTAGCACACGGGCTTTAATGGTATAGTCCCAGGCACCTTGGTCAATTACGACTAAGTGAACACCATCAAATCCTGCATCAGCCACAGTTTGGCGAATCAATTGTTCTATATGAAGGCCATATTGTTTCTGAACCTTAGACTGCAACTCAATCGTAACACCGGATGGTATAGGCCTAACAGTGACTAATACATCTTGTTTTTCTTGGAAACCAGCCTGTGCTTTACGTATAATTTGTGGCATAAAAAAACCTCCCCATATCTTCTACTACACCGTATATCAAGGCTTAGCACTTTTGTTTTCATAAGCTATCCTAAAGCTACGGGCCTACTAAAACTAGGTACTACAAGTTACTTATTTTCAACTTGTATTATATACTTTGATTTACATAAAAGATAATAGAGAGGTGCTATAGGGGCTATAAAAAAATTATTGCCCCACTGACTCGAATCATTTTAAACTGCTTATTTGAATCCATCTTAGACGACTTACATAAGAACTTTATATTTCCTATAATAAGCCTCTAAGAATTCAATGAAAGTCTTTACAGCGATAAGCTTTGTGCTCATTTCACCATAATATAAATACGTAGGTCGTACGATAGGGTCACCATTTTTATGATAAATAGGAGTGATGAAAATATCGTCTTCAATACAAGGACCTAAGCCAAGATAAGGTAAAATAGCCCACCCTAGCCCTTCCCGCACAAATTGACGGCATGTGACCATGGAATCAAGCTCCATAGAGGGCACATAATTGGGCGGTAAATTTTCATCACACCAATTAGAAATAATGGCAGCTACTGATGAATCCGTACGATATTGAATGAATGGCAAAGAGCCCAGTTCATCAATGGTTACTGGCTTTTTATAGACTAAACAATAGGGCTCTTCAAATAGAGGTTTACTATTGCCATTTCCTTCGCCTCGTGCGATAGCTACCATTACTTCACCAGCATTAAACATTTTCTTCACTTGCGCACTAAATCCCGTTTTTACCTTCACTCGTATACTTGGATACTGCTCGGAAAATTCTTTTAATAAGCGTGGTAATTGGTAGTCTGCAAAATTAATCGATGATGCCAAGGTCAAAGTTCCTTGAATTTGACCGCTCATTTCCCCCATCGTTTGTTTTAACCGCTCTAACTCAGTTAACATACGCTGGCAATAGCTATAATATAACTCACCTTCTGGAGTTAGCACGATGCCTTCATTGGTACGAATAAGTAAAGGATGACCTAGGCTTGTTTCCATCTGCCGTAATCGATAGCTCAGGGCCGGTTGAGACAAAAATAATTTATCTGCTGCTTTAGTAATATTTCCTTCTGCTACAACTGTTACAAATGTTTGCCAATCTCTCGTATCCATGACCGCCCACTCCTTTCTTCGCCTATTTTATATGCCCTACACAGGGATATAAGGTATATCATCTGATATATATACTGTATATCCCCTGATGTATACAGTAATCCCTGATATATACTATATGTCCCATAATATCAATATACATGCATTCTGCCTCATACATGCATTCTGCCTCAATCTGCACCCACGATACGTCTATAATAATGCCTCAACAAAGCCTTTAATAAGGCTAAAATAAGGACTTTAATAGTGCAAAAATAGGGACTTCGAAAAGTCCCTATTTATTAAATGTCTATATATAGTTTACCAACTTTAGAAAATTCAAGCAATACGCACTTGATTAGCATCATAACCCTATATTATCGAGCGTTGGCAATACCTTCAAATACTTTGCCACGAGATCCGTCAACAGTCACTACATCACCATCTTTAAGTTTTGTATGAGGACTGTCAACACCAAGCACTACAGGAATTCCAAAATTAATCCCTGCAATGGCCGTAGCTGATGTAAAGCCATCTTCTACAGCAATAATGGCGCTAGCTAATTGAGCAAATGGCATAAGCTCTGGTTCCAAGGAGCGAACAACTAAAATATCGCCCGCCCGGAAGTCACTTTGCGCTTTCGCCGCATCAAAAGCAATGCATACACGGCCTGTAGCAGCACCTTTGCCAATGCCATTACCTTTAAGCACAGCCTTGCCCACTACATGAACGCGAATCATATTAGTGGTACCGGAGGAACCAGAAGGAACACCCGCAGTAATCACCACAAGATCACCAGATTCAATGCGCCCTTCTGCTAAAGACGCAGAAATTGCACTGTGAACCATTTCATCAGAATTAGCATGTGGTGCACTATTAACAGCTTCTACGCCCCAATATAATTGAACGCGGCGGATGGTTTCCTCATGAGGAGTTACCGCTAAAATGCGCGCATTAGGACGATTGCGAGCAATGCTCATCGCTGTTTTACCACTTTCTGTACAAGTGATAACTGCAGCTGCATTAAGGCTTTGAGCCACTGTTACTGTAGCATTACTAATGGCATCAGTAGTCTGTATTTCATCTAAATCAAGTTCATGTTCAATATTGCAATATAAAGTAGAGTGTTCAGTAACTTCCGCAATGCGTGCCATTGTCTGAACCGCTTCTACTGGATATTTACCGCCAGCAGTCTCACCAGAAAGCATAACCGCATCAGTGCCATCTAAAATCGCGTTGGCTACGTCACTGGCTTCAGCGCGGGTAGGACGTGGATTTTGCGTCATAGACTCTAACATCTGAGTCGCTGTAATAACTGGTTTACATGCTTTATTACATTTGCTGATCATCATTTTTTGAAGCACTGGCACTTCTTCTGCAGGGATTTCAACCCCTAAGTCACCACGAGCTACCATAAGTCCATCAGACATGCGCAAAATATCATCTAAATTATTAAGACCTTCTTCATTTTCAATTTTAGAAATAATCTTAATATCAGTGCCTTCTTCTTCTAAAATGCGGCGAATCGCTACTACATCACTGCCCCGTTGCATAAAGGAAGCCGCCACATAGTCTACACCCATTTTACAGCCAAAGCGAAGATCCTCTTTATCGCTATCAGAAACTGGTGGCAAACTAAGTGGTACCCCTGATACAGCTACGCGCTTGCGATCACTCATAGGCCCACTATTTTGAATGGTTGTATAAATCTCAGTCCCCTCAATCTTATCTACATGTAAAGTGACAAGACCATCAGATAATAAAATATTACAGCCCACTTTTACATCATCTACAAGCCCTTTGTGATTAACGGAACAGATTGTTTCGTCCCCTTCCACATCGCGCATAGTAAGCGTAAATGGTTGGCCCGCTTCGAGCATAACTTTACCGGCTTTAAATAAGCCAAGGCGAATTTCAGGTCCCTTTGTATCGAGCATAAGCGCCACTGGAATGCCTGTTTTCTTAGATGCTTCTCGCACAGCATTCATACGTTTTGTATGTTCATCATAACTGCCATGTGAAAAATTAAAGCGCGCCACGTTCATACCTGATTCAAGCATGCGTTCCAATACGCCAGGTGCATCAGTACTAGGTCCAATAGTGCATACAATTTTAGTTCGTTTCATAATAGATTCCTCTCTTAAAGTTATAGTTGTGCTGAATTTTATGTATCCCCTCATAAAATTTTAAAATAAGCTAACATACACTTTATGTCTATCTATCCCTTTATACAAAATATTATACAATACGCACTATACGATTTCTACACTATCTGGGCCTAAAATCTTCTCGATTTCACTACAAATTTTTGGTCCCGGAGTGAAATAATACGCTTTAGCCACTCCCATTCGTTTCTTCTGGCGATGTAAATAAAAGACCACCGGCACAGCACCTTCGGCAGGAATTAATAAGTCTTTTAGCTTCGCACTCGCCTCCGGCGTGTCATAGCCAGGACGAATATGTAAAATAATCCCTTTCGCCTGATCATAAGCTCGTTTTAAAGGACCAATATGGTCGGCAATGATTTGTACGCCCTTTTCATCCGCATCAATGCGCCCTGACACACGCACCGCCATATCGACTGCTAAATAGGCTTGGCTCCGTTGATAAGTCTGAGGAAATACCACAATGCTGGCTGATCCAGAAAAATCCTCTAAGCGAATAATGGACATTAAATCATTGCGCCGCGTAATCTTATCGACTTTATCAACAATGAGTCCCCCCATGGTAACAGTTTTTTTATCATATTGTTCTGGATTATCGTGAAGACGACCTAATTCAAACAAATTACGCAATTCCTCTTCATAGGCCGTCAAAGGATGACCTGTAATATAAAAGCCAGTATATTCTTTTTCATCGCGCAATTTTTCCTCTTCCGGTAAATCCTCTAAGGCTGGCGTAGCTAGTACTTCGCTCGCTGCTACCTCATCATCACCAAAAAGGCTCATAGTACCTAAGGCTTGATCTTTTTGATGTTTTTGCCCTAAGGTTTGTGCCATTTCATACATATGTAAAAGCTGATTCCGGTTTTCCTTAAAGCTATCCATGGCGCCGCAGCGAATTAAGCTTTCTAACAAGCGCTTATTCACCACTTTAGACTCTACACGTTTACAAAAATCTAAAATAGATGTATATAGGCCATTTCGTTCACGCTCTGCCAGCAATGTTTCAATGGCATTATCGCCTACACTTTTTACGCCGCCAAGACCAAAGCGAATGGCTTCATTTTGCACCGCAAAGGCTTGTTCCCCATAATTTATATCAGGCCCCAATACTTGAACACCATGCTTTTTACAGTCATTAATGTAATAAGTCAATTTATCTACATTCGTCATGAAGCTCGTCATGGTAGCGGCCATGAATTCAGGGTAGTAATGGGCTTTTAAATACGCTGTTTGATACGCAATATAAGCATAGGCCGCACTATGGGATTTATTAAATCCATAACCGGCAAAATATACTAAGAGATCAAATACTTCGTTAGCAATCTTTTCTTCAATGCCATTTTTCTGTGCCCCTTCTATGAAAGATTGGCGCTGTGCTTTGAGGACTGATTCTTTTTTCTTCCCCATGGCACGGCGCATTAAATCCGCTTGCCCAAGAGAGAAGCCACCCATAGCAGAGGCGATCTGCATAACTTGTTCTTGATATAAAATAACCCCGAAGGTGTCTTTTAAAATAGGTTGTAAGAGTGGGTGTAAATATGTAATGTCCATCTCTCCATGACGCCGCTTAATAAAGTCTTCTACCATGCCACTGCCTAAAGGGCCTGGACGATAAAGGGCTACTAATGGAATTAGATCTTCAAAATGCTCAGGTCGAAGGTCCATAACTAGTTTTGTGATCCCTTCTGACTCTAGTTGGAACACACCAGCCGTATCGCCCTTAGCAAGGATTTCACAGGCCGCCTTATCATCTAAAGGAATTTGATTTAAATCAATCTGAACGCCATGATTTTCTTTGATGAGTTTTAAGGCATCATCCATAACCGTTAAGGTGCGAAGGCCTAAAAAGTCCATCTTAAGAAGGCCTAGTTCTTCAATATTATCCTTATCATATTGCGTTACAAAACCGCTATCATTGGCATTTTGCAATGGCACATGCTCTTCTAAAGGCGCCGCTGAAATTACAACCCCCGCCGCATGGGTAGAGGCATTACGGGCAATGCCTTCTAATTTGCGACCATAATCAAAGAGCTCCTTAACTTGCGCATTACTTTCATAGAGCTGTTTTAACTCCTTGCCTTTCAAGGCTTTTTCTAATGTAATGCCCAGTTCATTCGGAATCATCTTAGCATATTTATTTACATCTTGTAGTGGTAAATCCAACACACGTCCGACATCGCGAATAACAGCACGCGCCGCCTCAGTACCAAAGGTAATAATCTGGGCCACTCGTTCTTGACCATATTTTTCTGTTACATAATCAATAGCAAGACCGCGCTTTTCATAGCAAAAGTCAATATCAATATCAGGCATGCTAATACGTTCTGGATTTAAAAATCGTTCAAATAGTAAATCATATTTCAAAGGATCAAGACCCGTAATGCCTAGTAGATAAGCAACCACAGAGCCAGCCGCACTACCACGACCAGGGCCTACTAAAATATCATGCTCTCTTGCATAGCGCACATAGTCCCACACGATAAGGAAGTAATCATCAAATCCCATCTGCCCAATAACGCCCAATTCATAATCGAGGCGCTCCATTACATCAGGACGTGGTTCATTACCGTATAAACGAGGAATTTCACGCTCGCAAAGATAGCGCAAATAGGAAGCCGCCGTTTCCCCTTCAGGCACATCAAAATGAGGCAAATGATGTTCGTCAAAATTAAATTTTACATTACAGCGCTCTGCAATGGCCAAGGTATTATCTAGTGCTTCTGGTACATGAGCAAAGAGCTCCGCCATTTCATCGCCACTCTTCATGTAGAATTGATCATTGGGAAATTTGAGTCGCGCTGTTTCAGCTACCTTTGCCCCTGTAGCAATACAGACCTTAATATCTTGCGCGTCCGCATCTTCTTGTAACACATAGTGGAAGTCGTTAGATGCCACAAGGCCTACACCATATTCTTTGGCTAGTTCAATCATCACATCTTGAGCTTTTGCCTCTGCCGGAAGACCATGATTTTGAATTTCTAGGAAAAAGTTATGTGTTCCATATATATCTAAATATGTTTCCAAGGCCCGTTTAGCGCCATCCACATTGTCTTGTAAAATATACTGAGGAATTTCACCTTGAATACAAGCACTCAAAGCAATAATCCCTTTACTATACATTCGAAGTAATTCATGGTCAACCCGCGGCTTGCGATAAAAGCCTTCCGTAAACCCTCGGGATACAATTTTAGTTAAGTTTTGATACCCTTCCATGGTTTCTGCTAGCAAAATCAAATGTTTCAAACGCTCGTTTTTACCATTTTGCATTTCCTTAGTAAAACGGCTTCCTTCCGTCACATAGACTTCACAACCTATAATAGGTTTGACTCCTGCATTGATGGCCTCTTTATAAAAATAGATGGCACCGCACATATTCCCATGGTCAGTAATAGCCAAAGCAGGCATATTTAACTCTTTGGCTCGCGCCACCATCTGAGGTAGGCGACTAATGCCATCCTGCAAACTATATTCTGTATGTCCGTGCAAATGAACAAATGGTCTCATACCTTACCTCCCTCTAAAATATGTATTCAACTCCTTGCGCACAGTTTTCCATTGTGGCATAAATTGCCCCACTACAGCCCAAAAATCAGCAGAGTGGTTGGGATGTATAAGATGGGCAAATTCATGTATCATCACATACTGTAAAAATCGAATAGGACCACTCAATAATTGTTGATTAATCATAATGCGCCCTAACGCTGGCGAACAGGACCCCCACCGTGTTTTAGCTTTCGCCACGCGAAAAGTAGGCCTTACTATATCATAGCCGGCAGCAATAAATGCATCATATACACTCGCACCAACCCGCAATACAGTATCTTGCATTAGGCCTTGTAAAAATTCTGCCATTAAGGCCGCCTTTTCAGGTGTTCCCATATGATCCTTAATGAACATATAAATAATTTGAGGTCGCGTCTCACTCCAACTAACATAAGCCCTACGGCCTGGTGGCGAGTAGCGCACATCTAAAGTGGCTACATGGCCAAGAATGCGAAGTTTCTCGCCTTTTACATAAGCTAATGTGCGCTGTACCTTTGGTTTAACTCGTGCTTTTGCTTTACGCAAAAAATCTTTATGTCCTTCTACAAATGCTCGTACAGTACTTACAGATGTTCTAAAAGGCACCGATACAGAAACGGTGCCTTCAGAGTTAACACGAAGATTCAAATTTTTAACGGACTTCCAGGTCACCGTATAGGGCACGGGGCGACCGTCAAGAATGACTTCGTAATGTTCTATTTTTTTACTGCTACGAGCTTGTAAATCTTGTCGTAGCCCACTCATACTTATTTGCTATTTTTAGCTGCTTTAGCACGAGCTGCACGATCAAGAATCGCTTTACGCATGCGAATGCTCTTAGGCGTTACTTCTACAAGTTCGTCATCGTTAATCCATTCAAGTGCTTGTTCCAAACTGAAAATGCGAGGTGGCACTAAGCGAACAGCTTCATCAGAGGAACTGGAACGCATGTTAGTAACATGTTTTTTCTTACATGGGTTAACGTCCATATCGGATTCGCGAGCATTTTCACCAATGATACGGCCTGTGTAAACTGGTTCATTTGGTCCAATGAATAATGTACCGCGATCTTGTACAGAGTTTAAGCCATATGGTGTTGTTTCGCCATCTTCAAAGGCTACAAGTGCACCGCGTGTACGGCTTGGGATATCCCCTTTGAATGGTGCATACCCATGGAATACATGGTTCATAATACCATTGCCTTTTGTGCTAGTTAAGAACTGTGCACGGAACCCGATTAAGCCACGAGCTGGAATGATGAATTCCATACGAAGGTAACCAGCTAACTCATTCATGTTGATAAGTTCAGCTTTACGAGCGCCAAGGTTTTCCATAACAGTACCCATGAATTCTTGAGGTACGTCAATTGTTAAGTATTCTAATGGTTCGCACAATTGATCATTAATGCGTTTGTAAATTACACGAGGTTTACCTACTTGTAATTCATACCCTTCACGACGCATAGTTTCGATAAGAACGGCTAAGTGCAATTCACCACGGCCAGATACTTTAAAGGCATCTGGAGAATCAGTTTCTTCCACCTTCATGGACACATTAGTTTGCACTTCTTTGAATAAGCGATCACGCAAATGACGGCTTGTAACAAAATCGCCTTCACGACCAGCAAATGGAGAATTGTTAACAGAGAACATCATAGCCAATGTAGGTTCGTCAATGGAAATAGAAGGTAATGCTTCTGGATTTTCCACGTCAGCTACAGTTTCACCAATATTGATATCTTCAATACCTACGAACGCAGCGATATCCCCCATAGCCACTTCATCAGTTTCTACACGGTTCAAACCATTGTAAGTATATACGCGGCCGACTTTTGCTTTACGAGTGCTTTCTCCATTCATAATCGCTACTTGTTGACCAGTTTTTAAGCGGCCACGAACCACGCGACCTACCGCAATTTTACCTACATATTCATCATAATCAAGAGTAGTTACCATGAACTGTAATGGGCCATCAATATCACCTTGTGGAGCAGGAATTTCTTTAATAAGCACTTCGAATAAAGGCTGCATATCTTTGCCTTCATCATCCATGGATGCTTTAGCAATGCCATCACGAGCAGATGCATATACTACTGGGAAGTCTAATTGATCATCATCAGCTTCAAGTTCCATGAATAATTCCAATACTTCATCTTCAACTTCATGAACACGTTGGTCAGGACGGTCAATTTTGTTGATAACTACGATTGGTTTTAATTTCTGTTCCAATGCTTTGCGAAGTACGTATTTTGTTTGAGGCATTGGGCCTTCAAAGGCATCAACTAAAAGAAGTACACCATCTACCATGTTAAGTACGCGTTCTACTTCGCCACCAAAGTCAGCATGGCCTGGAGTGTCAACGATATTGATTTTTACGTCGTTATGCATAACAGCCGTATTTTTAGACAAAATAGTAATCCCGCGTTCACGTTCCAAGTCATTGGAATCCATTACGCGTTCTGCCACTTTTTCATTTGCTCTGAAAATATGGCTTTGTTTTAATAGTGCGTCCACCAAAGTTGTTTTACCATGGTCAACGTGTGCAATAATTGCAACATTACGAATATTTTCGCGAATCATGTAAGCCTCCCATATAGCTACTATTTATACATTTTTATGAATACCCGAAATCAAAGGATTTACGGACTATCTTCATTCTCAAAGACAATAGTTAATTATAGCATAAAAACTATATATCGTCTATAGAAAGCCCTCATTTTATCTCGCCACTCATCCTAACTTCTTTCTTAACGCTCTTCCTAACTTTATCCCTAATTGTCTCCTTACCGTTTCCCAGAATTTGCGTCTCAAGCTTCGCCTTAGCCCCCTTAGTTCGCGTCTCTGTTCTAGGGCCACATCGCCTCAGTTAATACGTAAAAACACTGTACGTAAGAGCTTACCAACTCTTCCTTTAACAGCTTTCTAAAAACTCTTTAACCACAGGGTTGGTCTTCAATTCTTCAATCTGCGCCGCATCAGGAATTTTAACCTCATCTCGATCAATATTAACTAAGCACAAAAAGCCTAGATAATCCCCTTTATTAGCGCGGAACTGATGAATCGTGTGGCTTGGAATTTCTATGAAATCCCCTACCTTTACATCTGTCACTGTAGTACCTAACAAGCATTGACCCTGTCCTCTAAAAATCATGACCATATGAGTGTGTTCATGATGCTCTAGCGTAGAGTACCCGCCTGGTTTCACCTCAAAATAGCGAAATTGGCAAGGAATATCAAAGGAACCATTGAATAGAACCTGCCGTGTCACATCCTTAAATGGACTTCCATCTTGTTTATATACCAAAGTATCTACACCCTCCCAGGTGTATTCTTTATCATTAAATTGCTTAATCATCTGTGCCCCCTTATAAATAAAGCCCGCTGCAACGCAACGGGCTTAGTTCATTTTATTTAAATAGACGTTTCAACGTACCTACGAAACCACCATGAGTATGAGCAGCGTCAGATACAGAAGCAACATCAAAACCAGTTGCATCAATAGCCGCTGTAATCGCTTCAGCGGTTACTTTACTAGCGTCATAAGAAATCGTTACATCTTTAGTCTTTAAATCTACATCAGCAGACATAACACCGGGCAATCCAAGCACGGCTGTTTTTACTGTATTTTCACAATTACTGCACATCATACCTGGTACATTAAACACTTGTTGATGTGCATGGCCTGTACTGCCGCAACCACAATCTTTACACATATAATAACCTCCTCAAAAATAGCTCCAAAGGCCCCTCACAAAGTACTGTGGGGGCCTCCTTATAAGCAATTGATTATTCAACCTCTTTATGCTTTTTCTCGTTTACTTCGCCCGCTTCCACATCAATGGTTTCCGTCTTGGCAACATCAGATACTTTTGCATCAGATTTCTTTTTATCAGAACTTACTGCATCTTTAAATTCATTGATGCCCTTGCCGATGGCTTTACCTACTTCTGGTAGCTTTCCTGGGCCAAATACAACTAGTGCTATGATTAACACTAAAATTAATTCCTGCGTGCCGAAATTAAACATATGCTTCACCTCGTTCAGCTACTAAATAACTACAACCATCATCTGTTACTCTTACAGTGTACCACGAATGGAAGCACTATGGCTATAGAATCATAATAGCGAATTCTCAATTCAAATATATTATTTTATCAAAGGGGGTATGTGCACATTAGCGAAGGGGTATATATACAGCAGGCCAAACCTATATCCCCTTTAACAAAGGGATGTATAATTTTGCTTTTATACTTACCCTTTTTTCGCTGCTGTATCAACAAACCACTCTACTTCCTCTTGAGATAACACCGCGCCAGGCAATACATGACCAATTCGTTCCTGCCAAGATTCATCAGCATAATCAAGACGTTGCCGAAGCACGCGAGATAATGCACTAGCCTTAGAGTCCCCCACTACAGTAAACCATACTTTTTTGGCTGAAGCTAAAAATGGGAATGTCATGGTCACGCGCTTCCAAACCTTGCCATCTGTTACAGGCGCAATCTTGCGGTCATCTACATGAAGGGCTTGAGATTTTGAAAACAAAGACGCTGTATGGCCATCATCACCTAGGCCCAATAAAACTAAATCAAGGGTGTCTTTTTCACAAGCACGAAGCACCATATCCACTTCTTTTTCATACGCATCAGCAGCTTCTTCCACTGTACCGTCATTAGTTGGCACTGGGTAAAAATGACAACTTGAACCAATATTGCCAAAAAGTCGTTCCTTAGCTCGACCAAAATTATTATCTGGATCAGTATGCGGTACAAAACGCTCATCTACCCAAAGGAAAAAGATATTTTCCCAATCTAGCTGTGTGCGATATTCGTCAGTATTAAGAAGTTCAAACAAGGTATTCGGAGTCGTGCCACCAGAAATAGCCACTACACAGGACCCAGTTGTTTTAATACAATCATCAGTAAATGCAATAAATGCTTTGGCTACTTCTTCGGCCACCTGCTTTGGTGTGTCAAATACATGAATTAAATCTTGCGCCATGCCAAAGTGCCTCCTTCTAAAATCTCATTTGCTTCCTTAGGACCTTCACTAAAGGCTGGATAGAAACAAAGTGGTACATTATCAAGATTAGCTTCCCACGCATTTAATAAAGGCATGAAAAGCTTCCAAGACGCTTCTACTGTATCATTACGTACGAACAAGGTTTGATCCCCTAATAGGGCATCTAAAATCAAACGTTCATATGCATCCGGAATATCTACACCTTGCATGAAGTCACTGTAGGAGAAATCCATTTCCAATGTATTAACGCAAAGTTTTGAACCTGGAGACTTCACTTCAATGGAAAGGCCCATCCCTTCATGAGGCTGCATGCGTAGCAACAATACATTTTGATTAAAGTCCTTCGGACGAATTGGCTTAAATATGGAATGTGGAATTGGTTTAAACGTAATCGCAATTTCACTCGATTTCTTAGGTAAGCGCTTACCCGTACGCATATAGAATGGTACGCCACGCCAACGCCAATTATCAATAAACAATTTTAATGCCACATAGGTTTCTGTTTGAGACCGAGGTGCTACGCCCTCTTCTTTTCGATACCCTACAACTGGATTCTCTGGGTCAACAGATTCCACGTATTGTCCCCGTACAGCCATATGACCTAAATCTTGGCCATCTAACGGACGGATTGAGGAAATTAATTTTGCAATTTCATCACGATACGCATCAGCTTCAAATACGGCTGGTGGTTCCATAGCAATCAAAGATAGCATTTGAACCATATGATTTTGGAACATATCGCGAAGCGCACCGGCCTTGTCATAATAACCAGCTCGCTTTTCTACACCCAACTCTTCCGCTACCGTGATTTCTACTTTTTCAATGTATGTGTGATTCCATAAAGGTTCGAAAATCGCATTAGCAAAACGAAGCATTAAGATATTTTGTACGGTTTCTTTACCTAGATAATGGTCAATACGATAGGTCTGAGACTCTTGAATATATTGTTTTAATGCATGGTCAAGAGCCACGGCACTTTCTAAATCATGGCCAAATGGTTTCTCAATAATAACCCGTTTCCACCCATCTGTTTCGTCTAGTAAGCCTTCGTCATGTAATCCTTTTACGATGGGTTCAAAAAGAGCTGGTGGCATAGCTAAATAAAACAAGGCATTATGCTCTGTCTTATGCGCACCTGTTACGCGTTCTAATTCTTCATCGAGTCTTGCAAATGTATCAGACTCCGTGTATTGCCCAGATACATAGGAAAAACGCTCTATAAATGAATCATCTAAGGTGCCTTCTCCTTTTAAAGACTCACGCACTTCTGCTTGAAATTCTTCATTAGACATAGCCGTCCGGGCTACGCCAATAACGGCAAATTGCGCTGGTAATAAATTGCGTTTATACAATGCAAAAATAGCAGGTAATAATTTACGCTTAGTCAAATCACCAGAAGCGCCAAAGATAACTATGGCACCAGGTCCTGGTGCTGTATCGATGCAAAGTTGCTCACGGCAATTATATGAAACTGTCATTGGTCCTGCACTCATTCTTTATAATCTCCCATACTTCTCAACAAGTATCTAATAGCTCAAATACAATGATTAGATACTGTATGTTAAAACACATAAAACACATGCTAAAACAACAGCATATGTTGCACAATAATATAACTTTATCATAGCATACTAGACGCTTAATGTCATCAAAAAAGCACGGCTCAAAAGACCCGCGCTTTTATATACACATTAGATTTAGCTTTCTTACTTTACACTATAATCACCATGCCCCTATGCTTTTATATAGTAGTGCATACTCACAAGTGAACCCACATGTTCTAACACAATTATAATAGCTAAGGGCCACATCGTTTGACTTCCACCTAGACCCACTAAAGGAGCGGCCAGCGCCCCTGCTAAAAATGATATAACCCCAAGCAAGCCTGACGCGCTTCCTGAAAGCCCCTTTTGTGAATTGACCCCACCGGAAAAGCTAATTGGCAAAGTAATACCGCAAGTGGCGACTAAAAGCATCAACAGCAACATAATCACCCCTGGGGAAGCAGGTCGTACCATCTCCACTACGACGATTAATAAGCCTACTACAAGGCCACCTATATTCCCATACCAAAGTACCGTTTCTTCGCCCACAGATTTACAAAGACGTCCAAAAATTTGCGAAGATATAGCTAAACACCCCGAGCATATGCCAAAGAAGATACTAAACTCCGTAGGGGTTAAAGTATAAATTTCTTCCATGATGAAAGGCGAGCTACTAATATAAGCAAACAATCCCATGGACGCAAAGCCTTGCACTAGCAAATAGCCTCGATACTCGTGTATATTCCACAAAGCTCGCATCCCTTCTAGCGACGCTTTTAGCCCCCCAGTCACACGATCCTCTAAGGCCAATGTTTCAGGCAATGTTACTAATACCCACAGAGCCCCCACTACACCTAAGATTCCTAGTAACAAAAAAATGCTCTCCCAATTAAAAGCATGTAAAATCAAACCGCCTACTACTGGCCCCGCAATCGGCACAATGGATGATACTAATACAAGCAACGCAATAAAACGAGTTAGTTCATTACCTCTATATTGATCACAAACAATCGCTCTAGCAAGTACAATACAACCAGCCCCGACAACCCCCTGTATAAAGCGCCAAGCCAAAAACATGACTAACGAAGTAGCTGTCGCACAGAGAAAAGAAGCTATACCAAAACCAGCAAAAGCTATTATCGCCGGCTTGCGTCTACCTATTTCATCACTCCAGGGCCCCATGATAATCTGCCCTAAGGCAAGGCCTAAAAAGCAAGCTGTCAAACTTAACTGCACACCTGATGCCGACGTATTTAAATCCGCTGCAATTTCAGGGAGTCCCGGTATATAAATATCACTGCTCAATGGCCCAATAGCAGCCATGAAGCTTAATAAACATATGACGATTATGTTCATAATATTACCTCCTAATTAGACATATCCTTAGTATAACAAGGGGGCATGTATCCGTATAATACCAAAAGCAGCCTCATAGTATAACAAAATTGTTATACTAGAGACTGCTTTTAGAGGTTTAAAATTTTCTACTTAGTTTCACTTCGCACCATTCATTACAAGAA
Source organism: uncultured Veillonella sp. (assembly GCF_937981445.1). GTDB lineage: Bacteria > Bacillota > Negativicutes > Veillonellales > Veillonellaceae > Veillonella_A. Next base: position 51,917 of record NZ_CALJON010000014.1, on the reverse strand, counting down.
TTTACCACGACTTATTTCATGCCATTTATTTAAAAACAACATATAGTAAGCTAATTATTTTGTACCATTCATAGATTGACGCATTTCCTGTACAAGCTGTTTAAGTTCTTCTACATCATTTGTCAATTGAGCATTCCGTGATTGTAAGTCAGAAACAGTTTGTTGTAATTCTTTAACCTGTGTAGATTTTCCTTGGTTTACAGAAAAATCGCCAGCACCAATACGGAAGGTCGCCCCCATATTGGCCATTGTTTTACCTCCTTCACCATAGGATACACCTAAAGTATATTGCTGATCATTATTCGGCGTGTACGCATATCCTAATGCTACGGCTTGTTTATTTTCATAAACACCTACACCAGCCATAATCTGACCTTTCTCACCGCCCATATAAGGAAGTGGATTGAGTGCTGCTAAAGCAGCTGTCATGGAGCCCACATTATTACTGTGATTTTTAGCATCACTACGAACTTGTTCTAACTGACCAATATTAGCCGCATCAGTTGGTAAAATCCCATTGCCTACATTTTGAATGCGATTTCCCTTAGCATCAATAACTGGCGCAATAGTATTACCATTGGCGTCTTTAGTCTCCGGTGTAACTGTAAGCGCACCTGGTATATTAATACCATCTTTAAAATCGATTGGTGCCCCATCTTTACCACCTAAACCATTTTTATCAATCGTTACGTAAATATTGCCCTCTTTATCTTGCAGGCTAATACCATTAGCGTCAACGGTAGTTTTATTGCCGTCTTTATCTGTAATAGCTACGCCATCTGGATTCATAGACGCCGTATTACCCTCTTTATCTACAGAGGATACCCCTTCAGGGTTCACAGAGGTAGTGTTGCCATCTTCATCTACAGCCAATACTCCGTCAGAGTTCACAGAGGTAGTATTCCCCTCTTTATCTACAACAAATACTCCACTAGGATTCACAGATGCACTACTTCCATTCCCATCCTTAGTCACTACACCATCAGCTCTAACATTGGTTTCATTACCTTTATTATCCTTAACAGTAGTGCCCTCTGCACTGTTCGATATACTATTACCATTACCATCTGAAATCGTATTATGAGTAGCACTTGAAGTATTCGTATTTCCTTTATTATCGGCTATTGTACTGTCTTTTGGTGTCAACGTATTGCTATTACCATTCGTATCAGTAAGAGTTAACCCATTGCCACCATAATTTGCACTATTGCCATCATCGCCTTTAATAGTCAAGCCATCCTTGCCATCAAGCGTAACTGTATCACCAAGTTTTAAACTGCCATCAGCAGTAAGATCGATATTCTTGGCTAATTTAATTTCCAAGCTATTAGAACCATCAGCCACTACACCAATATTCTTATCTGTTACATTATCAGTATCAGAAATACCACCTTTAATAGTAAGTTTAGTACTTAATGGACGATGCACATCAGCGCCTGTATCTCCACCAAAATCAAGACCAGATACGGCAATAGCTTGCAAATCTTGTAGAGTCGATAATTTATTAAGCTCTCTACCTGTGCTACCTAATAAACCACCTTGTCCATTATTTCCACCAATAGCCTGTTTAGCAGTTTCACTAGAAATCGCTGGACTTCTATCAACCCCATCTGCTGACCTCGGCGCTGTAGCAAGACCTAAGCCACTTTCACCTGCATTAGAAGATAAAGATGTATTGCCCTGAGCTGTGCTATCTGCTGGCTTAGCTCCTTCATTCACTTTACCATCAGTCACATCAGACGGATTATAATATTTGCCATCCACTTCTGTTAACCTTGTGCCATCTGCTGCAATTGGATTTCCTTTGTCATCAACCTTGTACACTTTGTCATCAATAGTTATGACTTTATCGCCATCCTTATCAACAGTTTCCATGCCTCCAGCAGCACTAAACTTTCTCTCTAATTCTTTAAATTGATTAAAGTTAACTGCATCACCGGATTTTTCGGCAGCACCAACATTTTGAAGACGGTTGCCACCATTATCAAGACCATCTTTAGTTAAGGATACATTGCCTTTCCCTTCTTCTTTAGGATCAATAGTAATACCATTGCCATTAACTGTCGTTTGGTTACCAGCTGCATCAGTAGCTACAACAGAACCATTCGTAGTTAAGCCACCAGCATTTACACTAGACTCTTTATCGCCATCTTTAGACGTCAAGCCCTTAGATGTTACAGTTGCCTCTTTTCCATCAGCCCCTTTAGCCGTAAGTGCGTCAGCGGTCAAGGAATTGCTAATCGTTTTGCCATCAACTGTTTTTTCAACAGTCACACCATCAGCGGTAGACGTATTCGTTTTACCATTTTCACCAACTAATTTAATTTCAGTGGCAGTGGATGTATTTGTATTACCTTTGCCGTCATCTAATTTATTTTCTGTAGCTGTAGACGTATTCGTATTGCCATTCTGATCTTTGATTTCAGACTTCGTCGCCGTAGTACTATTAGAATTGCCAACTTTGTCGCTTACAGTAACACCTTTAGCATTGATAATATTGGAATTGTCATCTTTGTCCGTTAATGTAGATCCGGCAGCATTGGTTACAGTTTTATTGCCTGTAACATCTGTTAGTGTAGAGCCTGCTGCGCTGGTTACAGTTGTGTTGCCTGCTTTGTCAGTTAAGTTTGTTCCTTCTGGACCATATACTGCTGTATTACCATCTTTTTTAATAGTAAGTCCTGTATTAGGAGTTAAGCTTACTGCTTCACCAAGGTTCAAGCTACCCTCGGAGCCAAGGTCAATCTGCTTAGCCAGTTTTACTGTTAACCCCTCTGTTTCACTAGCTACTACACCGATATTATTGTCAGTTAACTTATCTAGGTCAGAAATACCACCTTTAATAGCCAAGGTATCGCTAAGTGGACGATGTACAGTTACATTTTCAGTATCTCCAACAAAGTTTAACCCAGCCTGTGCTACAGCTTGTAAATCACCAATGGTAGCTAATTTACCAAGTTCATTACCAGCTGCTTGCAAAAGACCGCCAGTTTTACTACCATCTTCACCAGCTTTGCCACCAACTAATGCATTTGCACCATTTTCACCATCATTAGTAATGGCTTTCGCCTCATCACCCACTTGGAGGCCTAAGCCACTATTTGGTGTATTCGTTGCTGCAGAAATTGGAGTTTTTGTAGTATCAATTGGCTGTACTTCATTGCCCTCTTTGTCAACAGTTTTGCCATCTTTAAGTTCTGTGCCAGTTGGATAGTATTGGTCGCCAATTTTAACAACTTCATTACCTGCATTATCCACTAACTTAGACGGGGAATTAGTGCCCATATTGCTTACTTTATTTTCTAACGATTTTAACTGTGAATAATTAACTGCGTCAGTATCATTTTCACCGGCTTTTAAACCAGTAATAGCATCACCTTTCATATCCATACCAGTAGCCGATAAAACAGCTCCGTCAGTAATTGTTACTTGTGCTGTAGAAATCCCATTTGTATCAACTGTTGTACTGCCTGTTGTTACTTTAGCAGCACTTACTCCACTTGTATCAATAGTCGTATTGCCTGCCGTTACTTTCGCCGTACTTATGCCATTCGTATCAAGTGATGTATTACCAGCGGTTACTTTATTAGTTGCGACGCCATCCTTATCAATTGTCGTCCCCCCTGCTGTTACACTACCGGCATCCCCCAATTTAATATCTTTATTTAATTTGATTAACAAGCCATCTTTAGTATCGTTGGTAATCACACCAATATTACCATCCGTTAGGGTAGCATTATTTGCTACGCCACCTTGAAGAGTTAATTTATTGCTCAACGCACGATGCACATCTTCACCACTATCGCCAGCGAAGTCTAAGCCAGCTTGTGCTACTGCTTGAAGATCTTTAATCGTAGCTACATTGTTTAAATCTGTGCCATTTTTGCCTAATAAACCATCCTTACCATTAGCACCGCCTACTACAGTCTTAGCTTCCGCTGCACTAATAGCTGGTGTAGCACCATCGGCACCAGGTTTACCATTCCCTGCTGTGCCATCAATACCACTAGCTACATTGCCAATTTGACGGGTTGTATCATCACCTACAGTCACTTTAATATCTTCAGGTTTTACATCTTGCTTAGTGGCAGGTTTGCCAGTTTCATCTACTGGATTGCCATCTTTATCTAGTGTCGTTCCTTCTGGATAGAAGGTATCGCCAATTTTAACAACTTTATCACCATCCTTCGTTACATACGTAACAGAAGATCCATTAGCTGTATTTTCTAAATTATTAATCTGTTTTTTGAAGGAATCAGATAAGTCAACAGTAATAGCCTTGTTTGTTGCATCTACAGTAGTCATAATACGAGCATTATTATCAGCGCCCACAATATCAACTTTAGTATTATTTTTATCTAAAGTAATTGGTGTAGAATTAGCGCCCGCACCAATTTGTAAAGATTGAATGGAATTAGTAGCACTATTTTTTACTGTATTCCATTCATTTTTCACTGTACCCAAGTCTTGCTGAACTGTCCCTAAATCAGTTTGGATTGTTGTAACGGTAGAAGTTAAACCACCTACTTTAGAAGTTAAGTCAGTTACAGACGTCTGAATACCAGGCACTGCTGCAATACTGCTTTCAGCAGCCTCTATTAAACCTACAGTAATAGAGTTGCCAGATACAGCTGTAGACACGCTCTTTAGTCCTACAATATCTAAACGATTATTATCCTTTGTTAGCGCAACACCACTTGCCTTATGATTAGTATCAGTGCCAACAGTAATTGTTTGAACGGCCGTATTGGCTACCTTCTTAGCTGCATCGGCAGTACCTTGAGCTTTATCTGCTGCTCCTTGCGCCGTGCTTGCTGCTGTACTAGCTGCATCAGCTGTATTCTTAGCCGTATTTGCTATGCTATTAGCCGCTGTGGCAGTGCTATTCGCTTTATCTGCTACAGTTTTTGCATCACTAGCCGTACTATTTGCCTGTGTCGCTACATTATTAGCTCGTTCTGCTGTAGTTTTTGCTTCACCCGCTGTACTATTAGCCTGTACCGCTGTACTATTGGCTTTATCTGCTACAGATTTTGCATCGCTAGCCGTACTATTTGCCTTTTCTGCCGTAGACTTTGCTGCCTTGGCCGCATCTAATGCCTCTTGCGCCTTTGTATTATTAGCAGTTAATGCAGTGCCTGTAGAATTAGCTGTGCTTAAAGCAGTGCTTGCGGCAGTACTTATACTAGCCACAGAACTCAATGCTGTTTTAGCTGTACTCGATAAATCAAATACTACCTGATTTCCAGCAATACTCGTAACAATATCTTTATTATCATTGGCGCCAACAAAATCAGCACGAGAATTCGTTTTATTTAATTTAAATCCACCTGTTTTGCCATCTTTATTAGCTCCAATAGTGAATTCCTGTACAGCCCCTGCCGCATTACTTACAGCCGTACTAATATTATTCATCGTTGTATTAAGCCCTGATACAGCAGATGATACAGTACCCACTGTAGTGGATAAACTGCCTACTGTACTGTCAATGCGGGTCACCGCTGTACTAATACTTGGCACTGCTTTAATAGCGCTCTCAGCGGAGGAGGTTAAGCCAATATTAATTGCATTCGTTCCCGATACAGCAGTAGTTACACTGCCTACACCTACAAGATTTAATCGACTATTAGTATTATTCAATGCTACCGTACCGGAATTAGCAGAAGTACCAACATTGATTGTTTGAACGGCTGTATTTGCTTTTGTTAATTCCGTATTTGCATTTGTATTAGCTGTGTTAGCTGTTTGCAACGCAGTATTTGCATTAGTGTTAGCTGTATTAGCGGCTTGTTTTGCATCGCTCGCATCCTTCTTAGCTGCATTAGCATTGGTAACCGCTGTATCAGCCGTTGTCTTAGCTTGTGTAGCTGTGTTGCTTGCTGTGGCCGCGACTGTTGAAGCAGCCTCCGCTTTACTTGTTGCCCCTGCCGCCGCGGTACTTGCAGCCTCAGCTGTAATCTTTACATTAGCCGCTGCCGTACTGGCTGCATTAGCGGTAGTCTGTGCAGTACTGGCATTTGTGACTGCCGTATTAGCCGTGCGCTGAGCTGTTGCTACATCAGTTTTTGCTTGATTGGCTACTGCGGCAGTACTCGCTAAATTAGTTTTAATTGTTGGCACATCAGCAATAGCCGTCTTTGCCGTTTGTGACAAATCCACTGTATACGCAATAGTACCATTAGTATTCGTTGTGTCATTAACACCAAGAGTTAAATTATTGCTACCTACAGCCACATTCGTTTTAGTGATATTATTAGCTACTGCATACAACTGAGATCCATTAATGGCATCTGTACTTGTCGCCGATACTGCACCAGGTGCCACATTAATAATCTGCCGTTGTACTGTATTATTCCCTACAGATACAACGGCTCCTGGTTTAGATGTAATGGAGCCCGCAAAACTATAGGTAGTCCCTTTAATTGCCACATTACTTACTTGCACCGCATCTTTCGTTGTATGAGACGCCGTCCCTAAAGCAACAGAGCCCACTTTATCTGCTGTGGCTCCCATGCCGAGTGCCGTTGCTACATTTTCAGAAGCTTGACTTAATGCCCCTAAAGCTACCGCACCATGGCCAGATCCAATGGAACGTACCCCTACAAAAACAGCACCATCTCCATTACCATAAGTAGGATTAGTATTATAATTTGTATAGTTTCCTTTGCCTGCTACCCAATTATTATAGCCGAATTGATTATAATCCGTGGCACCCGCAAAGGTATCTAAATCATCGCCACCAATACCGATAGTACCATAACCACCTACACGTACATTACCGCCTATGGCAATACTTTGATTACCAGCGGCACGAGTGAAGTTATTATTCAAAGTTGCATCAGATCCACCAATAGCAATGGCTTGATTCGCCGTTGCCTTCGCACTATCACCTAAAGCCACTGCTTGCGTGCCTTTAGCCTCTGCATTTGGACCATGTTGCGTTGCCGCCTGCACAGGGTGCTCCGTTCCTACACTCCCTAACACAGCCATAAGAGCTAAACTTACACCAAGTTTAACAATATTTTTGTTTTTGTTCACACTACTCTTCGTGTGCCCCTTAGCAAATTCAGATGCTACTATGTAGCAATGTTTAGTACGACTCCATACAATCTTATAAATCTTATTCATGTAACACCTCTACTTACTCTTCTACTCTTTTCTGTTTTTACTTTACCTAATAACTCCTCTTACGTTTTAATTAGTTTTCCCAAAAAGAAATGTTACATCCCTATAATGATAATTTTCACTATTCTTTCATTTTAACTCTAGCGTAACTAGATTATCTATTTCATTAACACTATAAATTTATTCATTATATGGTTGATTTAATAATGTATATAATCCCTTAACTTTATATAAATCCCATTTCTTAAGCTTCCAGTCGATAAACTTATTAATTTAGTAATTATTTTGATAAGTATAACATCAACATTCAAATTCACAATTCTGATTATACTATATCAGTATAGTTTTCATCAACAATCGTTTCATCATATGTTCATTACATTTTTAATTTTTATAGTAAAACTATTCATTTTTCCTAATAACTATATATTTTACCTATGATTAATAATTTATTTTTCAATCTGTTAAATAAATATATCTAAAAGTAGAACAAAGCTTATACTCTCAGCATTATTTTCACCAATTCGATAATTTCCTTCATCTAGTTTTAATAATAATTAATGTTATATATATTATAAATGCTTCTTAAATTGTTTATATTTCGCTTCAATTTAACCTATTATCATAGCTATACCAAATTCGCAATCATACAAAGTCAGTCTTACCTGTCCCCAAAAATTAAATACTAATATCACCAAAATAAGACCAATCTACTACTAGAAAAAAGTTTAAGAAAATAAAACCGGAACTAAATAAATATAGAATTAAATAAACAACGCCTCCTACTTTTGTAGGAGGCGTTGTTCGACTTATAAGCGACTACTATACAAAAACACATAAAAAAAGAAACCCCACAAACGCGAGGTTTGTAGGGTTTGCCATTTGTAAATATTAACGTTTCGAGAACTGAGACGCCTTACGAGCTTTCTTAAGACCGTATTTTTTACGTTCTTTCATACGTGGGTCACGAGTTAAGAAACCAGCTTTTTTAAGGGATTGACGAAGTTCGCTGTCAACACCTAATAAAGCACGAGAGATGCCGTGACGAATCGCACCAGCTTGACCAGATGGGCCGCCACCAGTTACGTCAGCGATAACATCATATTGTTCCACAGTGCCTGTTAACACTAATGGTTGTTTAATAATTAATTCCAAAGTTTTACGACCAAAGTAATCGTTAAAATCACGTTTATTGATTGTAACTTTGCCTGTGCCCGGTACCAGACGAACTCTGGCAACGGAAGATTTTCTACGACCTGTACCGTAGTACTGAGCTACTGCCATGTATATGTTCCTCCTCCCGGTGATTACCGAATATCAAATTCCAAAACTTCAGGTTTTTGAGCTGCATGTGGATGCTCAGAACCAGCATAAACATTAAGTTTACGGTAGATTTGAGCGCCTAGCTTGTTTTTAGGAAGCATACCACGAACTGCCATTTCAACAAGGCGTTCTGGATGTTTTTCTAACATGCTACCAGCAGTTACGAATGTAGAGCCACCTGGGTAACCAGAATGACGGAAATACGTTTTTTGTAATAATTTTTTACCAGTTAAACGAACTTTTTCAGCGTTGATAACGATAACATGGTCACCAGTATCAACATGTGGTGTAAAAGTTGGTTTATTTTTGCCCCGAAGAACTTTAGCTACTTCGGCAGCAAGGCGTCCTAAAGTTTTACCTTCAGCGTCAACAACATACCATTTCCGTTCAACAGTGTTCGGATTGGCCATATATGTAGTTTTCATGCTGCTAATTCCTCCTCATAACGACTACTTTACCAAAAAGCATCATGCTCTCCTTCCGGGGCTAATGGAATAAGATACTAATGCTTACCGAAATATTATACTCAACTTACCCTATGTATGTCAAGCTATTTCTTTAACTATTTTCAATATACTACTGCATACTATTACGTATGCTATTACATATGTTATTACGCGTATCTTTACACACGCTTTTACGCATACCTTATGTATATCTTTGTAAAAACTTTTTGCTTTTATTTTTTATTTTTACTTCTCAGTACCACTACGCCCAATAATGCGCACTTCTGGCTCTAATATAACGCCATGGGCTTGTTCGACGCGCTGTTGCACTTCACGAATCACTGTAAGTACATCACTGGCTGTAGCCGTGCCTTTATTCACCACAAAGCCGGCATGCTTTTTCGACACTTCCGCATCACCGCAGGAAAGTCCTTTTAGGCCAGTTTCTTCAATTAAAGTCCCTGCATAATGGCCCGTAGGGCGTTTAAATGTGGACCCCGCACTAGCATACTCTAGGGGTTGCTTACTCATGCGCCGTTCTGTCAAATCATTCATAGTGTCTAAAATAGCTTGTGCCTCACCAGGTTGCAAAGTCATTTCCACTTCCGCTACAATTTCATGACTTTCATGGAAGCGACTATGACGATAAGCAAAGGCCAATTCCTCCAAGGTATATTCATTAATACGCCCATCTAAACTCACGGCACGCACCTTAGACACGATTTGACTCATTTCCCCGCCATAAGCGCCAGCATTCATAAAGACAGCGCCCCCTAATGTACCAGGGATACCAATGGCAAATTCTAAGCCCGTAAGGCTATTTTTATAAGCAAACTCAGACACATCTTTTAACATAAAGCCTGCACTAATAAGCAAAGACTGGCCTTCACATTGTAGTCGTTCCTTCAAATGACAAAGAGACACTACCACGCCTTGAATGCCCCCATCAAGGACGAGCACATTCGAGCCACTACCTAAAATCGTTAAGGGTACGTCTGCTTTAGCAATTCGCTGCATAGTTTCACTTAACTCATCTAGTGTGCGTGGCATAATGAATAAATCTGCTGGCCCACCAATTTTAAAGGTTGTATGATCCTTTAATGGCTCATTCCAAAATAGCTCATCATTGCCAAGCAGCTGACTTAGCTCTTCATGTAATACTTCTAGCTTATTTTTTAGCATTTTCAAGTATTTTCATTCCTTCTGTAATAGGTTCACTGATGATGCGATAAATATCATTGGACACTTGGCTCCAACGCACATGAGCTTGCAAATATTTTTGTGCACTTGGATTGGCCTGAATCATAGGCATAATTTCTTCTTGTTTCTTGGCAAATTCTTCAGCTTCTGGTGCTTCCGCCATTTTAGCATATTCCCATTGCATTTGTTGCACTAAAAAGCGTTCCACTAGGCCTTTAGCTACACCATTAGCTTCCACCTCTTTAGTTGCTTCCATTAACTCTTTGTACTCATCGCTTTCGCGCATCGCTTTTTGTAAATCATACGCCTTATCGTAATTCATAATGCTCCACCTTTCTTAACTACTATAACTACAAAATGTATCAGTTTAATATTTAATAGCAAACTTATTAAATGGCCCCTACTTATGCCTTACTAGTAGGCACGCCAGCACCTAAATTTTTCAAATCCGGGAAATCAAGTTGACGCATTGCTTCATACGCAATAATCGCCACTGAATTAGACAAATTAAGTGATCGTGCTTCTTCAATCATAGGAATACGAATGCAAGTATCCATATTTTTAGCAATTAGGTCTTCTGGCAAGCCCTTTGTTTCTTTACCAAATACTAGCATATCGCCAATTTCATACTTCATCTCTGTATAGGTATGCTTTGCTTTAGTAGTGGCATAGAAATATCTACGGTCAGGATATTTATCATATACTTCCTGCAAATTTTCATGTACTTGCACATCCACTAAATGCCAATAATCAAGACCAGCACGTTTTACATATTTATCATCAATAGAAAAACCTAAAGGCTTTACTAAATGTAATGTCATATGATTGGCTGCACAAAGTCGTGCGATATTACCAGTATTACCTGGAATCTCTGGTTCTACTAATACGATTTCCATTAACAAACCTTCTTTTTTCAAAAATATCTAACATCTTATTTTACCTAATTATGCGTGAGCCTTCAAGCAAAAGTTCGCTTAATCTTTAAGTAAAGCTCCTCCTAAACCTGTAAGTTACACGGCACCTAAGCGTTAAGCTACATTGCCCCTTAGCTATCCCATTTAACTAGGCCTAGTCTTCACTACGCTTGAAATGTCCACTTTTGCCACCCATCTTCTCTACTAAATAGACTGGTCCCATGACCATCTGTTTATCAATGGCTTTGCACATATCATAAACTGTTAACAGCCCTACTTGAACTGCTGTAAGGGCCTCCATCTCAACGCCGGTGCGCCCCTTTGTCTTTACAGTTGCCTCAATTCTAACAGCACGGCGAATTTGATCTAATTCGCAAATAACATTCACATTGGTCAACGCTAAGGGATGGCAAAGAGGAATTAAATTAGACGTCTGCTTAGCCCCCATAATAGCAGCTAATTGAGCGACGCCCAAAACATCGCCTTTTTTTACCATACCAAGCTCAATTCGTTGATATATATCATCGCTAATAGAAATAAAACCTTCTGCTACAGCTACGCGTTCCGTAATATCCTTTGCGCCCACATCTACCATGCGCGCATTGCCTTGTTCATCAAAATGTGTTAACTCCATACGAGCATCCTTTCTCACTATATCAAGCGTACCTCATCATATCTAACAGTTTAGATTTATGTTATACTTATGCATATAAGTACATTATACATTACATAAAGGAGGGTTTTCCATGCGTGTTAATTTTACCTATTATGGCCATTCCACATTTATGCTATCCCATGGCGATGTAGCCATTGTTTTTGATCCTTTTTTTAATGGTAATACGTGGAATATAGCGGAGCCTAAAGACATTAAATGTCAGTATATTTTTATCAGCCACGGCCATAGCGACCACTATGGCGATGCCGATGAAATAGGCAAAGCTAATAATGCCCTCGTAATTTCCACCGCTGAAGTAGCTCATAAAGCCAGCGAAGCAGGCCTTCGCAATTATGCCATGCACCTAGGAGGCAAGCACGACTTTGAGTTCGGCTCCGTCCGCCTAACCCCTGCCTTCCACGGCGCTGGTATTCCTGGGGGCCATGCGGCTGGTTGTATTGTTGAATTCTATGGCAAACGAATCTATTTTGCTGGCGATACAGCCTTTTTTAGTGATATGAAATACTTAAATCGCTTTGGTCAAATTGACTATGCCTTACTTCCTATTGGCGATAATTTTACAATGGGTGTAGAGGATGCTCTGCTCGCCGCCTCCTTAGTGAAAGCGAGTACAACCATTCCAATTCATTACAAAACATGGCCTGTTATTGACAAAGATCCTCATGAATTTGTCAATGCCTTGCAAAGCCAATACAAACAGGCAGGCCTCGTAGTTGCTCCAGGCACAACTATCGAACTATAACTGCAGTAAAGAGTTAAAACCCTAGCAACTACCCTGCACATAAAAAAACAAAAAAGCACCTCTCTTAGAAATATAAACCAATGTAATCTCATTACATAGTTTCTAGGAGAAGTGCTTTTATTTTGTTGTATTAAGCTTATATCCTTGCTTCTTGTCAGCCCCAACGTAGTAAGATACGTTACGACCGATTAACTTTCACGCTCATCATCAGAGATAGGTTCAAGCTTTTCAAAAAAAGTTTGTAATATTTTTTTTAGCTGCTGTCTTTGCGAAGGCTTCAATACATAGGTATTCGTATTAAATGCTACTTCTTTATTTTTAATAGCTGCCCATAAATCAATAACTGGAGATATAGTTGAATCCACTTCTGCCAGCTCATCCAAAGAAACACCATAATACAAAGCTAACTGCTTAAGCGTCTCTAAATCAGGTTCACGATAGCCTGTTTCATAGTTTGACAACGCAGCATTGCTAATACCAATACTAGCTGCTACTTCTAACTGACTTTTTCCCGTCCTCATACGAGCTCGTTTAAGATTTTTGTATAACGCCATATTTACCGCCCCACTCCATTGGCCATAATTATATATTGTTAAGAGATGGACTCTTACTTGATTATACCGTGAATTTGAAAAACAGTTAAGTAAAATATTGCGTATTTACAAATTTTTTTTATAATTTTAAGTATTTATTTACCGTTGAGATGCTTAAATGCTTTTTGCCCAATATCGGTTCTATACTGGCAGCCATCAAATTGAATCGTTTGTACACGAGTATAGGCTGTATCCAAAGCCTCTTGTAAAGAAGAACCTAAGCCTACCACACCTAGGACGCGACCACCAGCAGTTTCAAAATGACCGTTTTGGTAGGCCGTGCCAGAGTGAAAGACTACTGACGTGGCATCGTGAGACACTACATCACCAGTAATCACATCGCCCTTATGAGATGTTTCAGGATAGCCTTTAGATGCCAATATAACACAAGCTGCATGGCCTTTACGCCATACTACATCCGAAGGATTAAGTTCACCCTTGGCACAAGCAAGCATAACTTGCCCTAAATCGCCATCAAATAAAGGCAATACAACTTGAGTTTCTGGATCGCCAAAGCGCGCGTTAAACTCCACCACTTTAGGCCCGTCCTCAGTAATCATAAGACCTGCATACAAGCACCCTATATAAGGCAAGCCTTCTTGTTTCATAGCTTCAATCATAGGATCTAATATCCTTTGTTTCGCTTCCTCTAACAGAGCTTCCGTCATAACAGGCGCTGGTGCATAAGTCCCCATACCACCTGTATTAGGCCCTTTGTCGCCATCAAAAATACGCTTATGATCTTGCGAAGAAATCATAGGCACCACTGTATTGCCATCCGCAAAGGCTAGTAAAGACGCTTCTTCCCCGGCCATGAATTCTTCAATAACCACCGTATGTCCCGCATCACCAAAGCGATTACCTGCTAGCATATCATCAATAGCCGCATACGCTTCTTCTTTAGTCATAGCTACCACAACGCCTTTGCCAGCCGCTAGCCCATCAGCTTTGACTACAATAGGCGCGCCCACTTCATCAACAAAGGCCTTCGCTGGTGCCACCTCAGCAAATACGCCATAAGCCGCTGTAGGAATATTATATTTTTTCATTAAATCTTTGGCGAATACTTTTGAACCTTCCAGCTGCGCAGCCCCTTTACTAGGGCCAAATACAGGAATCCCTGCCGCCCTAAGCACATCACTAAGACCTGCCACCAAAGGTGCCTCTGGACCAATTACAACTAAATCTACGGCATGATTTTTACAATATTCTACAACAGCATCACTGTCTTGCCAATCGATAGGTTCGCACATAGCGACCTCTTCCATAGCCTTACTACCTGGTAGGGCATATACAGTCTCCACGCTAGGACTTTCTTTTAATCGCCACGCCAAAGCGTGTTCACGGCCACCACTGCCAATTACGCAAACCTTCATATATCCTCCGACACATTATCTTATAGTAATCAATTACACCTTAAGTACACTACGCCTCAACAAGCGCCTAGGTATTAATGTTTGAAATGACGCACATGAGTAAATACCATGGCAATTCCCGCTTTATCTGCTTCCACAATGGATTCTTCATCGCGAATCGAACCACCTGGTTGAATAATCGCTGCAATACCATGAGCAGCTGCCGTAGCAACGGTGTCGCCAAATGGGAAGAACGCATCAGATGCTAAAACAGCACCTTTAGCTTTTTCGCCAGCTTGTTCAAGGGCAATATTAGCAGAACCTACACGATTCATTTGACCTGCGCCAACCCCTAAAGTCGAATTACTATCAGCAATTAAAATGGCATTCGATTTTACATGTTTTACCATTTTCCAAGCAAAGCGAAGGGCCTTCCATTGTTCTTCTGTAGGCTGAGCTTTAGTCACTACTGTATAGCTTGCTTCATCTTCTACTAAATCGTCTTCAGTTTGCACTAACAAGCCACCAGATACTTTCTTCACTACTACTTGACCAGCCATTGGACGTTCAAGTTCAATAAGACGAATATTTTTCTTTGCTTCTAAAATAGCTAAGGCTTTTGTAGAGAACTTAGGTGCCATAATTACTTCTAAGAAAATTTTACTCATTTCCGTAGCTGTAGCTTCATCCACTTCGCGATTTAACGCTACAATGCCACCAAAGGCAGATACGGAATCAGCTTCATAGGCCTTTACATAGGCATCATGAAGATCAGTGCCAATAGCAGCGCCACATGGATTTGTATGCTTAATAATGCAAGCAGCTGGCTCTTCAAATTCCCACACCATATTCCACGCCGCTTCCATATCTACAATATTATTATAGGATAATTCTTTGCCATGAAGTTGTTTCATAGCGCCCATGCCAGTAGCAGCACCAATGTCTTTATAAAAGGCTGCTTTTTGATGCGGATTTTCACCATAGCGAAGGTCGCTTACTTTTTCATAAGCCTGTAAATATTCCGGAGGGAATGGTGTTTGTTCTAATTGCTCGCTAAAGTAATTAGCAATGGCTGTGTCATACGCTGCTGTGTGCGCAAAAGCTTCCTTAGCTAAAGCAAAGCGAAGGTCTTGTCCTAAATCACCATCAGCTTTAAGGCGTTCAATCACTTCACCATAGCGTTCTGGATTAACTACAATGCCTACAAATTTGTTGTTTTTTGCAGCTGAACGCACCATAGTAGGGCCACCTATATCAATGTTCTCAATAGCTTCAGCTAATTCTACATTAGGCTTAGCAATGGTTTCACGGAAAGGATATAGGTTAACAACTACCAAGTCAAGAGGCTCCATATTATGTTCTTTCATAGCTGCCACATGATTTTCATTGGTGCGAACGGCCAAAATACCGCCATGCACCATAGGATGTAATGTTTTAACACGACCATCCATCATTTCTGGGAAATGAGTCAATTCTTCCACTTGATGAACGGCAACCCCCGCTTCATGAATCGCTTTAAACGTACCACCAGTGGAGTAAATAGTTACCTCTAAAGCAGCTAATTCTTTAGCAAATTCTACAATCCCCGTTTTATCCGACACGCTGATAAGTGCATTTTTAATCATAATTTCCTCCTAGGTCCAATATATGGATTATCTGATTATGTAAAAGACAAAAGGACTGCCCGAAGGCTAGTCCTTTATGTGTACAATATGGTCCTTGATCACTAGTTTGTCATCACAAAAAAGGGCTAGGGCCTTTTTATAAGTTTTATGTTCTTCTGGTAAAATACGCGCTGCTAATGTATCTTCTGTATCATCTGCGTATACAGGTACTACAGCCTGCATAATAATAGGGCCAGAGTCCATCCCCGTATCAACGAAATGGACCGTACAACCACTAACTTTTACCCCTGCTTTAACAGCCTGTCCCTGTGCATGAAGGCCTGGGAACGAAGGCAATAAGGCGGGATGAATATTTAAAATTCTATTTTCATAAGGGCCAATAAAGGTGGGCCCTAAGAGACGCATATAGCCAGCTAATACAATAGCATCTGGCTCATAAGGGGCAATCGCCCCTAGCATGGCCTGCTCAAATTCATCCTTTGAACCATAGGCTTTGCGTTCTACTACATGAGCCGGCACGCCCCACTCAGCAGCACGCTCTAAGACCTTAGCATCCTTTTGATCGGTTATAACCACTACTACGCGGCCATTGATTTCACCTGCTTGCATTGCCTCATATAAAGCAGCAGCATTAGAGCCACGGCCACTAGCAAAAATAGCAAGCTTCTTAGTCAACAAAGTCACGACCTTCCATAATTACGCGTTCACCTTGCGCTTCTTCAATACGACCAATTTCATAGAAAGGTTCATTATGTTTAGTTAAATTAGCTTTTACGGCCTCCACATTATCAGGGCCAACAACTAAAATCATGCCAATGCCCATATTAAATGTACGGTACATTTCCTTAGTATCCACATGGCCCCATTCTTGAAGCTTTTTAAATACAGGCAACACTGGCCAAGCATCTGCATTGACACGCGCTGATGTATTGTCTGGTAAAATGCGAGGAATATTATCATAAAAACCGCCACCGGTTACATGCACCATACCTTTTACAAGACCTTTGCGAGTCAATGGCAATACAGCTTTAGGATATAAGCGAGTAGGCGTTAATAATTCTTCTCCTAAGGTTTTACCAAATTCAGGCACTTCATCACCAAGGTTCATGCCCTTATGGTCAAACACAATTTTACGAACCAAGGAGAAGCCATTGGAGTGAACACCACTAGATGGTAGACCAATTAAAATGTCCCCTGCAGCAATATCAGCACCAGTGAGTAAGCGTGGCTTATCCACAATGCCCACAGCAAATCCGGCAATATCATAATCATCTTCCGCGTAGAATCCAGCCATTTCAGCCGTTTCCCCACCGATTAACGCGCAGCCAGACTCTTCACAGGCCCGAGCTACACCGGCTACAATAGTAGCGATTTGCTCCGGTACTACTTTACCTACCGCAATGTAATCAAGGAAAAATAAAGGCGTAGCACCTTGTACAAGAATATCATTGACACTCATGGCTACACAGTCTTGACCAATTGTATCGTGTTTATCCATCATAATAGCAAGGCGCAATTTAGTGCCTACCCCATCAGTACCAGACACGAGCATAGGCTCTTTCATATCAAAACCAGCTAAGGAGAATAGACCACCAAAGCCACCTATATCACCTACTACACCTTCTGTGTAAGTGCGTTTAACGGCGTCTTTCATCAACTCAACAGCTTTATTACCTGCATCAATATCAACTCCGGCGTCGCGATAGGTGATACCTTGTTTATTCGAGCACATATTTGCCTCCCTCATCTTGTTCATCTGGAACAGTTACTGCATAATCACCATTGAAGCAAGCAAAGCAAAGGTCGGCTTCTGACACACCACTCACTGCTCTACATAGTCCTTCACGGCTTAAATAATGTAGCTTATCAGCTTGAATATATTCACGAATCTCATCTACCGTGTGGGTCGCTGCGATCAATTCCTTGCGCACTGAGGTATCAATGCCATAATGGCAAGGATATTCAATGGCTGGCGAGCTTACACACATATATACTTCTTTAGCGCCTGCTTCTTTTAACATGCGCACAATAATACCACTAGTCGTTCCTCTTACGATGGAATCATCAATAAGCACAATGCGCTTACCTTTTACTACATCAGTTACAGCATTTAATTTCATGCGTACAGCCAATTCACGCTGTGCCTGATCTGGCTTTATAAATGTACGGCCCATGTAGCGATTTTTAATTAGCCCTTCCCCAAAAGGAATGCCGGACTCACGGGCATAGCCTAAGGCAGCTGTAGTACCTGAATCGGGAATGGACATAACTAAGTCCGCCTCATATTTTGTTTCACGCGCTAACTCACGGCCCATATTCAAACGCGCTTGATATACACTTTGACCGTCAATTTCACTATCAGAACGAGCAAAATAAATATATTCAAATACGCAGAGTGCTTTATTAATTTCGTCTTTAGATTCCACAAATAAACGGCTTCGCACGCCTGAATCATCAATAATAACCATTTCACCAGGCTCAATATGGCGAATAAACTCTGCCTTGATAGCATCTAAGGCACAAGTCTCAGAAGAGAGTACATAGCCATGTTCTGTTTTGCCTAAGCATAGAGGGCGGAACCCATTGGCATCGCGCACCCCAATGAGTTTGTCATTGGTGCTAATCACGAGGGAGAAGGCCCCATTAATGCGACGCACCGCCTCAATGATGCGGTCTTCTGTATTTTCTGCTTTAGAGCGGGCAATGAGATTCACAATAACTTCGGAATCCATCGTGGTCTGGAAAATAGACCCTGCATCTTCAAGCTCCCGGCGAATATCAAGGGCATTCGTTAAATTCCCATTATGTGCTACCGCCATATCGCCCCCTTGATAATGAATCACAAGAGGTTGGATATTTTTTGGATTATTAGAACCTGTTGTAGAATAGCGCACATGGCCTGCTGAGATAAAACCATTAGACTTTGGCAAATCTTTAATAGCTTCAGTCAATAAGCCCATGCCCTTCACAACTTCAATTGTATTGCCATCACTAGTTGCAATACCCGCGCTTTCCTGACCGCGATGTTGCAAAGCGAAAAGGCCCCAATATGTATAATTGCCTACATTTAAATGACGATCGTATATACCGAATACGCCACATTCTTCATGCCACTTGTCAAAAATAGAGTCGTAATGCATTATAATCTCCTATTATGCACGTTCACCAGTTAATCGGAACAACATTTCCTTATAAGCATCTTCTACATTGCCAAGATCGCGACGGAAACGGTCCTTATCAAGTTTTTCATTAGTTTTGCTATCCCAGAAACGGCAAGTATCAGGAGAAATTTCATCGCCAAGTAATACTTCACCATTGTGAAGACCAAATTCTAATTTAAAGTCTACAAGAGTTACATTCTTTTCAGCTAAGAATTGTTTAAGCACTTCATTTACTTTCATAGCGTATTTACGGATAAGATCTAATTGTTCTTTAGTAGCCCAATCAAGTGCTAAGATTTGATCTTCATTAACAAATGGGTCGCCCAAATCATCATCTTTATAGCAGAATTCTAAAATAGGTTGTTTGCAAAGAGTCCCTTCTTCAATGCCAAGGCGTTTTGATAAAGAACCAGCTACAATATTGCGAACAATAACTTCTAAAGGTAAAATCTGGAGTTTCTTAACTAATTGGTCACGATCATTGAGGCGTTTAATAAAATGGTTTGGCACACCTTCTTTAGTAAGAAGTTCAAAGAAGAACGCGGAAATCTTATTGTTTAATACACCCTTATCATGAATAGTGCCTTTTTTCTCTCCATTAAATGCTGTGGCATCGTCTTTATAATGCACTAAATATTCATCTTTGTTTTCAGTTTCAAATACTTGTTTAGCTTTTCCTTCATACAACATGTTCATGATTCGTTCCTCCTGTAAAAAATAAATAGTATTGTTATGCCTTTAATTCGGCCTGTAATTTTTCGTTTTTAGCCAATACAGCCTTTGCCATATCGTCCCGATATGCCTTGTATTTAGCTTGTAATTCAGCATTTTGAGCGGCCCCAATTTGAATGGCAAATAAGGCAGCATTTTTGGCTCCATCCACAGCCATAGTTGCTACAGGCATGCCAGATGGCATCTGAACGATGGCAAGGAGTGCATCAATGCCTTTTAAAGCCGTCGCATTCAAAGGAACACCAATAACTGGCAATACTGTAAAGCTAGCAATAACGCCTGGCAAATGTGCCGCTGCTCCAGCTCCTGCAATAAAGGCGATAGCACCTTCTGCTTCTAAGCGTGTAACAAAGGATTTTACTGCTTCAGGCGTACGATGTGCAGAGGCAATGACCATTTCAAAATCAATACCGAATTCTTTTAAAACATCTGCGGCTTTCTTCATTACTGATAAATCAGAATCGCTGCCCATTACAATGCCAACTTTCATTTCATTTCCTCCTATACATTGCTTACCAAATGCTATGGTTTTGAATCTGTAGTATATGTTAAATTCTAACAAACGCCCCCTTATTAGTCAATATAATATTCGAATATTTATTTATTCAATATTATTAATGTTCGATACATATCGAACATTAATAAAAATGACTCCTCGAAAAATAAGGAGTCATTTGTGTCACAACAAGCCCTTCTCCTGTTCGGATTCGGTGTTCTGTGCTGTATTCTTTTGTACATCATTAGCCATTTCAGGCGAACTAAGTCTAGCAGGTTGATTAGTAGCATTACTTGCTACCTCATGGCCAGACATAGACGGTCTAGGACCTTCATGAATCGTATCCAATTCATCATGCTCATGATGATGCCCTTGGAACGGCTCAGGCAGACGGTCTATGTTCATAGCCGCTTGCAAGGAAGGCACTGCCGCATCAATATACTCAATAATTGAATTCATAAGTCCATATAGAAGTTGTGGCACAAATTCTTCAGAACGACTCATATATACACAGTCTAAATAGAAAGTTTGGTCACTATCTTCTACATAAAATTTAAACTTCTTATATTGTCTATTCGCTGCATTGGCAAATTCCATCAGTGCTACTCGATTGTTCTCTGTAACAATGCCGCCACCAACAACCACGCGAATTACCGTATAAATAGACGAATCTAATATAACATATAAAGGCATTGTTCCCAAAGCTGTATCCAAGTACGAACGATACAATACGGTTCCTTCTTCATCGCCAATGGCCTTTACATCAAAACAGGAAATCTCTTCCTCTCTTAGAAATCGATCAAATAGGCTTCGCTTTTTATTTGTTTGACTCATTGTTACCTCGCTCAATTTGCCCCAATTCATTTCGCCTACCGTCCAAGATTGGCTCTGCCATCTCTAGGCGCAGCGAAATTAGTTTTCTGTTGCTTTTTCTTTCTTTACACGTAAATTAGTTCTACCTTTTTTAGCTGGTTTAGCCTTAGGTGTACCGAGTACATTATCGATAATTTCAGCGTAAAACTCTTTAATATGTGGTTCCACTACTTCAATCAACAAAGCCATAAGTAAGCCTGGTTCAAATTCTTCACCAGCTGGGAAGCTTACATCTAAGTATACAAAACCATCTTCAGGGCTTACATAGTATTTGAAAATCTTAAAACGACTATTTAATTCATTTAAATACGTAGCCACTTCATCACGACGATCCGCTGGTACTGGCGCATTAGTTACAACTAAACGAGCAAAGTTAAATACTGTGTCATCAAGTACGATAAAAGTAGGAATTTGTTGTTCTCCTACAGCAAAAAAGCCACGATATACAACAGAATTCACTTGATCTTGCACTTCTTCTTTTGTAAACCAGCTTTCTACATTACGCTCTTTTAAAAAGGCATCAAATTTTTCAATTTTTTTATTCATTATTAAAACACCCCATTATAAACACAGGCCTAAATTAAGCCAAACACTATAACTATATACTAAAATTAGTATATATGTTGCGTTACTTTTACGATAGCTACATAAGCTTTCATCTTGCGATGATTCCCGTATAGCACCATCTACTCTTTATTATATAATGTGAGGAATATTTTAGCAATTTTTAAAATATATGTAATCACAAAAACAAAAAAGGAGGCAAAGCCTCCTTCTTTTAGTCTTCTAAGAACACGCATTTATTATCTTCAAATTTTTTGATACGTACTAAAGATTCTACATTGTAACCAGCTCGTTCTAAACGTTCACGACCTGGTTGGAATGATTTTTCAATAACAATGGCAATCCCTTCCACCGTGTCGCCAGCACTTTCTACAAGTTTCACTAAACCCATAGCGGCTTCACCACTAGCCAAAAAGTCGTCAATAATGAGAACTTTTTCGCCTTCTGGCAAAAATTTCTTAGAAATTGTTACATCATAATTTTCTTCTTTTGTATAAGAATATACTACAGAATGATACACATCATCGGTCATGAGAATAGATTTTTTCTTACGTGCAAACACAAGTGGCACATCCATTTCAATGGCTACTTGTAATGCCACAGCAATCCCTGATGCTTCAATGGTAACAATGCGTTGAATGCCTTTGTCTTTAAAGCGATTAGCAATTTCTTTACCAATAGATACAAATAGCTTTGGATCAATTTGGTGATTTAAAAAGCTATCCACCTTCAATACACGATTATTCAATACAATGCCTTCTTCTCTAATTCGTTGCTTCAAGAGTTCCATCTCAGCGTCTCCTCCATGACTTACTATACGATACTAATTGATTATAATACCTTATCACTTTCTAAGCAGAAGGTCAATAAATTTCGCTGCACCTTGTGAAACTGGCATCAATCGAGACCGTACTAATGCGATTTTACGTGGCGGTACGGTAATATCTGTTTTAATTTCTACCACACGACCTTCTTTTATTTTTTGTTTAACTAAAATATCTGGTACAAGTGAAATCCCCATATTAATTTCCACTAAGTCCATCAACACGTCAAGACTACCAAGTTCAAAAGCTGGCTTTTTGCATGCATTATTTGTTAGTTGATCAAAAAATGACCGACTCGCAGCACCTTGAGTAAGCAATAATAAAGGCTCTTGCAAGAGGCGATTTAAATCAATAACCCCCATCCCCTTATAGAAAGGACCGCCCACAAAAATATCCTGTACAGTTTGAAGTTCAATCACTTCAAGCTGTGGATTAGACTCTAGTCCTTCATAAGTGTTAACGATTGCGATTTGCGCTTCTCGATTTTCTACCATCTCCACGCATTGAGGAGACGGACGATTCGTAATCTGAAGGCCTGTTTCATGATCTTGATCTTGCCACTTTTTAAAATACGGTAAAAGTAAATGACGACACATAGTATCAGTAGCAGCTAATTTTAAACTTTCCTGCTCATGTGTCATGCGTTCTTGTAGTTGTGTAACACCATTATCTAAAATAGAAAATGCTTTAGCTACCGTATCAAATAACTCCTTACCTTCTGGAGTAAACGATACGGATTTGGTTGTGCGCTCAAACAAAGTAATGTCCAATTCCTTTTCTAATTGTTTGATACTTTGGCTTATAGCCGATTGAGATACACCAAGGTCTTTTGCGGCCTTCGAAAAGGACAGGTGTAACCCCACACCTAGAAACGTTCGATACAAATCTGTTGAAATACTCATACTACTATACTCCTTTTTAACAACTACACCCCCGATTATTACAATTTTATAATAATCGCCCCTTATCAATTATTAGTAATACTTAATTACTTCTAATTAATTTTATCTTTACTAATAAGTCTAAACCGTATATACTAGAATTGTCAATAAGGGCAAGCCCTAAAAGTATAGTCGGTAAGCTTGTTTACGCGTCTAACAACACTATTTTTCAAGTGTATTTTGTAGTGTTAATGGAGCATACAACATAGATTGTATTAGAAGAGTGTCTCCATATACATATTACATAGGACAGAATAAACAAAAGATAAAGTCTTAATTTATTATAGCTATATTATACTATATTTGGGGTTTACACAATAGTTAGTACATTCATGGCAAAAAATGTAAGAGGAGGCTCACTATGTCAATTTACCGCATTTTTGTTCGCAAACGATCTGCTTTTGCTCAAGAAGCACAAGCTATGTTACATACCATTCGTGAAGAACTCAGTATCCCTGCTCACAGTGTAACTATTTATGAACGCTATGATATTGAAGGCGTAAGTGCCTCTGATTTAGAGCAAGCAAAACAACTGATTTTTTCCGAACCACCTGTAGATGAGCTCTTTGAAACCTTACCGGTAAACGAGCATACTCATGTAATCGCTACTGAATATGTGCCTGGTCAATATGATCAACGGGCCGATTCAGCGGAGCAATGTTTAGCTATGTTAACCTTAAAATCAGGCGCCACTGTTCGCACAGCACGCGTATTTTGCATTGAAGGTGCACTATCTGAAGAACAATTTAATAAAATTAAACATTATTATATAAATCCTGTAGACTCTCGCGAGGCATCACTTGATTTACCTACTAGTTTACAACTTGAAGTGGAACCTGCAAAGCCTGTAGCCATTCTTGATGGATTTACATCTAAATCAGACGAAAATCTACAGGCCTTACGTCAAGAATTAGGCCTCGCTATGAGCCAAGAAGACATCCGCCTAATTCAAGGCTATTTTAAAGAAGAAGAACAGCGCGATCCAAGCATTACTGAAATTCGCGTACTCGACACCTATTGGTCCGACCATTGCCGCCATACAACCTTTATGACGGAATTAACAGATATTACGATTGACAAAGATCCTCTCACCGCTCCTATTGAAGCAGCCTTAGCTGAATACATGCAAGGGCGTCAAGAAATTTATACAGCCAAAACCAAAGCCCGCACTTTAATGGATATGGCCACGTTAGCAGTAAAAGAATTAAAAGCTCAAGGCAAATTACAAGAAATTGATGAGTCCGATGAAATCAATGCTTGTACCATTATCGTACCGGTAGATGTAAATGGCGAAACAGAGGAATGGTTATTACTCTTTAAAAATGAAACCCATAACCACCCTACTGAAATTGAGCCCTATGGTGGCGCTGCGACTTGCTTAGGCGGCTGTATTCGCGACCCTTTAAGTGGCCGTGCCTATGTATACCAAGCAATGCGTGTTACCGGCTCTGGTGACCCACGTACAGCCTTAGAAGATACCTTAGAAGGTAAATTACCTCAAGCACAAATCACCAAGGGGGCCGCTCGTGGCTATAGCTCCTATGGCAATCAGATTGGTCTTGCTACCGGTGAAGTTAAAGAATATTATCATCCAGGCTATGTAGCCAAACGCATGGAAATCGGTGCCGTTGTAGGGGCTGCACCTCGCACCAATGTACGCCGCGAAGAACCAACACCTGGTGACATTGTAGTCCTTCTAGGCGGTAAAACCGGCCGTGATGGCTGTGGTGGTGCTACGGGCTCCTCTAAAGAACACGACTTAACCTCCCTTGCCTCTTGCGGTGCCGAAGTACAAAAAGGTAATCCTTTAACAGAGCGCAAAATTCAGCGTTTATTCCGCCGTGCCGAAGTAACTAAGCTCATCAAGCGTTGTAATGACTTTGGTGCTGGTGGCGTTTCGGTTGCCATCGGTGAGTTAACAGATGGTCTACTCATCAATTTAGATAAAGTACCTAAGAAATACGAAGGTCTTGACGGTACTGAACTAGCTATTTCCGAATCACAAGAACGTATGGCTTGCGTCATCGAAGCCAAAGATTGGGCGCAGTTTGAAGCCTTTTGTAGCGAAGAAAATCTAGAAGCTACTATTGTAGCCGATGTAACAGATTCCAATCGCCTCACCATGACTTGGCAAGGTCAAAACATTGTTGATATTTCCCGTGACTTCTTAAATACTAATGGGGCTAAACAAAGCCAAAACGCCCATGTAGTAGCACCAAAATCTACATATTTCACAGCACCTGCTGTACATGATGTGAAAGCTCATTGGCTAGACACAATGTCTGACTTAGCGGTTACTTCACAGCAGGGCCTAAGCGAACGTTTCGACAGCACCATCGGTGCCGGCACAGTTCTCATGCCATTTAGTGGTCTCTACCAAAAAACACCGGTACAAGGCATGGTCGCTAAATTACCAGTTCTTTATGGCGAAACTAAAACAGCCAGCATCATGACGCATGGTTTTGATCCTTTTGTATCTACTTGGAGTCCATTCCATGGTGCACAATTGGCCGTTTTATTATCTGTTGCCAAAATCGTTGCCCTTGGTGGTGATCGCCGCACGGCCTATTTAACCCTTCAAGAGTACTTTGAGCGCTTAAATCAAGTGCCAGAAGCTTGGGGTAAACCTGTAGCAGCATTACTTGGTGCTTATACAGCACAAAAAGAACTTGAAATCGGTGCTATCGGTGGTAAAGACTCTATGTCCGGTACCTTTATGGACTTAACTGTACCGCCAACCTTAGTTTCCTTTGCCATTACAACAGCTTCTGTAGATGATGTAATATCCCCAGACTTAAAAGAAGCCGGCCATGTATTACTTCATGTAGGTGTACCACGCCAAGAAGATAATACACCAAATTGGGCCCTCTTCAAAGAACAGGCCGATACACTTCACAAATATAGCAAAGCAGGCCGTATCAGCGCTGCCTATGTGGTAGAAGCTGGTGGCATTGCTGCGGCGCTTACTAAAATGGCCCTTGGCAATCGTCTAGGGGTAAATCTAAATGATGTAGTAGAAAATCATCTGTTTGCCCCTCATATGGGCTCTTGGATTGTGGAAACAGATGCCCAAACAGCCGCTGAATGGACAAAGGCTACCAAATATACTGTAGAAATTGGTACCATTGTGAAAGAGCCAACTATTAGCATCAAAGATGTAACTCTTTCCTTAAGTGAACTTCAAGACGCCTATGAGGCTACCCTTAACCCAATCTTCCCACTTCACGCCGCTTCTGGCACCGGTGAAGCTGTAGCCTATATTCACGATCAAAAAATGGCACCACGAGTGCATACTGGTATAGCCAAACCTAAGATTGTAATTCCAGCCTTCCCTGGCACTAACTGTGAATACGATTCAGCACGTGCCTTCTTACGGGCTGGTGGGGACCCTGAAATTGTGCTCATTCGCAATCGCACAGTGAGTGAGCTAGAGGAATCCATTAAAGATATGAAGCGCGCCTTAGATGAATCGCAAATCGTCTTCTTCCCTGGCGGTTTCAGTGCTGGTGACGAACCAGATGGCAGTGGTAAATTTATGGCCACCTTGTTCCGCAATCCATATTTAACAGAAGCCCTCAACGAATTACTCTATACCCGTGATGGCTTAGCCTTAGGCATTTGTAATGGCTTCCAAGCCCTAATCAAATTAGGTCTTTTACCATATGGTAAAGTAGCACCACTTGATGAAACAAGCCCAACATTAACCTATAATACAATTGGCCGCCATTTATCAGGCATGGTGCGCACTAAGGTTATCTCTACTAAATCACCTTGGATGAGCCTTTCTAAAGCTGGTGAGATTTACACTATTCCGATTTCTCATGGTGAAGGACGTTTTATTGCCTCCCCTGAGCAAATTGTAGAATTTAACCGTCAAGGTCAAATCGCCACTCAATATGTTGATATGGATGGGGTAGCAACCTATGATGCGCGCTACAATCCAAACCAATCCGTTGCTGCTGTAGAAGGTCTCTTCAGTCCTGATGGCCGAGTATTTGGTAAAATGGGGCATATTGAACGCGTAGGCTATGGCATTGCCAAAAATATTCCTGGCGAAAAAATTATGCCTGTCTTTGAATCTGGTGTAGCCTATTTTAAATAACAATTCAAAAATTGCATAAGAAATAGAAAAAACGGCATAGTATATGCCGTTTTTTTATATGAAATTGGTTGCACTCCCTGGTGATACCTAGTATCATAGTATATGGTGAATAAGTTTAGAGACATAACCAGCTCTTGTTATTCTTAACTTGAAAGGATGTAAACATATGCATTGCGCACAAAAAATGACAGATAATATTTATTGGATAGGCAGTAATGACTGGGATACAGAGCGTTTTGAAAACCTCTTCCCTATTCCATTAGGGGTTAGTTATAACTCATATTTTATTGATGATGAAAAAACTTGTATTGTTGACTCCGTTGATGATAGCATTCGTCAAGAATTCTTTGACAATGTAGAACATTTGCTTAATGGTCGTCAACTCGATTATGTCATCGTCAACCATATGGAACCTGATCATTGCTCCACTTTAGTAGAATTAATCGATCGTTATCCTAATGTGCGACTTGTTGGTAACCGTACTACCTTCCGTTTATTCGAACAATTTTATGGTCGCCCTTGCCCTGATAATTACTACGAAGTAAAAGAAGGGGATAGCATTAGTTTAGGTAAACATACCTTACATTCCTACACCATGCCAATGGTTCACTGGCCAGAAGTAACTTGTACATTTGAATCCACTACAGGTATTTTATTCTCCGCCGATGCGTTCGGTACCTTTGGTACTGTTAATGGCAGCATCTTTGCGGACCAAATTGATTTCGAACGTGTCTATGAAGATGAAGCACGTCGTTATTATACTAATATTGTTGGTAAATATGGTGTACAAGTACAAAATGCAATCAAAAAAGCGCTTCCTTTAGGCATCAAAATGATTGCCCCACTTCATGGTCCTATTTGGCGTACTCCTGAAAGTATTAAATACATGATTGAGAAATACATGCATTGGAGTACCTATTCAGCAGAAAAGAAAGGCGTTGTTATTGCCTTTGGTTCCATGTATGGCAACACAGCTGAAATGGCTCAACAATTAGCTAAATTATTGTCCCTTCGCGGCATTAATGATATTAAAATCTATGATGTATCTAAAACAAATCCATCCTATATCATCGCAGATGCTTGGAAATACAGCCATCTAGTTTGTATGGCCCCAACCTACAACTTGGCCTTATACCTCACTATGGAAAACTTGCTTTATGAATTAAAAGCACTTAACTTCCACAATCATAAGGTATCCATCGTAGGTAACCATTCCTGGGCATCGGCTGCCATGAAACGTATGGTAGAATATTTCACAAATGAATTCAAAGACATGGAAATCGTTGGTACACCACTTGATATTCGTGGTGCCTTACATCCACAACAATTACCATTATTTGAAAAACTAGCTGATGATATTGCCGCTTCCATTGAAGCCACTGAAATTAAAACATTCAGCTTATAATTAGACTGCTCTTAGGTAAACACCAAAGAACTATAAAGAAATACAACATCTAAAACTAATAATGCGTGGTAAAGATATTCCTCTCTTTACCACGCATTTTGTTGTAGTTATATAAGACTTACCGCAGCACAGTTTGTCCTATACCTCTATTTTATCTTTATAATTTCTTAACAAATTCAGATTTTAATGCCATAGCGCCAAAACCATCGATTTTGCAATCAATATTGTGATCTCCATCCACAAGGCGAATGTTCTTCACACGGGTGCCCTGTTTTAATACAGAGGCGCCTTTTACTTTTAAATCTTTAATAATGGTAACAGAATCGCCATCTTGCAGTACATTGCCATTCGCATCACGCACAACGAGCCCTGCTTCAGCTGCTTCTACATCAGCGGCAGTCCATTCATGCGCACACATAGGACAAATCAACATATGTCCATCTTCATACGTATAACCTTCACCACAATTTGGACAGTTAGGTAATGTTGCCATTTAATTCCTCCTCATTTTCTATAAAGTATAAATTGACTCTCTTATTGTATCAGAAAAAGTGCAAAATTAAAATATAGAGATATAAAAAGTGTATGGCTATAAAATTAAATAAATCTATTATTTTATCACTATATACATGTATTTTACGTAAATATTGCCTAAAAATCTAATTCATCTTGAAAAGAATTAAATTTATATTCAATAAATTATTAAATAAAGATTTAAACTATCTTTTAAATTAAAGATTTCTAGTGTATACTAATATAATGCAAAGAAGGTTGAAGGAGGTTACCATGAATAATATTGTAGTTATCGGTAGCTGTAATATAGATATTACTGTGCTAGCCGACAAGCGTCCTGCAGCAGGCGAAACCATTCTAGGGCAAAGCCTACATGTATCACCTGGTGGCAAAGGAGCCAATCAGGCCGTAGCGGCTGCTAAATTAGGCGCAAATGTTACCATGGTTGGCTATATTGGGGATGACCCATATGGTCAAATGATTTTAGATAATTTACACCAACATCATATTAATACAGATTATATAGTTACCTTGCCAGACGAAACCAGTGGCACCGCCCACATTACCTTAGCTGAAGGTGACAATAGTATTATCGTCATTCAAGGGGCTAACGCGCGCGTTGATGAAACAGTTGTAGATAAAGCTTGGGACGCTATTATGAAAGCAGACCTTGTTATGTTACAAAATGAAATTCCCCTTTCTACGATTACCTATATAACAAAAAAATGTGCCGCCGCTGGCATTAAAGTATTATTAAATCCAGCACCAGCAGCACAATTAGATAGGGATGCATTAGAAAATGCTACGTATGTAACGCCAAATGAACACGAACTCTCGGCCCTCTATCCTGGTCAGGAAATTAAAGATACTATGCTCGCTCATGCTGGTAAAATCATCGTTACCCTTGGCAGCGAAGGCGTTGGCTATGCTGAAGACGGCGAACTGCGCCGCGTTCCTAGTTTCAAAGTAGAACCAGTAGATACAACAGGTGCTGGCGATACCTTTAATGGCGCCTTTGCCACCGCTATTGTAAATAATAAAAGTTTAGCGGAAGCCATTCATTATGGTAATGCTGCGGCGGCCCTTTCTATTTTAAAATTAGGCGCCCAAGAAGGAATGCCTACAGCCTTGGAAGTTACTTCATTTTTAGAATCGAGGAAATAAATATGCAAAAAGGTGGTATTTTAAATAGCCATATAGCCAAAGTATTAGCCGACCTTGGCCATACTGATACGATCTGCATCGGTGATTGTGGCTTACCTATTCCAGCTAGAGTACAAAAAATTGACCTTGCCTTAGAATTTGGCACACCTAGCTTTGAACAAGTTGTGCGCCTCTTACAGCAACATATGCAAGTAGAATCAATTCATATTGCCAGTCCCATGGAAGAAATGAATCCTAAAAATCATGCCGTCTTAGAAGAACTCTATCCTAAAGCACGCTATGGATGGAAAGAAACGAGCCATGAAGAGTTTAAATTAGCCTCGGCTCACTGTAAATGCATTATCCGCACCGGTGAAACTACACCTTATGCGAATGTAATTTTACAGGCTGATTGTATCTTTAATGAAGAAAAATAATGGACTTATACTGTACTAGAACTAGGAGTTTCAAATGGAAATACAAATGTCCGGTATTGCCAAAGCCTTTGGCACGAATCAGGTATTAAAAGATGTAAACCTGACGCTCAAATCCGGTGAAGTTCACGCCTTAATGGGCGAAAATGGGGCCGGTAAATCCACCCTCATGAACATTTTAACGGGCCTTCATAAAGCTGATGGTGGCCGTATTTTAGTGGATGGACAAGAGACTACATATCACAGTCCTCGCGAAGCCGAAACCCATGGCATTGCCTTCATCCATCAAGAATTAAATATTTGGCCTAATCTCACATTGTTAGAGAATTTATACTTAATGCAGCCAAAGAAAAATGGTCTTGGTATGCTCGATAAGAAGACTATGCTAAAAGAAGCAAACGCAAAATGTGAAGAACTTCAAATCGAGTTACCCCTTACAAAAGATGCCAGCGAATGTTCTGTAGGCCAAGAGCAGATGACTGAAATCTTACGCGTCCTCATGCTCAATGCCAAGGTGGTTATTATGGACGAACCATCAGCGGCTCTTACAGAACGTGAAACAGCTACCCTATTCCGCATGATGCGTCAACTTAAATCGCAGGGCGTAGCCATTGTATATATTTCTCATCGCATGGAAGAAGTATTTAGCGAATGTGATGTTATCACGGTTATGCGCGATGGTCACACTATTAGTACCAAACCTGTAGGGGACACCTCTGTAGATGAAGTGGTGCGTCACATGGTGGGTCGCTCCATTGATGAATTTTACCCAGATCGCGCTAATGAACCTGGCGAGACAATTTTAACAGTAAAAGATTTAAAGCCAAAAAATTTTGGTCATACAATCTCCTTCGATTTACGCAAAGGCGAAATTCTCGGCGTAGCAGGCTTAATGGGGGCTGGCCGTACAGAAATTATGCGCGCCATTTTTGGTGTTGATGGTCATGATGGCGGTCAAATTACCCTAGAAGGAAAGCCACTTCATTTTAAAAAGCCAGAAGATGCTATCAAAGCAGGCATTGCCTTCATCACAGAAGACCGCAAAGGTGAAGGCCTCATATTGGACTTCTCTATCGGGTCTAATATTACCTTACCTAATTTAAATCAAGTCTGCCCTAGCCATGTGCTCAACAAGAGTAAACTCGTAGAATTTGCTGATACTTTGTCTAAAAAATTAGGCGTAAAAACCCAATCAGTGCATTTACCCGCATCATCCCTATCAGGTGGTAATCAACAAAAAGTAGTTATTGCTAAATGGATTGGCCTCGGCCCGTCCATCATCATTATGGACGAACCAACGCGAGGCATTGATATTGGGGCCAAACGCGATATTTATGATCTTATGAATGAATTAACTAGCCAAGGAGTGTCCATCATTATGGTCTCCTCTGAGCTCCCTGAAGTGCTCGGCATGAGTGATCGTATTATGGTCATTCACGAAGGCGCTGTAGCCGGTATTTTACCACGTGCTGAAGCAACTCCAGAAAGTATCATGACACTGGCAACAGGAGGAGAATAATGAACAACAGTAGTATTACAAGTCTATTAAAAAAATTAGGACCACTCATCGGCCTTATTATCTTATTTATTATTATTGCAAGTCTTAATGACAGCTTCTTAGAATTTTCAAATCTACGCAATCTCTTGCGTCAAGTATCCATCAATGCCATTATTGCCTTTGGCATGACCTTTGTTATTTTAACTAGCGGCATCGATTTATCCGTTGGATCTATCTTGGCCCTATCCAGTGCTATGATGGCTAATTTCATCGTCAATGGCATGAATCCTGAAGTGGCCATTCTAGTGGCTGCTGGTATTGGTATCGTCCTAGGTGGTATCAATGGTATTGTAATAGCCTATGGTAAGGTGGCTCCTTTTATCGCAACTCTAGCGACTATGACAGTGTATCGCGGAGCTACCCTCGTCTTCACCAATGGTAATCCTATTAGTGGTCTTACCACAGACCCTATGTTTCATGCCTTTGGTCAAGGCGATATCGCCGGACTTCCTATTCCTGCGATTACTATGTTCCTATCCTTTTTAATCCTTTGGTTCGTACTTCAAAAAACCTCCCTTGGTCGTCAAACCTATGCTATTGGGGGCAGTGAAAAAGTAAGTTACATTGCAGGGATTAAAATCAATCGCGTAAAAATCTTTGCCTATGCGTTAACAGGTATGCTCAGTGCCATTGCAGGGGCCATTATTACATCTCGTCTCAACTCAGCACAGCCTACTGCTGGTATGGGATATGAATTAGACGCTATCGCCGCAGTTGTACTAGGTGGCACAAGCCTTGCTGGCGGCCGTGGTCACATAGTAGGTACCTTAATCGGTGCCCTCATTATTGGTACACTCAATAATGGTTTAAATATTCTTGATGTTTCCAGTTTCTATCAACAAATTGTTAAGGGTATTGTTATTCTACTTGCAGTCCTCGGGGACCGCAAAAAAGCGTAGGAGGTTTGTATGAAAAAATTATTAACAGTCATTGCCATTGTTGTATTAGCCATTGGCGTGCTTGCTGGCTGTGGATCTAATTCCTCAAATAATGCAGGCGGTGACAAAAAACAAGGCACAATTGGTTTCTCCGTGTCTACTTTGAATAATCCATTCTTCGTATCTTTAAAAGATGGCGTGGAAAAACAAGCGAATGCCTTAGGTCTTAAAGTAAAGATTGTTGATGCTCAAAATGACCCTGCTAAACAGGCTAATGACATTGCAGACTTACTTGAAAGTGGCGTAACTGTTCTTATCGTCAACCCAGTTGACTCTGCTGCTATTTCCACATCTGTGGAAGCAGCTAATGCCAAAAATATTCCTGTAATTACGGTTGACCGCTCTAGCGATAAAGGTAAAGTAGCAGCTCACATTGCCTCTGACAATGTAAAAGGTGGCGAAATGGCTGCTCAACTTATTGCAGACAAACTTGGCAATGGCTCTAAAGTAGCTGAAATTGAAGGTATCCCTGGCGCGTCCGCTACACGTGAACGTGGTCAAGGCTTCCATAATGTAGCTGACAAATCCTTAGTTGTAGGTGCTAAACAAAGTGCTGATTTCGACCGTACTAAGGGCTTAAATGTAGCAAGTAATATGTTACAAGCTAATCCTGATGTAAAAGCTATTTTTGCTCATAATGATGAAATGGCACTCGGTGCTATTCAAGCTGCTAAATCAGCTGGTAAAGACGTATTCATCGTTGGTTTTGATGGCACTGAAGACGCTCAAAAAGCTGTTCAAGATGGCACACTCGCTGCAACAATTGCACAACAACCTGAATTAATGGGTACTATTGCAGTTGACACAGCATCCAAAATCATCAAAGGGGAACAAGTGGATAGCAAAATCCCTGTAGACCTTAAAGTTGTTACTAAAAAGTAATGTACTCAAAGTAATACATTAACAATTGTATAGAAACGTATATAGCCTAAGAGCTGTACTGAAAAGTAGATGTATCTACTATTTCGGCACAGCTCTTTTTGTATCTCCTACAAACGTCTCCACTGTCATATGTGCTAAACGTCTAATATCATATATGCTAAAGCCATATGTGCTAAACGCCACATATTCTTATATACCTAACAGCATATGACTTATATACCTAACAGCACATGACTTATATGCCTAACACTACATGCACTTATATGCCCTACGCTACATGTGCTTATATGCCCTACCCTACAACAGCCGTTACCAGCACAATGTTTTCATCTATCACTTATAGGCATTTTGCATATTTCTCCTCCAGTGATACAATAAAACGTATAGCAAGCACTCGTTTCATTGGCCTGTGCACAAATATATAAAATATAAAATTGCTATACGTCTGGAGCCCTTGCGCCCCTCTATGTGAAAGGAGATTCTCTTATGAGTAATGAAATTCTAACAATCACTGATAAAAAACTTCTCGATTTACTCGCCGCGGACGCCAAATTAACGCACAGTCAATTGGCGGCCATGTTAAACATTGAGGAAGCAGAAGTGGCGGAGCGCATCGCCTTTTTAGAAGAAGAAGGGATTATTAAGGGCTACCAAGCCGTAATCGACTGGGAAGGAGCCGATGCTAATAAAGCAACTGCGCTCATTCAATTACAAGTTACCCCTGAACCTGATCGGGGCTTTGATAAATTAGCTCATCGCATTATGCAATTTGAAGAAGTTGAAGGCGTATTTCTTATGTCTGGTGGCTATGATTTAACAGTTATCGTACGCGGCGAAAGCATGCGTGACATTGCCCTCTTTGTAGCCCGCCGTCTCTCCACCCTTGAAGGGGTCCGCGGTACTGGTACACACTTTATCTTAAGCCGCTACAAAGATCGCGGGATTATTTACCAAGACGATGTGATTAAGGAAATAAGGAGCAATGTTTTCTATGATTAATTATAATGACCTATTAAATCATAATGTTACCAATCTAAAACCGTCTGGTATTCGCCGCTTCTTTGATATTGCTAGCGAAATGGATGAAGTCATTTCACTGAGTATTGGCGAACCAGATTTTCAAACTCCTTGGCATGTACGCGAAGCAGGCATCGATGTATTAGAAAAAGGCCGCACTTGGTATTCTCCCAATCGTGGTTTTCTCGAACTACGTGAAGAAATACAACATTGGTTTGAGCGTAAATATAATCTATCCTATGAGCCACAAACAGATATTCTCGTAACAGTAGGGGGCTCTGAAGCCATCGACTTAGCTTTACGCGCCATTATAAATCCAGGAGACGAAGTACTCATTCCAGTGCCAAGTTTTGTGTGCTACATTCCCCTCACTGAAGTAGCTAAAGGGATGCCTATTCCTGTGCAAACACAGGCTAAAAATAACTTCCGCCTCACCGCCGAAGATATTCGCGCCCATATTACTGACAAAACGAAGCTCATCATTTTACCATTTCCTAATAATCCTACTGGTTCTGTTATGCGCCGTGAACATTTAGAAGAGATTGCTCAAGTCATTGAAGAGCATAATCTCCTCGTCCTATCCGATGAAATCTATAGTGAGCTCACCTATGGTGATACACCTCATACTTCCATCGCCAACATCGCGGGCATGAAGGAACGCACCATACTTATCAATGGGTTCTCCAAAACCTATGCCATGACAGGGTGGCGTTTAGGTATCGCCTTAGGACCTAAGGAAATTATTACGCAAATGACCAAACTTCACCAATATGGCATTATGAGTGCCCCTACGATTGCGCAAAATGCAGCCATTGAAGCCCTTCGTAATGGTGACAAAGATATTGTATATATGCGTGATCAATACGATATTCGCCGCCGTTTCTTGGTGGATGCATTCAATCAAATGGGACTCACTTGCTTCAATCCTGAAGGGGCCTTTTATGTATTTCCTAATATTACCTCTACAGGCCTTGATTCAGAAACATTCTGTGAAAAATTACTCTATGCTAAACATGTAGCCGTTGTCCCTGGCAATGCCTTTGGCGACTGCGGTGAAGGCTTCGTTCGCGTAGCCTATGCCAACTCATTAGCTAATATTAAAGAGGCTGTGAAACGCATTGGCGAATTTTTAGAAGAGTTAAAAGCCGGCACTGTAAACTAAAAAATGAAAACTAAAAACTAAAAACTAAAATTTTGAAACATTTCAAACAAAGAAGGTTCAAAATTAAAATAGTAAAAATAAAACCGCTTATGCCACTCTGAGCCACTAACTCAGAGTCACATAAGCGGTTATTCTTATTCTAACGTTACTTTTATTCTGCTGTTATTTCATTCTATCGTTACTTTTGTTCTGTTGTTATTTTATTCTACCATTACTTTTATTTTAATGTAAACGTTGCGTCCACAGCTCACGCGCTACGCGCCTTAACACATAGCCCGAAAAGATTAACGGCCCAACGGATAAAAGCTAAACGAAGCTAAACGAATACATATTAAATGAATAACATGTTAAACGAAAAGGAGCTAAAAATATTATCTACAAAGCTTAAATATATTTAGCAGCTAACGCTCTAAAGTCTTCTTCATGAGCTTCAATCCAAGTATCAAAGTCCACATTGGCTGCATTTAATGTATTAGCTAATTCAGCAATAAATTTAGGAATATCTACTACAGTAACAAGGCCTAAAAGTTCACCAAATTTTACATTATCGAGGGCTTCACTACCACCGAAGAATAAATTAAAAGCTGGTTGTGGCTTTTTATCTACTAATTTAACAGCCCCATGGAAACCAAGGCGTCCAATTTGATGCGTCCCACAAGAAGATGGACAACCTGAAATATGCATTTTAGGTAAATACTTAGTATCAATACCTTCTGCTTCTAGATGTTTTACAATATCTTGGAATAATCCTTGAGAGTTTTGGAACCCTACTTGGCAACGGCTCGCACCGATACAAGACACGGACATTAAAAAGTCTGTAGGCATATGATCTGGTGTCAATTCAACGACTTTCTTTGCTTCCTCCGCTGTTAAATTGATAAAGTATACGCTTTCATCACTTGTGAGGCGACCTTCTACAGCATCTAAAGAGCCCGTGTAGCGGAGCAATGTCTGGAATGCTTCGCGATCAGGATTACCACCTAATGGATGGTATAGCACAGCATACAAACCTTTTTGGGATTGTCCTACCACGCGGCCACCAAATTGATCTAATTCATCAGCACTGAATTCCTGAGGTCCCACTTTAGTAATGTTCACTGTTGGCACTTCAAACGATAAATCTTCTACACGACGCGTGAAAGTCAAAAATTTATTAAACACTTCACGGAATTTATCTTCCCCCATAGCCTCTACCATGTAGCGCGTACGATTCTTGCTACGTGCATGATAATCAGCATTTTCAATGAAAGTGCGTACCATAGCTTTAATATAATATAAAATATCTTTAGGATTTACGCCCTCTGCCAACACAATGCCTTTACGTGTATTACCACCCATACCGCCGCCAGCATATACTGTAAACGTGCCATCAGCTTGTGCGCGAAATGCAAGGTCCTTAATAGTCGCATGTGTCGCTGTTTCTAAGCCATTGGTCATAGTGATTTTCAATTTACGAGGCATTTTAAAATCTGGCACCAAGGTCAGCACATATTCACTGGCCACTTGTACATAAGGGGTAATATCAAATGGTTCCCCAGGCGTTACGCCACGAAGTGGACTAGCGGAAATATTACGTGGATGGTCCCCACCACCGCCACGAGAATAAATGCCTACCTTATGGCATGCTTTAAATAAGTCGATTACAGTGCGTCCTTGTAGGCCATGGAATTGAATAGATTGGCCTGTTGTAAAATGTACCTGTGGAATCTCATATGTATCAAATGCGTCAGCTAAGAAGTTCATTTGTTCTTTTGTAATGCGACCTGCCGGCAAGCGCAAACGGTACATAGCTGTTTTGGCACCTCTCTCGGCATATGTGCCAAAAGGACCTGACAAACCTTTATAATCACCAACAGAAATTTCTTTATTAAAGAATTGTTCACTCGTCTTGGCAAATACATCAATATCTTTTAGGAGGCGAGCTTTCACCTCTTCAGTTAAAAATCCCATACTTACATCCCTCTCAATCTCTTAGTATACATAGGATTATTCATAATTTCTACGCTGTGTTAATCGTAACATGATAAAAAACTACAGTCAATACAGGGTATGTCTCCATCCTATCATTATTGTAGGATTTAAGTAAATAGTATAATAAACCATTTCAAACTAATCTGTATTTTAATAGTTCATTACATAAAACAAAAAAGACTGCCCTATTTTATGTTAATTACTGCCCACCAATAAAAGTGAAACATTACATTTGGTAACAGCTCAACATAATAATATTACAGTCTTTTTTTATTTATCGATGTTGCCGTTGCAACGCTTTTGGTTTTTCTAAAATCATGGACCATCTTATACCGGCTTTTAAACCGCCAGGTGGCAATGTGCCTCGCCCATGTGAGCCTGGTATATGCATATAACGACTATGGGTCCTTTTTTGCCTATACTCATCGCCGAGAGACTCTGGTTGAGCTCGTTTCGCTGCGTTCCTACGCTGAGCTTGTTGTTCCACATAAAGCTGAGCCTCAGACTTTTCATACTCTCTAGACCTTTCCGTCGAAGTCGTGAAAACATCTCTGCGAGAAGACTCCGATTTGTCTCTCCCCGAATACGCCCCTTCTGAATAGTTTCTACCTCCTGAAACCCAATCCGAATCGTCTCTATCTGAAGAGGCTCTAACGGAGGAAGGCCTGTCCATAGACTCCCGACGGGGTTGTTCTTTTTGTTCAATGCGAATGCCATATTGGCGTTCCATTTCTTCCCAAGTATACGCCGCTTTTTTCCGCTTCATATGACCTAGAACGTCTCGAGTCTCATGATGTTCCATCTCTTGACTATGAGTGGGCGATTGCCGTTCTACCTCCGTGGACCTTCTACTGTTTCGAGGAAGTTCAAATTCCTCATTACCAGATTCCGATTGTTGGTCCACTTCATAGTCTTCAGGCCTAGTTTCACCGTCCCCATAACGGCGCTTTTTCTTTTTACTATTGAGAATCACATTGCCAATGATAAACAAAATGACAAGAAGACCAATATCCATCTATCGTCCTCCTTATTTTTGACTCGTGCCAGATTCTCCCGATAAGTCGGTCATTTCATCGCCAGCAATAGTTTCACGCATTTTAGTATCTGCCATAATATTGTTCATATTATAGTAGTCCATAACACCCATATGACCTTCTCGAAGAGCTTGGGACAAGGCCTGTGGTACTTCTGCCTGTGCTTCCACAACCTTAGCTTGCATTTCCTGCGTATAAGCGCGCATTTCTTGCTCTTTGGCTACTGCCATGGCACGACGTTCTTCTGCTTTTGCTTGCGCAATTTTCTTATCGGCTTCAGCCTGATCCGTCATAAGTTGGGCCCCAATATTTCGTCCTACGTCCACATCAGCAATGTCAATGGAAAGAATTTCAAAGGCCGAACCGGCATCAAGACCTTTATTAAGTACTGTACGAGAAATGTGATCTGGATTTTCTAATACATCTGTATGTTGCTCCGAGGAACCTACAGTAGTAACAATGCCTTCGCCAACGCGGGCAATAATAGTTGCTTCCCCAGCACCGCCGACTAAGCGGTCAATATTGGCTCGCACTGTTACACGGGCGCGAACTTTAAGTTCTATACCATTTTGGGCCACCGCTGAAATAACCGGTGTTTCAATTACTTTTGGATTAACACTCATCTGTACCGCTTCTAATACATCACGGCCAGCTAAGTCAATAGCTGCAGCGCGTTCAAAAGTCAATGGGATGGAGGCCCGTTCTGCTGCAATTAAAGCATCTACAACGCGGTTTACATCCCCACCAGCTAAATAGTGAGCTTCTAATTGATTTACATTCACCGTGAGCCCCGCCTTATTGGCCTTAACTAAAGGCAATACAATTTGAGCTGGTGCTACACGCCGAAGTCGCATCCCTACAAGGGTAAAGATGCCCACATTAACCCCAGCAGCTAAGGCGGATACCCATAGCCCTAAGGGAACAAAATGCAAGAAAATCGAAATGAATACAACTAAGCCAACAATGACAAATACAAAGCTATAATTCATTAACTCTGCCATAAAACGCTCCTTTTCTACAATACTGCTACATTATGTCTAACATGCTTCTACAAGCTTTCTACAATCAACCAAGAAAGGTCCATATACTCGGCCTAGCTGTACCATACCTAGGAACCCCTAGGAGTGTATGGGCCGCACTACCACACGTCCCCCCGTAGTGGCAATGACTTTCACCATGGTCCCTACTTCTAAAAACTCACCATCAGTCACTACATCGACAGGTTCATCATCAATAATCACTTTGCCAGAAGGGCGAAGCACGGTTTGAACAACCCCTTCTTTGCCCAACAAATCATGGCGATCATCATTACCTGTATACCCCTTCTCAGTAGTGGATTCTAAAGTAAGGGTAAGTTTTTTACCTAGACGACTATCAGGGAATTGTTTAAGTACCCAAATGGTGAGGAATAATGCCACCACCGCAACAATGGTTACAATGACGGCGGCCATAACATCAGCCCCTAAAGCATAGTAGAGAGAGCCTAACAAGGACATCATGCCAATTAAACCAAATACACCAAATCCTGGCACCATAAATTCAATTCCAAGAAAGATTAGGCCTCCAATAAAAAGCCCTACAATCATTTGTAACCCCCTTTCTACAGACTATTACTTCTTCATTATACTGTATTCTAATGAGAAAATAGTATGTGAATCCATTTTTATGCATGCAAAATTAGTATAGATTATCATTTTCCGGATAATATATCCCAAAATGAACGTTTTCTATATGTAAAATTATTCTTTGTAGATGGAAACTCATCAACACCTACCGCACCAGGCTGACCTGCACCATATGCATTGGCATTATTTTGATCTGGAGGCAATGCTGCCATCGGCATGTCTCCAACTTGTTGGCCATTACCGGTTGGTGGCATCCCCCCATCTGCTGCCATAGGAGGCACACCTTGACCTCCCGGTGGCACCATTGCTGATGGTGGCACAGTAGGTACTGAACCAGTCCCATCAGCTGTTGCTATACCACTTGGCACGGCACCTACATTATCAGTAGCCGTCCCACAAGTCGTACAAAACTTTGCATCATCCGCAAGCTGCGAACCGCATTTCATACAAAACATATATATCCTCCTTTTACTATAGCCCTTATATTACTATAGCCCTAATACAACCCCAATATAGCTCATATGTGTAGCGATCTTTTAATTACACAAGGACTTTACGAACAAGCTTGTTACTATCTACTTCACGACCACCAATGGGGACGCCAGAAGCTGGTACAGCCCGTTCTCGGCCCCAATCGCGAATGGCTTCAATTTTTTCTGGACTTGTTTTTGAAAGTGGCACTACATTCGTAAGGGATGTAAGAATCAATTCTTCGGTGAGCTCTAGCCCTTCATTAGCAATCAAACGATAGGCAATATCACGAATTGAGGATTCTAAATCGGCTCCAGTAAAACCATTCGTAATATCTACCATTTGTTTCATGAGCTCATCCCCGACTTCAGATTTGAGATACTTACGTAAATACAAGGTCAATATTTCTTTTCGTTCTTCTTCTGTAGGCAAATCAACAAAGAATAGTTCATCAAAGCGTCCACGCCGCAATAGTTCCGATGGGAGCATGGATACATCATTGGCTGTGGCAGCAACAAAAACTAATTTCTTACATTCTTGCATCCAGAATAAGAATTGACCTACCAAGCGATTCGTAACTCCAGAGGAGTCAGAGCCTGCACCAGATAAACCTTTTTCAATCTCATCAATCCAGAGCACGCAAGGTGCCACCTGTTCTGCCGTAGTAAAAGCAGCCTTTAATTGTTGCTCACTTTGCCCCACATATTGGCCCTGTACTGTAGCAAAATCTAATCGGTATAAAGGCAATTGCCAACTCGCTGCCACCGCCTCAGCAGTCAAAGATTTCCCACAACCAGGAACCCCTACTAAG
This sequence comes from uncultured Veillonella sp., assembly GCF_937981445.1. Taxonomy (GTDB): domain Bacteria; phylum Bacillota; class Negativicutes; order Veillonellales; family Veillonellaceae; genus Veillonella_A. The sequence goes on along the minus strand of NZ_CALJON010000014.1, from coordinate 9,261 downwards.
AGAATGCCACGGGGTGGTTGTAAACCGCGGCGCTTTAATTCTTCACGTTTTTCAGGATTTTGCAGTTTTTTCTTATCATTGAGCCAATTTTTCAAGCTTTCTAAACCACCAATGTCTAAAATATCGGCTGACACATCGATTTTTTCCAAGCCATTAATGGTCGATACAAGTTTATTTTTCATAAACTTAAGCTCTGTTAAATCAGCTTTAGTAATGCTTCGCTTAGCAATTAAAGAAGCGATTATGTTTTGCGCTTCCATTTGACTCACACCGGCCAAAGTGCTGGCAGCATCTTTCATATCTGACTCGTCCCATTCAATTTGAATGTCTCTAGAGTATTGCGTCACATTATCTTTGATAATTTGGTACATCTCCTCTTCATTGGGGAACTCCAATTCAACACTCATGCCAAGGCGCTGTAATTGAGGCCACACAGTGCTTGAGGTGATGACGATAATCACAGCACCATGAAGTTCTGCTAGCGATACTACATCAAAGAAATATCTAGCTAATAAGCTATCATTTTCAATATCTGGGGCTTCCGTTAATACAAAGGTTAGATTCTCTCGTTGTCGAATTTGTTCACTAATAAAATCCAATGCCCCCATCACCGTGCGGTCTTCATTAATTGTTTTATTAGTCAACAATTCACTCATGCCTTTCGACATGGTGTGCACATAAAATGGTAAATTTAAATCTCGTGCTACTTCCTTTAATATATCAGTAGCCCGTGCTCGTTCAATGGTATTAAACGCAATAAACGGGATACGCGCTATGGAATAACGCGTTAGTGTTTCAATACATTTTATTTTATCCATACTATCTCCTCAGCCCTATCTAGCCTATCCATTAACTTTATTGCTGCGCACCAAATGAGCTAAAACACCACTACGATCACGACTTTGAGCTGATGATTCTAAGGATTGTTGTGTGTTATCTGCCACCTCTTGAACATCCTGTACTAATTGAGTTTGATATTCTTCAGGGAGCACGGGAATCCTGACGAGCTTCTTCAAAAAGGTAAACTCTTTTTTCATGCCTAATAAAGCTTGGCTATAGCTATACTCATCTGTGGCAAACTGCATAATGCGGTCAAAGCTTGCTTCATTGCGTTTCATGCGATACTCTACCAAAGCAAAAATCCGTTTTATAAAACGTGCTGCCACCTCCTGACTAAGGGGTAAAGTACCCGTCTTAGCAGGCGTTAATAATTGCACATCACAAGGTGCATTTTCTAATTCATCAAAATATGCCATCCACTCAGCATACACCCTTAGCTGTCTCATCGTTTGCGTATCCTCCGCACAGCCACTAATGGTGGCACTATATCCCACTCAGGTAAACTTGAGGCAAACTCTTCAGAAGTTACCCCTGTATCCCTTTTACTTCTAATTGGTTTAATCATCGATGGTCTGGATGATTCTTTTTTTATACTCCCTTGCTGAGCAGCTTGCGCCCCACCTACTGGATTAGTATCCTGTATCGTTGTAATAGAAGACCCCTGATCTCCTATGGATTTAATTTGACTCATATATAGCCCCTTTATTAATTACTCATACGCTTTAATCAAATCGCTGGTTTCATGCTCTATATGTAAACTTTACTTCATCGTATAACCTGACGCACCGCATCATTACTGTTCATAATAAAATGCTTCGTTGATAATCCGTCTAAAAACTCAATAACGGCTTCCGCATTTTTATCTTCCATATTAAATTCACGCTGATAATCTACAAACTCTGCTAAGGTCCCTTGTAAATATCCTTCTAAATTAACTTGATAGTCACGATAACGAGCACAAAGTTCTTCACGCTTTGTATTAATGCCGCCCACAGTACCATATACGCAAAGAGCTAAAATGGCTGTACCAATAAAGAGCCAAGGTGCTCCAAAACCTAATAAAATCGAAACCACCGTTAAGGCAATTAGAACATAGGTGCCTAGCCCTACTTTAAGAGTACTATACTCGTTAACAAAGGCCGTATCAATGGCATTGTGTAAGGATTCTAAGAGCTCTAACTCATTGTACCCATCTGTAGTAATACCAGTCCAACCATCAATAGAGAGCTCATATTCATAAGGCATTTGCATGCGATACATGGCCGTTAAGTCTTCATAACTTTCTTTAATCCAATCCTTGGACATGGCAATGGCTAATTTTTGTGTGGAAGGATACACGCTTTTATCACGGCGCTGCATAGCTACATCAGTTAAATGTTGTGAAAAATCAACCGGTTGCTCATACTCATTCGCCTTTTCCTTGATTTTATCTTCTAAGCCCTTTATATGACCTTTATGCTTAATAATCAATTCGTTCTTCTTAATTTCGCGTCGCAATGGCAATTCTTCTTTGTCAAAATTCGTCACTAAATCAGTGAGCAAATAATCAACCTGTTCTTCTACCTGAGCAGCATTATTTTGCTCTTTATTAATAATCTGCTCAAAATACACCTTAATCTCCTTATGAGTGCGAGCCCATTCAAGGGCGGCTTTCATATCAGGCCAATTCGTCACATAGGAACTGAGAAAACGTGTTTCCCCATCATCGATTTGAACTTTTCGCTCTTCTAAGGCTTCACTCCACTGCTCTTTTTGCTGTTCCGTAAAATCAGGCTGGTTCTCTAATTCCTTCATCCAGCTCATAATAGTTTCTTCACATAAGCCCTTTAAGTCAGGCCCAAATAAACCACTGGAAAAGGCTTCTAGGATAATAATCATTTTGCTTTCCATATGCAATGGATTTTGCATACTAAAATAGCGCTCCAACCACTGTAAACAGGATTCATAGCGCCCAGCACGACGAGTGATTAAAGCAAAAAGCAAAGAGGTTTTTTCATCATCACGACGCAAGGCCTCTTTTAATGCTTTATCCGCCAATTCACGATTATCACTAATCCATGCAGCCAACGCAATCAAACAAGGAGCTAACCAATATTTAGGCGCATTGAGCATCAAAGTTTCCGTACAATGCAATATAGTTTCTTTGCGCACTACATTAATATCTACGGCCTGTAAAATCCCTGTTGTGTAGCGCCGAACTTCATCATAATGACCAAATTCTTTTTCTAATTGTTGCTGTAACTGAATAATTTCTGTATGAGCTAATTGTAAGGCTTTAGCGGCCTGATCTTCTTCCACATAGGCCCAAAAGGCTTCAGTTAACTCATCTAATTTCTGCTCAACTCGTGCCACATCCCCTTGCACTTCATACACATCACCATGTACAGCATTGATTTCATGTGACAAATTACTTAATGATTTTTCAATAATGGCTAAATTGGCCAAAGATATAATACGTTAATCTGACATCCCCTTACTCCTTTAGATTAATAACTGTAACGCTCCCATCACGGCGCACCGGCCGTAATGTGTCATTATATACTTCAATAAATGCATATTCACTGCGCATAGCCAAGCCTCTAGCACGCTCTAATACGCCTGGCATAGGCTCCCCTCGTTTATAATGATAAATAATGCCCCCTGATTGCAAGTCTAAGGTATGCACCTCATAGGGCTCACCTAAATAGCATTTGGCCACCAAGCCAAGGGGAAATACATCAAGGGTCAGTTCAGGAAATTCCTTCTTTATGGCCGCCACAACTTCATCGATATAAGCCTGTGATAATTGCTGTTGTCCTGCATCTAATTTCCCCAATAACTCCACATAGGCTTCACTGCGCTTTTGTCTCAATCGTTGGCGCACATCAGCCTCTCTTAATAGGCCCTGTGATGAGGCTTTTTTCTGTAATTGTAAGTCCTGAAATGACTGCATTTGATTGGTTCTCTCTTTAAGTTGCGGACCACCCATTCTATGCAATAATGGTTTTGGCATCTCACACGCTCCCTCTATAATTAACCACAACCAATTTATACCTTATATTTTAATTCGTTAAAGACACTATAAAATCCTTCTATACGGTCTAAAAACATGGATAGGGTTTCACTAGTTTAACCTTAACAAAAAACTCGGACAGCTGTGTGTCCGAGTAAAATTATGTGTCCTCTTTATTGAATCTAATTTCTTTAGCTTTTTTATTTTCTTTAGCGTCTTTATTTTCTTTAGCGTCTTTATTTTCTTTTACTTCTTTGTTTCCTTTAGTCTCCCTATACGTTTTATTCTCCCTCTCTACATGATGCTCTTTTTTCAATCCTTCTGTGCGAGCAATAATCTCATCAAGCTTTTTTATAGTTTCGTTTTTTAATGCTTCATCGTCAAAATCAACATCCCCTACACTATCAAAGAGGGCATCAAAATAATTTTTCATGACATTAAGTGCTTCTGGGCTTGTGAACTCCGTAGTAACGCCAAAGGTTTCCTTCATCTTTTCATAAACAGATAAAATATTCTTTCCCGAAGCCCCTAAAACTGCATCGATACCATGAGTGGCTACATCTTGGCGAATCTCTTCCAATATGTCCTGACGAAACGTTTTTGTTGGAGCTTTCATGCTTGACTCCCTAACTTTTCTAGCTTCTAGCGCAGCCTTGCCTTTTGAAAAATCAAATACCTCTGCCATGTTATCAATATCGCCCCTTTATATGAAACACTATCAGTGTCTTCGCCATATACTCTAACTACAAGTTTATTTCATCTGTATAGTAAATTTAAACCTACCATTTGTCAATAGAAGTATAAAAAAAGCACTGCCTGAAAACTCAGACAGTGCTAATATGGCGGAGAGAGAGGGATTTGAACCCTCGGTACGGTATAACCGCACACATGATTTCCAATCATGCTCCTTAAGCCGCTCGGACACCTCTCCATAAGTGTATAACGTACTTTACTATTATAACGAAGAAATTTTTCTTTGTCAACATCAATTTTTAAACACTTATGAAGTTCTATCCCTATTCACGTATTCACTTATTTTTAACGACTTATTTACTTATTGGCAGCAACCTATTCCCCCATTATTACGGTATAAGTCATATACGGTAGTAAATAATCACTAATTACATTAAGCCTTCTAAATTAGGCAAGCCCGTAGGCACCGGACCTACAAGTAATAAGCATACAGCAGCCAAGATTGCTACAGCAATAGCGGTGTAGGAAAAACTGCCCTGCTTGCTATATTCATATACGCCAAAGGCACGTGTTCCTAACGCTGCCCCCACCGCAGCCATAAGCGATGGCATGGCAAAAATATTATGAATAGAATACATCGCTACCGCCCCAAAAAGCGCCGCTATAACAGCAATTAAAGGAAATAAGCTGTCCATAGCTGATCGTGGACTCCGGCGCAAGCCTTTAATATAAGAGGTAAATTCTAAACCAAAAGCCCCTAAGAATAAGGAAGCAAAACACCAAAGTTGGGACCACATACCGCGCCAAGCACTTCGATGTGCCCCAGCATACCAGGCAATGGCTGTAATGACTAATATCATGAGTCCTACAAGGCCATAAAAATATTGACTTGGTAACCATGGCAATAGAACTACGCCCAAAACAGCCCAAATAGTGGCCATAACAGCAAAGCCCATAACTGTGCTAAACTTAGGGCGTTCGCGGTCATCAATTTTACCATATACAACGGCGCCTAATTCTAGGATAAAGCAAAGAATAAAAAAGGCTACTGACACAGGCGGTGCAATAAAGGCCAAGATCAATGATACAATTAAAGGCAACACCAATCGCCAGCCCTTAAAAAAGGACAAGTTTTTCATGTCTAAGCGCATATCCTGTGTTTCTAAGGTGAAATTATTATACACCACAAAGGTAAGCATAAATGCCACCACTTCTAGTGGCGTAGCCCCCCAATAAAGCAAAGTAGGGACTAATAAAAAAGACATTGCCACACCCGTAAACCGGGACACGATGGCTACCACAAGACCGGCTCCTAAATACGGCAATGTGGCCAGTAATACATCAAGTATTTCCATGTAACGCTCCATTCCACACATATAATATGTGTTATAAAATTTATATACCATTCATTATAAACTAGTATCTTTAATTCAGTCTATCCTTTGATACAATCTATAGTTTATTTAACCTATGTAATGGCCTATTTAGGTTTTATATTCCTATCACTTCAGAATGAACCGTCACAGTAATGATCTATTTATGTTTTATACGCCTATCATTCAGAATGAACCGTCACAGAAATCATCAATAGCCACAAGTTACCTCTTCAAAAAGGTTGCTTAGTCATATCCCTTACGAGCAATCATACAGCTCCTATGAACGCTTCTTCCATTTTATTAACCGCGCCCGCACAGCTGTATAAGAACAACCTAGGCTTTCTGCAATTTGCATAGGGCTTTCGCCCTGACTGTAACGACTATACACCTCAAAGGCATTAATGCTTAAATTATGACCCCGCAATTTTATGCCATGTTCCTTTAAGCGTTCCCCAATAGTTCCCGCCTTAACATGATAAATATCCTCTAACTCAGTGGTCGATAATTTATGAACTTCATATAAATAAGCCAACTCGTCTACATTCACAGCAATCCGCTTATTACTGTAGCGAATAGGAACCTTTAAACGACGCAATGTGGCTAATATAATCCAACGACTCACATGCAAAATACGCCCAATATAAGTAGCACTTTGACCATTCTTATACATTTGCACAATTCGCTGTTCTACCGCCTTAGATAAAGGTGTTAGTACAGGCGACTTGACTTCTTTTAACACACCTAAGGCTCTAAGACGATTCGCCATCGTTGTATGGGAACAATTAAAACGCTTGGCTAATTGCTTCACACCCACCCCTTGTTCGTAGAGGCTAATTGCTTCCTCTAAGGGCAATTCAATACGACGACTTCGAATGGGAATACCGTATTCATGTAATCTCCGAATTACTGTATCTTGACTGCATTTTAGCTTTTTAGCGATTTGCCAGGACGACAGCTTTTCCTCTACATACAATTGAACTAATAATTGATGTGGAATTACGATGCGTTGCGCTGCTCTTGCCTTCATCTATATCCTCCTCGTAATACAATAAGTAAGAATACGAATTCGTTACCCACATTATAGTAAGCCCCTCTTGATTAATGCAACCTTTTAAATCGTATCAATGATACGATTTATTTCTTTCACCCCGCACTAGGACTAATGATACGAATATAAACGTAAAATTTTGCCTATATCGAAATTTTACGGTATACTATAACGGTATAGAATATCAATAAAAATCAATCCATATATTTAAAATAAGGAGTGTCTAATGGACAATTATTATATTATGTCAATGATTGCTGCCTTACCGGCCATCATTGTAGCTATGTCAGTACATGAGTATGCCCATGCCCAGGTGGCCAGTTGGCTAGGTGATGATACGCCTGAACGCTACGGCCGTCTCACCATGAATCCCTTTGCGCATGTTAGCTGGCTTGGCTTTCTTATGATTTTATTACTGCAATTCGGTTGGGCTAAACCAGTTATTGTTAATCCAGCCAATTTTAAAAATAAAAAATTAGGCGATGTGTTAGTATCTATCGCTGGACCTATGGCCAATCTAATTGTGGCCTTTATTGCGGCTATAGCATTAGTATTAGCCTATTACTATAATTGGGAATTATCCGATGGTCTCGTACGCGTATTGCGCTCCATGTTATTACTTAATATTAACTTTGCTGTATTTAATTTATTGCCTATTCCACCACTTGATGGGGCCCATATTGTATCGGCCTTCCTATCACCGTCTTGGCAAATGAAATATTGGCAATGGCAGCGCTTTAGCTTTATCATTTTAATCTTATTAATCTACTCCCCATTGTTGAGTATGATTTTAATCCCCGCTAGTAATTTCATTATGAAAGGCTTTAGTGGCATGGCAGGGCTCATTTTATATTTCTTATAAAATAAGTGCTAGAACAAGAAAATTACGGCCACTAAAAATTTACTACCACCAAAATTACGTCTACGCCCAATTACCTATACACAAATTACCGTCACAGAGAAATTATTGTTAGCACCAATAGTTACTACGAAAAACGGTGTCCACCATTTTTAATATATCCCTCAGAATGACTCGTCAAAGGAGGCCCTTATGATAAAAGTTATGTTTGTATGCCATGGCAATATTTGCCGTTCCACTATGGCTGAATTTTATTTTAAGCATATCGTAAAAGAATCCGGCCTTGCACATGCCTTTGAAATCAGTTCCACCGCTACAAGCCGTGAAGAAATTGGTAATGACACCCATCCAGGTACAAAGCGCAAACTCAAAGAGATGAACATTCCCTTTGGACCACGTAAAGCGCGTCAAATCACAAAAGAAGATTATGTGCACTTTGACTACATCATTATTATGGACGAAAATAATAAACGTAATTTAGAACGTGTCATCGGTCCAGACAAGGATCATAAAGTATATAAAATGCTCAGCTTTGTCAATGAATCTCGCGATGTAAAGGACCCATGGTATACCGGTAATTTTGAAGAAACCTATGAGGATATTAGCGTAAGTTGCAACGCCTTGCTTAAACAAATTCGAAAAGACTATTCTTTATAAATAAAAACTGCAAGCATTCGTGTATGTATGAACGAACTCTGTATATATGATTATCTAAAGAGTCCGCCAGTTTACATGAGGCTTGCAGTTTTTTATTATTCTTGTTCTTTTTTTATTATTCTTGTTCGTTTTTTACTACACCTATGGCTACTGTAATATATACAACTGCCAAGTATACTTTTGAATTATAAGGCTACATCAGCATATTCAGGGCGTTTTTCAAATTCACGCTTAGCAAATGGACAAAGAGGTAAAATTTTCACACCAGCTACTCTTGCTTGTGCTACAATTTCAGCCACTAATTTACCAGCAATTCCCTGTCCGCCATACCCCTCATCTACCAAAGTATGGTCAATAATCCATATAGCCTCCGATTTTGAATACGTGCTTTCACCTATATTTTTATCCTTATCATAGGCTGCGGCGCGACTATTTTCTGGTTCATATTTAATTTGAATCATACATAACTCCTCTTCGTTACAACAATCTCTTATTTTTCTTTATAACTAAGTGCTCCAGAAGGACATTGGTCAATTACGTGCTTAATATCTGCTTCACTACCATTTTCTAACATAATCCAAGGCTTCCGTTTTACATCAAATACAGCGGGTAATCCTTTTACACATTTGCCCGCATGCTTACGAATACTCGGCTGCCACGTGACAATTACATGTTCTGTTTCATACTGCTTTTCCATACTATCCCCTACTTCTTTATAGCCCACCCATGGTAGGCCATGAAATACTCAAGCTACTTATTTCTACTAAGTTACTTATTTCACTAAGCTACTTATTTC
>NZ_CALJON010000013.1 GCF_937981445.1 uncultured Veillonella sp. | reverse complement strand
TATGCTATGGCGCTTATTTTGTAACAAAGGCGATACAGTTATTGTAGAGAAGCCTTCCTATTTAGGGGCGATTACGGCGTTTAATTTAACACAGGTTAATTATGTGGAAATTCCTGGCGATGGACAGGGGATGATTATGTCTGAACTTCGCAAGGCCTTAGAAACGCATGATGTGCGTTTAATTTATATTGTTACAGACTTCCAAAATCCTACTGGTATTACATGGAGTGCTAAGCGCCGGGAAGAATTAATGGAGCTTGTTAATGAATTTGAAATTCCTATCATTGAAGATAATCCTTATGGGGAATTGCGATATGAAGGGGAATATTTGCCATCATTAAATACATTTGATAAAAAAGGATTAGTTTGTAGTTTAGGTACATTCTCCAAAACATTTGCCCCAGGTATGCGTCTTGGTTGGATTGCAGCGAATCCACTTTTTATTGAAAAATGTGATTTATTAAAACAGAATATGGATTTATCTACAGCGCCATTCACACAGCGTATTTGTGCTACTTGGCTTGATAATTTTGATTTTGATGCACATGTGCAAACTATTAAAGATTTATATAAATCACGACGGGATGCCATGTTAGAGGCTATTGATGAATTCTTCCCAAAAGAAGTAAGTCATACATATCCTGAAGGGGGCCTATTTATTTGGTGTACATTACCTGAATATTTAAAATCAAGAGATATTTTAAAACAATGTATTGAAAAGCAAGTTGCCTTTGTGCCAGGGGAAGCATTTTTTACTACGGAAGGGAATACTAATTTTTTCCGCTTAAATTATTCTTGCAATAATGAAGCTGTCATTCGTGATGGAATTCAACGTATTGCTGATGTATTAAAGGCTAATTTAAAATAAAAGGCAATATAAATTTTAGAGTGATTTAAAATAAAGAGAAATTTACAATTTTAGAAAAAAGAGTGAATGTAATACTAACTCTCATAAGAGTTAAGCTATAAGACGCTAAGTGATGGCCGAGACGGAATTACTTAGCGTTTTTTATGTGAGAGTGGGTATAATACTTAAACATCCCTATATGTTATATGCTAGATATGATATTATAGTATAGGGCTTATAATTAATTACTTAGACAGGATAACTTCCTTTACTATTTGATACTAAGTCCGATTATTTGAGTAATTACTTAATGGTGAGGTTACTATGAATACAGAAGACACTAAAAATCTTTCATTAGATGACGTACGTAAGCGTATCGATGAATTAGATAAAACATTAATAGAAACATTTGAAGAACGCCTTAATGTGGTGCTTCAAATAGCTAAAATAAAAGAGGCCTCTCATGGTCGAATTTATGAACCACAACGAGAAGACATGGTAAAGAAACAGGCCGTAGAGCATCTTAAGGATAAGGATCTTAGCTCCTATGCTCTAAGTTTTATTACTAGTGTGATGGATATTAGCAAGCATTACCAAAAGAATCATATGCAGCAGCATATTTTCTTAATCGGTATGCCAGGGGCTGGTAAAACTACTGTAGGTAAGGCGTTGGCTCAAGCAGAAAGTATGGATTTCTTCGACCTTGATGCAGTCATTCAAGAGAAAAACAATAAATCTATACAAAATATCATCATTTATGATGGTGAAGAAGCATTTAGAGAATATGAGTATGAAGCGATTAAAGATATTGTGGCACATAATGGTCCATCAGTTATCGCCACTGGTGGTGGCACCGTATTGTCTGAAAAGACTGTAGACCTCATGCGCGATGCTGGTTATGTAGTATTTATCCATCGTGATGTAACTCAAATTTTAGATGATTTAGATATGGAAATTCGACCACTATTAAAAGAAAGTATCGAGTATATTTTCCGTCTTTATGAAGAACGCTACCCACTGTACGAAAAAGTTTGTCATATAAAAATCTTAAATGCGAGCACAATTTCTGATGTGGTTGAAACTATTATTCAATCCTTGCCTAAAGTGGTACGCTAATGGAAACAATTCGTGGTACGGTACAGCGACTCATATATAAAAATACAAACGATTCGTATTGTGTATTTTTATTGACTGATTATAATGAAGAGCGCCTAGTGTGCACCGCGAAGCAAGAAGCTCCTAAAGAAGGAGATGAGTTAGAAATCAAAGGGCGCTATGTGGAACATAAAAAATATGGGCCACAATTTGAAGTTCACCAGTTAGAGCGCTTAAAACCAGATACAATCTTTGGGGCACGACAATATTTAGCCAATTTACAAATACGGGGCTTTGGTGAAAAGTCCATTGAGAAAGTGATTGAATATTTTGGCATGAATGTAGTGGAATTGCTAAAGGAAGCAGATCCAGTGGAAATTTTAGAGGTTCCTGGCCTTCGTAAAAGTGTAAAAGAAGAATTGTATAATACCTTACGAGGTGAGGGGATTCTTGTTGATATTAATGCTTTTTTAGAAGGGGCTGGTCTAAGTTCACGGTGGAGTCGCAAATTATATACTCTCTATGGAGCCGCAGCTATTGATGTGCTAAAGGATAATCCATTTAGGCTTATGGATTTAGATAGTGCCATTACATTTTCCATGGCTGATACCTTGCGAGGGGCCCTTCAGATTTCACCCGATGATCCACGTCGATTAGAAGCGGCTTTACTTACGGTCTTAAAAGGGGTAACTGACAATGGTCATTGCTGCTATCCTGTGGATGAATTAATTCGTCAAGTGTATGAACGTCTTGATGGATATGCTGATGAAATTGCGTCACAAATAGAAGAGTTACTTGAGTATGGCCAATTAGTGAGCACTAATTATGAAGGTGTTATTTATATTTATTTACCTGAATTGTATAATGCTGAAGCATCTGGTGCGTATTTAACACAACAGATTATGGCTGAAGGCGCAGCGTTTAGTTTTGATATAACAGGTTTTATCAAGCGTTTTGAGGCGAACCAAGATATTTCACTAGGGACTGCACAAAAAAAAGCTATTGAAATGGCCTTAGAAAATAAAGTATCCCTTATTACAGGTGGTCCAGGCACAGGAAAAACGACGATTGTAAAGGCCTTAGTGGAAGCATTTCAACAGACTGAGCAAAATCGTATTGCCCTATGTGCACCTACAGGCCGTGCGGCTAAAAGACTAACGGAAGCTACTGGCTATGAAGCGACTACAATTCATCGTTTACTTATGCCTGTTGAAGGTAGTCATGGATATGATTTTAGTAAAAATGAAGATAATTTGCTGGAAGCCGACGTTATTATCGTTGATGAGGCGTCTATGTTAAATGTTCAGCTTTATTACTCATTGATGGCTGCCATACCTGAATTTTCCTATGTAATTATTGTAGGGGATGTGGATCAGCTCCCACCTATAGGTGCTGGTTTTATACTTCGCGATCTAATTGAGAGTGATATGATTCCCTATACTCGTTTAGATACTATATTTAGACAAAATGAAGGAAATCGCATCGTAGATAATGCGCATGAGATTAATGATGGCCATATGCCTGTATTAGAAGAAGCAGGGGAGTTTACCTTTATACCTGTTAATACTATTCATGATATGATGGGGCAGATTGTCTCCATATATGAACAAGAATTAGCTCATGTGGAAGATGAACTGGATGTACAAATCATATCGCCTATGCGTCGTGGTTCGGCAGGTAGTAATACCATATCTAAAGTCATTCAGCAGCGATTAAATCCTCAGGAGAAAGTAAATGAAGTAAAAGCAAATGGCATGACCTTTAGAGTGGGTGATAAAGTCATTCAAGTGCAGAATAATTATGATTTAGAAGTATTTAATGGTGAAATCGGCGTAGTCTATGCCATTAGTAAAAACTATGTATTTATACGCTTTACTGATAAAGAAGTGACAGTGCCTTTAGAGGATATGGACTCTATAATGCTCGCCTATGCAATTACAGTTCATAAAAGCCAAGGCAGTGAATATGGTACGGTGATTATTCCATTTATTCCTCCTTATGCGAATATGTTGCAGCGTAATTTGCTTTATACGGCCGTTACAAGGGCAAAAAATAAAGTCATACTCATTGGTACTAAGGGGGCTATTAAGCGCGCCGTCGATACACAAGTAGGGGAAGAGCGGTATACTTTATTTAAAGAGCGTTTACAGGGATTAGTGTAATACCAATTAGGGGGGCTGTAATGTATGGGGTTAACACATGGATTGCTTCAATTTTTGTATCCACCTCGTTGTCCACATTGTGGGCAAGCAGTTTGGCATGAAGGGGAATGGTGTAAAGCTTGTTTTGAGAAAGAATATGTTTTCCGTCATATTGAGCCTGAAGGGCTTTCACAATTACAAGAGGCCTATGTACTAAGTGCCTATGATAATGGGGTTAAAGATATTATTCGGCATATAAAATTTAATAAAAAGAAGGAGCGCAGCTTGTGGCTGGCTCCTTTTTTAATGTCATTTACCTTTGCCTTAACTTCATATTGTAAAGAGCAAAGAACTGATATAGAACATAACTCTATATTAAAATTGATAGATTATATTGTGCCCATACCTGTTAGCCCTAAGAAACAGGCTGAACGAGGATATAATCAAGTGGATGTAATTTATAAAGATTGGGTTCAAACTGTATGGGAGCCTACATATAATGTAATTTGGTTAGATTGTTTAGAGAAGAAAGATAGTACAAAGAAAATGTATTCCTTAGGGCGTGTAGAACGAAAAGCTAATGTGGAACATGCCTTTTCACTAAAAGAGGTATATATAAAGCATGAGCGCCTCAAGAATAAAAATATATTAATAGTGGATGATATTTATACAACTGGTGCTACCTTAGAGGCAGCAGCACAGGTGCTAAAAAAAGAAGGGCAGGCTAAAACTATTTATGGTTTGGCTGTTTCCGGTGGTCATACATAATAGGATAAAAGGTACAATTGTGTGTGGGGAAGATTGGGTTAGGGAATTGGGTTTAAGAAGGTCGAGTTTAGGAAATTGAGTTTAAGAAGGCTGAGTATAGGAAAACTAAGTATAGGAAAACTAAGTATAGGAAAACTAAGTATAGGAAGATGGGCTGTAGGAAATATGTATTTGGCCAAAAAGTAAAGGCGCCTCCTAGAGACGCCTTTATGCTTTATAATGTATGCTTTATATTTTATGTTTTGTATTTTATGTTTTGTATTTTATATTTTATATTTTTAGACTTAACTTGTATGCTTTACGTCGTATATATCATAATTTAAGTATTATATATTATGTGGTATATAATATTCTTAGCCAATAATTTCAATGAATGCTTTAACGATATCGGGATCAAATAATATGCTAGAGCCGCTAAATAATTCTTGCTTAGCTGTTTTCTTACTCTTAGACCAAGATTCGGTGGAAGGATTAATAGCTGAATCATAATAATCGGCAATACCAATGATTCTTGCCCCTAAGGGAATGTT
>NZ_CALJON010000012.1 GCF_937981445.1 uncultured Veillonella sp. | reverse complement strand
GGATTACCTGTAAATTTTTTAGCTCTAATAGAAAAAAGTTCTTCGGCAGCCTTAAATGTTTCTTCGCTAATAATTGCTTCGTGTTGGCCATCATAAATACTACCAGCGTATGAAATTTTACCTGTATATAATCTAGTAGTAAGAATACTACGTAAAACAGTTTCATGAATTGGTTTATCATATTTGTCGTTTAATATTTTATGTATCCGATGAATTGGTAGTTTCTTTAAAAATAAATCAAAAACTTCACGCACAATAGAGGCTTCATATTCGTTGATGATTAGTTGGCCATCTATATAGTCATAGCCAAATGGGTCATAACCACCACCATGCCATAGACCGTTTTTTGCACGCTCGATACGACCCATAAGAGAACGTTCTTTTATTTGTTCACGTTCTAATTGAGCAAATACGGATAAAATACCAATCATAGCACGACCAAAAGGGGATGTCGTATCAAAGTTTTCATTTAATGAAACAAAGTCTATTTTATTCTTTAGAAATACATCTTCGATTAAATACAAAGTATCTTTTTGGCTTCGAGATAAGCGATCTAATTTATAGACTAAAACACACTTTATTTTTTTATTTTCAATATCATTCATGAGTTGTTGCAAGGCTGGTCTATTAGTATTAGAACCACTGAAACCACCATCAACATAGGTATTATAAATAGACCAATCTCTAGATTTACAATAACTAGTTAATCGGTCTGTTTGAGCATCGATAGAATAGCCTTCATTGGCTTGTTCTTGTGTGGATACACGAATATAGATGCCTACTTTCATTGTATTAGGCATAAAAAATCACGCTCCTTGTTAGTTAAGATATGACAAACTAACCTAGAGCGTGCTATAATCAATTTGCAAGGATTGATGCGGTACATGCTCTAAGTATGTTACTGTATTCAATTTATTCCCTCATTCCGTTGGCGCGGAGTGGGGGAATTTTTTATTTTAAAAGGTTTTCTTTGGATGTTCTTGGTAATCATAAAGGGTAAATATATCTTGGCCACAGTGTTGGCATTTGTATATTTCTCTTTCATTGTTTCCAGTTACTGTATGCATCACAAATTGGAATTGATTAGATGATGACCCACAATTAGTACAAACTAATTTATTATCTATATATTTGGCATTACCTATTAATCGACCATTGTAAATAGTCTTTATTTTGATTTTGTCTGAATCAATAGATAGCTGTAATAATCTTGATATTTGTTTGAATTGTTGGTCATTGAGTGGTTCTTTTTGAATTGTTATATTAATTTTTTCTTTCATATAAATCCTTATTTTATCTTCAATAAAACTAAAACGCCCTCTAAATAATTAGAGAGCGCTGTTTTGCCACAAGGACAATGAAAAAGATATTTTTTGGGACATCAAACCCAATACATACAGTATATACTCTCTATAGGTAATGATGCACATATTGGTAAGGCAGGTGAACCTGAAAGTAGGTATTCTGTAGCTTTAGGTTATCAATCAACACTTGAAAGTAGTGTAGAAAATGCTACGGCTCTTGGACCGGACACTAAAATTGAGAGCAATGCAAATGGCAGTGTAGCTATTGGGGTTAAATCTAAGGTACAGTCTTGGTCAGGTGGTGGCATTGCTATAGGCTCTAATTCTACTGTGAAGGGCAGTAGTAATATTGCTATCGGTGCTAGAGCTGGAACTATTACTAAAGCAGGTAATGTTAGTAATTCGATAGCGCTAGGTAATGATACTCAGGTTAATACAGGCTATAGCGTAGCGTTAGGAAGTAATGCGACTATTGAGGAACGATCGGGTAGCTCTTCAATAGTGGGGCATAGCACTAGTACAAAAAGTGCATCGAGTTCTATTTTAGGGGCATCATCTAATATTGGTACTGATTCAGACTACTCCTTTATTGGTGGTAGTGAGTCGATTATTGGAGATAACATTAAATATGCTACTATTGTAGGGTCTAAGTCCGGCGTTAGTAGTTTAGGTGGTACAGCCATAGGCTACGCAACTGATGTTGCTGCTAATACTAGTTATAGTGTGGCACTAGGTCGAAGTAGTAAAGTAAGAACTGACGATATGTTTACGAGCGCTAAGTTAACAGAATTTAAGAAAGAATTAGGCGATTTCTATAATAAGCAATGGAATATTTCTAGCGGTGATGGTACATATGGCGTACTTTCTGTTGGTGATAGTTCATCTAAACGTCGTATTATTAATGTAGCCAAAGGTCGTATATCATCAGATTCCTATGACGCTATTAATGGTAGTCAAATTTATCATTTAACTAATGATTTGAATGCTAAAATAGCCGCTGCAGGTGGTGAGGTAGCAGCCGGCACAAATATTGCATCAATAGATCCAGGAAAAACTGCAGATGGCAAGCCACAATATATTGTCAATGCTAAAAATGCTAGCGTCAGTGTAGGTAACAATTTTACTTTGACACCGACTGAAAATAAGCAGACTAATATTACAGACTACAATATTAAGTTAAAAGACACTATTACTATTGGTGAAGCTAAAGAGGGAAATAATCCTATTACGATTGACGGTACTGCTGGTCAAATAACAGGCTTAACGAATAAAACTCTTACTGTTGATGGATTTGCTACTGCAGGTCGAGCAGCTACTGAAGAACAGTTGAATGCGGCTATTACTAAAATCGAGGGTAATGACTATAAAGGCTGGACTGTATCTGCTGAGGGTGAAACTGGCGTTGCTGTAAATGGCGATAAAGTTGATTTCTCTGGTGCAAAAGACAAAAATAATCATAAGAATATCGTAGTAAGTCAAGAGGGAACTAATTTAACCTTTGATCTTAATAGCACTGTTAATGTAGGTACTGGAGATAATACGGTAGCAATTGATGGAGAAAAGGGCACAGTAACTGCAGGCGCAGGTGTTAATAAAGTTGCTATCGATGGTAATACGGCAAAAGTAACAGTTGGAACTGTAGAAAAAACAAAAGTAACTCTAGATGGTGTAGCTGGTTCAGCTAATATAGGTAACGTAGCAGTTGATGGGGCTACAGGCAATATTACAGGCTTAACTAATAAAACTATTAATTATGATGGATTTGCAAATGGTGCAGGTCGTGCAGCTACAGAAGAGCAATTACAACTTGTTAAAAATGATTTAGAAGGTATAAAAGGGAGTGCTTATCAAGGTTGGAATGTTTCGGCCAATGGTGAAGACAGTCAGGCTGTAGGTAATAATGCTACCGTAGACTTCTCTGGCTCTAAAGACAAAGCTGGTAATCAAAACATTATCGTAACAAAAGACGGAACTAATTTACAGTTTGGTCTCAGTGAAAAGATTACTCTCGGTGAAGGCCATACTCAGGTAGTAGTTGATGGTGGTAAAGGTACTTTACAGGTAGGCACTGAAGCAGGTAAGACAGTCACTGTAAATGGAACAACTGGTATGGCAGAAGTTGGTAATATTTCAGTAAACGGTAGTAAAGGCGAAGTGACTGGTTTAACTAATACGACTCTTGATGCAGAGGACTTCGCTACTGTAGGGCGTGCGGCTACTGAAGAACAACTTCAAAGTGTTAATCATCAAGTGACCAATAATAGCATAGCGATTAATAATTTGGGTAATAAAGTAAACCAATTAGATAATCGTATTGATAAAGTGGGAGCCGGTGCAGCCGCTTTAGCAGCGCTTCATCCGCTTGACTTTGACCCAGATGATAAATGGGATTTTGTAGCTGGTTATGGTAATTACCGCGGTGAAAATGCAATGGCTTTAGGGGCATTCTATCGTCCTAATGAAGATACCATGTTTAGTGTAGGTGGTACGATGGGCAATGGCGATAACATGTTTAACGCTGGCGTATCCCTTAAATTTGGTCAAGGCAATAATGTGTCCACATCGCGTCTCGCTATGGCTAAAGAAATAAAAGATATGCGCCGTGAAATGGAAGCTATGAAGTCGGCTATGCTTGACTCTCATGCAGGTCGAAAAGTTGATACCTCCAAACTTCAACTTTTCCCAGACGTACCTCAAAATCATTGGGCTTATGAATACGTGGCCACTCTTGCTGGTAATGGCATGATTGATGGGTATCCTGATGGTAATTTTGACGGAAATCGCCCTATGACACGTTATGAATTTGCTGCTGTATTGTATCGTGCTATGGTAAATGGTGCTACTTTATCTGATAAGATTCTTACTGAATTTGCTCCTGAGCTTGAACGATTCACTGTTGATACAGTTCATACTGATAAAGATGGCAATCCAACTGTAGAACGCGTACGGGTGGCGCGTCATAAATAGGTATGGAATAAAAGTGTAAAAGGATAATTTTTAAATCTAGTA
>NZ_CALJON010000011.1 GCF_937981445.1 uncultured Veillonella sp. | reverse complement strand
GCGAAGGTGGCCACACAGTAGGTGCTGGTGTTGTTACAGCTATCGAAGCTTAATTCGATCTTTAGCTTGTAAAAGCAATATGTATGCGCAGCGCAGAGCGGCATGTATGTGCCGCTCTCGTGTTGTGTTTTTAAACTATGATATAGAAGGTTGCCTCTGCGGAGGAGAATTTCTATGGAGCAGTTCATTCACGAAATGGACGACAGGAGGAAGTTATTCATGGCAAAACAGCAAAAAATTCGTATTCGCTTAAAATCATACGATCACAAAGCTCTTGATCAGAGCGCGGCAAAAATTGTTGACACAGCAAAACGCAATGGTGCGTTAGTATCTGGTCCAATTCCATTGCCAACAGAAAAAAATATTTTCACAATTCTTCGTTCGCCACATGTTAATAAAGACTCTCGCGAACAATTCGAAATGCGTACACATAAACGTTTAATCGATATTCTTGAATCAAATTCGAAAACAGTAGATGCTATCACTCGTCTTGAATTACCAGCTGGTGTATCTATTGAAATAAAATTATAATAAGGAGGTGCGATTATGTCTAAAGCTATTTTGGGTAAAAAGTTAGGGATGACTCAAATCTTCACTACTGAAGGTAAGTTAGTTCCTGTCACTGTAGTGGAAACTACCCCAAGCGTAGTAGTGCGCGTTAAAACTGTTGAATCTGACGGATACGATGCAGTACAGCTTGGTTACGGCTCCATTAAAGAAAAACATTTAACTAAACCTGTAAAAGGCCAGTTCGAAAAAGCCGGCGTAGCGCCAGTTAAATATCTTCGCGAACTTCGCCTTGCTGAAGCAACTGATTACACAGTGGGCCAAACTCTGGCAGCTGATATCTTCGCAGAAGGTGAGTTGGTTGATGTAGTTGGTACAGGTAAAGGTAAGGGGTTCGCTGGTACTATTAAGCGCCACAACTTCCATCGCGGTCCTGTAACTCACGGATCCAAATCTCATCGTGAACCTGGTTCCATCGGTCCTATGATCTCCGGTGGCGGCGGTAAGGTTTACAAAGGCAAGAAACTCCCAGGACAAATGGGCGGTGGCAGAGTTACTGTACAGCGTTTATCCGTTGTTAAAGTGGATACTGAACGCAACTTGTTGCTTATTAAAGGCGGCATTCCAGGTGCTAAAGGTAGCCTAGTAATGGTTCGCAATACAGTAAAACCTGTTAAATAACTAATTGTCGAAAGGAGGATCTCTAATGCCAACAGTAACAAAATATAATATGTCCGGCACTAAAGTCGGTGAAATACAGTTAAATGATGCAGTATTTGCAGTTGAAGTAAATGCAGCTGTTATGCATCAAGCCGTTGTTCGTCAGTTATCTAACGAACGTCTTGGCACTCACGCAACAAAAACGAGAGGTCTAGTTCGTGGCGGTGGCCGTAAACCTTGGAAACAAAAAGGTACTGGTCGTGCTCGCGTAGGCTCCACTCGTAGCCCATTATGGGTTGGTGGTGGTACCGTATTTGGTCCACAACCTCGTAGCTATTACAAGGCAATGCCTCGTAAAGCTAGACGTCTAGCAGTTAAATCTGCACTTAGCGACAAAGTAAACAATAACGAATTGATCGTATTGGACGAATTAACTTTAGCAACTCCTAAAACTAAAGAAGTGTTAAATCTTCTTAACAACTTCAATGTAGGTGATGCAAAAGTATTGTTCATCACTGATGGTGATGTAAATGTTGAACGTAGCGCTCGTAACATCCAAGGCGTTAAAGCTATTGCTTACGAAAGCATCAACATTTTCGATCTTCTCCACTACGATAAGCTCTTCATTACTGAAGGTGCCGTAGCAAAGATTGAGGAGGTGCTCGCATAATGGAATTACGCGATGTTCTTATTCGTCCGATTATTACAGAAAAAACTACAATTCTTATGGAAGAAGGCAAATACACATTCCGTGTGCCTTTGACTGCTAATAAAGTGCAGATCCGTCAAGCTGTAGAAAGAATCTTCAATGTAAAGGTAGAAAAAGTTGCTACCATTCGAGTTCTTGGAAAAGTAAAACGCATGGGCCGCAATCAAGGTAAACGTAGCGATTACAAAAAAGCTATCGTAACTTTAAAGGCTGGCGAATCCATTGAATTCTTTGAAGGTGTTTAAGATAGTCTAGTAAGGAGGCCCCATAATGGCAATTAAATCATACAAACCGTACTCCGCTGGTCGTCGGTTTATGACTACGTCTGCCTTCACAGAAATTACTGCAAGCAAGCCTGAAAAGTCTTTGATTGCTAAAATTTCTCAAAAAGGTGGTCGTAATAATACTGGTAAACAAACAGTTCGTCATCAAGGTGGCGGTCATAAACGTTTATACCGTATTATTGACTTCAAACGTACTAAAGATAATATCCCAGCTAAAGTAGCGACAATCGAATACGATCCTAACCGTAGTGCTCGTATCGCGCTTCTTAACTATGCTGATGGTGAAAAACGCTACATCATAGCTCCAGTTGGCTTAAATGTAGGCGACACTGTATACAGTGGTCCTGAATCTGATATTAAACCAGGTAACTGCTTACCATTACTTAACATTCCATTGGGTACTCAAGTACACAATATTGAAATGAAAATTGGTAAGGGCGGCCAAATCGTTCGCTCCGCAGGTACTTCTGCACAGTTAATGGCTAAAGAAGGTTCCTATGCATTACTTCGTTTACCTTCCGGTGAACTTCGTCGTGTTCATATCAACTGCCGTGCAACAGTAGGTGTTGTAGGTAACATTGATCATGAAAACATTACAATCGGTAAAGCTGGTCGCCATCGTTGGATGGGCGTTCGTCCAGGCAACCGCGGTGTTGTAATGAACCCTTGTGACCATCCACATGGTGGTGGTGAAGGTAAGTCCCCAGTTGGTCGTAAACATCCAGTTACTCCTTGGGGTAAACCAGCACATGGTGTTAAAACTCGCGACAAGAAAAAAGCTTCTAGCAGCTTAATCGTTAAACGTCGTACAAAATAGGATAACAGGAAGGAGATAAGACAGTGTCCAGATCTATAAAAAAAGGCCCTTTCGTCGCAGCTTCTCTTGTGAAGAAAATTGATGCCTTAAATGAAACAAATGATAAGAAAGTTGTAAAAACCTGGTCTCGTGCCTCTACTATTATCCCAACTTTTGTAGGCCATACAATTGCTGTTCATGATGGTCGCAAACACGTTCCTGTATTCGTTACAGAGGATATGGTAGGTCATAAATTAGGTGAATTTGCTCCAACTCGTACTTTCAAAGGTCATGTTAAGAGCGAAAAAACAACCGGTAAGAAGTAATATAGGAGGAATTAGATAATGGAAGCAAAAGCAATCGCTAAACACGTGCGCATCGCGCCTCGTAAAATCCGTATTGTTGCTGACCTCGTTCGTGGCAAGAATATCGGCGAAGCATTTGCCATCTTGAAGTTCACTCCGAAAGTTGGCGCTGATGTAGTAGAAAAAGTATTGCGCTCTGCAATCGCAAATGCAGAAAACAATTTTGATATGAATGTAGACAAACTTTATGTGTCCAGCATCTTTGTAGACCAAGGTCCAACAATGAAGCGCATTCATCCTCGTTCCCGTGGACAGGCTTTCAAAATTTTGAAACGCTCCAGCCACGTAACAGTAGTAGTTTCTGAAAGAGCTTAATAGAAGGAGGGAATATAGTGGGTCAGAAAGTTAATCCCCATGGTTTGCGTGTTGGTATCGTAAAAGATTGGGACGCAAAATGGTATGCTGAAAAAGATTACGCTGCTAATCTTCACGAAGACGTATTAATCCGTAACTTCTTGAAGAAAACCCTTTTCATTGCTGGTATTTCCCGCATTGAAATTGAGCGTATTAATAAACGTATTAAATTAACAATTCACACTGCAAAACCTGGTATGGTTATCGGTCGCGGCGGTGCTGGTATCGAAGATATCCGCAAAGCATTAAAACGCTTCACTGATAAACAAATCGACGTTAACATTGCAGAAATTAAACAAGCTGACATGGATTCCGTATTAGTGGCTGAAAACATTGCTAGTCAATTAGAACGCCGTATTGGTTTCCGTCGTGCTATGAAACAAGCTGTAGGTCGCACAATGCGCCTAGGTGCAAAAGGTATCAAAATCATGGTTAGCGGTCGTTTAGGCGGCGCTGAAATCGCTCGTAGCGAATCTTACCGTGAAGGTAGTATTCCATTGCACACTCTTCGCGCTAACATCGACTACGGTACTGCTGAAGCTCATACAACTTATGGTTGCATCGGCATTAAAGTATGGATCTACAAAGGCGAAGTTTTACCTGAAGTAAAACAAACCAAAAAGGAAGAAGGTGACAACTAATGCTTATTCCAAAGCGCGTAAAACATCGTAAACAATTCCGCGGCCGTATGAAAGGTCGTGCAATGCGTGGTAACACAGTTTCTCACGGTGAATTCGGTTTAGTAGCATTAGAGCCATCTTGGATTACAAATCGTCAAATCGAAGCAGCTCGTATTGCTATGACACGTTATATCAAACGTGGTGGTCAAGTTTGGATTAAAATTTTCCCAGACAAACCTATTACAGCTAAACCAGCTGGTACTCGTATGGGTTCCGGTAAAGGGTCTCCAGAATACTGGGTAGCAGTAGTTAAACCAGGTCGCGTAATGTTCGAAATGAACGGCGTATCTGAAGAAGTAGCTCGTGAAGCTATGCGATTGGCAGGCCACAAGCTTCCAATCAAAACTAAGTTCGTTGTTAAGGGTAAAGAATTGGGTGGTGACGTAAATGAAGGTTAATGACATCCGTAACATGAGCGCTGCCGAAATGGAACAAAAAGTTTCCGGCCTTAAAGAAGAGTTGTTTAACCTCCGTTTTCAGCTCGCAACTGGTCAATTAGAAAATCCAATGCGTATTCGTGAAGTTAAGAAAACTATCGCGCGTATTAAAACAATTCAGCGTGAAGCTACTCTTAAAGGAAACGCATAATAACAAATTTTGTTTGGATTGAAAAGGAGGCTAATGGTCGTGGCAGAAGAAAGAAATGTACGTAAAGTCCGCGTTGGTAAAGTAGTGAGCAACAAAATGGATAAAACTATCGTTGTATCCGTTGATCGCCAAGTATCCCACGCATTATATAATAAGCCGATGGTAACAAGCAAACGCTTCAAGGCACATGATGAAAATAATGAATGCCAAATCGGCGATATCGTTAAGATTGTTGAAACTCGTCCACTTTCCAAAGATAAACATTGGAGATTGGTTGAAATCGTAGAAAAAGTAAAATAATAAGTGATGTAAGGAGGAATTACGATGATCCAGCAACAAACAATTTTGAATGTTGCCGACAACACTGGTGCAAAACGTATTATGTGCATCCAGGTTATGGGTGGTTCTTACCGCAAATTCGGCAATATCGGTGACGTAATCGTTGCTTCTGTAAAAGATGCATCACCCGGTGGCGTTGTCAAGAAAGGCGACGTAGTTAAAGCCGTAATTGTTCGTTCTAAAAAAGGTATCCGTCGTCAAGATGGTTCTTATATTCGTTTCGACGAAAACGCAGCAGTTGTAATTAAAGATGACAAGAGCCCACGTGGCACTCGTATTTTTGGACCTGTAGCACGTGAGCTTCGTGAAAAAGATTTCATGAAGATTATCTCTCTTGCTCCAGAAGTATTATAAGAAGGAGGAACGCGACGATGTCCCAAACTAAATTACTAGTGAAAAAAGGCGATACTGTTGTTGTTATCTCCGGTCGAGATAAGGGCAAGCAAGGCGAAGTTATCGCTACTGAACCTAAAAAATCTCGTGTGTTCGTTAAAGGTGTTAACCTTGTAAAACGTCATACGAAACCAAATCAGGCTAACCCTCAAGGCGGCATCATTACTAAAGAAGCTCCTATCCATGTTTCTAATGTAATGGTTATCGATCCTGAAACTAAACAACCTACTCGCATTAAAAAAGTAGAACAAAATGGTAAATATGTACGCGCCACTGTTAAGAGCGGTGCAGTACTAGATAAATAATCAGGAAAGGAGGGCTCCCCACTAATGGCTCGTTTAAACGATAAATATACTAATGAAATTCGTCAGGCTTTACAGGAAAAATTCCAATACAAAAACGTTATGGAAATTCCTAAAATTGAAAAAGTCGTTATCAATATTGGTGTAGGCGATGCAGTAGGTAATGCAAAAGCATTAGAATCCGCTGTAAATGACCTTACAATCATTGCTGGTCAAAAACCAGTTATTACTAAAGCTAAGAAATCCATTGCTAACTTCAAAGTTCGTGAAGGCATGAACCTTGGTACAAAAGTAACTCTTCGCGGCCAACGAATGTATGAATTCTTAGACAAACTAATCAACGTAGCTTTGCCACGTGTACGTGACTTCCGCGGCGTAAGTGCTAAGGCTTTTGATGGCCGTGGTAACTATGCATTGGGTCTTAAAGAACAGCTCATCTTCCCTGAAATCGAATATGATCAGGTAGAACGTGTAACTGGTATGGATATCATCGTAGTTACTAGCGCTAAAACTGATGAAGAAGCTCGTGAATTATTGGCACTTTGTGGTATGCCGTTTGAAAAATAAGTAGGAGGAACTATAGATGGCTAAAAAATCTATGCTTGAACGCGAAAAGAAACGTGCAAAATTAGTTGCTAAATATGCGGCTAAGCGTGAAGCTTTAAAAGCTGCTGGCGACTATGAAGCATTGTCTCAGTTGCCTGCTAATGCGTCCCCAACTCGTTTACACAATCGTTGTAACTTAACTGGACGTCCTCATGGTTATATGCGTAAATTCGGCATTAGCCGTATTGCGTTCCGTGAATTAGCTTATAAGGGACAAATTCCTGGCGTTAAAAAAGCCAGTTGGTAATTGGATTGCGGAAGGAGGTTTTTAGAATATGGTAATGACCGATCCGATTGCGGATATGCTTACACGCATCCGTAATGCAAATGCTGCTCTTCATGAAACAGTAGAAATTCCTGTTTCCCGTACGAAGGCTGCCGTTCTAGAAATCCTTAAAGAAGAAGGATTTATTAAGAGCGTTGAAACTGTTGAAAATGGTAAATACAACGTACTAAAAGTAACGTTAAAATATGGTTCCAATAATGAAAAAGTAATTACTGGAATTAAACGTATTTCTAAACCAGGCTTACGTGTTTATGCGAAGAAAGAAGAACTTCCTCGCGTACTTGGTGGTTTAGGTATTGCAGTTATTTCTACATCTAAAGGCGTTATGAGCGACAAACAAGCTCGTAAAGAAGGTCTTGGTGGCGAAGTACTTGCATATGTATGGTAATCAGGCAATAGGAGGTAGAAATAATGTCACGTATCGGTAGAATGCCTATCGAGATCCCTGCTGGCGTTACAGTTAATTACGCAGATCACGTAATGACTGTAAAAGGTCCAAAAGGCGAATTATCTCGTGAATTGCATCCGGATATGAATATTACTGTGGAAGGTAACGTAATCACAGTAGCTCGTCCGAGCGATGATAAAGCGCATCGTTCTTTACATGGCCTCACTCGAGCTCTTGTTGCTAATATGGTAACAGGCGTTGCAGAAGGCTTTAGCAAAACATTAGAAATCAATGGTGTTGGTTACAGAGCAGCAAAACAAGGTAACAAATTAGCTCTTACTCTTGGCTTCTCCCACCCAGTTGAAATGGAAGCTCCTGCTGGTATTACCATCGACGTTCCAGCTCCTAACAAAATCGTTGTTAGCGGTGCTGACAAAGAAGTCGTAGGTGCTGTAGCTGCTGATATCCGTAAATGGAGAAAACCAGAACCTTACAAAGGTAAAGGTATTCGTTACGAAGGCGAAGTTGTTCGTCGTAAAGCAGGTAAAGCTGGCGCTAAAGGTAAATAATATCAGTAGATCATAGAAAGGAGTGAACATCTTGGCTCGTAAATCCAATAGAAATATTGCTCGTGCAAAACGTCATCTTCGTCTTCGCCGCCACATTTCTGGTACAGCGCAATGTCCACGTTTGAACGTTTTCCGTAGCTTAAGCAATATTTACGCTCAAGTTATTGATGATGTAGCTGGTACAACTTTAGTTGCTGCTAGCTCTTTAGATGAAGAATTAAACTTAAACTATGGTGGTAACAAAGCCGCTGCTAAAGCAGTTGGTGAACTTGTTGCTAAACGTGCTCTTGCAAAAGGCATCGAAACTGTAGTATTTGACCGCGGTGGTTATATCTATCATGGTCGCGTAGCTTCTCTTGCAGAAGGCGCTCGTGAAGCAGGCTTGAAATTCTAAGAAGGAGGAACTTTAGACATGGCGAGAATTGACTACACCAGTCTTGATCTTAAAGAAAGAGTAGTATTCATCAACCGCGTAGCCAAAGTAGTAAAAGGCGGTCGTCGTTTTTCCTTCAGCGCACTTGTAGTTGTTGGTGATGGCAACGGCTATGTAGGCGTTGGTTTAGGTAAAGCGGCTGAAGTGCCAGAAGCTATTCGCAAAGGCATTGATGATGCTAAGAAAAACTTAATTCATGTTGTTATTAAAAACGGTACAATCCCTCACACTGTAACAGGTCGTTTCGGTGCAGGCAGCGTATTCTTAAAACCAGCTGCTGAAGGTACTGGGGTTATCGCAGGTGGTCCTGTGCGTGCCGTATTAGAACTAGTTGGTGTTCGTAACATCCTTACGAAATCCCTTGGTTCTTCCAACCCTAACAACATGGTTCGCGCAACATTAGAAGGTTTATCTCAGCTAAAACGCGCTGAAGACGTTGCAGCTCTTCGCGGCAAAACTGTAGCTGAAATTTATGGTTAATAAGGGGGATTGACAGTAATGGCACAAGTAAAAATTACATTGTCCAGAAGCTTAATCGGTCGCCCTGAAGATCAGCGTGCAACTGTAAAAGCTTTAGGCTTGAAAAAAACTAACTCTCAAGTAGTTAAAGAAGTGACACCTCAAATCCAAGGTATGCTTCACAAAGTTAGACATTTAGTTACTGTAGAAGAATTATAATAAAGATAAGGAGGTGCACTGAATGAAACTTCATGAATTAGCTCCAGCAGCAGGTTCTAAAAAGGCTCGCACTCGTCGTGGTCGTGGTTTAGGCTCTGGCCTTGGCAAGACTTCTGGTCGCGGTCAAAAAGGTCAAAATTCCCGTAGCGGCGGCGGTGTTCGCACAGGTTTCGAAGGGGGCCAAATGCCTCTTTATCGTCGTTTACCAAAACGCGGTTTCAACAACTCTGTATTCGCTAAAGAATATGCGGAAGTTAACATTTCTCAATTAAATCGTTTTGAAGATGGTGCAACCGTAGATCCAGTATCCTTAATTGAAGCTGGCATTTTGAAAAACGTTCGTGACGGTATCCGCATTCTAGGCAATGGCACTTTAGAAAAGAAATTAACTGTTATTGCTAATGGTTTTACAAAAACTGCAGAAGAAAAAATTGTAGCGGCAGGCGGAAAAGTAGAGGTGATCTAGGGTGCTAGAAGGCCTCTCGAACATCTTTAAAATAACAGAGCTCCGTAATAAAGTAGCCTATACGCTTCTCATGTTTATTGTGTTTAGGGCAGGCGTTCATATTCCGGTGCCTGGCGTAGATGCCTCTGTTATCGAAAGCTTGTTTACAGCTGGCGGCTTATTTGGTCTTCTTGACCTCTTTGCCGGCGGTGCGTTAAGTAAATTTTCTATCTTTGCAATGAGTATTACTCCTTATATCAATGCGTCGATTATTATGCAGCTTTTAACAGCTGTTATTCCGACCCTTGAAGCATGGAGTAAAGAAGGCGAAGATGGACGTAAGAAAATCGCTAAAGTAACTCGGTATGGTACAGTTATCTTAGGCTTTGTACAAGCCTTTGGTATGTCCTATGCCCTACGTGCTAACAATGCATTAATTGACAACAGCATGTTGTCTGTTATCGTAATCTCCATCATTCTTACAGCAGGTACTTGTTTACTTATGTGGATTGGTGAACAGATTACTGCCTATGGTATAGGCAATGGTATTTCCCTAATCATCTTCGCTGGTATCGTGGCTCGTTTCCCATCTGGATTCAGCACTATTTATCAATATCTTGAAGTAGGGACTATCAATATCTTCCAGGCAATCTTATTTGCCCTCATCGCAATTGCAATGGTTGTATTTGTAATTGCGGTAACTCAAGGTCAACGTCGTATTCCGATTCAATATGCTAAACGCGTAGTAGGTCGTAAAATGTACGGTGGCCACTCTACCTTCCTTCCTCTTAAGGTCAACCAGGCAGGTGTGATTCCAATTATCTTTGCGTCATCCGTTTTGATGTTTCCTGTGACATTAGCTCAGTTTGTGCAGGTTGACTGGGTGAGAACACTGGCTAACTATTTTACATGGGGAACGCCATTGCAGACTGTTTTATACGCTGTATTGATTTTTATTTTTACTTACTTCTATACAGCTATCTCAATAAACATTACGGATATGGCAGATAATATGAAAAAATACGGTGGATTTATCCCAGGCATTCGCCCAGGTAAACCTACTGCAGACTACGTAGATCGAGTAATGACTCGTATTACATTTGCTGGTGCTTTATTCTTAGCATTAGTAGCTATCTTGCCAAACTTTATTGGCGGGATTACCGGTATTGAAGGCGTATACTTCGGTGGTACAGCTCTTCTTATCGTAGTAGGGGTTGCATTAGATACAATGCAGCAGGTTGAGTCATTAGCAATAACTAGACATTATAAAGGTTTTGTTAAATAGGAGGAAATTTGCTATGTATATTTTGTTAATGGGACCTCCAGGTGCTGGTAAAGGCACACAGGCAGTTCGTTTAATTGATAAATATGGTATTCCTCAGATTTCAACCGGTGATATGTTCCGCGCAGCAGTAAAGGAATGTACCCCTCTTGGGCTTGAGGCTAAGAAATACATGGATGCTGGTCAATTAGTTCCGGATAGTGTGACGGTGGGAATCGTTCGCGAACGTCTTGCTAAAGATGATTGCAAAAAAGGTTTTATCCTTGATGGTTTCCCTCGTACTACAGCTCAGGCAGTATCTTTAGATGCTATTTTAAAGGAATTGGGAATTGTTCTAGATGCTGTTGTAAACTTAAATGTTCCTTCAGAAGAACTTGTTAAGCGCATCAGCGAACGTGCACGTCTTGAAAATCGTGACGATGATAAACCGGAAACAGTACAGAAACGTCTTGCTGTATACGACGAATCTACAAAACCTTTAATTGACTACTATCGTAATAGTGGTTTATATGTAGAAATCAACGGATTACAGGATGTGGATGCAGTATTTGCAGATATCATTAAAGCGTTGGAGAAATAATCCATGATTATTCTTAAATCGCCCAATGAAATTGAGTATATCCGTCAGGCATGTAAACTAACTGCTGATACATTGACACAGCTAATTGCAGTAGCGAAACCAGGGGTTTCAACCTTGGAGTTAGATCAGTTTGCCGAAGAATATATTCGCAGCCATGGTGGTGAACCAAGCTGCAAAGGTTACTATGGGTATCCTGCAACAATTTGTGCTTCTATTAATGATGAAGTCGTTCATGGTATTCCTCATGCAAAACGGAAATTAAAACATGGCGATGTGATTAGCATCGACCTTGTTTCGTCCGTTAATGGATATCATGGTGATTCCTGTGTAACCATTCCTATTGGACATGTGAAACCACAGGTGCACAAACTTCTAAAGGTAACAGAAGAAAGTTTGTTCAAAGGAATTGAGCAAGCGGTTGTCGGCAACAGAGTGGGAGATATTTCTCATGCTGTTCAGACGTACTGTGAAAAATTTGGATTTGGTGTTGTGCGAGATTTTGTAGGTCATGGCCTTGGTCGTGAAATGCATGAAGATCCACAAATTCCAAACTATGGCCCGGCTGGTCATGGACCTATATTAAAGCCGGGAATGGTACTTTGTATTGAGCCTATGATTACTATGGGCACGTATGAAGTAGAAGTTCTGGATGATGATTGGACGGCGGTTACTCGTGATGGTAAGCCGGCAGCTCATTTTGAACATACAGTGGTCGTAACAGAAAATGGCCCTGAAATTTTGACCATGCGTGATGAGCCCAGGTTGATTAAATAACCAAGTAACCGGAGGAAATGATATGTCAAAAGAAGACGTTATTGAAGTGGAAGGTACGGTCGTAGAGGCATTACCAAACGCCATGTTCCAAGTTGAATTGGAAAATGGCCATGTGGTACTTGCCCATGTGTCAGGTAAAATGCGTATGAATTTTATTCGTATCCTTCCCGGTGATAAAGTTACTATGGAACTGACACCATATGACTTAAATCGTGGTCGCATTACCTACCGCTTTAAATAAGTGGTTGCGACTCAAAGGAGGTACTTATGAAGGTTAAACCATCAGTTAAAAAGATATGCGAAAAATGCAAAATCATTAAACGTAAAGGCCGTGTAATGGTAATTTGCGAAAACCCAAAACATAAACAAAAACAAGGTTAATTGATAGGAGGTGGCTGAATAGATGGCACGTATAGCCGGTGTAGATTTACCACGTGACAAACGTGTGGAAATTGGTTTGACTTATATTTATGGTATCGGACTTACTTTGTCCAAAGAAATTTTGGCAAAAACTGGTATTAATCCTGATACTCGTGTTCGTGACCTTACAGAAGATGAAGTTGCGAAAATCCGTGCTCTTCTTGATGATGAGTACAAGGTTGAAGGCGATCTTCGTCGTGAAGAAGCTCTTAACATTAAGCGCTTAATTGAAATCAACTCCTATCGCGGAAAACGTCATCGTGCAGGATTGCCTTTGCGCGGTCAACGCACTAAGACGAATGCCCGTACTCGTAAGGGTCCTAGAAAAGCAATCGCTGGGAAAAAGAAATAATAAAGGAGGGATAAAGCGTGGCTAAAAAGGTAGTATCTAGAAAAAGAAAAGAAAAGAAACACGTTGAATCTGGTGCGGCTCATATCCGTTCCACATTCAATAACACTATCGTTACAATTACCGATACAAATGGTAATGCTCTTTCTTGGGCATCCGCTGGTGGTTTAGGCTTCCGTGGCTCCCGTAAGAGCACTCCATTCGCAGCTCAAATGGCAGCAGAACAAGCTGCAAAAGCTGCTATGGAACATGGCTTGCGTCAGGTAGAAGTTTTCGTTAAAGGTCCAGGATCTGGTCGTGAAGCTGCTATCCGTGCATTGCAAGCAGCAGGTCTTGAAGTTAACAGCATCAAAGACGTTACTCCAATTCCTCATAACGGTTGCCGTCCTCCAAAACGCCGTCGCGTATAATTTATAGTTTTATGCGACCGCATTGGCGGTGGCTATGATATACTATAGATGCAAGGCGTGTTTAAGAGGAGGATAGTCCTGATGAGCGAAGAAAAGAAATTAAAAATCGAGAAAGTTGAAGTACGCGATGACGGTCGTTATGGCAAATTCGTATGTGAGCCATTAGATCGTGGCTATGGGATCACTCTCGGTAATAGCTTGCGTCGAATTCTGCTTTCGTCTTTAGATGGGGCGGCCATTACTTCTATCAAAATTGATGGAGTACTTCATGAATTTTCTACTATTCCTGGTATTCGTGAGGATGTTACAGATATTATTCTTAACCTCAAACAACTATGCCTACGCGTTGACAGCGAGGCACAGTTGCCAATGGATATTCGTGTAGATATTCAGAAGGAAGGCGTTTTAACAGCTGGTGAATTTGGAAGAAACTTCCCACCAGACGTAGAAATTTTAAATCCTGACCTCGTAATTGCTACTATGGATGAGGTAGCTCATCTAGTAATGGATGTGCGCATTGAACGTGGTAAAGGATATGTGCCGTCCACGAAGAATAAAAAGGAAGATGATGTGATTGGTCGTATTCCAATCGATTCTATTTTCTCTCCAATTCTTCGAGCAAAATATGAAGTAAGTGATGTGCGCGTAGGCAATGAAATGGACTTTGATAAATTAACTCTTGAAGTTGTTACCAATGGTTCCATTACAGCTGCTGAAGCAGTAGCACGATCTGCCAATATTATGATTGGCTATCTTAAAAACTTCACAAAATTAGCACATGCAGCAGAGGAATTCATTCCTGTAGAAGATGAAACTGCAGTAGAAATTCCAGATGAAAACGGTGGTCCAGAAGATGGCCCAGCCAAGATTCCTATCGATGATTTGGAATTATCCGTTCGTGCATACAACTGCTTAAAACGTGCTGGTATAAACACAATTGCGGATCTCCTAGATAAAACAGTTGAAGATTTAGGCAAGGTTCGCAACTTAGGTAAAAAGTCCATTGAAGAGATTGAAGAAAAACTTCAAAATCATCCTTCAGGTAATTTTACTCTAAAGAAAAAAGGCGAATAAGGAGGATGACTAATGTATAGAAAATTAGGCCGTGACAGCTCTGCTCGCAAAGCGTTATTCCGCGGTATGTTAACATCTTTCTTCCAATATGATCGTATCGAAACAACTGAAGCGAAAGCTAAAGAATTACGTGGTTTAGCAGATCAAATGATCACTCTTGCTAAACGTGGTGATCTTCATGCTCGTCGTCAAGTTCTTTCCTATCTTATGGATGAAGATGTAGTTAAGAAATTGTTTGATGAAATTGCTCCAAAATATGCTGATCGTCAGGGCGGTTACACTCGTGTAATTAAAACTAGCCTTCGTAAAGGTGATGCAGCTCCATTAGCAATTATCGAGCTAGTATAATAACATGGAAGACGGTGTTGCAACTTTTGTTAGCAACACCGCTTTTTGTTGTTATAAACCTTGTAATCCCCATGAAAGTTACAAAGTGAGTTAAAAGAAAATATATATAATTGGCAATCTAATGTGTTGTACCCTAGTCGGGCTTGGATAAAACAAGATAAATTCATAGAAACTATTGGAATCGAATGTAATCGACGAAAAAGTGTCGAATGTGATCTACTAATATTTATTAACCATTAAAATCCGTTGGGTTGACGAATTATGTATATTTTTATATTATCAAAGAGAATGTAATATACTAAAGAGAATGTAATATACTACAAAGTTTATGAACAAAGACGACACATAAGGTTATACTTTGTTATTAATACGATTTGTATTTTCAAAAGAGGTTAACATGGACACTCAAGATATTATGATAGAAACTAATCACATGAGCCATACCTATACGGATGAGACTGGGAATGTGGTGAAGGCCCTTGATGATGTGAGCCTTAGTATAAAAAAAGGCGAGTTTGTAAGTATTATTGGCACTAATGGGAGTGGCAAAAGTACTATAGCAAAACATTTTAATGTATTACTAACACCTACTGAAGGGGAGGTGCTTGTAAGGGGATTAAATACTAAAGATGAAGAGAACTTGTGGACTATTCGTCAACATGTGGGCATGGTATTTCAAAATCCTGACAATCAAATTGTAGCCGCTGTAGTAGAAGAAGATGTGGCTTTTGGGCCTGAAAACTTGGGTGTGGAGCCGAAGGAAATACGTCGGCATGTAGATGAAGCTTTGGCCAGTGTAAATATGACCGAATATGCACTGCATTCTCCAGGACTTTTGTCGGGAGGTCAAAAGCAACGCATCGCTATTGCGGGCGTTCTTGCTATGAAGCCAGACTGCATTGTGCTAGATGAACCAACGGCAATGCTAGACCCTACAGGGCGTCGTGAAGTGTTAGAAACAGTGCATCGTCTCAACAAAGAAGAGGGCATTACCATAGTATATATTACGCATTTTATGGAAGAAGCTGTTACCTCAGATCGAGTTATTGTGATGAAAAATGGCAAGCTTATCGATGATGGCACACCGCGTCATATTTTTTCTCAAGTACAAATGTTAAAGGATTTAGGTCTTGATGTGCCAGTAGCAGCCGAAGTAGCTACTAAATTAAGAGCCGCAGGTCAAGCCATTGGCGAGGGCATCATTACAGAGAAAGAGTTGGGAGATCAATTATGCCAATAGTATTAGAGAATGTTACATATATATATGGCGAGCATACACCTTATCGTAAAGAAGCGCTAAAAAATATATCTATTACCATTAATGAAGGCGACTTTGTTGGTATTATAGGCCATACAGGGTCAGGTAAGTCTACGTTAGTTCAACATTTAAATGGCTTATTACATCCTACCAAGGGCACGGTGACTGTAAATGGGGTAGACCTAAGTGATAAAACTGAAGAGGCAAAAACAATGCGTCATAAAGTGGGCATGGTATTCCAATATCCAGAGCATCAACTATTTGAAGAAACTATCGCTCAAGATATTGCCTTTGGGCCACGTAATTTAGGCCTCAGTGAAGAGGACATTGATAAGCGCGTACGAGATGCTATGGAGTTTGTGGGGCTCGATTATGACACGTATGCAACTCGCTCGCCATTTCAGCTTTCTGGAGGGCAAATGCGCCGTGTTGCTATTGCTGGTGTGGTGGCATTAAATCCAGATTATTTAATTTTAGACGAACCATCAGCTGGGCTTGATCCATTTGGCCGTGATGAAATTTTTAATCGCATTATAGAGTTACATCAGAAAAAAGGGGTTACTGTTATTTTAGTATCTCATAATATGGAAGATATTTCTCGCATGGCCAATCGCCTGATTGTTATAGATGATGGACATATAAAACTAGATGGTAAGCCTTTGGAGATTTTCTCTCATGATCGTCAAACCTTACAGGATACGGGCGTGGATGTGCCACCAGTAGTAGATTTGATGTATTACTTACGTAATCGTGGCTTAGCTGTTGATGTAGGGGTGCGTTCTGTAGATGAGGCCGTAACTGAGATTAATCGCTCCTTGAATAGCGAGGAGGTAGCTCATGTTAACTAATATTACTATTGGGCAATATTTTCCGGGCGATTCCTTTTTGCACCGTATGGACCCAAGAGCTAAAATAATTAGCACTATTATTTTTATGATTGCCATTTTCTTAGCTGACTCAATTCTTGCTTATGCTGTGGTGGCTGCTTTTACATTTATGGCATTTCATTTTTCCCGTTTGCCATGGCGCGTTATTTGGACCTCTATAAAACCATTGTGGGTCATCATTGTATTTACCTTATTAATTCATGTATTTACGACCCCAGGGCAGGTACTTTGGCAGTATAGTTTTATATCCATATCAGAGGAAGGGGTTCGCATGGGGAGCTTTATGGCAGCGCGCTTAGTGTTCCTTATTATGTTTTCTTCGCTATTGACGTATACTACCTCGCCGATTCGTTTAACTGATGGTATTGAATACTTGCTAAATCCGTTTCGTCGTGTAGGCGTGCCAGCCCATGAATTGGCTATGATGATGACCATTGCGTTGCGCTTTATTCCTACCTTATTGGAAGAAACCGATCGAATTATGAAGGCGCAGGAGTCTCGTGGGGCAGATTTTACTACCGGTAGCATTGTAAAACGGGCGAAGAATATGATTCCCTTATTGGTACCACTCTTTATTAGTGCATTCCGTCGCGCTGATGAATTAGCCATCGCCATGGAGGCGCGTTGTTATCGCGGCGGTGAAAATCGCACGCGCATGAAGGAATTAGTCATTACATCTTATGATTATATAGGTCTGTCTTTAGTTGTGCTAGTAACTATTGTGTTATTGGCTTTGCGATTGTTTTGATATATAAGGAGGCCTGCAGCAGAGATGAAACGAAATATTCGACTCATTGTAGCCTATGATGGCACCACACTGAGTGGCTACCAACGGCAAGCTAATGGCCCTACAGTGCAAGCGTATTTAGAGGAAGCACTTAGCAAAGTGTGCAATGAGCCTATCCTGATTTATGGTGCTTCTCGTACCGATGCAGGGGTGCATGCGCGCTTTCAAGTGGTTACTTTTACTACATCGGGCCGCATTCCTGTGGAGAATTTATTACGTGCTTTGATTGCCCACTTACCGCCCTATATTGTAGTTACAGGGGCTGAAGAAATTCCCTTGGATTGGAAGCCACGTTGGAATATTGTGGGAAAGGAATATGTATATATAATTCGCAATCATCCGTTAGAGGATCCACTTCACATGAGATACCATTGGCATGTCAAAAAGCCCTTATCTCTTAGTCTCATGCGACTTGGGGCGAAGGAATTAGAAGGAACTCACGATTTTACAACTTTGCAAGGAACGAATTCGACACCAGCGAATCCTATAAAGACAATTTATGCTGTAACGCCCATAGTAGAAGGGCATATGATTAAATTGCATGTAATTGGAGATGGCTTTTTATACCATATGGTTCGTAATATTGCAGGACTCTTAGTGGATGTGGGATTAGGTAAAATTGAGCCACATCAGATTGGGGCTTTACTGGATCAAAAAGATCGTCGTTCCATTGGAAAAACAGCACCACCGCAAGGACTATTCTTAGAAGAAATATTTTTTACAGACCAGCGAATGGCTGAAGTGGTTGCCCAGTGTCGTCATATAATGGGTGCTAATGAGTAAAAAAGTAAATAGATTTAATATAAAGAAGTGAAATAATATGCTTTAATTTTGCATATTGTTTCACTTTTTTTAGTTGTGAAAAACACGTGAAAAGAGACTAAATTATATACACTATAGAAATGAATTCTCAAGACCATACAAGTACGGTTAATAATGAAAAATATGCATTTCATTTACGCATATTCGTTTGCTGATTTTGCATAAAGATGTTAAAATAAGAATAAGTTAAGAGATAGTATAGTTTTAAGAGCGTATTTATGTATTAAAATCCTAAGGAGGGTGAATCTTTTGCAACAACGTAAAGATTTTATCTGGAAAATGGGTGGCCAACAGGGCGAAGGTATTGAAAGCTGCGGCGAAATTATGGCCACGATTTTAGCCAAAGAAGGCTATTCGTTGTATAGTCAACGACTTTTTGCATCTCGTATTAAGGGTGGACATACTACATTTGCTTTGCGCATTGCCTTAGATCCAATTATGACAGTAGGCGAAAACATTGACTTCTTAGTAGCATTAGACCAAGAAACTGTTGATAAACATGGTGAAGAAGTTCGCGAAGGGGGCTACATTATTTGCGATAGCAAAGTAGAACCTGATTTCTCAAAATATGAAGGTGCACCAATTACTTGTTTAGCCGTGCCGATTACAGAAGCTGCTATGAAACAAGGCTCTTTATTGATGCGTAATATTGTTGCCTTAGGTATGTCTGTAGCACTCCTAGGCTTTGATAAAGCGCCATTTAAAACTGCTATCGAAGCTCGTTTTGCTAAAAAATCTCAAGACGTAATTGACAAAAACTTACAAGCCTTTGAAGATGGCTATGCATTCATTGCTAATCATCGTGGGGATAATGAAATTGAAACCCTTCCTATACCAGAAAAGAAAAATCAAATGTTCTTACTTGGTAATGAAGCTATCGCGTTAGGTGCTATTGCAGCAGGTTCCAAATTCATGGCTTCCTATCCAATTACGCCAGCGTCTGAAGTTATGGAATACATGATTAAGAAAATGGACAAAGTAGGTTCTACGATTGTTCAAACGGAAGACGAAATCGCTGCTTGTATGACTGCTATGGGTGGTGTGTATGCAGGTGTTCGTGGTTTTACATGTACATCTGGTCCAGGTTTAAGTCTTATGGCCGAATCCTTATCTATGGCGTCAATGGCAGAACTACCAATGGTGGTTATTGACGTTCAACGTTCTGGTCCATCCACTGGTATGGCGACTAAAGTTGAAACATCTGATATTAATGCTGCTTGCCATAATGCTCATGGTGATTATGCCAATATCGTTATTTCTCCAACGAGTATTGAAGAATGTTTCTACGAAATACAACATGCCTTTAACTTAGCAGAAGAGTTCCAATGCCCAGTTATTTTCATGCCTGATTTACAACAGGGCTTAAATAAACAATCTGTACCTGCCTTCGATATGAATCGCGTACCAATTAAACGTGGTAAATTGATGAAGGAAGAGGATTTAACTCCATTAGAACGACCTCACTATTTCAAACGCTTTGAACTTGTAGAAGATGGTATTTCACCTCGTACAATTCCTGGCATGAAAAATGGCATGTTCTTATCCACTGGTCTTGAACATAATGAAGAAGGTAAACCAGCTGAATCACCAGCTATGCATGTGAGCCAAACTGATAAACGTTTACGTAAATTAGAAGGCGTTACTAAAGTATATGATCCATTCTTAAATAATGCAAAACATGATGAATGTGATGTTCTTGTTATTGGTATTGCTTCTAGCCGTGGTGCTATTGAAGAAGCAACGGCTGAACTTGAAGCAGAAGGCGTTAAAGTAAATCATTTACATCTTCGCTTGATTAAGCCATTCCCAACTAAGGAATTATTGCCATTCTATGAAAAAGCTAAACATGTTGTTATTTGTGAACAAAATGCGACAGCTCAATTAGCTGATTTATTTAAAATTCATATGCCAGATAAGACTAAGCTCCATAGTTGCTTGAAATATGATGGTACACCATTTACAGCAACATATGTAAAAAAAGCAATTAAGGAGGTTTTATAATATGGCAACAGTAGCTGATTTTAGAAATGATATTCGTCCAAATTGGTGCCCTGGTTGTGGCCACTATGGCGTACAGGCTGCTATTACTGATGCAGTAGTAGCTCTTGGCATTACTCCAGATAATTTGGCAGTAATTTCCGGTATCGGTTGTTCTAGCCGTATCGGTGGTTATTTCTATGCATATGGTGCGCATACAACACATGGTCGTGCACTTCCTTATGCACAAGGGGTAAAGCTTGCTAATGAAGATTTAAATGTTGTAGTTTGCGGTGGTGACGGTGATGCCTACGCTATTGGTATGGGGCACACAATTCACGCCTTCAAACGCAATGTTAATATTACTTATGTAGTAATGGATAACCATGTATATGGTTTAACTAAAGGCCAAACTTCTCCACGGTCTGATGTAGGTTTTGTAACTAAAACATCACCACATGGTTCTTTTGAATCTCCATTACCAATTTGTGAAACAGCCATTGCTTCTGGTGCGACTTTTGTAGCACAAGGCTATATGACAAATCGTGCTGAACTTGTTGAGTTGATTAAACAAGGTATGCAACATGAAGGGTTCTCCTTCATCAATGTATTTAGTCCTTGTGTAACTTACAATAAGCGTAATGGCTATGACTACTTCAAAGAAAACTTAACTTCTTTGAGCAAAGTAGAAGGCTATGATGTTCATGATCGTGCACAAGCGCTTAAAGTGCTTGGTGAGTATGATGGTCTTGTAACTGGCTTGATTTATCAAAACACTGAAAAACCAAGCTTTGAAAAAGCCATGGCAGCAGCTAATGGTGGTCCACATCCTCGTGCATTGATTCATGAAGTGGCAAAGCCATCACAAGAATTATTTGACCAACTTTGCGAAGAATTTAAATAAGATTCGCTCCTGTTGGTAGGGGATTGATATAGTAAATTAATACAAGTATTACTTAGTACGATTTGTTAGTTTACTATTGTAAGGGTTAATATAAGCTCATATTTGACGAGTAGTAGGTCTTAGTGATAAGATAAAACTACTGTAATAAACAGGCGATACTTTGGTATCGCCTGTTGTTATTGTGTCCTAAATAGGGGCACAAGACAGTTCGTAACCATCCTGTCTTTAAATAAAACTAAGGAGAATGTAATATGAAGATGATGAGTTCCGTGGCTACTTGGAGTACCACAAAAAAAATGACCCTTGGAGGTCTTTGTTTAGCAATTTATATCGTAGTTATGTTATTTACTCAGGGCTTTGCTTTTGGGCAATATCAGATTCGCATTGCTACAGCGCTTTATGGATTAGCGGCATTATTTCCGTTTACAGTGATTGTATTTGGACTTGCTAATTTAATCAGTAATTTTATTATGGGCGGCTTAGGTCCTATTGATGCTATTGGTGGCTGTATTGTAGGTTTAGTAACGACTGGTGGCATTGTGTTAGGCAAGCGCTTAGGCTTTGGTAATTGGATTGTGATACCTTTTATCGCTTTAGTACCAAGCTTGGTAGTGCCTTTGTGGTTATCGCCTATGCTCAATGTACCGTATGAATTATTGGTTAGTTCATTACTTTTTGGACAAAGTATTTCCGCTTTAGTTAGCTTTTTCCTTGTGAATGCTTTAGAACGTGTTATGGGTTTAAATAGAACTCCAGCACAGGGGCGGACCGCTACTGCTATGCAGAATAATGAAGCGCAGAGCGTTACGAAAGCTAATGATGATGGTTTACATAGTGATGTAAGTTTAAATGATATGGCAGCGATGATGCGTGGTGTAGATACACCAAGGAGGTAAGCAATGGCAAGTGGTAGAACTAAAGAAGAACTTCAAGGTGTACATGGATTAGGTAGTGCACAGACTCAGTATCCAACGGACTATGCGCCAGAGATTTTAGAGTCCTTTGTGAATAAGCATCCAGGTAATGATTATTTTGTTAAATTCAATTGCCCTGAATTTACCAGTCTCTGCCCTATGACGGGACAGCCTGATTTTGCGACGATTTATATTTCCTATGTGCCTGATGAGCGCTTGGTAGAAAGTAAATCTTTAAAATTATATTTATTTAGCTTTAGAAATCATGGTGATTTCCACGAAGACTGTGTGAATATTATTATGAAAGATTTAATTGCTTTAATGGACCCTAAATACATTGAAGTATGGGGAAAATTTACTCCTCGTGGCGGCTTAGCCATAGATCCATATGCTAATTATGGTAAAGCTGGCACCGAATGGGAAGCCGTTGCTAAAGAACGAATGCACTTTCATGATATGCAGCCAGAACGCGTAGCATATAGATAAAAATTTTATTCAACCGTGATGGGGAAACGAAAATAGTTCCTACCGAAAACCTCGAGACAAGCTCGAATGGTATTTCTGGTAGGAACTATTTTCGTTTTATAGATATGTTGTACGGTTGAGTAATATTTTATGAGGAGCGGAACTAGGGAGACAAGAGGGAAGGTGATTGGGTATAGGGATTTTTGTTCGATAGTATATGGCAGAGTTGTTTTTGTCTTGATATAATAAACATATACATAGTATGTGTGTTTTGTAAGTAATGGCAATTGGGTAGCTATTAGTTATAATGAAAAGGAGTGACATAGGTATGTCAGAGGTATTTTTTACGTCTATGCGGACGCGAATTGGTGAGAGTTTGCCTGATAAGTTTGAACGGTTGATTAATAAGGCAGGGATTGGCGACATTGATTTTGAAAACAAGTATGTAGCCATTAAAATGCATTTTGGTGAGCCTGGCAATTTAGCTTTCTTAAGACCCCAATATGTAGCTCGATTAGTAGAGGTCATTAAGGACTTAGGGGGTAAGCCATTTTTAACAGATTGTAATACTTTATATGTAGGGGGCCGTAAGAATGCACTTGACCATATAGAGTTAGCATATCAAAATGGCTTCAATCCGTATAATACAGGGGCTCATATTATTATTGCAGATGGGCTAAAAGGCCTTGATGAAACCTTGGTGCCTCTACCTGATGGAAAACATGTGAAGGAAGCTAAAATTGGACGCGCTTTGATGGATGCGGATATTGTTATTTCTTTAACACATTTTAAAGGACATGAATCAGCCGGTTTTGGCGGAGCTATTAAGAATCTAGGTATGGGTGGTGGCTCTAGAGCTGGTAAAATGGAACAGCATAGTGCAGGCAAGCCATTTGTACAGCAAGAGATTTGTGTGGGCTGCCATAAATGCGAACAATATTGCGCTCATGATGCGGTACATGTGACGAATGGCAAATCCTTTATTACAGAAGAAAAATGTGTAGGCTGCGGACGCTGTGTAGGCGTTTGTCCAGTAGATGCTATTTCACCAATGTGGGATGAAGCTAATACGGTTCTTAGTGAAAAAATGGCTGAA
Source organism: uncultured Veillonella sp. (assembly GCF_937981445.1). GTDB lineage: Bacteria > Bacillota > Negativicutes > Veillonellales > Veillonellaceae > Veillonella_A. Next base: position 15,435 of record NZ_CALJON010000011.1, on the reverse strand, counting down.
TATACAGCGGCTGTAGTTAGAAATCGTCCATCCTTCCATATTAGTTTGGCTGTAGATATTTCACCATATTGTGATTGTCATAGCGAAAATGATGTGCCAATTGTACCTGATGTGGGCATGTTTGCATCAAAAGACTTAGTAGCTCTCGACCAGGCTTGTGCAGATAAAATCAATGCACAACCAGTTATGCCAGGTAGTATGCTAGCAGAAAAAACACAGCATAGTCATGATCATTTTAAAGACATTGCGCCGGACACTGATTGGGAAGCCGCTCTTAGCCACGCAGAAGAATTAGGGCTTGGCAGTCGTAACTATACATTAAAAGAAATTCGGTAATATATAGAACGAGATACGAGTTAATTTATATTAATATGAATTGTAATATTGATATAAAAAATATTAATATAAATAAATGTAGATATAAAGAAATATAGATATAATATATTATATATAAATTTAACCCCCTATAGTATCAAATAATTACCGATAGTATAGGGGGCTTTTATTAGCAAGGGGGGGTTATTAGCATATTTTGTCCTATAAGCCTACAATTTCAATTTAATTCTATAGGTCTAATTGGGTTCTATAGGTCAATTGGATTCTATAAGTCTCATTGATGCCTATAAAACTAACTAGTGCATGGATTAAAGGCGAAATAAAAAAGACACAGAGTAGACTCTGTGTCTTTTGCATTGTTGAATTATTTGCTGTACAATTCGACGATAAGTGTTTCGTTAACTTCGATTGGAAGTTCGGAACGCTCAGGAAGACGAGTTAATGTACCTTTGAAGCCTTCTAATTCTTTAGTGATGTAAGGAAGTTCGAAAGAACGAAGTTCCTGGAAGTTTGTTTTGAACATTTCGTTGTCACGGGATGCTTCGCGAAGTTCGATAACATCGCCCACTTTACATTGGTAGGAAGGGATGTCTACGCGACGGCCGTTAACAAGAATGTGACCATGGTTTACCATTTGGCGTGCTTGACGAATGGAGTTACCAAAGCCGATGCGATATACAAGATTGTCAAGACGGCATTCTAGTAATACTAGCATGTTTTCGCCTGTAACACCTTGCATTTTTTTCGCTTTATCGTAATAGCGTACGAACTGGCGTTCTAGCAAGTTGTAGTATGCTTTAACTTTTTGTTTTTCTAATAATTGCATGCCATATTCAGACATTTTCTTTTGACGTTGTTCTTTTTTTACGCGCTTTAAAGCTTTGGAGTGACCGAAAACGTTCACACCGAAGCGACGACATAACTTAAAGCGTGCTTCTCTTCTCGTTGCCATGTGTTTATCACCTCATAAATTAAATAACAAATAGTACCTCAATTAGGTACTCGATTATCATACCACGGAAAAGACCTCAGTGTCAATGAAAAAGCCCTGTTTTATGGTTGTGTTGAAAGCTTAGGCAATATAGATAGGCATAATAAGCGAGGACATTCTAAAAGTAGGGGATAACAGATTACCGAGACCGATATATAACAGAGCGATAGACCGATGGATAGATGGATGAATAGACAGACGGATAGACAGACGGATAGACAGACGGATAGATAGATGGATGGATAGATAGATAGATGGGGGGGAGATAAGAGCAGATACATGGTACAAAGAATACTTAATTAACTTTTATACTAATAGGAAATTTGAGTGGGTTCAGTATAAAGTTGAAAAAATCAACGAAAAAATATAATGAATTATATCTTCAAATTTCATATATAGCAAGTAAGATTAGCCTTCAATTTCTATGCTTTTTTTCAAGATTATGGTATACTGTCAAGTATGTGTAAATGTAAAAATCGCATACGAGTGATTCTTTTTAGGTATAGGTCTAGACAAGAATAAAAGTACGTGATAAAATTAAAAACTCTACTTATATAATTTGAATTTTTACTAATATAACTAAATAAATTTATTGAAAAGACTAATGAAAAACTATGTAAATTTTTTGTATGAGTAATACTAAACGGCTTGAGCAGTTTGATTTTGTACTTGTTGGGGTTAGTTTTGAGAGTCACTAAGAACGTGGGATTTAATAGGTCATTTAGAAATGAAATATAAATTCATATCCAAGTTATAGAAAACTTATAGTTGTGATCAAACTAATATTAAAAATTTTTATAATTATTTTCTATTTTTATGTGAACATGATATAATGATGTAAAGTTGTAAAGTTCCATATATTTCGATATGCAGTTTACGTTATGTAGATTGACTAAAATAATATATGTAGTGTTTTGTTTTTGTTTTGTTTGAGAGTTTGTTATTCGCATAAAAAGGAGATGAATTAGATGGAAGAACTACCTACCCTGCAGGAGCTACAAAGTTTTATTACATACAGTAAAATGGGAAATTTTACATTAGCCGCTCAAGCTGCTAATATTACTCAATCTGCTTTTAGTGCGCAGATGAAAAAGCTAGAACGTTTAGTAGGGGTTAAATTAATTGCCCGCTCTACGCGTGGTAGTCGCTTAACGCCAGAAGGAGAAAAGTTTTTACCTGAGGCTGAACATATTATTGAAACATTAGAACGAGCTATTCATAGCATTCGTTTGGCCAATAAGTTAGAGCGACCAATGTTAAATGTAGGCATATTACGAAGTATTGGGGATGTGCGTATGAATGCACATGTAGCTTACTTTCAGCAAACTAACCCAAATTTTGCTATTTCTGTATATGACATGGAAGAAGAAGAGATGCTTTTAGATTTACGTGAAAACCGTATTGATATTGGCACTTGCTACTTACCTAATAATAAAGATATGAGTGCATATGAAAGTATTGCCCTACGTGAAGACTCCGTTGTTTATTATGCACCAAAGCGCGATATGGAAGATCGCCCTATTACTTGTGAGGAAATTTTAAATTACCCATTAGTAATGTATCCACCAAAATATTTTATGAGTCATCGTTTAAAATCATACTTCTCTGAAGAAGGACGTCAATCCTTACCACAATTAGTAAGATTATCTAATCCATATGCGATGATTGATTACTGTAAACGCAATGAAGCAGGGGCGTTAATTTCTAGACATTTACTTGATACCTTAGGTATTACTGAAGGTGTTCATACTCTTGCTAAATCATTACATTTGCAAGTATGCTTTGTATATCGCAACAATAATTCAAAATGGGAAACAATGAAAACATTTATGGATTATATTGCAAAAGAATTAAATGAAGGCTAATTGATACGGTGCTAAGAGTGACTAAACTTATGTATTGAGTCTTAGTGCTTTAGTTCCACTTAATTAGTTGTGAATAAGTAAAGCGGTTTGCCACTTATAGAGGATATAATCCTACGAGTTCAAGCAGTTCGTGTTTGAAACTCTTAAGTGTAGCAGACCGTTTTATTTTTTAGGGATTGCATATTACATTTTTCCGTAAAATTTGGTATTATATGTTCCATGTTCTATGATTCATTATATTGTTATTTGTTTTTCCTGGAGGGATGAACAGAATGGTTGACTACAAAAAGAGTCAGATCTTTTTTCTTGGTCTGCAACATGTACTAGCCATGTATGCAGGGGCTGTTATTGTACCCTTAATTGTAGGTAGTAGTTTGGGGCTCGATACAGAGCATATAGCGTATTTAATTGGGGCTGATTTGCTCACATCAGGGATTGCCACTTTGCTGCAAGTTTGGCGCAATCGCCTATTTGGTATTGGTTTACCTGTTGTTCTTGGTTGTACCTTTACGGCAGTATTCCCTATGATTGCCATTGGGAAGGAATTAGGCCTTGGCGCCATTTACGGAGCCATTATTGTATCTGGGCTAATTGTATTTTTAATTGCCCATTGGTTTGGGAAATTGGTGCGCTTCTTTCCCCCTGTTGTGACAGGGTCTATTGTAACTGTTATTGGTGTAACCTTAGTACCGGTGGCGATGAACAATTTGGCGGGCGGTGTAGGTAGTCCCGACTTTGGAGCCCCTACTAATATTGTATTAGGGGTGGCAGTACTGGCTTTTATTTTAATCCTTAATCGCCTTTTTAAAGGTTATATACAGGCAATTTCAGTACTTTTAGGTCTCGTATTTGGTACCTTGGTGGCTGGCTTTATGGGCCTTGTTGATTTTGCGCCTGTTGCCGCAGCTTCATGGACGCATATTCCAACGCCATTTTACTTTGGTCTTCCGACCTTCCATGGTAGTGCGATTTTAACGATGACAATTGTAGCTATGGTAAGTATGGTAGAATCGACCGGTGTATTTTTAGCTTTAGGTGAAATTTGTGAACGTAAATTAACGCCTAAAGATTTAGCTCATGGATATCGTGCTGAAGGGCTCGCCTCTATTATTGGGGGGATTTTTAATTCCTTCCCTTACACTACATTCTCTCAAAATGTAGGGCTTGTGGAATTATCAAAAGTACGGACTACACGAGTTATTACAGTTTGTGGTATTATGCTTGTTTTATTGGGATTAGCACCTAAGTTCGCGGCCTTGGCTACGATTATTCCTACCAGTGTATTAGGCGGGGCCATGGTAGCTATGTTTGGTATGGTTTGTGCGGCGGGCATTCGCATGCTAGGAAAAGCTAATTTTAATGACTCTAACACGATGCTCGTAGCAGCCTGCTCCATTACCCTTGGACTGGGTGTAACTGTAACACCTAATTTATTTGCACAATTTCCAGCATCTATTCGCATTTTACTAGAAAGTGGCATTGTAGTGGGGGCTATAACAGCAGTGTTGCTTAATATTTTATTTAATTATGACGAAATTAAAAATTATTCCTTAGGTGATGCGTTGAAAGAGCGTGCTGAAGAATAAGAACGGTAATAATTAAAAAAATATAATATAAAAATAATAAAAAGCTGTAATTCTTAATAGTTAGACTTAGATTTGACTGCGTCTGATATATTAGAGAATTACAGCTTTTATATTATATTTCCGTGTTCTATTTATATTTCAGTGTCCTATGTAGTATTATAGGTGGTTTCTTAGTGAACTAAGGCATAATAAATTACATAGATCCAACCAAGAATACCGTGGAATATAGCCCAAGGAATGGAGTGCCAATTGGCATAGCTAACAACCATAGCTAAGGCAGAACCAAAGGAAATACCAGTTTTTACTGTACTTGCTACGTATTTCATTAGAATGTCACCTCCTTGATAGATTGAAAAGTATCTATATTTATGATTACATATTTTATTGGTACTGTAAAGAAGAAATTCGATGTATAATAGGGGAAAGAAAACGCCATATACACTAAATTTGCAAAGAGCATAATAGGGAGGTAAATAGAACATTCAATGTACAATACATATGCACTATAACATATTGAGTTTAGAGCGTATTTGGCTCATTACATAGTATTAATAAAGAAAGGTTGATACAAATGACTGAACTTACTGTAGGAATGAAAGCACCTGGTTTTTCTGCTTTGTCCGATGCGAATGAAATGGTATCGTTAGATAATTTTTTAGGCAAAAAGGTTATTTTATACTTTTATCCTAAAGATAATACACCAGGTTGCTCTGTAGAAGCACAGCAATTTAATGCTGCTTATGATGCCTTGTATAAGGCGGGCTATGTTGTATTGGGGGTGAGCCGCGATACAGTAAAACGACATGTTAACTTTAAAGCTAAGTATGATTTGAAGTTTTTATTACTAGCTGATACGGATGAAGCGATTTGTAATGCCTATGGTGTGATGAAGGAAAAGAAGCTGTACGGTAAAGTATCCATTGGCATTGAGCGCTCTACCTTTGTTATTGATGAAACAGGGCAGATTACGCATATATACCGCGGCGTTAAGGCTAAGGAACATGTAGGGGCTTTGCTTGTTGATTTAGGTGTGGCGGAGTAATAGTATGTTTAGGTACATGCTATAGTAGGTCTAGATCCGTCCTATAGTATGTTTAGATACGTCCTATAGCCTCATATTATACTGAGGGACGAATTCGGAGCGCATATTAACTTAGTCTGTTAAGGCCTAAAACTTCCTTCTATTGTTGGCAAGTAGGCTTCATAATGATAGCGATTGGATACGGGGTATTTATATTGTAATGTCTTGATAAATTGTGAATTGACAAATGATTTGACATAGTAGATATAGCCACCGCGTTCATAGGAAATAACATACCAAGAATCACCGAGGGCTTTGTAACTTGGCTGATAATAGTTGACTGCTCCAGCATAACTGGCTTCTACCGTTGCATGGTTTGAATTATGAGAACCAGAAATGGTCAGCGCCCCACCGAGACCATCGGCGAAGCGGGCACCATCACCATTAGATGGACCATAGGCAAGATAAAAATTAGATGGCACATAACTGGACATACCAAAACGAGCGTTGCTGTATTGGAAATAATTAGCGTCCACCGTATTTACATATACATAGGGCAGAAATTGGGTGCGACCTGGTTGGTAGTTTTGATTCTGTAAGGCTACGCGTTCCGCATGTACGGAGGAGCTCATAGCGCTTACAAAGGCAAGGGCGAGTATAGGAAGTAAAGACTTTTTCATAATAAATCTCCTTTTATAGGGGTTAGTGATTATATAGAGTGTGTTAATGTCTAAGTAGTAAATTTATAAAACAACTTTATTAAAGTAAATTTATAAAAAATCCCACCGCAGGGCCAGATACCATTTGGTTGTGGTGGGACTTTTATTTATATAATTACATATTATTTAACTAAGTTTTGTGGCGCATTATTCAAGAAGGCGTCAATATTGGCAAATACAATATCAGCTCTTGTTTCTAAGGCTTCTTTGCTGGCAAAGGCCACATGAGGTGTAAGCACGCAATGTTTTGCATGGCAAAGTGGATGGTCGGTAGCAATTGGTGGCTCATTTTCAAATACATCGACCCCAGCAGCGGCTAGACGTCCTTCATTAAGGGCATCTGCTAAGGCTTGGCTATCTACTACAGGACCACGAGCCGTGTTGATAAGTACAGCACTAGGTTTCATGAGCTTGATTGTGTCTGCATTTACGAGACCTTTAGTTTCAGCTGTTAGTGGCGTATGTAGGGATACGAAGTCGGCCTCTTTAAATAAGGTGTCTTTATCGACAAATTTGACGCCTTTAGCTTCAAGAGCTGGTTTAACGCTGCGATTATAGGCGATAACTTTGCAGCCAAAAGCGAGGGCGATTTCAGCTACGCGGCTACCAATAGCACCGGTACCTACAACACCAAAGGTTTTGCCATAGAGTTCGAAGCCTACAAGGCCGTCCTTAGTACCGCCTTGACGGCATTTAGCATCACAGGGAACGATATTGCGAATGGCACTAATGGCAAGGCCGAAGGCAAGCTCCGCTACGGCATTAGTGGAATAGCCAGCTGCATTAGACACTACAATATTACGTTCACGGCATGCTTCAAGGCCAACATGATCGACACCAGTAAAGGCGATGTCTACGAATTTTAAATTAGGACATTGGCGAATCATATCAGCTGGTAGTGGTTGATTAGCTAACATGATAATATGGGCCTCTTTGATGCGGTCTAAAAGCTTAGCTGGGTCAGTTTCTTTAGTTTCATAATAAATCACTTCATGACCTGCTGCTTTTAAAGGCGCAGTTAATGCGTCGATTTTGCTTAGGGCAACACCTAATGGTTCCATAATAACAATTTTCATAATACACCTCATAAGACGACAATACAGCTTGTCCACTAAGATAGGACGTAAATAGAAATATATCCATCAGTGGGCGAAAGAATAATTATATCTTAATTATACGCTAACTCAGAATAAAGTAAAATGACTAGGGGAGATTTGAAATCTATAGCTATGCTAAGAATGCATTACATGGTTAGAGATGGCTATAAATGGGTTAGTTTATAGAATTCATTACATAGTTAGACTGGTGTATAAATTACTTTGTTTATTCTTTGTTTAAAAATAATTTATATAAAATACATAAAATTTACAGAAAGTTTATAAAAACTTTGCGAATTTAAGGAAATTGGCGTATAATGCAGTAGAAAACTGTAAAGTGGAAATAAGTTTTTTGTGGTTGTGTTGTGATTGTATGAGGAATATGTGGATGAGAAGAAATAATATAATTACTATAGTGGCGTTTATATTAGCCATTCCATTAGGGGTAATCTTGCCAAGTCATTATTTTTGGGAGAATGGTTTAATTGAAAATTTAGAAGCCTTAGTCTTACTTGGTGCTAGTTGCATGGCATTTATTTGGACCAAGCGAAGCGAAGGTAATCTGTCCTATTTCTTTTTTGCTTGTGCCTTATTATTTCTCGTTGCATTTGGTCGCGAATTAAGTTGGGGCCGGGTCTTTTATCCTGTAGGGATGAATGGAGAAGGTCCAACCTTTGCATCTATAAAAGAGGTGTGGTTTGGTGCCTATCTACCTTGGGTCTTGGGACTTTTAATACTTACAATAATAGGGGCACTGGGAAAAGCTCGGCATTTAGTAAAACGTATTCTTATTCATTATAGTAAGGACAAGTTAGTAATTTTATATGCTATCTTGTTTATATTAGGTTTAACATTGGGGGAAACTGTTTTTGAGCGAAATTGGGTGCCTGCATTAGATCTTTATCATCAAAATTATGAAGAACTAGCTGAGCTTATAGGATATTGGTCGGCGTATTGTATGATTTATAAGATTCGATTAAACCTATTGCGTGATACCGTATTGGATAATACGGTATTTGATGAAAAATAGAATACAAATATGAATAAATTTATCTAGACCAAAATCGGGTTTATATATTGCTGTTAGTGCATACATAGATATATGTGTTATTCCAGATAAAATCTAGTGTTTTGGCAGAACAATCAAGGTAATACAAGGATTTAAGGCCTTTTGAAGGCAAGAAAAAAACATTAATGATAAAGGGATTTAATGTCAATCATGATATCTATTCTCAAAAATAATGAAATATCTTTGGGATTGCGTGAAAAACTCTTTTTACAGAAGATGTATGTGTTTTTGGAAGGTAAATTCCTAGTTGAAATGGGGATTTTTAAGATGATATACTAAACCTAAGATGTTACTCATAACCGTGAAATATGGGCATTTTAAAGGTAGTTTAAGATGTGTGAGTGATAACCCGTGTAGACCGAAACTGTAATACATAAGATAGTATATGTCTTAGGTGTTAACTGAGAACAGGTCAACCAGGCGGAGCGTCTCCGCTATTGAATACATAACTAGTATTTTTCTATGTGAGGTGCAAAATAATGAGTTTCGAAAGTCGATTCCAACACATTGATCGTCGTGTTCCTATCTCTGAGAACAATGTAGCTATTATCCATGATTTAGACAAATGTAAAAACTGCACACTTTGCCGTCGTGCTTGTGCAGATACTATGGGTGTTCTTGATTATTACGATTTAGAATCCACTGGCGATGAGCCAATTTGTATTCATTGTGGTCAATGTGCTGCAGCGTGCCCATTCGACTCTATGAATGAACGCTCTGAACTTGATGAAGTAAAAGCAGCGATTGCTGATCCAGATAAAATCGTAGTAGTACAAACGGCACCAGCTGTGCGTATTGGTATTGGTGAAGAATTTGGTTATGAACCAGGCTCTTTCTTAGAAGGTAAAATGATTGGTGCCGTTCGTGCATTAGGCGCTGACTATGTAGTAGACACTAACTTCGGTGCGGATTTAACTATTATGGAAGAAGCTAGTGAGTTAATTGAACGCGTAGTAAATGGTCATGGTGAATTACCACAGTTCACAAGCTGCTGCCCAGCTTGGGTAAAATTTGCTGAAACTTACTACCCAGAATATTTACCAAATATTTCCTCCGTACGTAGCTGTATCGCTATGGAAGCGGCTGTTATTAAAACGTATTTTGCTAAGAAAATGAACATCGATTCTGAAAAAATCGTGTCCGTAAGTATTGCACCTTGTACAGCGAAGAAATTTGAAATTCGCCGTCCAGAGCAAAATAAATCTGCAGAATATTGGGGTAAAGAAGAATTACGTGATACAGATTACTGTATTACAACTCGTGAATTTGCAAAATGGATTCGTGAGTCCGGCATTGATTTCACACAAGTGGAAGAGTCCCAAATGGACAAATACATTGGTGCTGAAACTGGCGGTAGCGTGATTTTCTGTAACACTGGTGGGGTTATGGAAGCAGCAGTACGTAGTGCGTATAAATTCATCACTGGTGATGAACCAACTCCTGAACGTTACACTAATTTACAAGAAGTGCGCGGTATGGAAGGCGTTCGTGAAGCAGAAGTTGAAATTGGCGATAAAACATTAAAACTTGCTGTAGTTCATGGCGGTAAAAATATTCGTACTTTCTTAGACGATATGAAAGCCACTGGCAAAAAATATGATTTCATCGAAATGATGGCTTGCCCAGGCGGTTGTATCGGTGGTGGCGGACAGCCTCGCGTTAAATTGCCTGTAGCTAATAAAGTAAGAGAAGCTCGTATTAAAGGTATCTATGATGTTGATGCTAATATGAAACTTCGTTCTAGTTATGAAAACCCTGAAATCAAAGCAATTTATGAAGAATTCTTTGATAAACCATTAGGTGAACTTTCCGAACAATTATTACATACACATTACACTGATCGCAGTGATAGCCTTGGTGTTCGTAAAGATGTAACACCAGAAACTTGTCCTACATCTCCAAAATTCAAAAAACCAGAATAATAGGTAGATTCAGTAGGTACTACAGAATAAATAGTTACAAAACTAGCTTTATGGAGCGCCCTAGTTATTATATTATTTATAGAGCGTTTAATGGACTTAGTTTGTAGTAAAGAGCCAAAGACACTATAGTCATTATGACTATAGTGTCTTTTTATACAATGGTAGTTTATTTAATATAGGAGGACCTATGTTGAAATGGAGGAGCTTTTTTAATATTAAAACTGATAGTGCTTCATTTGCAGAAATTAATGAACGCATTGAATCAGATGCCACCATTATGTACTGCTGGCTATGGTCTTAGTATCGGTTCATATAGCTTCTTCCTAGGGGCGATGTATTTATTTTTTATTAATGCCTTTTTTATCAGTTTATCAGCGTATTTTGTTTTTAAAATTTTACGGGTTCCACCAGTAGTGTATCCAGATCAAGAACATAAGAAGTATCAAAAAGTTATTTTAATGGTCCTCGGCTTTATCGTGACGCAAGACTTGCCACCTGCTAGTGTAGAAAAGATACAGCGATGGATTGAAAGTCAAAGTGAATGGCCCGTTACCTTGGTGGTACAAAAGCATAGCGACCAATAAGGTGTGAGGATTTTGTTGGTGTAGGTTGACAGGCTCTTGATGATTAGCGTATGATTATATATATCAAATACATATATAGTCATCAAGAGCAGTGGAGGGACGTGGCCCTATGAAACTGCGGCAACCTGCCTATTGGTAAGGTGCTAAGTCCAACGGGAAAACCGGCAGATGATAAGGCGTAGCGTTGTCGGGGGACAACGTTTTTTTATATTATTTTATCTTGTGCGTCTCGTGAAGACATGTAAGCATTTATTATATAAATTTTGCGGCCCCTATGTATTTGTTAGTGTAGGTGAGCTCTTGTAGAGCGCGTACCTTATATTAAAGTGAAATAGAGAGAAAAGAGAGGCGAGTGTATTATGAGTACAAATAAGAAAGGTCCATTTCGTTATGATGTAGTAGGTAGTTTTTTGCGTCCTCAAACAATTAAAGAGGCACGGCAGCAATTTGACCTTGGCACGATTTCTAAGGAAGCACTTCGCAAAGTAGAAGATGAAGCTATTCGCGATTTAGTAGAGAAAGAAATTGCCGTAGGGTTGAAAGCTGTTACTGATGGGGAATTTCGCCGCGCCTACTGGCATTTAGATTTTTTAGAAGCTCTTGATGGGGTGGAACGGGTTAAAGCTGAACATTGGTCTGTGGCATTTAAAGGTCATCAACCAAAAGCTGCGATGCTAAAGATTACAGGAACGATTGATTTTACAGATCATCCATTTTTAAAAGATTATGAATTTTTACATCGCACTGTAGGGGACCGTGCTGTAGCGAAGATTACGATACCCTCTCCGTCTATGCTTCACTTGATTTGCTGTGTTCGCGAAGAGCAGTATGTACCGATTCCACAGTATGAAAATGAAGAGGTCTTATTCCAGGATATTGCTAAAGCCTATCGTAAGGCGATACGGGCTTTTTATGATGCCGGTTGCCGGTATTTGCAATTGGATGATACGTCTTGGGGTGAGTTTTGTGATGAAGAAAAGCGCAAAGCCTATGCTGCACGAGGTCTTGATGTAGATGCTATAGGCCGTAAATATGTAGAGATTATCAACTATGCCTTAGCAGATAAACCTGCTGATTTAGCTGTGACTATGCATATTTGTCGTGGGAACTTCCGCTCCACTTGGTTCTCTTCTGGTGGATATGAACCAGTGGCTCATATCTTATTTGCTCATTGTAATGTAGATGGATTTTTCCTAGAATATGATTCTGAGCGTGCTGGTGGCTTTACACCATTACGTTTTATAAAAAATCAAAAGGTAGTATTAGGCCTTGTTACGTCTAAGTTCCCTGAGCTTGAAAACGAAGCGGATATTAAGGCACGCATTGAAGAAGCCGCCTTGTATGTACCAAAAGAACAATTAGCATTGAGCCCACAATGTGGCTTTGCGTCCACTGAAGAGGGGAATAATTTAACTGAAGAGGAAGAGTTGGCAAAATTAGCTCTCATTAAGCGCGTGGCTGAAGCCGTTTGGCCTGAAGGGGAATAGGAAGTGACTATTAGCGTTAGGTAGATGGGGCAGGCAATATAATAGGCTGAAGGGGCGTGTGTGCAATTTAATAACATAGCCAAAGGGGAGAAGTACGTGATACAGTTGAAAGGAGTTTAGTAATGAGTGACATGATACCAAGTGAATCGCAGGCACCGTGGAGACGGGCGTTGAATTATGCTTTTCCATTAACTGTTCCTATTTGCGCAGGCTTTTTATTCTTAGGCATATCCTATGGACTCTATGCTACTGACCAGGGACTAGCTTGGTATTGGCCGGTACTCATGAGCGCTACTATTTACGCAGGCTCCATGGAATTTGTGACGGTAGCACTTTTAGCAGCTCCTTTCGACCCCCTAGGGGCCTTTGCCCTCGCTTTGATGGTCAATGCACGGCATATCTTTTATGGTTTAACTATGGTGACTAAATACATGGATATGGGGTGGAAAAAATGGCCCCTTATTTATGGTATGTGTGATGAAAGTTTTGCTATTAATGCGACCTGTTCCTTACCTTCTGATATTGATCGAGGCTGGTTTTATTTGCATGTTACAGGCCTCAACTATATTTACTGGGTTATTGGTGCTGCTATGGGTTCTATAGGGAGTCAATTTATTACCTTTAATTTGAAAGGTATTGAATTTGTACTCGCAGCATTATTTGGCGTGTTGTTTATGGATTATTTGTTAAAATCTGAAAAGAAACAATATGCCCTTATAGGTTTTGGTATTGCCATTGTGACATTAGCTTATTTTGGACCGAATTATTTTATGGTACCAGCCATGCTTCTTATGTTAGTCGTATTTTTAGGCATGTACCTATATGATACGAAGGCGGTGAGCAAGTCATGAGTGTTTGGGAAATGATTATAACTATAGGGAGTGTTGTAGCAGGCACTATGGTGACCCGTTTTATTTCCTTTGCCTTATTTGCAAAATCAGGCAAGCCACCGGCTATTGTAAGTTATTTAGGCAAAGTTTTACCTGGTGCGGTTATGGGCCTATTGGTTGTATATGCTTTGAAAGGAACGGTCATTCTTACCTATCCCTATGGATTGCCAGAACTCTTAGCAGTACTTTTATTAGTGGGGATACATTTATATAAGCGTAATTTTTTAATATCCATTCTAAGTAGTACTATTTTTTATATGATATTAGTGCAAGCTGTCTTTGTGTGACAGGGCGTAAAAAAACTTTAAGAAGTTCCTCTTTAGGGAGGAACTTTTTTTTCTTTACAAAATAAAAAAATCATTGTAAACTATAACTAGTTAGATATATCTATTTAGATGTATTCTGTTATATAATTTGTAAATGTTGAATTTGGTAGAGCATAAATATCTAATTAGATGTTTATGGCTGATGCTTGTAGCTGATGTATGTATTAAATGAATTCTATTTGTTAGAGGAGGTCTCGATATGAGTTCAATTGATAGAAATATTCTAATCCGCCTACATCGTAATGTAGGTGCATTAGACCGAAAAACAGCCCGTATTGCGGCCAAGTATAAATTGACTTTCAGTCAATTTATGGTACTAGAAGCCCTATACAGTAAGGGAAATTTAACCGTAGGTGAAGTGCGACGCGCTATTTTAAGTAGTATAGGAACGATTTCTGTTATTATTAATAATTTAGTCAAAATGGGCTATATTGAACGTTTAGCTGATGCAACGGATAAACGTGTGTCGATTTTACAGCTTACTGAAGCGGGGCATGCAGTGATTAGTAACATCGTACCAGAAAATAATGCAATGATACAAAATAGTTTTGAAGTATTAACTCATGAAGAGAAAATGCAATTAGTAAATTTATTAAAAGTATTAGGAGAACAATTAGATGAAGAGAACAATTAAAACAAGAATTAAAGGGTTTAGAACGATTGATGGGGCTGGCGTAAATTTAGTACGCGTGTTGGGAAATGGAACTATTGAAGAGTATGATCCTATTTTGATGTTAGATTCTTTTGATAGTGTAAACCCTGATGAATACACGGCAGGTTTTCCAATGCATCCGCATCGTGGTATTGAAACAATTAGTTATGTATCTCGGGGCAAAATGGTACATCGTGATAGTTTAGGTAATGAAGAAGCTATTGGTGATGGGGAAGTACAATGGATGAATTCTGGTTCCGGCATTTTGCATGAAGAACTCGTGCCTGCAGCAGAGCGCCTATTAGGTGTGCAATTATGGCTTAATTTGCCTAGAGAAGAAAAAATGTCGAAACCTAGCTATCACAGTATTAAGCGAGCTGATATAGAAGAAATTCCACTTCAAGGTGGTATGCTCCGACTATTAGCAGGCACTTATACTGATGATAATGGCCAAGTGCATGAAGGCTTTAAAGGGGAACATTTGCCGTTAGATTACTATGATGTACATCTAGAGACAGGGACTGAGATTACCTTTACTATGAAAGAAGAGGATTCTTTAATGCTGTTCACCCTTTTAGGTGAAGTCTATGTGGAAGGTGAGTTAATAGAAGAAAAGACGGCTGTAAAATTAACTGAAGGCACATCTGTTACCATTAAGGCTGGCGAAGGTCCTGTACAAGTGCTATACATTAAATCTATTGCCTTACATGAACCAGCTGCTTGGGCCGGGCCTATTGTAATGAACACAGAGGAAGAAGTGCAAGAAGCTTTTAGAGAATTGAGAAATGGTACCTTTATTAAAGACAAGGTAGATTATTAATAGTTTGATGATTAAAGATACGTAGTTTGTTACAGTTGCGTTGGCTTAGTGAAATAAGTAGCTTAGTGAA
>NZ_CALJON010000010.1 GCF_937981445.1 uncultured Veillonella sp. | reverse complement strand
GTTTGTATAATAACCAATTGTAACTGATTATATTATCTGGTACTAAAAGTTGGTAAAAAGTATAACACTAGATAAAAAGCATAAAACCAACACTATATAAAAAGCATGAGCCAACATCCATTTAAAACTCTAGAGACCTATACTCATATCTCCCCTAAGGAAGCTATAGGCACATGCTTTTTTACATCAAATCTGTACTAACTTAAATTTGGTCACTTGTATTGCGTTTTAATGCATCAATATATAATTGGCAATATTTACCTGGAGCCACCTTATTGTGAAGAATATAGCCAATTTCCATATGGTCATCTACATCAAGAGGAATCGCTAAAATATTAGGGCCATTTAACTTCTCACTAATCACACCACTACATAGAGTATAGCCATTGAGGCCTATAAGTAAATTGAACAAAGTCGCTCGGTCACAAACCACGATATCTTTAGGTCGATCCAAAGTGCTCAACACCTCTTCAGAAAAGTAAAATGAGTTATGAGACCCTTGTTCATAGGACAAGCGAGGGTATGGCTCTAAGTCTTCTAATGTAATAACATCCTTCTTCGCCAAAGGGCTAGAAGAGCTTACAAAGACATGAGGCTTAGCTAAAAATAAGCGATGAAACGTCAAATCATAATGCTTAAACTCTTTGCGTAAAATCGTCTCATTATATTCGTTTAAATATAAAATGCCAATTTCACTGCGCAGTTTAGCTACATCTTCGATAATTTCATAGGTCTGTGTTTCCCGAATACGGAAATCATATTCATTGCCACCATAGGACTTTAATACATCCACAAAAGCTTCAACGGCAAAGGAATAATGCTGAGTGGACACACAAAATTGATGTTTTACAGAGGACTGCCCAAAATATTTTTCCTCAATGAGCGTAGTCTGCTCCATAACTTGTCGCGCATAACCTAAAAATTCTTCTCCATCAGCAGACAGCACCACACCTTTATTAGTGCGCGAAAAAATAGTAATCCCTAATTCTTGCTCGAGCTCTTTAATGGCGGCTGTCAAACTCGGTTGGGCAATAAAAAGCTCCTTAGCAGCCTTATTCATAGAGCCACAGTTCGCTACGGCTACTACATATTTTAACTGTAATAATGTCATATTATCTCCCCTGCACATAATATATCATAATTATGTGCTCTTTTTTCTCAATACCATATTGTACTATTAGTCTTTTTACAAGCTAATAAAAAAAGACTACAACTACTAATTATACCACAGTAGTTGTAGTCTCTATATTATATGTTGTAAAATTTGTTGCTCATAACCTACAAGCTATAAAACTTACACAACAAGCAGTTATCCTTTGCGAAGTTCTGCCACTTTAGGAATCAAATTAAATACTACTTGATATCCAATATAGCCTAAGACGATAGCAGTAATACCACCAATAAGTGGCCCTTCACCAGCCGCATACATAGCGTATATAGAGTATAACAGAGCAAAGAAGCTCAAGCCTGCAATACTACGGCGAATAAACAAGGATGCATTTTCTTCTTTTAATAAAATATTAACGGAAATGCAGCAAAGAATATAAGGGAATACATTGGTTACAACAGCTAAATTAACAAGATTTTCAAATTGATGGCTTAAATTTTCATTTGTAGTCATCAAAGCTAGCGCTGTTTGTACAATTAATAAAATAATTAAACCCCGTACTGGTGCATCAGCCTTATTAACACGGGAGAATACTTTAGGGAAGAATCCTTCTTCAGCAGCACTTTTAAATACACGAGATAAAGTAAACTGCCAGCAAAGGATAGCACCACAGCAAGCAATAATCATCATGGCCATAACAATATGCCCAACAGTTTCATTAAACATGTGTGCAAATACGAGACCAAATGGTGCTGTGGAATGTAACAAATCTAAATTAGGCACGATACCAGCCATAATATTAGTAGACAATACATAAATCACCGCTACTGCAAGAGTGCCAAAAAATGTTGCAATTGGTACATTTTTCTTTGGATTTTCTACAGCGTCCATATTCGCAGCTGCTGATTCAAATCCAAGGAACGCCCAAAGAGTTAATGTAATGGATTCACTAACAGCGCTGAAGAAAGGCATTTGATTAGGATTCCATACAGTTTTATATAATTCTGGATCAAACCAGAACCAACCAAAGGTGCTAACAAATAGTACAGGAAGAATTGAGCCCCATACAGTTACATTACTAATTTTACCAGTACGAGCATTACCGCCAAAATTTAATAAGGCAGCTAACCACAATAAAGCAATAGTAGCCAAACTAAGTTGTACTGGGCTTAAAGACCAATTGAACAGAACTGCTGTGTAGCCTACAGCTGAAATAGCAATAGCTACATTAGCAATTACCAATGAGATGGCATATGAGTAGTTTGCCATAAAATGTCCGGTTCTGCCAAACGCATATTCAGAATAACCGCCCATTCCTCCTGAACGAGTGGTAAACATGCCACATTGAGCAAAAATGTGAGCTAAAATCAAAGACCCAACGGCTGTGATTAGCCATGACAAAACGGAAATAGTTCCTACTTCTGCGAGCTTTGTAGGTAACATAATAATTCCAGCGCCCAACATATTAGCTGCTACGAGTGTAGTTAGCTGGAATACAGACATTTTTTTAGCGGTGCTTTTCATGTATCATTCCTCCCTCATATCAATACGTAGTATTTGTGTAACCTACCACATTGCTACTTATAACATGACCGCTGTCAATACCAGTCCTTGCGGGATGTGCGTGGATGTAGTATTCGACATAACATATGTAGTTTTTTAATGCAGCCTCCCTGCATCTACCGAACTAAGATAATAAAAGTGTCTATTGTCACTTCAACAGAGTGTTTTTTCACTTCTTTTTTCGCATACATCATAACATGTAACCCCCTATAATCAAAGGCTTTTTTCTCATCAGAATATATCATCTAGTTTACAAAAAATTTAAAATAATATCATATTAATTCTAAAAAAAACTGTAAACAACCATATAAAGGGATTCTTGCCACTTTATCTCATTAAAGAGATAAAATTCTTCGTCATTTTTATTACACGATTTGAATAAATTTGAACCAACTAAGACGAACTCATACATTTACTCTATGAAGCTTAGGAAAGACAGGCCTATTCTCCCTATAGTTCTATAGAATCCAATTAACATATATGTTTTCCCATAAGGTTAAAAGCAACTTATCGACAAATCTTATAAGTTTGTCTCAACAAAAAAACGCCTATTAACAGACTCTCTTCTTAGATTTAGGTACTACCTAAATCTAAGGAGAAGCATATTAACAAGCGTCTTATATTAAACTTTAATTTAGTGATGACCTCACCTAGCAAATGTACCAATCCACTGTATATGACATTTTGCAAAACAACATGTTTATCGAGTATACATTGATTTATTGGTGAGCCTCGTATTGCGCGGCAATGTCGTCTTCACTAGCCTGCATAGCTAGTAAAGTCTTATTCAAAAGTTCATCTAGCTCCCAGCCCAAACGTTCTGCCCCTTGACGAATCACATCACGAGAACAGCCAGCAGCAAATTTTTTATCCTTAAACTTCTTTTTCAGACTCTTTAATTCCATGTCCTTAGTAGACTTTGATGGACGCATTAATGCAGCAGCGCCAATTAAACCGGTCAATTCATCGGCAGCAAACAATACTTGCTCCATCAATTCTTTTGGCTCCCAATCAATGCATAAACCATAGCCATGGCAACAGATAGAATAGATCATATCTTCACCAACACCGGCCTCTTTAAGCAATTCCTGAGCCTTTACACAATGTGCCTCTGGATACATTTCAAAATCTAGGTCATGAAGTAAGCCCACCGTCCCCCAATAGTCGCTTTCTGCTTCAAAACCAAGCTCTTTGGCATACCATTTCATTACCGCTTCCACAGTAAACGCATGTTGCAAATGAAATGGTTCCTTATTGTACTGTTTTAATAAAGCTATAGCCTCATCTCTACTTAATTTAGATTCATGCATATAAATCCCTCCTTCATAAAACACATGTTTTACTTATTGTATCACATTCTCATGGACTCTCAAGGTATTTTCATGCCCTAGTTTTCTCACACGTATAATCTTGTAACCAGCCATCCTTACTCAATGGAATAGGCTATACCATGCCATGTTTCAATTTGCCCTTCTTCTTCATCAATTATGGCCTTCGCGACTTTACGCTGACGAGCCACACATTCTGGTGCTGTCCCGCTATAATTTTTACGGCCCTGTATGCACGCTTCAATGGTAATGGCCTCTAAAATATCGGCCTCAAATACAGGGGATATGCTCTTAAAGTCCTCCAAGGTTAAATCAAGCAACACACAATGATTTTGAATGCAGTGCTGTACTGCAGCCCCTACAATAGCATGAGCTTCTCTAAAAGGAACACCTTTTTTCGCTAAATAATCGGCCATATCGGTAGCATTAGAAAAATCGCTAGCCAACACAGCATGCATGCGGTCTCCTTTAACAGTCATCTTTCGTAACATGGCGGCTGTAATGGAAAGAGCAAAGTGCAAGGTATCAATGGTATCAAAAATGCCCTCTTTGTCTTCTTGCATATCTTTATTATATGTTAAAGGCAGACCTTTCATAGTCGTCAATAAACCTAGCAAATGTCCATAAATACGACCTGTTTTGCCTCGTACTAATTCACATACATCAGGATTCTTCTTCTGCGGCATAATGCTAGACCCTGTGCAATGTGCATCATCGAGCTCAATAAAGCCGAATTCTGTACTAGACCACAAAATGAGCTCTTCACTCATACGGCTTAAATGCATCATAGTAGTGGCGGCAAAATGTAAAAATTCTAAAATATAGTCACGGTCACTAACCGCATCCATACTATTTTCATAAATTTTACTAAAGCCCAATAATTCTTGAGTGATACTTTGATCAATATCGTACGTCGTTCCGGCTAACGCGCCAGCCCCAAGAGGCATAACATCAGCATGTTTAAAAATTAAACCTAAATGGTCAAAATCACGTTGAAACATGGAACAATAGGCCATCATATGATGCCCAAAGAGCACGGGTTGAGCCCGTTGCAAATGAGTATATCCAGGCATAATGACATCGTCATATTTCTCCGCCACTTCAACCAAGGCTTTTTGAATATCTACTAAGAGTTCCCCCATATGGACTACAGCTTTACGCACATACATATGAAGAGCCACTGCACATTGATCATTGCGGCTCCGCCCTGTATGAAGCCGTCCACCAGCTTCACCAATAGCATCGGTAAGCCGTTTTTCAATATTCATATGAATATCTTCAAGCCCTACGGAGAATTCAAAGTCTCCCGCTTCAATTTGCGCCTTTATTTTTGTAAGCCCTTCTACAATAGCTTGACAGTCTTCTTCAGAAATAATTCCTTGTTTCGCCAACATAGTGGCATGAGCCTTACTGCCTGCAATATCTTCCGCATACATACGGGCGTCAAAAGCGATAGAAGACGTAAAGTCTTCTACCGCTTTATCAGTACCCTTTGTAAAACGGCCACCCCAAAGTTTAGCCATTTATTTACCTGCCTTTTCTTTCATCAATGCATTAATCTTAAGTGGTAACCCAAATAAATTAATAAACCCTTCTGCATCTTGTTGGTTATATACTTCGTCTTCTTCAAAAGTTACAAATTCTTGATTGTATAAAGAATATGGTGAAGTAGAACCAGCACTAATAATATTACCTTTATAGAGCTTCAAATTCACTGTACCGGTCACAGTTTTCTGTGTTTCATCTACAAACGCTTGTAATGCTGCCATTAATGGTGAGAACCACATACCATCGTACACAAGCTCTGCATATTTATTAGCGATCATTTCCTTATAATGATACGTAGCACGATCTAAGCAAAGATATTCGAGTTCACGATGTGCATACATAATGATAGCGCCACCTGGGTTTTCATAAATGCCACGAGATTTCATACCTACTAAACGGTTTTCAACAATATCTACAATACCGATACCATTGGCAGCACCTAATTTATTCAATGTTTCTAAGAGTGCCAGTGGTGTACCAGCTTGACCATTGACTTTAACAGGTACGCCATTTTCAAACTCAATACTCACTTCTGTCACTGCATCAGGTGCCTGCTCAGGAGATTTACTTACAAGATATACATCATCCTTTGGTGCATTAGCAGGATCTTCTAAATCGCCACCTTCATGGGATAAATGCCATACATTTTGGTCCATGCTATATGGATGAGATTTAGTTGCTACCACCGGAATATCATGCTTAGCTGCAAATTCCATGCAGTCTTCACGGGATTTGAGTTCCCATTCGCGCCATGGCGCAATAATCTTAGTATTTGGTGCCAAAGCTTTAATAGTAAGTTCAAAACGAACTTGGTCATTCCCCTTACCAGTAGCACCATGAGCGATAGCATCGGCTCCTTCTGCCTTAGCCACTTCCACTAATTTCTTAGCAATTAAAGGACGGGCAAATGAAGTTCCTAGTAAATATTTGCCTTCATATACGGCACCAGCCTTAACAGTAGGCCAAATATATTCAGCTACAAACTCTTCTTTTACATCTAAAATATACGCCTTAGATGCACCAGATTTAATAGCTTTCTTCTCTACTGCATCATAGTCTTCAGGTTGCCCTAAATTGCAGCATACGGCGATAACTTCGCAACCATAATGTTCCTTTAACCAAGGAATGATGACAGATGTGTCAAGCCCACCTGAATAAGCTAATACGACTTTGTTTAATTCTTTCTTTGTTGCAGTTTTAACTTCACTCATGATAAACACCTCTTAATTCTCTTATTGCGCTCCTATAGAGTTCTCCCTCTTAATTACTATCTCTTTAGAATCCTTTTAGAGGGAAATGCATTTGTTTTAAATTCATGAACCATATTATACACACTAGTGAATATTAATGCAAGCATTTTTGTAAATTTATACTCACTTTTTTAAATTTTAATACAGAGATACACAAATTTTCTATTTTTCTAGTACATGTGCCCACAAATTATTGTCTATTTTATTTATAAATAACTATATTATTTTAATTCTTAATGATATGATAGAGCCATGAAAAAATTATTCTCATGGCTCATAAAGCTTATAGTACTTTTTGTTATCTTAGGTGCTGGCCTTTATTGGTTCGCTGGCTACACACCAGAAACAACAGGGTCTGAGCGGGGACCACAAACAACTAAAGAACAACAACTGGAATCCTCTGAAGACCAGTTGACACGTACAGATCGTATTTATCGTCTATTCCATTTTGAAGACGCTGTAGAAACAGCTATGAATCAACGGGTGCCACAAAGTCAGCGTGTTAAAGGAGACGCTATTAGCAAAGACTTAAAAATAGCTTTAGTGGCCACGGAGGACAAGCGATATTATGACCATGGCGCCATAGATGCCTTTGGCATTGCTCGCGCTTTTTACACCAATCTAACAGCCGGTGAAACCCTTGAAGGCGGAAGCACCATTACGCAACAGTTAGTAAAGAATCTCTTTCTCTCGTCCAAGCGTATTATGTCTCGCAAAGTCGAAGAAGTACTATTGGCCTATTTAATGGAGTATTATTATACAAAGGATGAAATCCTTGCCATGTATTTAAATACAATTTATTTTGGTAATGACTATTATGGTCTAAAACAGGCTAGCGAAGGCTATTTTGATACGGACCCACAGAATTTGACCTTAGCCCAATCAGCGCTGCTCGCTGGCATGCCACAAGCTCCGTCCTATTATAATCCATTTACTAATTATAAAGCGGCTAAAGCACGGCAACGAACCGTATTAAATCTTATGGCCCAACAAGGCATTATAAGCGCAGCCGAAGCAGACAAAGCCTATTACAGTGATCTTAACCTAGCTAAACCATTAACGGATGAAGATATTGCTAGAAAAGAACAAGAAGATTTACATAATGAATAAAGCATTTAAATAATGAGTTCCCTCATTATACTAAGGGAACTCATTGCATAATGAATAACTACTTACGTAATAAATAAATTAAAAGGAGTCATCACAAGAGCACAATGCTCTATGATGACTCCTTTTCTCTCTTTCCCTAGTAGTGTATAACGCCCTCAACTCAATGATACATTCGTACTACTATTTGAATTGCGCAAGCTCCTTATAGGAAATTTTTCTACAAATAGCGTTCTTTTTACTATACTCGTATAAGCCAGAATGTGATATTTGTTCCTCTTTAAAAAGGCCTAGCACAGTTCTAACAACGCTCCACAAGGAAGTGCGTTCTAACTGCTCAACTTTTAGTAAAATACAGAGTCCACAGGTATTTTGCAAACTTATTGGTGTCGGAATCAGTCGATAGGCTATGTCTGATTTCGCCAATAGGGCATCGGCCTTGTTTGCTAAATAATAATCAGTAAATAAAATCAATATATCCATGATATCTTATCCAAATTCCCTAGGCTCTTATAAAGTAACCATCGGTTCCATCATCATAGCATCTGTTATAGCATATAGATTAGTAATACTGCCTACGGCTACTTTATCTTTAAGTCCATAATACTCTAGGCAAATACCGCAAGCGGCAATTTCTACGCCGGCTTCAGCCAAGGCTTGAAGATTTTCCAAATGAGGTGATTCCTGTGCTACCATTTTTACGCCACTATTAATAAAGAAAATAGCTTTAGGTTTTACATCTGCTTCAGATACACAATACCAAAACGTCTTCATCAAGGTTTGCCCTAGCTCTTCACTACCTTCACCTAAATAGTTCTTAGTCACTAGCAAAGTCTTCCCACTGTAGGAATTCACACCTGTAGCCCCCTCAGCTTGAACATGACTCACGATGCCACAAGATGTACTTACATTAGGACTCACAAAAAGACGCCCTTTAGTGCTTTCCACAGGACCTGAAACAGCGCTCGTTGTAGGATCATCGATTAAACCCGTATCAGCACCTGATAAACTCATATCAACACCCTTTTTTATAAGTCGGCCAGAGCCTATAGCAATACTTTCTTTAGGCATAAGGCCTGGCATATGGGTTGCTGCAGCAGCTGACCCAAAAGGTGAGGCTCCATCATCCTCTACTTGTACACCCTTAAAGGTAATATAAAAATCAGAACCATCTTCTTTTACCGCCACATCCCGTTGTCGAGACTGTCCGAATTTCACTACATTATCACGGCTCACTTCATTATCCACAATAGTAGTAAGCTGGGCCTGTGGATACGCATCCATGGCCGCTTTAGCTTCAATAACGGGAATCGGACATAGACTACCACGCACATCCACTAATACAGTACCATCAAAGAGACGTTCATACACATGAGTTCTATTCTCTACAGCATTCTCTCTTTTTGTTGACATATACAAAGGCATCTCCTTTCTCTCTTACATGCCCAATAATAGCCGCTTTTATAACACCTGCCTCTTGTAGGGCTTTCACTAAAGCCGATGCTTCATCTTGAGACACCGCAAAAAGCAGTCCCCCTGATGTTTGTGGGTCAAAACAAATGTCTGACCATACCTCCTCGAGGCTTTCATCTATAACGACACTCGAAATCGCCTTTTTATTACCATATGTTGCCGCTGGAACGAGTCCCATTTGAGCGGCTTCTTTTACATCACTAAAAATTGGCACATCTTCCATATAAAATGTTACTGAACAGTTACTGCCTTTTGCCATTTCTAGACCATGTCCCATAAGACTAAAGCCCGTTATATCTGTACAACAATGGATGGTAAAAGAGCTTGCCACCTGAGCTGCTACCTTATTTAACGTGCACATACTTAATTCCGCTTCTTTTACACCATTTGGAAATAACTGCCCTTTCAACGCCGTTGTCATAATCCCCGTGCCTAAAGGCTTCGTCAAAATAAGAGCATCCCCGGGCTTAGCACCATGATTTTTCCAAATAGACTGTATCGGTACCGTACCTGTAACAGCAAGTCCAAAAATAGGAACTTCATTCTCTATACTATGACCACCTACTACGGCCACTCCGGCCTCCCTAAGGGCTTCATTGGCCCCTTTAATCACGTCAGCCAAAGCACCCCGTTCCACTAAGGGAATCGGGAAAGCCACTAAGTTCATAGCTGTAATAGGTGTACCACCCATAGCATATACATCACTTAAACTATTCACCGCTGCAATTTTACCAAATAAAAATGGATCATCTACAACGGGCATAAAAAAGTCAGTAGTCTGCACTAATCCAAGGTCATCAGTAAGCTGATAAACACCAGCATCTTCAGCGCCCTTCATATCCACTAGAACGCGTTCATTAGTAGGAAAATCCACGCCACGCAAAACCGCTTCAAGCAAATGTGGACCAATCTTACAAGCACAGCCCCCTTTAGCTGCATATTGGGTCAATCGTATGGCCTCTTTATTATCTCTGGAGACGCTCTTAGTCATCTCGCTTTCACTGTTCTCTTTCAATTTATGCCTTACCTTCATTTTCTGGCAAGCGTGACACAATCTTCTTAACAGCCTTTTCAAACTTTGGCCGTGCAATCATGACTTGATGACCACAACCTTTACACACAATACTAAAATCAACGCCAATACGGCGTACTTCCCATTCATCACTGCCACAAGGATGGGCTTTTTTCATTTTTACCACATCCCCTACATAATATCTTACAAAGGCCATATAGCGCTCCTCTCCAATATAATATATTTTTTTATTTTTATTATACCATTAAAATACGTCTTTTATGGCTTTATTTTACACACTTTGTGATGATTTACATGTAAATCTTATAGGCAGAACTATCAGTTCATTCTCATTGTAAATCTACAAATTTGACAACCATTATCATTTAGGCGTTTCCTATCTCTAAGCAGCCAGAAAAACCGCCAATAATCAAAAAAGTACGATAAAACAAGGCATTGATAAACATTATCAACTAGAAAGTTTTTATCTTTTTTTTACTTTTCACCCTTGATTTTCTCAATTTCATGTCTTATAATGTAATCAACAATGATTATTCATTAGTTTGAATTGTTGTTACTAAACAAGTTTATTTTTAAGCTATTTAAAAGTTTATATCTACAATTTGAATGTAAGTTCATCAAATTGCAAACGCCCTAGTGGGCCAAAGAAAAGGAGTGCGATTTCTATGTCAGAATTAAAAGGATCAAAAACAGAACAAAATTTACAAGCTGCATTTGCTGGCGAATCTCAAGCTAACCGCAAATATACTTACTATGCAGCAGCTGCTCGTAAAGCTGGTTTGAACAAAATTGCTGATTACTTCGAAGAAACAGCAATCAACGAAAGCGCGCATGCTAAAGTTTGGTTCAAATTATTACATGGTGGCGATGTAAATGCCGACGTAGTTGTAAACCTTAAAGATGCTGCAGCTGGCGAAAACTACGAACATACTGAAATGTATCCTGAATTTGCTAAAGTTGCAAAAGAAGAAGGCTTCACTAAAATTGCTTACTTATTCGAACAAGTAGGTAAAATCGAAGCTCGTCACGAAGAACGCTATTTAGATCTTGTAAACTTCGTAACTGAAGGTCGCGTATTCAAACGCGAAAAACCAGTTGCTTGGATTTGTGCAAACTGCGGTTACATTCATGTAGGTACTGATGCTCCTCAAGTTTGCCCAGTATGTGCTCACCCACAAGCATTCTTCTCCCAATTCCAAGAAACTAACTTATAATTAATAGCCTAAAGTAAGGCAAAATACCAAGCATACATGCTCATTTCTTCTAGCAAGTGCATATTAACTCTATCCAAGTGGAGATAAAATATTACAAGTGTAAATCAATCGCATCAAGAGATGCCTAATTTCATAAGTAATTATATGTAGTACTAGAAAATCAGACTATAAGTTTAGTCCCTGAATCAATGAAACAAGTGTTATTTTAAATATTGCATAGTGCAAAGGTACTTTCGCCAAGTGGCGTGCTATATTAGAAACCAAGTGGTTTCCAAAGAGAAGTACAAAAAAGCCCAGTGGATTCGTCCACTGGGCTTTTTATGTATTCGTAAATTGGGTGACACCATTCTAATACTCTAAATCGTCCCTTCATGAGTTACCAATCGACCTTCCGTACAACGCCACCAAGCGTCCCCCACTGCCTCAGCCTCGTCTTGATCATGTGTTACCCATAAACAAGGAATGCGCCATTCTTTTATAATATCAACTAAATCGTTGCGCACTTGTTTTCGCAAATCCCAATCTAATGATGACAAGGGCTCGTCAAGCAATAAAATACCAGGTTTTGCATATAAGGCACGACCTAAGGCTACACGCTGCTGTTCACCTCCGGAGAGTTGCCCCGCTTTAGTCTCTTTATATGGCACCAATTGTAATCGTGTCAAAATCCGTTCCAGTAAGGCTTCATCACCGCGTTTACTGTACATAATATTGCGCTGTACACTCATGTGGGGAAATACAATATTTCCCTGTGGCACATAGCCAACTAAACGTTTTTGAGGCTCTATAAATATATGTTTATCCCCATCAAACCAAAGCATATCATCAAATACTACATGACCAGCTTGGGGCCTAATCAAACCAGCCAAGCTTTTAATAATAGTAGATTTGCCACTACCAGACGGACCCGTAAGAGCCGTAATACCTTTTGTTAATCGCCCACTGGCTTTTACTATCAAAGTAGAACGCGCTACTGTAATATCAAAATCTAACATGCCTCATCTCCTATCAGCGACCTGCACTATTAAATAAGCTTCCTTTTGTAATAAAATGCACAAACCACAGGAGCCCCAAGGTTAAAATGCAAATATATCCAACTAATTCAAAGGCCCCTTCATAATCACCAAATTCTACTAATGAATATATGGCTAACGGCATGGTGCGTGTGAGTCCTGGAATATTACCTGCAATCAATATAGTCGCACCAAATTCCCCTAGCGCACGACAAAAAGCTAAAATAGCCCCCGTTACAATGCCTTTCCAAGCCAAGGGCATGGATATGGTAAAAAATATACGAAGTTCAGACGCTCCAAGGGTACGGGCTACATCTTCCATAGTGGAATCAACCGATCCCAATGCGGCTCGCACAGTTTGATAAAAAAGGGGAAATCCAATAATGGCCGCTGCTAAAATAGCGCCACCTTTAGAAAATACAATGCCTAATCCATGAGCTTCAAGCCAAGCACCTAAGGTATAGCCTGGAGAAAACATAACGAGCAACGCAAAACCTACCACCACCGGTGGCAGTACTAATGGTAATGTTACAATAGAGTCAATTAACGCCTTACCGGGAAACGAATAGCGCTTTAGCATGTAACATAGCCATAAGCCAACGCCTACTATGCCGATTAAAGCAATACTTGCTACCTCAAGAGATAGCCACAAAGGACTCATGTATAAAAACCTCCTACTCAAACTCTATTCTACCTCTAAGTTATAAAACTATTAAGGCGTCGTGAAACCATATTTTTGCAATACTTGCTGTGCCTCATTACTTGTTAAATATGTATAAAAAGATTGTGTCAATGAATTGTCATATTTAGGCACAACAGCAAGGGGATATATAATAGGCGTATGACTTTGTGCCGGTGCCGTATCGGCAATTTGCACCTTATCCTTTAAATCAAGCGCATCTGTTTTATACACAAATCCCGCTTCAGCAGAACCTTCTGCAACATAAGCGGCTACAGATTTTACATCCTTGCCATAAACAATGCATGGTTCCACTTGATTCCACAAATTTAAATGACTTAGCGTCTCTTGTGCATATCGACCAGCTGGTACTGTTTCTATAGTTCCTAAAGCCAAACGCTGCACCTGTGGAAGTTGCTCAATAGTAATTTTTTCATGCCCTTGCTGCGTTATTAGGACCAATGAATTAGCCGTGAAGGGCTGTACTTGTGTCACTAAGCCTTTATCTTCCAATAACTTCATATTTTTTTCGTCAGCTGAAATAAACAGACTCACTGGAGCCCCTTGTTCAATTTGTTGACGCAATGTTCCAGAACCGCCAAAATTAATTGCAATCTGTTCCTCTTTTAAATTATGGGCCTTAATAAAATTCGCCTTAAGTTCAGTCAGAGCTGCTTGCAAACTAGCTGCCGCAGATACGGTTATCTTTTGATTCCCTAGCTCTGTAGCACCAGTAGAAGCACTGCTGCCACTATTAGAGCTATCAAAACTGCTACAACCACCTAATACCAGGAACATAACGCCTAGTAGCAGAACAACTACTAATCTATATATATTTTTCCAATTCATATATGCCTCCAATATATCTCACTCATATATGCTTTCAGTAATCTCAATCTCTATATGCTCTCAAATAGTCCTAACTCATCTATACATTCAACAGCCCCAGTTCCTATATGCCTTCAATACATTCAGTTCATATATGTTTCCCATAGTTCAAGTCACCTATTTGTCCCATCTGTTCGATTCAAATAGGGACTCTATAGCTCGTAGCTCATAGCTCATAGCTCGTAGTTCATAATAAACACTTACTACTCATTATAACGAATCAACGTATAAATTGTAAGTTAAGTCAAACAATCTAATTTCCTATTTTTCTTCCCTATGTTTCTGCATCAGATTAAAACTTCGTTTAACACTATTTTATAGATAGTAAATCACATCTGATTAACAACTCTTTTGCGACTTCCTTTTAAAGATTATTAAATCGAATCTAACTAGCGCTTCTTTTACCCTTCGATAGATAGTAAACCGCATCAAGCGAGCACTTTTTTGATTCAATTTCGTATATAAATTTTATTGTCAACTCATCTAGAATTCGGTATAGTTATATATATAACACAATTTTTTTGTAGAATTAACAAAAATTAGGTAAGAGTAAGTACTATAAATCTATACCTTGGCCAAAGGGGGCTATTTCATTGACTTTATTTTTACATATTTTTTGGACCAGTGTTATACCTATTCTGGCCCTAGTTGTGGTTGGCTTTATCTTAGACAAAAAATTTAATCTCGATTTACGATCCTTAAGTAAATTAAATTTCTTTATCTTATTACCGGCCTATGTATTTCGTTCACTCTATACAGCCCATTTAAATCACGAAAGTATAGAGATTGCCATTGCTGCTTTTGTTATCCTATGTTCCAATGGTATCATGGCTTGGGGCGCGTCCAAATTCATGGGCTATGATCAACGGAAAACTCAAATTATTAAAAATGCCACCATGTTTAACAATGGCGGTAATATCGGTATTGCTATTGCAACCTTCGTATTTTCTAATATGCCCTATATAGTAGATGGTCAAACGCCCTATCTCGATATCGGCATTGTGGCCGTAATTGGCACCTTCATTATTCAGACTATATTTTGTAATACGCTCGGCTTCTATCAAGCAGGCAGTGGCCTCCTAACAAGACATGATGCCCTGCAACTAGTCTTTCATATGCCAGTGCTCTATGTGGCTCCATTAGCTTTACTACTTCGCCTCATACCCTATGATTTGACAACCTTTGTACTTTGGTCGCCAGTCAATATTTTTGCTAGTGCCTTCGTTGGTATGGCTATGATTACCTTGGGCGTTCAAATCAGCCGGACACCTTACAATTTTTTCAAAAAAGACGTCATGGTTGCCACTACACTCCGTCTCATTGGCGGACCTTTACTCAGTGCCTTCGTCATGTTCCTCTTTATTATTGGTTACGGCCCCGTACATCCTGTAGCGGCTCAAGCCATTATTATTACCTACAGTGTACCTTCAGCAGTAAATACAGCTCTCATTGCCTTTGAAATGAGAAATAATCCTGAACTAGCTACCCAAATTGTAATGGCTACCACTGTCTTATCAGCTATTACCTTGCCATTGGCCATTATGTTTGCCTACTATGTATATCCTATTTTATAGGGGCTCTACCTATAAAAATACAGTCCATAAATGCAACGTATAACCAATATATACAAGCGGTTAAGTACAGCTAATACGTTTACAGACGATTAGAATACAATCGGTAAAAATATAATTGATACAACATAATTGGCATAATATAATTGATACAACATAATTGATACAACATAATTGGTACAATACAATTGATAAAACACAAAAAGCTCATCTACATTCAATGCCTGTAGATGAGCTTCTTTTTTTATCTATTCAAGTCCCCAACTTAAGGACGTCATACTTAAACTGCCCCACACATAATCATGAGCACTCATAACATATGGTTCTAAAGCCAGTTGCTTTGCATCACCAGCACCTAGCACGGCACCTAAGCAATAGAAGAGTGGTGCTAAATGGTCCGGATATTGTGCCGCGACCTGAGCCCCTTCAATTTGTTCCCACTGCAAAGCCCCTACTAAGTCATTATCCTTAGTAGGATTTAATTTACGTAACAAAGTCTCTTCAAACGCCTCAGCTAATGGCAATGGTGTATTTCCTAAATTAGGATTAATTAAGCGTAAGTTATGAACAATATCACCACTACCAATGATTAATACACCTTCATCGCGAAACGGACTCAATAATTGCCCTAAAGCAAACCATTCGCGAGCATCCACTGTGTAATTAACAGATAATTGAACTACCGGAATCTTAGCATCTGGATACATTTTTAATAAAGGCGCATACGCACCATGGTCATAACCGCGGTCAGACTGAAGCATCACCTTCGAACCTAATAAATCAGTAACACGCCCAATGAGTTCCTTTGACGTGTGCGCTGGATATTGCAATGCATAAATAGGATCTGGAAAACCATACATATCATAAATCATGCTAGGCTCAGCATCAGCTTGTAATAATGTCTCCTTTGTATACCAATGAGCGGAAATCATTAAAATAGCCTTTGGTGTAGGAATCTTTTTAGCCATAGCTTCCCAATCCTTTGTCCAAGGATTCTCTTCAATTAAATTCATAGGCGAGCCATGGCCAATAAATAGAACTGGCATTTTTTTGTTTGTAGACATAACCTTATATCCCCCTCTTAAAAAGCAAATGACTACGATTCATATAAAAAGTATCTCTGCTAACAAAGATGAACTTGTAATGTATATCATTTCAACTTAATAATAGCACAGTCTATTTCATTTCGCAACATTAATAATACTGCTGCTTCATTTTGCAATACGAAGAATCTTAAAACTGTCTTAACCTTGACGAATCATATCAAATTCGCTAGAATAACAAAGTAGACATGCTGGTATAGCTCAGTTGGTAGAGCAACGCATTCGTAATGCGTGGGTCGTAGGTTCAAATCCTATTACCAGCTCCATAGAGAAAATAAAAAGCAGTGGATGCCCTACGGCTCCACTGCTTTTTTCTATTTTTTTATCCTACGCTGACTTCCCCATGACTAGGATATGAATTAATTATTATACGTTGGCTTTTTAGCAAATTTGAGAGCCGTATAAAACAACTGACTTACTTGTTGCCCTGTTTCTGTCTCCAATGAGTAATTATGATTATAATGATCTAGACTCATGTCAACAGAGTTTTGCTTATGCCACATTGCAACCTGCTTATATTCCCATTGTGTACTATACACAAACTTAGCAGTAAATCGAATAGTTCCATCTCGTTTTTGAACAACACTATCATCGATAATGTAAATGTCTGCATTCGCTACATGTGCACCCCATACATCAGTTGCACTAGCCTCTTGTCCACCAGCAACCATTAATACCATGGCTAATACTATCCCCATAAAAAACTTTTTCATAAGAACAACTCCTTCCTGAAAATAAAAAGTTCTTAAATTTATTATATCCACAATAAAAATCTAAAAGATGATGTTTTTAATACAATTTGATATAAATAAGCAAGATTTACTATCACCAACATAAAAATAATCTAGCCAAAGCTCTCGTTTCAATATAAACATATAAAAATCTATCCACTCCAATCTATAAAAATCACTAATCTAATAACTTAATCCTAAAAACCTCACTAGTTCACTTAAGCCACACTGCCCACAAGAGACAGTGACTCGTTGGCGCGGCACCAATCCATTTAGCTGCGTACACTTCAATCCACACTGCCCACAAGAGGCAGTGACACTCTAAAATTGGTATTGCAGCCGTTGGCATTAACACTTCAATCCACACTGCCCACAAGAGGCAGTGACCGGGTGTGATTTTGGCGCAATACGCCGCTGCTATACTTCAATCCACACTGCCCACAAGAGGCAGTGACCAAGGTTCTTGTCTGTCCACTCATTTATGAGTGCACTTCAATCCACACTGCCCACAAGAGGCAGTGACAGTTTTAAAGCGTGCAGACGGTACCTCAATAATTGACTTCAATCCACACTGCCCACAAGAGGCAGTGACGTAAGCGTCAATTTCAGGATACACATGCAAGCGTTACTTCAATCCACACTGCCCACAAGAGGCAGTGACAGCTACATATGGTAGATAACTACCAATATGTAACAAATTGTTACATCTATAATTAACAAAAATTATAGATTGACGTAACACTTTTTAGTTAATTTAATATATAAATAGTATTTTTAGTGCGAATCCCCAATATATTTACCAACTAATTTACATTCGCACTATTTTTATTCATTTAAATTATTAATGGTGCCTCTACATCATAAGCTCTATTAACACCCATATGCTCAATACTACTCTTATAATTTTTACCTAAACGATAAAATCGCAAATTATCAACGTCATTATCAATAATTGTGCCTAATTTATGTTTCAATAGTCTAAATTGTCCTTCATCAACACTACATTCAAACACTGAATTTTGAACTCTTTGTCCATAATTTAAACAAACTTTAGCAACATTACGTAATCGCCGTTTTCCTTCCCTAGACTCTGTATTAATATCATAAGTAATCAAAATATACATTAAATCACTTCCACATAAAAACAGGATAAGCATCTAAATCACCCCGTAAGTATCTCGCATATAATAGGGCTTGCACAAAAGGAACTAATCCCCAGGGGACCTTCTCTTCTATAAAAGGATGTATTAAGTCTTCTTTTTTTCGCTCTTGCCATTTTGAAATAACTGTACGCCTAGCCTCATCACATAGCAATACAGCTCCATTGCTCTCCTCTGTGAAATCATTAGATTTAACTACTTTTTTATTTATAAGCATTAAAACAAATCGATCAACTAATGGCGCACGTAATTCTTCAAGTAAATCTAAAGCAAATGAAATTCTTCCTGGACGATCTACATGCATTACTCCTGCATATGCGTCTAATCCTACGGACTCTAATGCGCTAGCAACATCATTGCCTAAAACGCTGTACATAAAAGAAAGTAGCGCATTAACTCGATCTAAAGGTGGTCGCCGAGATCGTACAGTAAACTTAAAATCATCTTTTTGATTTAAAATTAATTCATCGAATACACCGAAGTATTCTGATTGAGCGATCCCTTCAATCCCTCGCAATTCATCCATATTTTTGACGTTTTTACACTGAGATATATAACGAGACAAATTTTGGGATACAGTGCACAAATCACTACTATTAATGCGTTCTCTATATTGTCTAATATATCGTTCTAACATCCATTTCTCATTATATATTTTAGCTGAAATAATGTGCTTTGATACTACTAATGCTCGGTCAAAATCATCACATAATCTATATTGTTGTCTACGTAATAATATGTTGCCATGAGATTTTCCTTGCATCCGACTAATAAGCCGCCCTTGCGCAGTCATAAACGCAATACCAATCCCTAACTCCATGCACCGTTCCAAAAGTTTAGGACTAATGCCACTATAAGCAAATGTTACAATATCTTGAATATTATGAAGAGGGTATCGCCCTAATATGGTCCCCTCCTTTTTCAAAACTATGTTCTCTCCTATCGTAGATAAATATAGTTCTGGAGTCATAACATACAATGTATTTTGTAAAATTTTCATTCATTCAACCGCCTTTGTATATATACTTCAGCAGATTTCACTTTTCGTAATTCTGGTAA
The DNA here is from genome assembly GCF_937981445.1 of uncultured Veillonella sp. GTDB lineage: Bacteria > Bacillota > Negativicutes > Veillonellales > Veillonellaceae > Veillonella_A. The sequence continues at coordinate 3,092 of NZ_CALJON010000010.1, read as the reverse complement.
ACAAATATCACGGAGAGAGCAGGACCGACATCGCGTCTTAGTTTTCACTTTTGGAGTATATTTACGATCATAATAGGAACTCATTTCTTGTATAATATCTTTTAGAGTGCTTTTCAATTCACTTGTGATTGTCACCCAGTCTCTGCGATGTGTCTCATGATAGTATAATACAGCTCTTTCTATAACAACTCCCATCATCTCCTCTAAGCACACTACTTGTGCTATTAACTGCAGTACATCGCTTAAATCGTCCTTTGATTTCCCCCTCTTATATTCAACAGGAACCACTTTATAGCGCTTATCATATTTACTAAAATAATCGCCTGTAGCATCTTCAACTAATTCAACTACATCACAAATTCCCCGAATTCTTAACTTGTGAGAAATAACAGGTAAAGAGCGTAAGATTCTTTTTCCCTTTATTTTCTCATCATTACGGCCAAAATCTACATTTTCATGCTTAATAGAGCCATCAATGGTAAAAAAGTTATCCTTCCATGCTTGCTCAATATGAATTAAAGCCCACTGCCTCCGACAAAAAATAAAGTGCTGTATTCCTGCAATCTGTAAATATGAATCCTCTTCGTTCAATATTTTACTTGTACTGGCATCCATATCAATACATCCTAAATAGTAAAATTATTCATCTAATTAATCTTTTCTAAAATAGTATCATCCACAATTTCAACTACTAATCCCTTAGATTTATAATGCTCAAAATTCTTCTCATCTAATGCTATTGTATAATCAGCAAAAGACTTTGGCATTTCCTCACTACTTCGTTCAACTTGTACTAAGTTATGAATTTTATGAGCACTAGCACAGCCTAATTTATTAGGATGTGTAAACCAATATAATCGCTCAACAGTCATACTTCCTTCAGGTCTTGCTGCCGACATATCATTTTCAAACATTGTATACAATGCTTGTTTTACTAATTCAGCATCAGCATCACTAAATCCCGTTTTTTCAGCAAAGTAACAATTGATACTCCCACACACCTTATATAAACCAAACTCTACAAAATGTTTAGTGCCCATAGTATCTGAAGATCGTTTCCCCACTTCAGATTTCATCCCATTAGTACTTCTTGTAATCTGCATAGAAATAACATCTACTATATCCAAACTCTTGCCGCGACTAATTGATACAGGGCCCCTAATACCAATGGAACGTTTTTGAAATGTCACGACTTGACCAAAAGCTCTAACATCAATCCATTTTTTGCAAGATTCTTCTATAACCTTTTCAGTTGAATCTTTTTTATCAAACATCTTATCAAAACGCTCTTCTAAAGACTGAAAACCATCATCAATACGTCCTTGTGCTTGTACAAAAACCTCATTACCCATATCTTGAAAACGATTTCTAATTTTACGTTTAATAGCTACATCAGATACTTCACCATATCCCTCATAGTCTGTACGAGGTAAGTTCCCCATTAATGGATCCCCATTAGGATTGGCACCATTAACTGAAAAAAACAATACGAAGTCAATTTTGCTACTTAAAGTACTCATAATAATTCCTCCCAATAATATAACTCAAAATATAAACAATTTATTCCTCTTTGCTTTTTGCCTCATTTTTCTTTTCATAATTTTTTTCTTTTTGTGCATAATAGCCTAGTACAAAATCTTCATTTAATACTCGCTTATTTCTATTTTCTCTAGATTCATTTAAATCTTGAAGTAACCCGTATATTTCCCCTAGTGCCTTTTCATATTTTATAACTAATCCTATTTTCTCCTTCTTTTTAAGAATACTCTTATATGGCATGATTTTACGTTCTAAAATAGCTGCAGTTTGTAAAGGTCTAAAAATCATAGAGCTCCATAATTTCTCAGCATTAGTCACTCTTCCCTCTGAACCATGTCCCATCGCATCAAGCTCTATCTTTTCATAGATAGCCATAAGTCTTCCATACAAAAAACTTCTTGAATTTAGCATAATTATATTCCCTTCTACATCTAAAACTGGTTCTCCTTGATCTGCTTTATATTTTTTTATAATACTACAACAACGATAAAGTACTACATTCCATAATTTGGGATATGAAGAACGATTAACGATTCGATTAAGAGCAGTCATAATAAAATCTTTTGGCATTGAGCGTCCCATAAAAACACAAGGTATTAATCGTTCTAAATTTTTACGTACAATTTTTTTATTTTTACAAAAAAGTCCTTTACTATCTTCATCGCCATAAGCAAAATGTATTAACTTTTCCAAACTAGGGGCAATAAGATCGTATTTTTCTACTTTTTTATTCCATTTTGGCCAAGCTAAATCTATATACCACTTCTGTACTCGCTCTTTAATTTCTGACAAAGAAAATCGTTGAAAGTACTTTACAGACATCCGTCCATCACTACTTTTTTCTAATATAAGAACACAAAAGTAATCATCTAAACTATTATATTTAACGCTTTTTCTCCCTACAAAATATTTCTGTAAGTTCGCAGCTCTATAGCCACCTAAAATATCATTAATGACTATCTCATCATCCTCATCATAATATGCATCATCATATGCATCATATTTGTCTATTATCATGTCTTCATCAATTGGTAACTTATCCACTATTTCCAAATTATACAGTTAGAATTTTCCCCCAAATAATAATGATATGCTGAATTGTCTAGCAAATATTTCAACATATTATGAATTTTTTCTGATGACTCGCTACCTAAATGAAAAATTTCATCCCCACTAACTAAACGCCCAAAGAATTTTTTAGGGTTATTGCTACTTATTAATTTAGCTTTACCAGTTACACCTTTATGCCTTATGCTACAATATGTTCTCTCGCCTGAAATATCACAATAATCTTGCTCTTCACTTTTGTTTTTATTCGTAACATACGCTCTATAAATTTCGTGCAATTCTCTATTTCTAGATAAACTAATAACCCCTCTTCTAGGATCATCAATAGCAAATGTAACAAATATTTTCTCTAGATTAAGTTTTTGCTCTTTCCCATCTTTATTATAAATAAGCTCATATTGTTTTAAACTATAACTTTCACTACCAACAACAAACTTTGCCAAATCACTTAAAAGTGTTCCCTTTTGAACATATTTATAAATTAT
>NZ_CALJON010000009.1 GCF_937981445.1 uncultured Veillonella sp. | reverse complement strand
TATCCTCCCAGGGCACCTGGTAAGCAGGGTTCATGTTTTAAAGGAGCAAGGCGACGCATAAAACATAGAACATCGCTTAGTTCGATGTGTAAGACTTTGCGCAGCAAAGTCCACAGCCTTCGAACGGAAGTATTTATAAAGGTAAAGGCGAACATTAGAAAAAGTCCACAGCATCCGAACAGGAAGTCGCTGTTTTTTTGTTATTTTGAGAATTATCCATCTGTCCAGCCGCTTCCAAGAAGAGTTAATAGTAGAGGTATCTCTATGGATATAAGCACAATAGAAGCGGTCTGGAATAAATAGAGAGCCTCATTTGAAGGAACGTTAGTGACGCACAAATGAGTGCGAATCTTTTAGTTCGCAGCGTAAAATTCTTTGAAGAAGAATTCACAGCTGAGAACAGGAAGTTGCAAGGAATAAAGCTCATGTCAAAAGACATGGCTTCTTTTTTTGTTACTCTGACGAGGAACAATTTTACGAGTCGCTTCCAGCCAAGGAGGCAGGAGTATCTCTAACTTATTAGGTAGGGAATTACTGATTTATAAAAAGAGGCTGTGCCAAAAGGCATAGTCTTTTTTGTAAGTTTGGGGTTTCATGATAACTAAAAATAATACTTTAGATTTTAAATGAATTAGAATTATTAAATTAAATTAGAAGACAAATTTTTAATATTATTAACTATGTTGTAGAATTTTTAGATAGTAAAAAATCTTTAAATAATTTACTCCATTTTGAGTTTTCAGATTCAGGGTTGCAGACATAATAAATATTACGTTTAATTGGAGGGAATAATGGAATTGAAACAACATTTGGATTGTTAAAATATTTACAAGTTTCTTCTGCTAAAAACCCCATTCCTATTGCTTCTTCTGCTATTTGAAAAATAATATCGGCTTGAGAGCTTTCACCAATAATTGCTGCATGCTCTTTTTTTAATTGTGGGGTTATTTCGGGATACATTGATGAACGTTTTGATACATTTAATATAGATTCACCTTCTAAATCTTCAAATTCAATATATTTTTTTGTTGCTAAAGGGTGATTTTTATTCATCACTAGCGTTAAATTACTTTGAGAAATTAAGTAATGATTAAATTCTTCATTTAATCCAAATAAGGAGTTTTTATTGGCCTCAGTAATGAAAATAGAGTCCAGTTGATAACGAAGAAGATCTTGAATTAACACTTCACTTGCATCAATTTTAAAAAGTAATTTTATGTTAGGATATTTATTTCTAAACTCTCGAATTGTTTCTCTAATTCTAGTATATCCAAATGTCCAGAGTAGGCCGATTCTTAGCTCCCCTGATGTATTTGTATCTATTTTTTTCATAGCCCAAGAGAGTTTATCTAAATTTGATTGAATGCGCTCAGCGTAAATAATAAATTTTTCACCAGCAGATGTAAGCTCTACTTTTCTTTTTTTATGCCGTTTAAAAAGTTCAATTTCTAGCTCTTCTTCTAATTGCTTAATATGAGTAGATAAAGTTGGTTGAGAAATAAATAGATTTTCTGCTGCTGTTGTAAAATTTTTTGTTTTATTTATTTCTAAAACAGCTTCAATTTGCTTTAAATTCATAGACCCTCTTTTTAATATAAAAAAACTATTAAAAATATATAATAATACAATTTTACCAATTAAAAAACTTTTTGTATAGTAATAAACAAGAGATGTATTGGTATTTTAAGGAGGGAATATATGCGTTTATTTAATTATGATGTTGTAGTTATAGGAGGGGGACCCGCTGGTATTGCAGCTGCTATTTCTGCGAGTAAAAGTTGTGCTAAAACCATATTAATAGAACGAGAAGGCATGTTTGGAGGACAAGCTACCATGTCTCAGGTAGCAGCTTTTTGTGGGTTTTATACTAGGGGAACACATCCTGACTTAGTAATTGGTGGTGTTGGAGAGCTTCTTTTGAATAAGATGAAGAAGTATGGCTTTGATATAAAGCCATATCCATCAAAATCAACTGGAAATAGTAATATTAAGTTTGACCCAGAAATTATGAAAGTAATTTTTGATGAACTCTTAGTGGAGTCAGGGACTGAACTACGTTTACATACACAATTTGTTAAAGCGAATGCAGTTAATCATCAGATTAATAGTATTATTTGTGTTGATGATGATGGAGAGCTTGTTATTGAAGGAAAACAATTTATTGATACTACTGGTAATGGAAATTTAATACAAAATTTAGGTTTGCCTATAGTGTGGGGAGATGAGTACGGCAATACACAACAGGCTTCTATGGTGTTTAAATTATCAAATTTGCCTAGTCGGGATATATTGAATGTAGAAATTGAAAATGCGATTAAACAAGCTAAAAAAGATGGTATAAAGAATATTTTTAAGGAAAAGGGGATGATAATCAAACACGAGCATGATACTATTGGATACTGTACTATTCCGAGTGTTTTTGTTGAGCATTTAAATGGAGAGACTTTAACAAAAGCTGAAATCAATTTAAGAAAACAGGTTCTTTCATATGTTGACGTTATTAGAAAATATATAAGAGGTTGTGAAAACGTTAAACTAGTTCAAAGTGGACCACAACTGGGGGTTAGAGAGGGCCGAAGAGTTATAGGGGAAGAGATCTTATTAGGAAAAGATGTTTTGGCTTGTGTAAAACGAAATGATAGTATTGGTCGTGCAGCGTGGAGTGTAGAATTACACAAAGGTGATAGAGCTGTTGAGTATAAGCTCTTACCCGATAATGAATATGCATCTATTCCTTTAGGAATAATAAAAGCAAGAGATTGTAAAAACCTCTGGGTAGGAGGCAGATTAGTGAGTACAGACTCTGTTGCTTTTGGATCTTTACGTGTTATGGGAACTTCAATGGTAACTGGTCAAGCAGCGGGTGTTGCTGCGGCCTTAATGACGCAAAGAACTAGTGTATCGGTGGTAGAGATTCAATCTGAATTAATACGTCAAGGGGTTTTAATATAAAGGAGATTAGGTATGAATTCAAAGGGATTTACTAAAAAACAGATATTAGTATTAATTACAGTATGGCTTACATTTTTATTAAGCTTTGTGACTAGGCTATCATGGTCTACACTTATGCCTATAGTTAACGATGCAATGAATTTTACTGTAACTCAAGGTACAACGTATGTAACAGCTTTTTATTTTGGATATGCCTTGATGGTTTTACCAGGAGGTATGTTGGCCGATAGATTTGGTTATAGAAAGACAATTTTATTTAGTTTACTAGCAATGTCTATTATAACTGGTTTTATGAGTATGATTACAAGTTATACTATGGGGTTGGTTCTAAGATTTTTATTAGGGATTGTTTCGGGGCCTGTACAGTCCTCTTGCCTAAGTGCTATTGGAGATTATTTTTCTAGTAAACAACGAGGTACAGCTGTTGGTATTTTTATAACATGTACTTCATTTGGGATTTCAACAATTAATTTATATGCACCATATGTTGCGACTCATTATGGTTGGCGGGTCGCTTTTGCAGTAACTGCAGTATTGCCATTAATTGTTATGTTACTATCATTTTTTACAGTTAAACCTATTAGAGATAAAATCAGCATAGAGTCAGATATTAAAAATAATAAAAGTGAACCAGGGATTAATACATCTTTAAAAGCTAATTTAAAATATTTAATATGCAATAAAAATATCATATTAATGTCTATAACTGGATTTTTCGCTACAGGTGCTACCTGGGGGGTTACTAATTGGACTAATTTATACATGGTAAAAAACTTAGGCGTAACGCCTATTTTTGCGGGAACGATAATGACTATTTATGGTTTAGCAGCCTTAATATCTAAGCCTACTATTGGTTTCTTATCAGATATTTTACCAATTCAAAAGAGTCATTTAGCATCACTTTGCTTATTCTTATTTGCACCAGCTTTAATCATATTTGCTAATACTAGCCAAGCGAATATGCTTTATATAACTGGAGCTATTTTAGGAATAGGTGCTTTTATGTATAGTGCATTAACAAATGCCCTTGTTATTAATGCGGCACCAGATCACTTAAGAGCAACTACAGCAGGATTTGTTAACTTGTTTAATCAAGCAGGTTCCTTATCAGCACCAATGCTATTAGGCGGAATTTTATCTGCTACAGGTAATTATCAGACTGCTTTATTAGTTATTGCAATTTTCCCTATTATTGGGTCTATTGCATTATATTTAGTTAAAATTAAGTAATTCTACTATAAATTTTATATAGTAGAAATTGGGGATTTAGAAAATTAGTTATTACTCTATAGTCCCTATCCTCCCCATATGTTATAATAAACTCACATTTAATATACTATTGTATATTACAAAAGTACATGAGGTTTTAGGGAGGTATTTAGTATGAAGGCATACTCCTTTCACTATGGTGATGGTTTTGTTGATTTTAAATTAGATGAAAAGCGTGTTATTGGGGAGCTACACATGGCAGAGACTCCTGTGCTACCCAATCCAGAGCAGGCTATTAGGGATTCATTTGACCATCCCATTGATTCTAAACCATTAAAAGAATTGATTAAGGCTGGCGAAACGGTGGCAATTATTGCCAATGATACAACGCGCATTGCAAATACTCATGTGTTTATGCCTATTTTAGTTGATTATTTAAACGAACTAGGCGTACAGGATGATCATATTAAAATTGTATTTGCACTTGGAACGCATCGGGATATGACGGAAGAAGAAATGCGTCAGGAAGTAAGTCCAGCCATTGCTGATCGAATTCAATTAATCAACTCTAATGCGAAAAAAGCGGAAGATTTTGTATATGTAGGTACAACATCTTTTGGCACGCGTGTAGAGTTAAATAAACATGTTGTAGAAGCAGATCATATTATTTGTACAGGTTCTGTAGTACATCACTTTTTCGCTGGTTTTGGCGGTGGCCGAAAAGCTATTTTTCCAGGCGTTGCATCGTATGAAACAATTCGTAAAAATCACAGCTTAATGCTTGATGATAAGGCGGCTATTGGCGAACTTGATGGGAATCCAATTTATGATGATCAAATTGAAGGCGTTGCTTTTTGTCCACCAACATTCCTATTAAATGTAGTATTAAATGGGGAAAAGGAATTTACTGGTGTATTTGCGGGCCATTATATTACAGCACATAAGGCAGCCTGTGATTTTGTTAATAAGCAAAATGGCGTGCCTATTAAAGACTTGGCTCCCATTGTAATTGCATCTACTGGTGGCTATCCAAAAGATATTAATATTTATCAAATGCAAAAGACCATGGATAATGCGGTAAAGGCTGTAGCGCCAGGTGGTGTGGTTATTTTATTAGCTGAGTGTCGTGAAGGCTCTGGATCGGCAATTTTTGACGAGACCGTACATAATTACCACTCCATTCAAGCTATAGAAGACTCCGTACGCAAAGATTTCCAAATTGGCCGCCATAAGGCGTATGCTGTGACGCGCTTAATGAAAAAAGCAGAATTTTATCTCTTGTCGACGCTTCCCGATGAATATGCTAAAGAAGCCTTCTTTACACCAGTACATTCTGTAGAAGAAGCTTTAAAAATGGCAGAAGCTAAATTGGGCGCTGATGCACCTATTATTTTGATGCCTCATGGTTCCTACACTGTGCCACTTCTAGAAAATAAGTAATATAGAAGTATAAAAAGCCCTCAGTACCTCATTTATACATCTTTATTAAAAGCTGTATAGATGAGTTGCACTGAGGGTTATTTTAATACTAGGTATGAAACTACACTGAAGGATATTTATATTAAATTATGGACTAATCAATTCGGCTCATTTTTTAGCCACACAAAGCGACCTTGTTCATCGAAATACATATACTCATCTTGGCCTATAGGATAGGTGGTGCCAAGGCGTAAGGAGGCACTTTTAAAATTATACTCTTCAGCAAAAGTAGCTAAGGCATTATCTGCATTTAAACCAGATTTTTTAAAGCGTAAGGCACTTCCTTTTAGGAGGTAAATTCCGTCCACTGTATCGCCCTTAAAGGAGAGGGCGATTTTTTTATCACCATAATACCAACCTTTGAGTATGTATAGATTGTTTAGACGGCCTATTTGGCTTGGATTGCCAAGCTGTGCTTTAACTTCAGAGGCATTCATGCCTAAATGGACGCCCGCAATGGATTCATTGTAACTAACCGTAGGTACATTGCGAAGCATGGTCATATCATTGACAACAATATAGTCTTTTGGTGTATGGCGAATAGACCAGCTAAATTTTAAATCTTTAGGGCCCGCTTTTTCTTGTAAACGAAGAATCGCATCACCTTTAGCTTTACTCCCCGCATAGTTATAAATCCCTGTTACTTGGGTGCTGTTAATATAGCCATTTTGAATGTCTAACATAGGCTGTCCTTGGTGATTGTACCAGGTTCCTTGAAATTGTTGTAATAGGCTAGTGGCTAATTGTTCATTAACAGCTCGGTAATTGGGGGCAGCACTGTATACTGTACTAGCATTGGTAAGGATGGGCATGGCCACGCCTAAACCCATTGTGATGGTTAGTGTAAGTGCAGCCGTTTGCCATGCTTTAGTACGGCTATATGAGTGCATAAGAGTATTTGAAAGGGGGTTTATAAGATTATTTGTAATCGCTTTCGTAAGAGAGCTTGTAAGGGGCTTCATAAGAGAGCTTGCCAATGGATTCATAAGAGCGTTCGTAAGTGGTTTCATAAGAGCGTTCGTAAGTGGTTTCATAAGAATTTTTGTAGTCCGCTCCATAGGCGATTGTATAAGAGTTTTCATAAGGGCTCCTTTCCAGGTTTGGTACCTAAAGAATGTATAACTTAAAGACATATTATGTAAAGACGACTTTTTAAAGAGTTTTTTATGGAGTGATTAAAGTCATGCTTCTTATTACTTAATAAATGTACGATTATATTTAATATTGTATTTAGTATTGTATTTAGTATAGCATATTCTTTTAAATCATTGTTAACATGAATATAATATAAGGTTTATACAATCTAAATTATATGATAATAATTATCATATAAAAGGACTATAAATAGTATTTAATTATTATAAATAATATATACTATAGGTATTATATAATTACCCAATAATTACTCAAACTTTGTGTATAGCATATGGAAAAGTAGAAAATCAGAATTGAAACTGTAAAAATCAGTAAATAAAAATATTTCTCAATAAATAAATCTATTAATGTAGATATACTTTTGGGCTTATTTTAGGATGTAATAAATCCTATTGACAATGTATGATTTAAAACGTAAAATAACAAACAGTTTTAAGTGTTTTTACAATTTTTTTGCCATAAATTCCTTTTAAAAATATAGGAATTAAAAATTAGAATTGTGAGGGGACAATTCTATATACAAAGTCTTATATGATTAGGTACAACTTCCTACACAAGGACTTATAGGCAAGAGATTGTTGGTTTGAGAAAAAAGAGATATGTAAGCGCTGTAATTGAGGTGATAATCAGTGCAGAAAAAGAGAAGGATTATACTCATTGCCTTAGTTGTTGTGGGGGCAGCACTAGGCGGATTATATCATATGGCAGGCCCTTCATCGGAGAGTCAGGCAAAAGAGATTATTAATGTGTCCTATGATCCGACGAGAGAATTTTACGAAGCCTATAATGCGGATTTTGAGTCGTATTATAAGGCCAAGACAGGACAAGATGTAGTTGTCCATCAATCCCATGGAGGCTCTAGTAACCAAGCTCGTGCTGTGGTAGAAGGCTTTGATGCGGATGTGGTGACATTGGCATTGGCACAGGATGTCAATTTATTACAAAAGGTTCATTTATTAAACCCTAACTGGGAGAATGAATTACCTAATTATTCCGCTCCCTATACTTCAACGATTGTCTTTTTAGTGAGAAAAGGGAATCCTTTGGGGATTTCAGATTGGGGCGATTTGATTAAGCCCGGTGTACGGTTGATTGCTCCTGACCCTAAGAGTAGTGGTGGGGCAGCGTGGATATTTTTAGCTGCCTATGCGTATGGCAGTGGCCCTGAATGGAATGAAGCAGCTGGGGAACGGTATGTAAAAGAATTTTATAATCATGTGACTGTCATGGATGCTGGTGCGAGAGGGGCTACCACAACATTTGTGGAGAATAAGCAAGGGGATGTGCTCATTGCGTGGGAGAATGAAGCCATTCAAAGTATGAACAATCATCCAGGGGCGTATGAAATTGTAATTCCTAGTGTGTCCATTGTAGCAGAGCCAAGCGTAGCTTTAGTGGCTGAATTGGCTAAGAAGCGTGGCACCTATGACATTGCAAAGGAATATTTGACCTATCTATATGATGTGAAAAGTCAACGCTTAATTGCAAAATATGGGTTTAGGCCTACTAATCCTGAAGTTATGAAGGAAGTAGCTAATCAATACCCCACACCCAGTCGTATGGTAACGATTCGTGATTTTGGTGGCTGGACTAAAGCGTATGAACGCTTCTTTGAAGATGGGGCTGTATTTGATACACTGCGAGAGCAGTAAGAGCTTAGTAGGAGGGCCTATGAGAGAGAGACAAAAGGGGCCACGTTTATTACCTGGCTTCGGACTTACCATGGGAATAACCATTAGCATTCTATCTTTAATTATATTATTACCCATGGGAACTATTTTTGGTTTAGCCATACAGGTTCCACTGGAGCAGATGTGGCAGATCTTAGCTAAACCAACTGTATTTCATGCATTTATGACCAGTATTTCCACCGCCTTAGTGGCCGCGGGGATTAATTTAGTATTTGGTTGTATATTAGCTTGGATTTTAGTGCGCTATGAGTTTCCAGGACGGCGGATTATTGATAGTTTAATTGAATTGCCTTTTGCGTTGCCTACGGCAGTAGCAGGGATTACACTATCTAAACTGTATTCTGATTCTGGTCTTATGGGGGCGAGCCTAGCTAAATTAGGTATTTCCCTTATTTATACAAAAATGGGCATTATTATTGCTTTAGTATTTGTAGGCATACCTTTTGTAGTGCGTGCTGTAGAGCCCGTATTGTCTAAATTAGACGGCTCTTTTGAAGAGGCCGGCGCCGTATTAGGAGCGAGTCGCTTTACTATTTTTAGACGGATTATTTTACCTGAAATATTGCCTGCTGGCTTATCCGGTTTTGCCTTAGCCTTTGCTAGAGGTATTGGTGAATATGGCAGTGTTATTTATATTTCTGGCAATAGTGCCAAAGCACAGACACAGGTTGTATCCTATGTGATTATGCAGAAATTAAATTACATTGATTATGAAGGGGCTACGGTTATGGCCGTGTTATTACTGATTATGGCGTTTATGATTTTGCTTAGCATTAATTTATTGCAGCTTAGACAAGCAAAACGCGTAGGAGGTAGATAGTATGGCAAATCCTAATTTACAAGGAACTAAAGAGTCCAAGTTGGTTGAATATACGCTTATCACTTTAGGCGCATTGTTCGTATGTTTTATGTTAGTGCTTCCTTTGATGACGGTTTTGCTTAGTTCCTTCCAACAAGGTATAGCCTTTTTTATAAAGGCTATAACAACTAAGTATGTTCTACATGCTTTAGGATTGACCTTAGGGGCGGCTTTAGTGGCCGTTATAGTGAGTAGTGTTTTTGGGCTCTGTGCGGCCTATGCCATTGGCAAATTTGATTTTAAAGGGAAGCAAGTTCTAATGACACTCATTGATGTGCCATTTTCGGTATCCCCGGTTATTGCAGGGTTAGCCTTTATTATGGTGTTTGGTCGCATTGGTTGGGGGTATGAAATCTTAGATACCATAAATCAATGGCTGGGCACCCATTGGCGTGTTGTTTTTGCCATTCCAGGGGTGTTATTGGCTACGATTTTCGTTACACTACCCTTTGTGTTTCGCGAAGTGATTGCGGTTATGCATACTCATGGTCGTGAAGAAGAGGAAGCTGCTGTTCTCATGGGGGCCTCTGGCTTTACGGTGTTTTGGAAGATTACATTTCCTCAGATAAAATGGGGATTTTTATATGGTGTATTGCTTTGCTCTGCTCGTGCATTGGGGGAATTTGGTGCCGTTAGTGCCTTATCAAAAGCGCGGGGAAGTACGTTTACACTGCCTTTAGAAATTGATGCATTGTACTTATCAGCTACTAATGATAGTGTAACTGCTGCATTTGCAGCCTCGTCATTATTGGTCTTTTTATCTATTTGCTTATTGCTCCTTCGAGCCTATGTGGAGCATAAAATGGGACATAGTAGAAGTAAATGATATAAGGATATGATAGAGCTTAAGCGAATGGAACAGTTATAAGTACATGGTACACCGATTGAGCAGTGGGACATGAAAGATAGGCGCTGTATTAATAGCTGTACCATTATTAACCGTGTAGATATGGAGATAGTAAGAGAGAAAAAGAGGTGATTGGATGAGTACAGTCCAAGCCGTAGAAATGAATCAGGTTTTTAAGTCATATGGTAATTTTGAAGCCTCTAAAGATGTTAATTTTAAAATAGAGGATGGCGAAATTATTGCTTTATTAGGTCCTAGCGGCAGTGGAAAAACGACGATTCTCCGCATGTTAGCTGGCCTTGAGCATCCTGATTCGGGCGATATATATATTGCTGGGCAGAGGGTGAATCAAATTGCACCAGCTAAGCGTGGCATTGGTTTTGTGTTTCAAAATTATGCTTTGTTTCGACATATGACTGTATTTGATAATATTGCATTTGGTCTTGAAGTACAGAATACGCAGCCAGCTCAGATTAAAGAGCGTGTAACCGAGCTATTGGAGTTAATTGGTTTAGCTGATTTAGCTGAGCGGTATCCTGGTGAATTATCTGGTGGTCAGCGGCAACGGGTAGCTTTTGCAAGAGCATTGGCACCGCGACCAAAGGTATTATTATTAGATGAACCTTTTGCCGCCATTGATGCGAAAGTAAAATTAGAACTTCGTCAATGGCTAAAGGACACCATTAAAAAATCCGGGATTACTAGTATTTTTGTAACTCATGATCAAGAAGAAGCGGTAGAGTTAGCCGATCGCATTATTGTTACTAATACAGGACGGATTGAGCAGTTTGGGACGCCAGAATCCATTTATGGAGAGCCCGCTACACCATTTGTAGCAGCCTTTATGGGTAAGGCTAGTGTGATTATGCAATATGAAACATTAAAAGGTTTTGAGAAAGAAAAGACCTTTGATTGGGCGGTGATTCGTCCAGAGTTTGTATCTGTTTATAAAGCTGATGCGGAGCATGATAATCGAAGTGCTGTTGAAAAGGGCATTATTGAAGCAGTCACATTTCGAGGCACACGATTGACTATGCGTATTAAAATTGGGGACCATGTAATTGAAGCGGACCATCCTATTGAAGCCAATTCGTTTCAAGTGGGAGAAGAGGTACAAGTTTTAATTTATCGCCTATTTTTATGTAGCTATACGGATGTTCATATTGCTAAGAATAAGGCCTTAGAAACGGGACCCGTTTTCTATATTTAGTACCGTACATGAGTTACTATCGCACGTGATATCGTGCGTCATATCGTACATGGCACAGAGGAGGTTTCTATGGATTCAGTGGAGCGCGATGTATTAGGTCAAAAGTCACTAAAACAAGCATCATTAGGCCAAAAGAAAATGGAACAGAACAAAATAAATCAAGATAACATAGAACAAACAGAAATAGGGTCAAAAACAATGGCACAAACAATAGCAGCAAGAAAGGCAACCGTAAAAAAGGTGGTAGCGCAAATGCCATTAGAACGAAAACGGATTGATACGGATGTGCTCATTATTGGTGGTGGTACAGCCGGTTGTTACGCTGCCTTAACGCTTCGCAAAACCTGTGATGCGCATATAGTTATTGCTGAAAAGGCGGCGATTCGTCGCAGTGGTTGTTTGGCAGCGGGCGTAAATGCACTCAACGCATATATTGTAAAAGGTCGTAAGCCTCAAGATTATGTAGACTATGCCACTAAAGATGCGGCGGGCATTGTACGGCATGATTTGCTCTTGACTATGAGTGAGCGTTTAAATGGCGTGACAAAAGTCCTCGAAGAGTTGGGCCTTGTTATTTTAAAAGATGAGCAGGGCGAGTATATGGCACGGGGTAATCGGAATATAAAAATCAATGGGGAGAATATTAAACCATTGTTGGCCGAAGCCACTCAGGCTTTAGATAATGTAGATATTTTAGAGCATGTAGTCATGACTGACTATTTAGTAGAAGATGGCACGATCAAAGGGGCCGTAGGATTTTCTATGCGTGATGGCGTAGCCTATGAAATTTATGCACCCTATGTAATCTGTGCCACCGGTGGCGCCGCGGGTTTATACCGACCAAATAATCCAGGATTTTCCCGTCATAAAATGTGGTACTCACCATTTAATACGGGCGCTGGATTTGCCATGGGTATCAATGCAGGCGCTGAAATGACTACTTTTGAAATGCGCTTTATTGCCCTACGTTGTAAAGACACCATTGCTCCAACGGGTACCATTGCTCAAGGGGTAGGGGCTAAACAAGTGAATGCAGATGGGGATGTATATGAAACAAAATATGGACTCACTACTTCGCAGCGTGTGTATGGTACGGTGAAAGAAACATTAGATGGACGAGGGCCTTGTTATTTAGCTACGGAAGGCATTACAAGTGAGCAAAACATGGACCTTTTAAAAGCCTATTTGAATATGGCGCCTGGTCAAACTTTAAAATGGCTTGAATCGGGGTATGGACCAAAGGATCAAAATGTTGAGATTGAAGGAACGGAGCCCTATATTGTAGGCGGCCATACGGCGAGTGGCTATTGGGTAGATACGAACCGTGAAACCACGATTCACAATCTTTATGCAGCGGGCGATGTAGCTGGTGGTTGTCCTCAAAAATATGTAACTGGTGCTTTAGCAGAAGGTGAAATTGCAGGTCTTGCCATTGCGAAACGAATTCATGAGCAATTAGGGCGAGGTAAGGACGCAGTAGGAGCCCATACAGAGGCTGCAGCTGACAATACTAATACAGCGTTAGCATTTGACCATACCAATACAGCGTTAGCATCTGGCCATACCAATACAGTGTTAGCATCTAGCCATGGTAAGCTTGTTTTAGGTGGTGTTAAGACAAGTGCTAAGGTATTAGCACAAGCACAGGCTAAAATGGAGGAATACGAACGATTTTTACATATAGGGACAAGTGAGCAAAAGGCGGCACCTAACCGATTAGGAGAAACCAATCAATCAGGTGCCTCAACAGCGACTCCATTCTTTACAACCGAGCAATTAGAAGAAGCCATGCAACGTGCTATGGATAGTTATGCTGGTGGCATTGGCGCTTATTATCGCTTTAATAGTAAACAATTGGCAAGAGCGAAACAACGGATTGAAGAGATTGAGCAATTGGTGCCTCAATTACAAGCCACTACGATGCAAGAGCTTATGTACATTTACGAACTTAAGGAGCGCTTGACTGTATGCTTAGTGTTAATTGCTCATTTAGGCGCTCGTGAGGAAACACGTTGGCATAGCTTTGCAGAGAATTTAGACTATCCTCATACCAGCGATGATTGGCTTTGCTATGTGAATTCTACAGTGAAAGCCGGGCAAGTAGAGATTAAGCTGCGCCCACTAGTGAAGGGGGATTATTATGAGCATCAGAATTGATCAACAAACCTGTGTAGGTTGCCAGCGCTGTGTTAATATTTGTCCAGGCAGTTTGCCACAAATGAATGATCAGCACAAGGCGTATATGGCCTTCCCAAAAGATTGTTGGGGTTGTATGGCTTGTATTAAAGAATGTCCTGTAGGGGCTATTGAGTACTTCTTAGGCCCTGACATGGGTGGCCTCGGCGGTACTATGAAGGCACGCCGTGAAGGAACCATATGGCATTGGCAATATAAAGGAATTGATGGGCAAGTGCAGACTATTGATGTGAATGCACAGGAATCAAACAAGTATTAAGTACTGTAAATTTCTTTTCTCTGTAGTTTGCTATAAGTAATTTTTTCTCTGTAGTGTATTATAAGTAAATTTTTCTGTAGCTCATTACAAGTGAAGTTGTTTATCTCTGTTTACTTGGGCTTGTTATATATATATAAGGGCCACTTAAATACGCCATATTTAATTTATATTTACTAGTTTTGTTAGGGCCCCATTTGTGGGCATGCGATTGAGAGAAAGAGGGTAGGGACCATGAGTGAATACTCCCATTTAGATGAATTAGAAGCAGAAGCCATATACATCATCCGTGAAGTAGCGGCGCAATGCGAAAAGCCAGTTATGTTGTACTCTATTGGTAAGGATAGTTCCGTTATGCTACATTTAGCACGAAAGGCATTTTATCCAGAAAAACCACCATTCCCATTTTTACATGTCAATACGACTTGGAAGTTTAAAGAAATGATTCGGTTCCGTGATGAAACGGCGAAAAAATTTGGTCTTCAAATGCTTGAGTATATCAATGAAGATGGCGTTAAACAGGGAATCAATCCCTTTGACCATGGCGCGGCTTACACCGATATTATGAAGACGCAAGCATTAAAACAAGCCCTTAATAAATATGGCTTTACCGCAGCTTTTGGGGGCGGTCGCCGGGATGAAGAAAAATCACGCGCTAAGGAACGTATCTTCTCCTTCCGTAATGCATCACATGGATGGGATCCTAAGAACCAACGCCCTGAAATGTGGAAGCTCTACAATGCAAAAATCAATAAAGGTGAAAGTATTCGTGTATTCCCTTTATCTAACTGGACTGAAAAAGATATTTGGCAATATATTAAACGGGAAAATATAGATATAGTATCACTTTATTTTGCAGAAGAACGCCCTGTAGTATATCGTGATGGCAATATTATTATGGTAGATGATGATCGCTTTAAATTATTGCCTGGCGAAACTATTGAGCATAAAAAAGTGCGTTTCCGTACTCTTGGCTGCTATCCATTAACTGGTGGTACTGAATCAGAGGCCACTACATTAGATGAAATTATTGAAGAAACTTTATCGGCTGTATCTTCAGAACGTACCACTCGTGTTATCGACAATGAAGCAGCAGGTAGTATGGAACGTCGTAAACGAGAAGGGTATTTCTAAATATAGACTTATTAATCCAATAGCACCATGTTGAGTCCTAGTGATTCACATGAGTTTATACTAGAGAATAGAGAGGATACAGCGATGAAGGGACTTTTAAAATTTATTACCTGTGGCTCCGTAGATGATGGCAAATCTACACTTATTGGCCACATTTTATATGAAGCAAAATTATTATATGCGGATCAGAAAAAAGCCTTAGAGTTAGAAAGTAAGGTAGGGAGCCGTGGCGGTGCCATTGATTATTCCTTATTGCTCGATGGTCTTATGGCAGAACGGGAACAGGGGATTACGATTGATGTAGCGTATCGTTATTTTACAACGGATAATCGTAGCTTTATTGTAGCGGATACACCAGGCCATGAAGAATATACTCGCAATATGGCGGTAGGTGCTTCCTTTGCTGATTTAGCGATTATTTTAGTGGATGCATCACAAGGTATTTTAGTGCAAACACGTCGTCATGCTCGCATTTGTGCGCTCATGGGTATTGAATCCTTTGTCTTTGCCGTAAATAAAATGGATTTAATCGGATATAAGGAAGATGTATTCCGCGCTATTGAAGCAGATATTGCAGAGCTGGCTAAGGATGTAGGCTTAAAGCAATATACTGTTATCCCTGTATCAGCTACTGAAGGGGATAATATTATGGTTCACTCGGAAGCTATGCCTTGGTACACAGGTAAGGCCATTTTACCTTATTTGGAAACAGTGGATACAAAGGGGACTGTAGAAGATGGTTTCTACATGCCTGTACAGCGTGTATGCCGTCCAAACCATACCTTTAGAGGCTTCCAAGGCCAGGTAGAAGCGGGCGAAGTCGCTGTAGGCGATATTGTTACCGTTCTTCCTAGTGGCGAAACAGGGGAAGTGCTTTCCTTGCAAGTTGGTTTTGATACAGTGGAACGAGCTCATAAAGGGCAGCCATTGACCTTGCAATTAGATCGTGAAATTGATGTGTCGCGAGGCAGTGTATTTGTAAAATCTACAGGCATTACTACAGCCCAAACAGCCAGTGTAAAACTTCTTTGGATGGATGATGAACCATTAACCGTGGGCAATGAGTATTTAGTAAGTCTTGGCACAAAACAAGTGGCTGGCACGGTGACAGATATTCAATACCAAATTGATGTAAACACTGGGACAGAACAACCGGTAGCCACTTTGAATAAAAATGGTATTGCTTTATGCACTATTCATTTTCAATCACCTGTTGTGATTGACGAATTCCGCCGTCACAAAACGATGGGCGAATTGATTTTAATTAATCGTCTTACTAATATGACCTCTGCTTGCGGCATTGTGGAAGCTGTCGGTACTGTAGCAGAGCAGCATACATTTGAAGGTAATGGCATAACAGCACGCGGCGATGTATTTGATGAATTCTATTATAATGTGGAAGGACTCAAGATGGACAAAATTAGGCCAACCCGTGCTACCTTTACTATTGGTGATGAACTTCCATTGGAAGGAGCTAGCTATTCCTATCCAAGCGATTTTGATATTTTAGTCGTTCGTGATAAGGCCGCACTGATTGTACGTGATGGCAAATTAGCTGATATTATGGCATTAGCAGACTATGTGTATCATGATGTACCAGTAGTCAATGGCCGTGGCTTTGCTATTCAAGTGAACTCCGCTGAAGATGTGGCACAATTCTTACGTGAATCGACACAGGATAATTT
Organism: uncultured Veillonella sp.; assembly: GCF_937981445.1. Classification (GTDB taxonomy): domain Bacteria; phylum Bacillota; class Negativicutes; order Veillonellales; family Veillonellaceae; genus Veillonella_A. Next base: position 40,980 of record NZ_CALJON010000009.1, on the reverse strand, counting down.
AGTTCATGATGGGGCTTGGCATGATACTTGGCTTCGTTTTGAAACCTATCGCAAGATTATATTCCACGATTCGTTTTGGTCTATTTAAGCTAGTAATATAGCCTTATAACATGAATTATTTCACATATAAAAAGGGACAGGTATTGACCTGTCCCTTTTTTTGTTTATGCTTGTTATAACTATAGAATATATATGCTATGCAAAAAAGGTATTTTTGGTATAAGATTAGAATATATATATTATGCAGTAAATTTCTTAGTGTTTATTTTAGCTCTAATGGTAAAACATAATGTTTACTATATTAATAATCTAAGGAGAGTAAAGCATGAAACGATTTGAAGCAATTGTCGTAGGTGGCGGTATGGCAGGCGCAGCTGCTGCATATCGGATGGCCAAAGCTGGCGTCAATGTGCTCTTGATTGAGCGCGGTAGTTATGGTGGGGCGAAGAATATGACAGGCGGTCGTATTTATACCCATTCATTAGAGGAATTAATTCCTGATTTTAGAAGCACAGCGCCTTTAGAACGCTTTGTTACGAAAGAGCGCATTTCTATTTTAGAAGGAGGCAAAGCTACCACCGTAGAGTATGAGGCTAAGCCAGAAGATCCAAAGGATGAGTCCTATGTAGTACTTCGCAGTACATTTGATAAATGGCTCGTCAATGAGGCGGCTAAAGCAGGTGCTGTAGTGGTCAATCGCATTCAAGTGACCGATCTTTTGATGGAAGGTAAAAAGGTCGTTGGCGTTCGTTGTGGCCAAGACACAATGGAAGCTGATGTGGTTATTTTAGCGGATGGCGTTAATTCGCTACTGGCTGAACGAGCAGGCCTTCGCGCACCGATTAAGGTTGATGAAGTAGCTGTTAGTGCTAAGGAAGTATATACCTTTAATAAAGGCGTACTAGAAGATCGTTTAGGCTTAGATGGCAATGAAGGTTTATCGTGGCTCTTCATGGGGGATATAACTCATGGTCTTATGGGGGGCGGTTTCTTATATACTAATAAAAATAGCCTTTCCTTAGGGATTGTAGTGGGCCTTGAACATATTGGTGAAACGGATGCTACCATTGAAGATATGATGACAGAATTTATGGCTTATCCAACGATTGCACGGCTTTTAAAGGGCGGCAAATTAGTAGAGCGTAGCGGTCATATGGTGCCAGAGGCAGGTTATAAATCGGTGAGCACGTTAAGTGGCGATGGTTTTGCCATCGTAGGTGATGCGGCGGGCTTCTGTATTAATATGGGCTATACCGTGCGTGGCATGGATTTTGCCATTGCGTCCGGTATGTATGCAGCTGATGCAGTTATTAAGGCTAAACAACTTAATGATTACTCTGCAGGCGCTATGCGCTATTATGATATTTTAGTTAATGATAGTTTCATCGGCAAAGATCTTAAACACTATCGTTACTTCCCTGAATTCCTTAACAATCCTCGCATTTTCAAAAAATATCCAGCTATGGTTAATGGTATTATGCAAGATGTATTTACCGTTAATGGTGAAGGGGCTAAATCCTTGGTACCTAAACTTATTAAACGCGCCAATGGTGTAGGCTTACTTAACTTGGCTGTGGATATGCTCAAAGGGGGGCGTGCACTATGACAAATTTAGAAGAAAAATTAGGCGTCAATAAATATTATGTAAATGAAGGGCATCCTCATATTGAAATCATTCATGATTATCCTGATATGAAGGAAAAAATGAAGCTTGTTAATGCGTGTCCCGCAGGTCTTTATACCTTAAATGATGATGGTACCTTGGCCTTTGATTATGCAGGTTGCGTTGAATGTGGTACATGTCGCGTACTCTGTGGTCATACCATCGTGACAAAGTGGGAATATCCAGATGACACCAAGGGTGTTGAATTTCGTCAAGGTTAATAGGGAGGCATATTATGGAATTACTGGTATGTATTAAGCAGGTGCCAGATACATCAGAGATTAAGTTAGATCCAGAAACGAATACCCTCATTCGTACAGGTTTACCTAGTATAGTGAATCCATTTGATATGAATGCATTAGAAGCAGCTCTAAAGGTAAAGGATGCTAATCCTGGTGCACGAGTTACGGTTATAACCATGGGACCACCTCAAGCAGATGTGGCATTGCGCGAATGTATTTCTATGGGCGCTGATGAAGCGTATTTAATTACAGACCGCGCCTTTGCTGGTGCTGATACATTGGCTACAAGTTATACTATTGCTAGAGCTATTGAAAAGGTACAAGAGCTTCAAGGCAAGGCGTTTGATATTATTTTCTGTGGTAAGCAAGCTATCGATGGTGATACTGCTCAAGTAGGCCCTCAAATTGCTGAAGAAATGGGTATTCCTCAAGTGACCTATGTGTGCCAATTGGATATTTTAGCTGATGGTGTAGTGCGCACTCATAGAGAGCATGAAGAAGGTTTTGAAGTATTAGATACAGACATGCCTGTATTGGTGACGGCTGTAAAAGCGCTCAATGAGCCTCGCTATCCCACCTTATTAAATTCTATTCGGGCCTTTGATTATGAAGTTAAAAAAATCACTGTGAAGGATATGGAAACAGATCCAGCTCGTCTAGGCCTTAAGGGGTCACCAACTCGTGTTCGTAAAGTATACAGCCCTCCTATGCGTTCCGCTGGGACTATGTTGACTAATGGTACAGCTGAATCAGTGGACACAATTGTGGATGTTTTGACTAAGCGTGAATTACTATAGGAGCGAGGAGGGATTAACATGTTTGAAGACTATAAAGGTGTATATGTAATCGCTGACTGCTTTAATGGTGAAGTGCGCAAGGTAACATATGAATTAATTGGTCAGGCGCGGCTCATTGCAGATCAGCTCAATGAAGATGTACATACATTGATTTTAGGTGAATCGATTGCAAGAGAGGCACAAAGCTTAATCGAATATGGTTCTGATTTTGTCCATGTGTTTGAGCATCCTCTATTAGCTCGTTATACCACTGATGGTTATACAAAGGTAATTACTGATTTCTTTGCTCATAACAAGCCTAATGTTATCCTCATCGGGGCCACTAATGATGGCCGTGATTTGGCACCACGTATTTCTGGACGCATGAAAAATGGCGTAGTAGCAGATTGTACGATTTTATCCGTTAATGAAGCAGACCGCTTAGTTGACTGGACTCGTCCTGCCTTAGGGGGCAATATTTTAGCTGAAATTATTTGTCCAGAACATCGTCCGCAAATGGGGTCGGTTCGTCCTAATGTATTTAAAATGCCAGAACGTCAAGAAGGCCGTCAAGGCACGATTAGTCAGGAAGCGGTGGCACTAGATATATCGGATATTCGCAATCGTTTCGTTGAAATGATTAATATTGATATGAATGATGTTAATATTGAAGAAGCTGAAATTATTATAGCTGGTGGCCGTGGCGTAGGTAATCCGCAGAATTTCAAAAAATTAGAAGAATTAGCCGAAGTTATGGGTGGTGTACTTGGTGTTACCCGTCCTATTGTAGAAAAAGGTTGGTATGAACTAAGTCGTCAAATTGGTCAGACTGGTAAGACCGTTGCCCCTAAGCTTTACATTGCCTTTGGCATTTCTGGAGCCATCCAACATACAGCAGGTATTACAGGCTCTGATTTAATCATTGCTGTTAATAATGACCCTGACGCAGCCATATTTAAAGTGTGCGATTATGGCATTGTGGGGGACTGCATGGAAGTGGCTGATGAAATGATTGCCAAGTTTAAGGCTGCTAAGGCTTAATTGCTGAAGAAATGGCTACAATTTTTGATTGTTAAGCGCAAGATATCAAATAACCCTATTACAAGAAAGTTCAGACGAGACAAGCTCTAAATTCACTTTACTTGTAATAGGGTTATTTTTATGCTGTTCATTAATTATAAGTTATCGCTTGTAGTTATTTCTATTGAATTAGCGTTTAACTCACTAACCTTAAACGACGGCAAGACATTTCATCGGGGAAGGTTAAAATGGTATAAAAATTAAAACCGCTATATCACAAGGGGCTTAGAGGATTCTAAGTGTACTGACTTGTGGTATAGCGGTTTATTATGTTGAGCTAAATATTATGTGTTTAATAGCTTATCAGCTCGGTTAGTTTTTTATTTAGCAGCAATTAGGGCTTCTAATTTAGCTAGACGATCGTTTAAGTTAGCGATTTCTTTGTCTTGGTTTTCTAATTTAGTCACCATTTCTGTTTTGCTCATATTAGTATATGGAGAGGAATCGCCAAATTTGAAGGATACGCCTGCATTGTATTGATTGTCGGAGTTACCTACGGCAGCACCTACATTGAACATTAAATTGTCATTTGGACGGTAGAAGGCACCAACAGCAGCGGCTTGTTCACCTTTATAGGCACCAAAACCTACAGCAAAGGTCAATTTATCATCAGAGTCGAAGTCTAATGGATGAAGAGCAGCGAGGGCAGCGGAGCCAGCGGCAACTTTGTCTACTTTAGTGTTCAAACGGCTTACAGAGGCACCTACATTGCTAACGCCTTGAGCTACTTCATTTAATTGATTTAAATTAACTGCATCAGTACCATTTACGCCAGGCGCTACATTTTTAATTGTTTGATTGTTAGCATCAATGCCATCTTTAGTGATATAAGTATTACCACCTACTACAACTTTGTCAGTATTTACTGTATCAGCGTTAACAGTAGTTGTTGTAATGGAATCACCAGTGATGATTGTAGAGTTACCAGAGTCAGGATTGTTAATAGTAATGCCACCTTCGTTGATTGTTGTGTTTCCACCAATTGTGGCACTAGTGGAATCTAAATTTTCAATTTTGTCATTAATATTAGACTCTAAGGTTTTTAATTGCAGTACATTAACAGCATCATGGTCAGCAGCACCGCCAGCTACATTAGTAATGCGGCGATATAGACCATTAGCAGAATCACCTACGGATACAACGCCAGCTGTATCAGAGGTATATGCTTCACTGCTAATATAAGCAGCTTCTGCTTTGGTGTCAGCGATATTACCAGAAGAATTTGCACCTAAAGCAACAGAATTATCAGACACAGCCATTGCGCTTAAGCCCAATGCTAGTGAATTGTTGCCTGTTGCATTAGCGCCATTACCAAGGACGGCGGAATTGGTACCAGCAGCAGTAGCATCACTACCAAGCGCAATAGCATTTTCTTGAGATGCCGTAGCTCCATCACCAAGTGCTATGCCTGCTAGGGCACTTACATGAGCCTTGTGTCCAATAGCTACACTAGATTCTACGCTCGAGTCAACTTTAGCCTCATCACCTAAGGCAATTGAATATTCGCCACCAGAGTAACTCTTTTTACCCATGGCAATAGCTGTGCCTCCGTCTGCATGTGATTCATTACCAATGGCAATAGTTTCTCTACCTTCAGATATAGAGTTAGTCCCCATAGCAATATTGTCTTCCCAAGAAGATTTCGAATTTTTACCAATGGCAATAGCTCTAGGCGCAGCTTTTGTATAAGCATCTGTGCCAATGGCGATAGCATCATTACCAGTTGGTTTAGCATTGTTGCCGATAGCGATATTGCCTTCATAGGCAGCGACAGCATTATTACCAAGAGCGACAGAACCGGCGGCATTAATGGTGGCTCTAGAGCCAGTTCCAAAAGCCACACCATTTTGGCCTCTGCCAGGTGTATTAAGAGCCGCCATGGCAGTAGTCATAGTACCTGTTAAAGCAGCTACAGTTAAAGCTAAAGAGAGTTTTTTTAACATTGCACTTTTTTGATTCATGAAGAACCTCCATTATAAAAATTACAATTTAACCAGTGTACTCTCTTTGCTTTACTTATTATGCTCATATATATATCTAGGTAGAGAATACACTTGAAGTAATAACTATGACGATATTATACCGAATTGGTATTCATTTAACAATGAAAAATTATCGTAATATTAAAATTTTTGATATAAAATGTTATAAATTAAGAAATGTTATTTGTAATTTGAAAAAATAATTATATAAATTTGTTGTTTGTAGGATAATGTTTTTTTGAAATAAAAATAAAGCAGTATTCATTGCTTTGTTGACAATTTCTACTGCTTTTTTAGTGGGTTTATTATTTTTTGTTAGATGGAAATTAAGATGAAAAAATTAAGATTGTTGTTATTATAAAATATTTTTATCAAGTATATAGTCAACCGCAAGGTTATATCCTCTAATGCCTTCCCCCATGATTGTCTTTTCCGCATATTCGCTTACGAAGGAATGGTGTCGAAAGGTTTCGCGCTCTTTAGGGTTTGAAATATGGACCTCTACGGTAGGCAGGTTCACTGCTTTGAGGGCGTCTAAAATAGCCACGGACGTATGGGTATAGGCGGCAGGGTTTATAATAATGGCCTCCGCCTTTAGTTCTTCATCGAGTAGGGCTGCTTGTATGCGATCGACTATGTCCCCTTCATGATTACTTTGGAAAAAGCTCAAAGTAAGGCCTAATTTTTGACCATAGGCTGTTAATTGGTTTACTAAATCATTGTAGGTAGTTGATCCATAAATATGTGGCTCTCTAAGGCCTAATAGATTGATATTAGGGCCATTGATAATTAGAATGCGCATAGAAAACTCCTTCTTATTTGCTTTGACCATGTATGATAGGATAAATTATTCTATCATGGCTGGCTTGTCATAGTGTGCATGGAACTCGTTAGCAATCTGCTGGGCCCCATTGTCTGGTGTGGTGTAGTCAATGATGACCTGAGCGAAGGCTGTATATAAAGGTTCTCGCACGGTATATAATTCTTGTAAACGTTGTAAGCCCCCATTGGAGAGGACGCGCCCGCTTGTGTCCAGCTTTTCTAGGGGCCGACGAAGCCAATAGATGCGGCTATTTTGACGTAGTAAGGCGTAGTTTTCAGAGCGAGTAATAACGCCACCGCCCGTTGCGATAATAGCACCTGTTTCTTTGCTTATATCATGTAATATGGCCGTTTCTTTTTCTCTAAAATCAGCTTCACCATAGGTGGCAATATAGGTGGAAGGATGGCCATATCGTTCTTCGAAAATAGCATCACAATCAATAATAGGGCGGTTTAGTAATTGGCTAAGTGTTGAACCCACAGTGGTTTTACCTACACCAGGCATACCAATGAGGACGATGTTTTCTTGGGATTTTCGAATCGTTTTAACGATGTTGAGCGCTTCTTCGGTGGTAAATTCTTTATTTAAAAAGAGTTTAGCTGCTGCTACAGCTTGCCCCACCAGCATTGCTAGGCCGTCTGCGTAGCGCACCCCTCGTTTTTCTGCTTCTATGAGAAGGGCTGTGCGGTATGGATTATATACTACGTCTATAGCAGCTTCTAGATTTGGGAAATCCTTAAGATCTATGAGTGAGTCAGGGCAATGAGGTGCCATTCCCACAGGGGTAACATTAATAACTATGTCAGCGTCCTTGCCAATGGTCGGTGCATCACTATAGAAAGGGGCTGTATTTCGAGATAAATGAAGAATTTCTTTAGCTTCTAAGTCTTCTAAGGCGATATGGATGGTATGTGCAGTGGCGCCATCACCGAGGATGATAACTTTTTTACCAGGAATCTGGATACCGCTCACCTTGAGCATAAAGAGAAAGCCATCATAATCTGTATTATGTCCATACCAGCCGTCTTCGCGGCGCACCATGGTATTGACGCAACCGATGCGTTTAGCTTCAGAGGAGACTGTAGTGCAGGCTTTTAGGGCATCCACTTTGTAGGGAATGGTAATATTTAATCCTTTAAGGGCTGGATTAGAAAAGAAATCGGCAAGCTCTTCAGGATTGCGTTCGTAAAGGCTATACTCGTCATTGCCTAAGGTTTTATGAATCAAGGGGGAATAACTGTAGCCCAGCATCTTGCCTAAGAGGCCGTAAGCCGTCAAACTTGGTTCTATACTCATGGTGAAAGCTCCTTTGTAGTACGCTGAAAATTTGGATATATGTTAACGAATGGAAGTAAGTGGTAGTCTATCATAATAAGGGAGCAAGAAATCCAGTAGTACTAATGCGGTGACTGCTTCTACTACCGGAACGGCACGAACGGCGATGCATGGATCATGACGTCCTTTAATTTGTAGTTCTACATTTTCTTGTTCTTTAAAGCTAATGCTATCTTGCATAAGTGAAATGGATGCAGTTGGTTTCATTCCCACCTGAAGGACTAGGGGCATGCCATTAGTAATACCACCTTGGATACCGCCACTATTATTAGTGCTAGTTTCAATGTGATTATTTTTACTGTGGTCAATGCGGAAAGGGTCATTTTGCTCAGACCCGCGTTGTACACAACCGTCAAAGCCGCTGCCAAAGGAAACACCTTTGACCCCAGGAATGCCAAAGAGCGTGCGTGCTAGGCGGTTTTCTATGCCGTCAAAATTAGGATTGCCAATGCCTACGGGAAGGCCGGTGGCAAATACTTCAATGATGCCGCCAGTGGAATCACCTAGTTGGCGAAGTTCATCAACATAAGTAATGGCATTGAGTCGTGCTTGATTGTCAACCATGGCGAGGGTCTCATGACCTACTTGGTGAAGCGCATCCATGGGTGGATTTACATAATCTAGGGTTGTATCCTTGATAGGTCCTACTTGTTTTAAATGAGCGCCAATTTCAATGCCCTTAGCTTTTAAGAGTTGAAGGGCAATACCGCCGGCACAGCAAAGTGGGGCCGTAAGTCGACCAGAAAAATGGCCGCCCCCTCTAAGGTCTACATAAGAGCCGTACCGTACCCGTGCTGTGTAGTCTGCATGAGAAGGGCGCGGCACATCGCGCAGATTATTGTAGTCACCAGAACGCTGATTAGTATTTTCAATATAGAAAGCCAAAGGAGAGCCACTGAGCTTGTTATTTACGAGACCACTTAGAAATACAGGTGTGTCCGCTTCTTTGCGCTGTGTAGTGACTAAACTTTGTCCTGGTGCGCGGCGCCTCATAAAAGTTAATAATGTATCTATATCAATGGATTCACCACAAGGTAAGCCATCGATGACAGCGCCGATGGCCGTACCATGGGAGGCGCCAAATACAGAAATAGTTAAATCTTTGCCAAAATTAGAGCTCATTTGCATGTCCTCCTAGTTGATTCCAATGATTAAAAAATAAGGGATACGATTTACTAATGGCTTCGCTATCTTTAAGTGTTACGGGTTCATTACTAATGAGGGCCATTAGGGTGCCGGCCATGACTAGGCGATGGTCATTGACGCAATGGCCTTGCCCGCCCGTTAAATGCCCAGTGCCTTCAATATAAAGATTGTCGCCTACACAGTAGGCTGTGCCGCCTAAATTATTAACTAAATTCGTGACAGCGTCTAAGCGATCGGATTCTTTTAGGCGAAGACGGGCGCCATTTATAAATTCGCTTTTGCCTTTTATGCCGCAAGCTAATGCGGCGAGTACTGGTAACAGGTCAGGCATTTGCTCTAAGTCTACGGATAGGGGCTTAGTGGCTTTTCCTTGGCAGTGAAGGTCTAATTCATGGGTGTTAGAATTGGGGACCCAGTTAATTGCTAATCCGGCTCTTTTTACAACATCCATAATACGTCGATCGGCTTGTACGGAATGGCGTTGTAAGCCCGTAATTGTTATAACTTGTCCTGTGAGGGCAGCCGCTACAATCCAAATCGCACTGTTGGACCAATCACCTTCAATGGCATAATTGTTACAGCCTTGGTATTCTTGCTCGGTGTTGACTATAAAGGTATCCCCTTTTTTAGTTACGGTAACACCAAAATCTTGCATAACTCCTATGGTTAGTTCTACATAGTCTCGTGATTGAAGCGCTGTGGTGCTATGAATGGTAACTACCGGCTCTTGGTTTTGCCTATCTAATATAGGAGCCATATGAGGTGCAGCTAGTAAGAGACCAGAGAAAAATTGACTACTAATATTGCCAGCAAGATTAAAGGTTCCGCCTTGCAAATGGCCTGTCATGGTAAAGGGCGGTTTGGCTTCAGAAAATTGAACACCATGTGCTTCCATTTGACTTTTTAAGGGTTCTAGAGGTCGCTCTGGTAATCGACCAGCGGCGCTGACTTTTACTGAAGTGCCTAGGGTAGCACCGACAGGTAATAAAAGCCGTAAGGTCGTACCTGACTCGTGAGCGTCAATAATAGCATCTTGATTAACTTTTTTTTCATAGCCTAGAGGACTCTTTTTCTCATGGCCTGTAGTGTCCTTCTTCTCATAGTCTATGGAGCTCTTTTTCTCATAGCTTATAGGGCTTACAGTAACCCCTGTAGCTGTTCTCTCTATGCGAGCGCCCAAACCGCACAAGGATGTAATGGTAGCATCTATATCTTTAGAATATAAAGCTATGCGCAAGGTAGACGGGCTATTGCTTAATGCAGCAGCAATGAGGGCCCGATGGGCATGTGCCTTCGCGGGGATAGCTTGTATAGTGCCACTTGGGGCGGCTTGGGTAATTATATGCATAATGGTCTCCTTACTAAATTATTTCAATTCAAATAGTGTCTCTATCTCTTTTGTTTAAATACTTTTTAGCACGATTTCTTAGTAAAATGCCTTGTAGTTAGGTCTGCGTTACTCATCTAAATAGGAGGGGAGTTCATCATGTGAAATTGTGGCTAGTTCACATTGTCCCCATTGGGTAGGCCGGATAATGGTAATTGTATGGCCTTGGCTTTTCTTATCATGGGTTGCTGCTTCGCATAATATGGTACTACTAATCGTTGTTGTAGTAGGTAATTGATGGTGGGTAAGAATTTGTAAGAATCGATGGCTTACATCTTCAGAAATGAGCCCTTTTTTTACGGCACTGCGCATCATAATAGCCATGCCAATGGCAACAGCATAGCCATGATGAATGGTAAATTGGCTAGCCATTTCTATGCCATGACCAAAGGTATGACCAAAATTGAGCATTTGGCGAAGGCCTTTTTCTAATTCATCTTGTTGTACTATTTCAGTCTTGGCTTTTACACAGCATTCGATGATGCGGCTAATATGGTCCATATCATTAATAGTTAAAGGCGTGGTTTCTAACTCTTCTAGTAATTGAGGATAGCCAATCATGCCATATTTAATGACTTCACCGCAGCCATTAATGAATTCTTTAGTTGGCAATGTTTGAAGGGTGGAAGGATCACAGAGTACTAGCCGTGGTTGTTTAAAGGCACCCCAGAGATTCTTGCCAGCCGGTAGATTCACAGCTGTTTTGCCTCCTACAGAAGAGTCTACCATAGCGAGTAAGCTGGTGGGGATTTGAATATAATCGATGCCACGTAAATATGTGGCGGCTCCAAAGCCTGCCATATCGCCAACAACGCCACCGCCAAGGGCGATGAGTAGGTCCTTGCGAGTTAGCGCTTGTGCCGCTAAAAATTCGACTAAGTGGAGTAATTGATGGGCATTTTTCTGTGCTTCACCATGGGGAAATTGATACAGTTTCACGGTATAGCCTGCTGATGTTAATTGGTCAGTTAATGTATTCGCATAGAGGGGACCGACTTGATCATCTGTTACGATAACAACGGGGCAAGGCTTTTTGACTTTACGGATATAGTTGGCGGCCTTATGAAGAGCACCAGTTTCTATAATTACATCATAAGCGGTGGAGGCTTCAATATGAATTGTACTCATAGCAATCCTTTCTAAACAAGCCCATTGGCTACAATATCTCTAAGGGCAAAGACTTCTTTTGTTAATGCCTTGAATTGGTCAGGACGAAGAGCCTGAGGACCATCACAAAGTGCTTTGGACGGGTCATTGTGAACTTCAATCATAAGGCCATCAGCACCACCGCCAGTGGAAGCTAGTGATAGAGGGCGAACCATACGACTCATTCCCGCTGCATGGCTAGGGTCCATGATAATTGGCAAATGACTTAATTCGTGAATCATTGGGATAGCTGTCACATCAAGGGTATTACGAGTTTTGGTTTCAAAGGTACGAATGCCGCGCTCGCAAAGAACGATTTGGTCATTTCCTTCACTCATAATGTATTCAGCAGCCATTAGCCATTCTTCGTAAGTAGCACATAGGCCACGTTTTAAAAGCACTGGCTTTTTAAGTTTCCCCACTTCTTTTAATAAGGTAAAGTTTTGCATATTGCGGGCCCCAATTTGAAGCATATCCACATCATCAAAGTATTGAAGTTGCGATGGATCCATCACTTCGGACACAATAGGAAGGCCTGTTTCTTTTTTGGCTAATAATAAGAGCTCTAGGCCACTTGGACCCATGCCTTGGAAGGAGTACGGTGAGGTGCGAGGTTTGAAGGCACCGCCACGAAGAATAGTAGCACCGGCTTCTTTTACGGCCTGCGCTGTGGCGAGGACTTGTTCTGGTGTTTCTACCGAGCAAGGGCCAGCCATAATAGCGAAGTGACCGCCACCAATTTTTACGCCCCCTACATTGACTATGGTATCATCGGGGTGAAATTTACGATTGGCTTTTTTGAAAGGCTCTTGAATACGACTTACTTTTTCGACAATGTCTAAGGATTCAAGTTGGCGTTTATCAAGGGATGCGGTATCGCCAATAATACCAATTATAGAGTAATGCGTTCCCTTCGCTGGTACAAGTTGGAAGCCTTGGCTAATAAGGCGTTCTCTTAATTTTTGTAATTCTACAGGGTTCGCATTGTCTTTTAAGGTGATAATCATGATACATTCCTCCATTAGATTAAATACAGGCTCATTTGAGCCACCTACTATACTACTATGCTACGAACATTAGGTATCGATTTGATATTACTATGCTCCTATACTACGAGATGACATAGTTAAAATACTAGCTCCTTAAAGGTAGCTAAGTAAGGACTTCTAAGTATATGGAGGGGTAACAAAAAAGGAGCCACCCGTCTCCAATACGGGTAGCTCCTTACTATAGTAAGCCTTGCCTAGATGACCTAAATCAGCGTAGCCCAAATAGTCCTTTACCCGTAGACTGGATAAAGAACCCAAAATAGAAGTATTGGCTGTTCATCGTGCTGATTTGATTCATCATTGGTATAGCTCCTTTCGTTAAGTAGTTTTTCACATTATAAACCTAAGGTATAAGGTTTGGCAAGTAAATTTTTCAAGAAATTTTATAAAAAATGAATCTACTGGACCAACATTTGTATTGTTAAAGTGTACAAAACATAGATAAAATCGCTATATTTGGGCATTTTTAATAGATGGCTTCTATGGAAAAATAAATTTCCATTACCAATCAGATTCGATGTTTAACTTTTAGTTCAGTTGATATTTCGATTGATAGTTCGATTAGGATTTTGAAGGGGTCTTCTGACTGGAATTTCCTGACTGAAATCTCCAGTGGTATTCTGAACAGAATCTCTATGGGGGTCCCATTTAGGAACTTTAAGGGGCTGGTGATTAATATCCTAAAGCAAGGACTAAAGAACCTGCTGCTAAGGCAAGAATAATAGGAATACCATTGCGTTTGGTTACCTCAATAGGATTAACACCTGCTATGCCTGCTACGATGATAGTAGCGCCAGCAATAGGCGAAATAGTACGGCCCAAAGTACCCCCTAAAGTAGCCATGGAGCCCATTTGCACAGTGGTCATACCAAAGTCTAAGGCATGAGACGAGATGGCTTCATTAAAGGCCATAGTAGCAGCATCTCCTGAGCCAGTAATGAGGCCGAGTAGGAAGGGACCAACGGCAGCTGCAATTTTCATAATGGATGGATTTTGCATCATTTCTTGCGTGAAGGCTTTAACAAGGCCCATGGAATCCATACCAGCTACGAATACGCCACAAGCAATGATGATGGACATGATTTTAGCATAGCCTTCGCCCATGCCATTGAAGAAATTATTGGCGATTTCACGAGGGTTCGTGCGAGTTACTAAAATGGTAAGAAAGGCACCAATTAACATGGCCGCTGGAACAGATACCTTGAAAGCTGGGATTAGTCCTGTGGCACCTAGTAGCAAAATGGCTATAGGCACGATAGGCATGATGGCGTAGATAAAGTTGATTTTAAAATTAAAATCGGTTTGAAGATCAGGTGCTGGATGTCCCTTATATTCTTTAGTAATGTAGGCTACAATACTGAGGCTAATAGCAGCGACTACTAAAGAGGTTACATTGGCAATATAATGGAAGCTAATTACATCCATGGGCGATACATGAGCTAGTTTGGCTACAAAGGCATTATGTGCGAGCCCTGGATTTAACATGGAACCATAAGTACCTGCTTTTAAAGCGGCTGCCGCCATGGCTGGATGAATATCGGCAGACATCATAAGGGGAATAAATACGGCCCCCGCCGCTGCGGCTGTGCCCGCTGCACTAGGTAAGGCCATATTGATAAAGTAGGTGGCGATAACTACCCCTGGAATAAGAAAGAAGGGCACATTTTTAATAACGCTGGCTAAGAGGTTAACTAAGTGTTTGTCGCATTCGGTGTATTTCATAACAAGAGCAAACCCCATGCAAGAACAAATGGACATAATGAGGCCGGCGCTCGTCATGCCTTTTTCAAAGGCCTTGAAAATATCCATAGGCACGCCACCGATGATGCCCATAAGAAAACCAGCACCAAGAAGAACAACTTTGGCATCAAATTTTAAAATCAGTAGTAATATGGTGCCAATAACAATAATGGAACCTGCAATAACCATAATAATCTCCCTCTTTTGAATAAATGAAAAATAATACCTAAAAACTATACCCCGAATTATAACGAATTGCTCGACGCGCCGCAATGAGGAGGGCGCATGTATACATGTATACAAGTGTATTTATATTGAACAGATGTATTTTCTATCGTATCATTTTATTTATGGTGTATTATATATGTGCATTTTATATTGTTTTGTCATAGGATGTACTAGGAATAGATGATTATAAAGCTTGTATTTATAGATAGAGGAGGAAACATTATGAATAGCATTGATTTTGCAAAGGCTAAAAAAGAGGAATATATTGCGCGACGTCGTGATTTGCACCGACATCCTGAGCCTGGTTGGTTGGAATATCGTACTGCTGCCTTAGCGGCCACTGTTCTTAGTAAATTAGGGTATACTATCGAAGCTGGTGAAGAGGTCCTTGATTTGGATGTGCGCATGGGGCTGCCATCAGATGAAGTAATGAAAGCCGCTATGGACCGAGCTATTAGTGAAGGCGCTGATCCAGGTTGGGTGAGTGTGTTTGGTTATGGTAAAACCGCATTGGTGGCCACTATGAAGTTTGCTGAAGAGGGGCCGACCGTAGCATTTCGTGCAGATATTGATTCTAATGATGTGCAGGAGAGTCAGGACGAAGAACATAAGCCAAGCAAAGAAGGCTTTGTTTCCATTCATGATAAGGCTATGCATGCTTGTGGTCATGATGCACATTTGACGATGATTTTGGGCCTAGCCGAATATATAGCGACCCATAAGGAACAGTTTAAAGGGACTGTAAAATTAATTATTCAACCCGCTGAAGAAGGTGTTCGCGGCGCTCGTGCCATGATGGAGGCTGGCGTAGTAGATGATGTGGATATTTTATTTGGTATGCACATCGGTATTGATCGGGCCCTTACGGGAGCCTTGGCTTGCAGTGACCCAGGTTTTTTAGCTACAACGAAATTAGATGTAAATTTCAAGGGGTATTCTGCTCATGCCGGAGCCAGTCCTGAAAAAGCAAATAATGCTATGTTAGCGGCTTGTACGGCGGTTCTTAACTTGCAAGCTATTGCTCGTCATTCCGGAGGGATTACACGGGTTAATGTGGGCGTATTAGAGTCTGGTACAGGCCGCAATGTAACACCTGGTAATGCAAGCTTGAAACTTGAAGTACGGGGTGAAACTACAGACATTAATGAGTATGTGGAACAGCGTTGCCGTACCATTTTAGAAGCAGCAGCACAAATGCATGATTGTGAAGTACAGATTGTTAAGGCTGGTGGCGCTCCAGCGGTGATTAATACTGAATCACTAGCTAAAGAAGTGCAGGCCTTAGCGGAAGATACAGAACTTTTTGACCGCGTGGTCTTGGCCTACTATGGTGGTGGTAGTGAAGACTGCGCGTACTTTATGCACCGTGTGATTGAACGGGGAGGACAGGCTACGTATATGATTTTAGGCTCCCCTATTAAGGCGCCACATCACAATCCTTGTTTTGATATTGATGAGGACGATATGATTAAGGGTGTTGCTTGGTTGGGGGCATTAGCTGATAGATTCTTAGGAAAGTAATTTAATAAGAAAAAACGCTCATTCCATAAGTTGTATGGAATGAGCGTTTTATATTGCATAGATTTTGTTATGTTGTATGTAAGTTTATATTAGTTATATGTAAAATTTATCTTACATGAAATTATGTAGTCTTATTTATTACATGAAATATATAGTCTTAGATTTTACATAGTAGGGTTTTAAATTATTCTAAATCGTCAAAGTCAAAGGCCGCTGCTTTAGTATAGTTAGTAACTTTGGCTTCGAAGAAGTCAGTCTTTGTGCTGTTGAGATTAGAGAAACTTTCAATCCAGGCCATAGGATTTTCCTTGATTTCTGGATAGAGTGGTTTAAGTCCAATTGCATCAAGACGAAGGTTTGCTAAGTATTTAATATATCGTTCGATTAGGACATTGTTAATGCCAAGAATCTTATCGTCAGTAATATATTGACCCCAAGCAATTTCATTTTCCGTGCCTTGACGGAGCATATCGGTCAATTCTTCTTCAAGCTCAGGCGTAAAGAGTTCTGGACGTTCTACACGAAGTTCACGAATAATATTTTGGAATAAAATTAAATGTGTTACCTCATCGCGATTAATGTATTTGAAAATCGTGCTAGTTGCTGTCATTTTACCTTGCCGTGCCAATGTATAGAAGAAGCTAAAGCCTGAGTAGAAGTAAATACCTTCTAAGATATAGTTAGCCATGATGGTGCGAATGAAATTGTGTTCTGATGGATCATCGCTAAAGCGTTGGTAAATATCGGCAATAAAGCGATTGCGAGAAAGCAATACTTCATCCGTACGCCATTCGTCATAAATGCGGTCACGAGTAATTGGATTTGTTACAGTGTCCAAAATATAAGAATAACTTTGCGCGTGAATTTCTTCTTGGAACGCTTGAATATTAAGTAAGGATGCTACTTCAGCAGCCGTTACATAACGACTTAAATTAGGTAAGTTTTCACTTTGAATGGAATCTAAGAAGTTTAAGAAGGAAATGATTTTATCGAAGGCGCGGCGTTCACTATCTGTTAAATAAGGAAATTGTTTTACGTCCTCATTTAAGGAAATTTCTTCAGGAATCCAGAAGTTATTGAGCATTGTGCGATAAAGAACTGTAGCCCAATCATATTTGATGCGGTTCCATTCACGAAGATTTGTGGTGTTACCGCCAATCATACTTTCTGTACCACGATCGCCGTGTTCGTTGAAAATCAATTTTTTTTCCATGATTGCATTCACCCTTTCTGTATATAGGAGTGGGCCCTCATAATGAGGGCCACTATAAGTTTAGTATATCATGAGCGCCTATATAAGGCACGTGGATTTGAAATAGATTATAAATATATTTCAAATATATTTATAATAGAAATGATTCATCAGCTCATCAAGAGGAGCAACTTGTACATTCATCCATTTCAAGGGATTGGTTGCGGATGTAATAAATTGTTTTAATCCCTTGCTTGTAGGCTTCTACATAGAGATTTAAGATTTCTTTAGCCTTCATTTGTGGTGTGATGTAAAGATTGAAGGATTGTGCTTGGTCAATATGACGTTGACGCACGCCGCAAGCCTTGATGCTCCATTGTTGATCAATGGTATGGGCTTCTTTATAAAGCCAGAATGTAGAATTGTCTAAATCTGGTGCTGTTTTAGGGGTGAAGCTACCTTTTTTCTCTTCAATAAAGAATTTTTTGAAAATAGGGTCAATACCAGCTGTAGTGTTTGCAATGTTAGAGGTACTGCCAGTTGGTGCGATAGCCATTAAATAGCCATTGCGCATGCCGTACTTAGCTACATCTTCGCGAAGTTTCATCCAACGAGGAGAGGTATAGCCACGGCGCTCAAAGTATGCACCAGTATCCCATTCAGAGCCTTTGAATGCAGGATAGGCACCCTTTTCTTTTGCCAGTTCCATAGAGGCTTTGATGGCATAGTACGCAATATTTTCAAATAATTCGTCTGCTGCCTTAATATGTTCTTCGCTTTCCCATTGCAATTGATGACGCACTAAATAGTGGTGATAGCCACTTGTACCAAGGCCAATAGCGCGGTATTTTTCGCTCGTCATCTTAGCTTCAGGTACAGGGAATTGATTGATGGAAATAACATTGTCGAGCATGCGAATTTGAAGTGTTACATTTTCTTCTAATTCTTCGTCAGTAATTTTACCTAAATTAATGGAATTTAAATTACAAGTTACCATATCGCCCGTAATAGTTTTGGTGGTAATGGAGCCATCAGGATTGATGACTTCTTCTTGTAAATTAGTAAAGCCTACATTTTGAGCAATTTCATGGCAGAGATTGGACGCATAAATCATGCCCGCATGTTTATTAGGATTTGTGCGGTTTACTGTGTCGCGGAAGAAGATGAATGGTGTACCTGTTTCTACAGCACTGCGCATGATGCGTTTCATCATGTCGAGGGCACTGACTTGGATGGAGTGAAGATTTGGATTTTGTTCACATTGTAAATATCGTTCAGTGAAGGCTTTATTATCATCTTCGTCATAGTAATCTTCTAAGGCAAAGCCCATTTCGCGTTCTACTTCATGAGGATCGAAAAGGGAGAAATTTTCACGAGCAAGAAGGCGTTCCATAAAAATATCTGGAATCGCAATGGCTGGGAAAATATCGTGTGCTTTACGGCGATCATCACCATTATTAGTGCGAAGTTCTACGAATTCGTAGAAGTCCTTATGCCAAATATCAAGTGTTACAGTGGCGCCACCTTTGCGTTTGCCCAATTGGTCTACGGCAACAGCGGTGTCATTGTAAAGGCGAACCCAAGGGATAACGCCGCCAGAGGAATTTTTGTAGCCACGAATATCGCTGTTTAAAGCACGCACTTTACCCATGTAAATGCCAAGGGCGCCGCCATGTTTAGATACGCGAGAGAATTTACTATTTACATCGTAAATGGACCAAAGATTATCATCAACGCCGGAAATGAAGCAGCTGCTCAATTGGTGGAATGGCGTTCCTGCATTGGCCAAAGTCGGTGTAGCTGTAGTCATTTTTAACTCACTCATTAAGTCATAGAATTTTTTAGCAAATTCTACTTTGCGATCCCCTTCGATTAAAGCGAGATGCATAGCGATAGCCATGAAGCGCTCTTGTGGAAGTTCATAGACTTCTTTGTCGAAGCCTTTTACTAGATAGCGATCAGCTAAGAGCTTAATACCTTCATAATTGAAGAGATAGTCGCGCTTTGGCTTAATGTAATCGCCGAGCTCTTGAAGTTCATCTTCAGTGTAGTCTTTGAGGAAGAAATCAGCGTAACGGCCAAGGTCTACTAAGGTTTTTACAAGGGCTGGGAAATTGCCGTAACCAAATGCCTTGTATTTGCGATTAATTGCTGCCTCTTTATATAAATCAAATAAATATAAGCGAGCGGCTACATATTGCCAATCTTGGTTCATGCGATTTACTTGATTGCCAAAGCCGTCGTCAGTTTTTTGGATTACTTTTTCAATAGCAGTTTGTACTAAAATCTTTTGAATTTCTTTAGTGCTCATGCCGTCTACGAATTGAAGCTTGGAGTCCATTTCAAGCTCAATAGGGTCACATGTTTCAAGACCTAAACATGCAAAGGCAATCATCTTTTTCGTTTTTTCTACGGAGAGCGGTTCGTAGTGTCCGTCTCGCTTCTTGATCATAATAGCCATAAATACTACTAATCCTTCCCTAAACAAGTGTATATACTTAAAAAAAGAGCTGATACTTACAACGTAGTGTAGTGTCAGCTATGTACTGAAAAAATCAATATCTTGTATATGAAACTGATTCCCTTCTACAAGATACACTCTATTATACTATTATTTGAAGAAAAAATAAAAGAGGAATTTTGACACAATGCGTTGTGAAATTTGCAAGGCAGCCCCTCTTGACTATATTGAAAAAAATAGAAATAGCGTCACTGTGCTAGTTTACAGTTTTTTGTTTACCAGATGGAAGAAAAAATGAGTGAAAAATTTTTTAAAAATATAGGTTTACAAATCAATTTTAACGGAATGTATAAAGGTGTAGGGCGAAGATGAAAATTGAAGTCTTACAGCTCTTGCAAGAGGATTAACTATGAAAGCGCGCAAAATGGTTTAATCTGAGAAATTGTTGAATATTGTACCTTTATGTATAAGGAGGGCTATTATGGCTAATGAAGTACATGTTAAAAAAGAATTACAATTAATTTTTACGGACAAAGAAAATAAGGAAACATTATTTAAAATCTCGGTGCCTAAGGAGAATGTGAGTTTAGCCGAATGTCGCGCCGTAGGGGAGGCCATGTTAAATAAGCAGTTTATTATGTCTTCTAAAGGGGACGTATTAGTAGATTTTAAAGGCGCACAAATGGCGGTTAGCACCATTACCCCTTTATCTTAATATCTTACATGTGATTGTAGAGCATAAATTGTTGTTTTGAGAGCCTAGTGTGGCTCTAGAAAAGGAGTATATATATGGCAGATGTAGTAGAACGCAATATGGTAGAAGCAGTTAGGGCACAAATTCGCTTAACTTTAGATGAAAATAAAACAAAATCCATTAGTGTAAATCCTGTAAACCCTGCAGTGGATCCTGTGGATTTTGAAGATATTGGTAAGGCTGTGGCTGGTTTGTGTGCCTATCCTTATAAGGATGTAGTACGTGTAGAGACTACGACTTTAGGGTCACAGGTGTAAGTTTCTGCATTAAGAAACTAATTGATTGAAAGCTAGAAAGCCCCCTCTAAATACTCATTCCCAGCTAGTCAAGCTCGAATGGTCATTCCGTATTTAGAGGGGGCTTTTAGTATATTTTTCAGGCACAATAGTTTCTTTTGCCATAATTTCCACCTGTGGCCCTAAGGTAGTAGTGGGAGGAGAGAATGGTTACTACATATTTAGCTGGAGTTTCTTTGCTTACTTATATAGTTTAAGGGCTAGTTTCATAGTTTCTCGTAGCATGTTCTTATTGTTTGTGACGCTAAAGTTGTAGTGGAAGGATAAAAATCCGAACATTAATAAATTATTCTTTTTAATGTTCGGGTTTTAATGTTGACCACTTATAGCCCCTATGATATGATAAAGATAGTTATGTAACGTAAGTATTCTCTTAGTTTCTATGGAGGTTTTGCACGATGATTGCACGTTATACGAGAGAAAAAATGGGCCACATTTGGAGTGAACGTAATGAGTTCGATCAAATGTTGGAAGTGGAAATTTTAGCTTGTGAAGCACAAGCTGAATTAGGAATTATTCCAAAAGAAGCAGCGAAAGTGATTCGTGAAAAAGCTAATTTCGATGTGGAACGCATTCACGAAATCGAAAAAGAAACTAACCATGATATTATTTCCTTTGTTACAGCAGTGGGCGAATATGTAGGGGCAGAAGCTAAGTATATTCATTTAGGTCTGACTTCTACTGATGTTAAAGATACAGCTCTTGGCGCTATGATGAAGCAAGCCTGTGACATTATTTTAGAAGATTTACACGAGTTTCATGCCGTACTTCGTCGTCGTGCAGCGGAGTTTAAATATACCCCAATGGTGGGCCGTACGCATGGTATTCATGGGGAACCAACTACATTTGGTTTGAAACTCTGTCTATGGATGGCAGAAATTGAACGCGATATCGAACGTTTAGAACATGCTAAGAAGAATGTAGCTGTTGGTAAAATGTCTGGCGCTGTGGGCACATATTCTGTAAATGATCCTTTTATTGAGCAATATGTATGTGAAAAACTAGGTCTTGAACCAGTTAAAATTGCCACTCAGGTTATCCAACGTGACCGTCATGCCGAACTTTGCAGCACATTGGCTATTATTGCTAGTACATTAGATAAAATTGCCCTCGAAGTTCGTCATTTACAACGTACGGAAGTTCGTGAAGCAGAAGAATATTTCAGCAAAAAACAAAAAGGGTCCTCTGCTATGCCTCATAAACGTAATCCAATTACTTGTGAACGCATCTGTGGTTTAGCTCGTGTCGTACGTGGTAATGCGCAAGCAGCTCTTGAAGATGTGGCATTATGGCATGAACGCGATATTTCTCATAGCTCTGTAGAACGCGTTATTTTACCAGATAGCACTATTACTGTAGATTACATGTTGTCTTTAATTACCCGCGTTATCGACAAATTATTAGTATATCCTGAAAATATGAAAAAGAACCTTGAGCTTACGGGCGGTTTAATTTTCAGTCAGCAAATTCTAACTGCCCTTGTAGATAAAGGTGCTGTGCGCGATGAAGCGTATCGTTGGGTTCAACGTCATGCCATGGCTCGTTGGTTAGAAGGCAAGGATTTCAAAGCAGGTCTTAAAGGTGATGAAGATATTAAGAAGTATTTAACAGATGAAGAAATTGATGAATTATTTGATCCTCATCGCATGCTTCGTCATGTAGATACTATTATGGCACGCTTTGGTTTGTAATTTTATATAAGGATACAAGCATTAATAGAGATAGCTTTATGTGGAGATAGTTTTATATAGAGCGAGTTTTATCAGGACATACGTATTGATGGCGCTGACTTGGACCGTATAAGTTTTGAACTAATAAATACGGTGCAAGGCTTGAGCTAAAATTAATAAAGTTACAGCTAAAACTAATGGGAACGTTGAAATTAATGCAAAGGCTGAAATTAAAATTACAGCTAAAACTGAGATTAATACTAAAATTATAACTAAAACTAAAGGCTGTACTGAATAGACATTGTTTTATTTAGTACAGCTTTTTTTATTTACATGAGGCGTGCTTTTATTTATAAGGAGTGTGTTTTTATTTATATGAGGTGTACTTTTATTTACATGAAGCACGCTTTTATTTACTCGATGCATGCTTTTTGTTTCTATGTTATAATGAAGTGTATGAAATGCTTCTATAAGAAGCAGGCCATACATGACTAACTATGACATATATAGATGGAGGTTCGAATATTATGGCAACCAGTATGGTAATTGGCACCCAATGGGGCGATGAAGGGAAAGGCAAAATCGTAGACTATTTAGCAGAACAGGCTGATGTAGTTGTACGTAGTCAAGGCGGTAATAATGCAGGACACACTGTAGTTGTTGATGACCGTGCATTTGCACTTCGCTTATTGCCAAGTGGTATTTTATACGATAATAAAACAAATATTATTGGCACAGGTGTGGTTGTGGACCCTAAAGTATTGCTCAATGAAATTGAAAATTTAGAGCATGAAGGCAAAAGTGCACAATCCTTGCAGATTTCTAATCGTGCTCATGTAATTATGCCTTACCATAATTTACTTGATGAAGCAGAGGAAAATTCCAAAGGGGATTTAAAAATCGGCACTACTAAAAATGGTATTGGCCCTTGCTATGCTGATAAAGTAAATCGCGTAGGTATCCGTATTTGTGACCTTTTAGATGAAGAAGTATTCAAGGCAAAACTTGATTACAATGTACGCATTAAAAATAAAATTCTTCGTGAAGTATATGGCAGCACAGAAGCTGTTGATTACTTCCAAATTTTAAAAGACTATACTGAATATGCAGAACGCCTTCGTCCTTATGTAACTGATACTAACTATAATGTAGTGACAGCGATTAAAGAAGGCAAAAAAGTCTTGTTCGAAGGGGCACAAGCTACTATGCTTGACCTTGACCACGGTACATATCCATTTGTTACAAGTTCTCACCCAATTGCTGGTGGTGCTTCTGTAGGCGCTGGCGTAGGTCCTAACTACTTGAAAAACATTATTGGCGTAGTAAAGGCATATGCAACTCGCGTAGGGGAAGGTCCATTCCCATCTGAACTTCTTGATGAAACAGGCGATTATCTTCGCAATACAGGCCATGAATTTGGCACTGTAACAGGCCGTCCTCGTCGTTGCGGTTGGTTGGATCTTGCCGTAGTAAGCTATGCGGCAGATTTAAATAGCCTTGATTATTTAGCTATTACTCGTTTAGATATTCTCGATAAATTACCAGAAGTAAAAATTTGCGTAGGTTATACTAAAGATGGTGAGCCTGTAAAAGGCTTCCCAGCAGACCTTCGTGAACTTGAACAATGTGAACCAGTATATGAAACATTACCTGGTTGGGAAACTGATACGAGTGCTATTCGTAACTATGAAGATCTTCCTGAAGCAGCACGCCGCTATGTAGAACGTATTTCTGAAGTAACAGGCGTTCGTCTTGGCATTGTGTCAGTAGGTCCAAATCGTAGTCAAACTATCGTATTACACGATGTATTTGCGGATTAATCTATAAATACATAAATTAAATGCTCGCTAAGCCTTGATTATGCATCTAGGCTTAGCGATTTTTATTGGCCCAGAAAGTTGAATATTTGTGCTATGCGTTCCGCGATTTGATGCATGCATTTTATTTATGTGAAAAATAAGCAAAATATGATAAAATAAAAGGTAATGTGAGAAAGTATTTAATTTTGTCGATATATGGTTTATAAATAGTGGTTCATAAATAGTAAATGAATCACAAATAGAAAATGAATCATAAATAGTAAAAGGAGCATACAGTGGAACATATAATTACATTTTTGGAACAATATGGATATTGGGCCATGTTTATTACTATGGTATTAGAAAATGCTAATATTCCTATTCCTAGTGAAGTGGTATTAGGTTTTTCTGGCTATTTAATCGCTCAAGGGGTGTTTGAAATGTACACCACTATGGTGGTGGCTACCTTAGCTGGTGTGGTGGGATCTGTTATTTCCTACTGGCTTGGCGAATGGGGCGGACGACCATTACTTTTAAAATATGGTCGCTATATTTTCTTCAATGAACACAAATTCGAATTAGCAGAAAAAATGTTTAATAAATATGGCGGTGCTGCTGTATTCTTTGGGCGTTTATTACCAGGGATTCGTACCTTTATTTCCTTCCCTGCAGGGATTGCACGGTATCCCATGGGGCGCTTCATTTTATGGACTGTGTTGGGGACGATTCCATGGACAATTTTACTTGTATGGCTTGGTGTGAAACTAGGCGAACATTGGCAAGACCTCATTGAATATAATCATGAATTACTTATTATTATGATTGTCGTATTTGCTATTGCGGCAGCTATTTTCGGCTATCGTTATTTCAAAAAACGTAAAAATAAACAAGCTGAATCTAAGTAAGGAGGTGATACCATGCGCTTACATCGCATAAGTGTTATATTTTTTATCTTAGCCTTAGCCATATTTGCTATTGGTAATGGATCATTGCCAATTACGGACCCAGTGGAATCAAATTATGCGTTAACCGCTAAGGAAATGGTGATGTCGGGCAACTGGTTGTCACCACAGATTTATCACACCTTCTGGTTCGATAAGCCTATTATGATTTATTGGCTCATTGGCTTATCTTATAAAATATTTGGTATTACTGACTTTGCAGCACGCTTTCCGGCTGCTTTGTTTGCCGCTTTATCAGTGAGCTTTTTCTATCAATTAGTACGTACAATTTCAGGGCGTCGACTCTTATCTATTTGGTGTGCCTTTATTTTAGGGTCCTCCTTAGAGTTTTGGATTTTGGCGCGCGGAATTGTAACCGATATGGTTCTTTTGTATACTACCATAGGTGTTTTCTGCTATGCCTATCGGGGGCTTACGGAGAATAAGACTGGCTTTATGGTTTTGGCCTATATATTTGCAGGTCTTGGTACCTTAACAAAGGGGCCCGTAGCCTTGGTTTTACCAGGTCTACTATTATTGCTATATGCTTTGGTTAATCGCTCTGGGCAGATGTTAAAACGCTTATTTGCTTGGCAAGGGCTACTGGCTTTTTGTGTAGTTACTCTTCCGTGGTATATATTTATGTATATGACCCATGGTCAGGATTTTATCAATGGATTTTTAGGGCTTCATAATGTAGTGCGTGCTACGCAGTCAGAACATCCTGGCGATAATCATTGGTGGTATTATTTAGCTGTTATGCCCGTAGCGGCCTTGCCTTGGACGGGGGCCATTTTTTATGGCATGTATTATGGTTGGCGTCAAAAACAGCCTTTTTATGTATTGTCCATGATTCTTGGCTGGGGGACGGTGCTGTTTTACACCCTTATGGCCACTAAATATCCTACTTATACATTTATCAGCATGATACCATTTAGTTTTTTAGGGGCTGTTGGGACGGTTAAAATACTTCGCCCTGGTTCTGCAAAACGTAACATGTGGCTTCTCATGGGGCCGGCGTTCTTCTTGTGGATTCTTTTAGGTGTGGCGAGCTTCTTTGTGCCTTGGGGCTTTTGGTATTTGCTATATGTATTTATTGTAGCTGGTGTGATTTTGACAGTGGCTACGTATGTAAAAGGGAAGCGTTATATGCTGCCTGTTGTGATTACCATAGCAACCTTGGCTATTAGTGGTGTTGTGATTCATGAAGGCGTACAGCCTTTAGTAGAACAGCGCTCCTCCGTAGCTTATAGGGAAGACGTTGAGCAGTTTAAGGGCCCTGTTTATTATTTTGCTGGCTATAGTGCCTCTTTAGTATATTATACGGACAAACCTGTTACACGTATTGATTCGTACTTAGTCGTGCCTAAGGAGATACGCAGTGCGGCGTGGGATGAGAAATATCAAATGCCGATGATTAAAGAGGAGGCTGCGTTAGAAGAGTTAACAGCTTTACGAGCGAAGCAAGAACAAGCTATGATTATTGTAGCTAAAGGGGAGCAGAAGTACTTTGTACAGTCCCCATTATATGCACTGGTGGAACTAAAAAAACAAACTGAACGAGAGTTTATTTATGTTATACCTTAAGTGTTGTTAATAGGATTATATAAGCCCCTTGGTGGTTTACATATAGGATGACTGTGGATTTTGCAGTAGTTATACTGTGAGTTTTACAGTAGAAAAATCGTGAATCTACAGTAGGAATACTGTGTATTTGGCGGACCTATATAGCTGCTAAGGGGCTTTTGGCATATTTGTGCATATAATCCCGCTTGGAATTGAGAAGGGGCATACGCATTAGGGGCCTAAATTTAGGAAGTGAAATGTGTGAGTTGAGATTTATAAGTTTAAGCTTTGAAGATTGGTGGTTAGATGAAGGTAATGGAATCTAAGATGAATATAATTAATGGCATGTCCATTAGGTCGGCTCGTGATTTTGTAAATGCGTTGAGTCTCTATGAAGGAAATGAAAGGGTGTTTAATCCTTGGCGTGATTATGATGAACGCTATGATGTACCTCAGGCGGCACAGATTCGACAGGCGCAGCTAGCCGCCTATTTAGAGCCTCGTCTAGGGACAGCGCCCTATGTAGTGGTAGCAGAAGCTGTGGGCTATCAAGGCGGGCGTTTTACAGGCATTGCCATTACGTGTGAGCGCATGTTATTAGGACATCATAAGACAATAAAACCGCACATGATTCTAAAGGCTGTAGGACCTGATTTGAAAGGTCTAGGAACTGGTGAACAAGGCATATTGGGCAGCTCCAAAGAAGTAGGCAAACTAGGTGGAGCTGGAGAAGTGGGTGCACAGTGGACAAGCCGTTCAGATAGTCCCTATATTGAAAAGACTACACAGAAGCAATTAGGCTTTAACGAACCGACGGACACTGTGGTGTGGAATTCCATCGTAGAAAATGGGCTAGATCCTTATAAGGTGTTGCTTTGGAATATTTTCCCTTTTCATCCTCACAAGGTGCAAGAGTCATTATCTAATCGTACGCCTACACCAGATGAATTAGACGCTGGTTGGGCCTATACAAAAGCCTTACTAGCCCTTAATGGAGAGGCTAAGGTCTTTGCAGTAGGGCAAAAAGCAGCCCAAACCTTAGCTCATTATGGTGTTGAGGCGGTGGCCTTACGCCATCCTGCCAATGGAGGGGCTAATTTGTATAAAATGCAATTTAAAGAGGCTTTGAAATAAAGACCTATAACTATAGGTCATACCTATTTGCGCCCTTGCTATATAAGGTGCGGTACCTAAGTCTTTTCGAAATAATCGGAATATGTTATACTAAATTTAAGTAATCGTTCGGCTTTTGATGCAAACTATTCCTTATAAGCATCATATATAATTTGACAAATAGGTAATGTGAAAAAGCAAACGAGAGAGGCGCGTCCCCAAAGGAGCGGTCCTTCTTTTTGTTATGCTTAATAATAATCCCTTACCCATAGACGTAATAAGTATTTAGACATTAGGGGAATTACGTATTAATAATACGTAAAAGCAAGTACGCCAATACACCAATATGCCAACATGCTAATACATACTGATACAGCTCATAGAAACATAGAATGTACATAGTGAAGCGTATGGTATATAACTGTGTATTGTATGACCTATATGACAGAGCGCACAAAATAGCTATTTAATGGGCTTTGGTTTCGTGTAAAGCGCCTGAGACTGTAAGAATTGTATTCTTAGTTGTAACTGGTTATAACATAAATTGCGTATTTTGCTAATTACTTATATGAAACGAACGTACATACACATGTATTTTACATATTTCATAGGAGGATTTAGTTAAATCATGATAGATCAATTAGAAAAATTTGCAAGCAGTGAAGTCACTGCTACTAACAAAACAGCACAAACTAGCACTTCTGTAGACGCTGGTGAGGCAAAAGGGGAAGGAACACGCACACAGGCTACTCGCCATACGAGACGGGCTGATGCTACAGGTGAAGCTAAGCCAGCACGCCGCAGTACTCGTACTAGTGGTAAAGGTCGTACAACAACAGCGCCTAAAGAGGGCGAAGCGGCGACTGCTAAAGGGACTAAATCCAATGGCCGTACTAATAAAACTAATCGCACAAGTACTAAAACGGCAGAAGGACGCAGTTCTAAGAATGCTGGCCGGACTAGTAAGAATGCAGCAGCGGCTAAAACGGGTGACCACAAAACGAGTGCACGCACCACGACTAAAGGGCGCAGCACTACCCGAAATAATCAAAATAATGGAGCCTCTCTTCATGAAGATACTCACAAAACAGGTGGCTCTAAAAAAGATAAATTAATGATTATCCCATTAGGGGGCCTTGGTGAAATCGGTAAAAATATGACTGTATTCCAATATGGTGATGATATTATCGTTCTTGATGCAGGCTTGGCATTCCCTGAAAATGATATGTTAGGTGTTGATATTGTAATTCCTGACATGAGCTATTTAATTGAAAATAAAGATAAAGTGCGTGCTGTAGTTATTACTCATGGTCATGAAGATCATATTGGTTCTTTGGCATATTTACTAAAAGAAATTGATGCACCTGTTTATGCTACTAATCTTGTTTGTGGTCTTATTGAAGGCAAACTTAAAGAAAACCGCGTAAGCGCTAAAAAGCTTAATGTAGTGCAGGCTGGCGATGAAATTCGCATTGGTGCTTTTAAAGTGGGCTTTATCCAAACGAATCACTCCATTCCTGATGCTTGTGCCGTATACTTTGAAACACCAGTAGGCGTTGTAGTTCATACAGGTGACTTTAAAGTAGACCAAACGCCAGTTGATGGCAAGTTAATGGATGTTCATAAATTTGCTGAACTCGGCAATCGCGGTGTATTAGCTCTTATGTCTGACTCTACTAATGTAGAAAAACCTGGCTTTACACCATCTGAAAGTACTGTAGGGCCAGCATTACTTCGCGCTGTTGGCGAAGCGCGTGGCCGTGTTGTATTGGCCACATTTGCGTCTAATGTGTCTCGTTTACAACAAGCCTGTGATGCGGCAGTGGCATTTAAACGTAAGGTAATTGTTCTTGGCCGCAGTATGGTCAATGTGTCTGAAATTGCGCAAGAACGCGGCTATTTAAATGTGCCAGAAGGAACCTTTATTGATGTAGAAGAGATGGGTCGCTATCGTGACGATCAAATTATGATCTTAACTACTGGTAGCCAAGGGGAGCCAATGGCTGGGTTATCTCGCATGGCTACAAATAATCATCGCACCATTGAAATTACACCAAATGATACAGTAATTATTTCCGCTACGCCAATTCCAGGTAATGAAGCAGCTGTAGGTCGTACTATTGATAATTTATTACGCCTTGGGGCTAATGTAATTTATGGCCGTGATCGCGGTATTCACGTATCCGGTCATGGTAGCCAAGAAGATTTAAAAACTATGCTTAATCTTGTGCGTCCTAAGTTCTTTATCCCAGTTCATGGGGAATACCGCATGCTTAAAAAACATGGTGAATTGGCCGTATCCATGGGTCTTGTAAAACCTAGTCATGTGTTAGTTGGTGACAATGGTCAAATCTTTGAATTTACTAGTCGTACAGGTCGTAAAGCAGGTCATGTAACAGCTGGTAAAGTCTTTGTAGATGGCTTGGGCGTAGGCGATGTGGGCAATATTGTAATCCGCGATCGTCAACAATTAGCTCAAGAAGGTATGGTTATCGTAGTTATGGCTATGGATCGGGCGAGCGGTCAAATCGTATCAGGGCCAGATATTGTATCTCGCGGTTTCGTATATGTACGAGATGCAGAGGATTTAATGAACGAAGCACAGCATCGCGTAGAAAATGTAATTGAAAAATGTGAGGCAGCACAGCTTAAAGATTGGGCTACTATTAAATCACAGGTGCGCGATACATTGGGTAAATTCTTATATGAAAAGACTCGTCGTCGTCCAATGATTTTACCAATTATCCAAGACGTATAGGTTGATTAGTTAAAATGTATGGGCTGATTAGTTAAGCTGTATAAGCCAATCAGTTAAGAACTATATATTTGTTACTTTCAATAGCTTCCTTGCGTCAGATATTCTATGGTAGAGATAGTCATTTTGCCTTAATCTAGTGTTATAGTCTTGGCTTTAGATTCGAGCCTCTTTCTTAGATGGTGGCGTAAACATATTCAAATATAATGTAACATGATATAATAATAGACGTATGACGTAATAGTCATACGTCTATTTACATAGGAGTGTGATTATGAATCAAACAAATACAAGAGCTGTGGTGGAAACAGGTTTTTTAACAGCTCTGATTATGGTATTTACTCTCGTGGGTTCCAGTGTACCTTTTTTATATATTTTAGTGAGCCTCATGGTGCCTATTACCTTACTTGTGCTAGCAGCGCGCCATGGTATACGCTGGAGTGTATTGGCTGTTATTACAGCGGCGATTGTAATGGCGTTTTTTATCTCCCCTTTACAATCCTTATTGCAAGTATTGTCTGTAGGACTTCCGGCCTTAGTATTGGCCTATGGGTATGAACGGCGTTGGCCCGTGAGTCGTTTACTAGTAATTCCCACGCTAGCCTTTTTAGTGGCCTTTCCACTCGAAGCATGGTTGAGTTTTAAATTTTTGAACGTAGACCTTGTTACCTTGTGGGATCAAGAATTTGCTAATGCGCTTAACAATATGGAAGAGACGTATCGAAGTCAAGGCCTATTGGAAGAGCAGATTCAAAGCCAATTAACGGCAGCCCGTGAGGCTATGCAACAATTTACTTATATGATTGCGGCAGCGTCCTTTGTTGGGGTGGCGTGCTTAAATTATATTACTTGCTGGTTCGCCAATGGTATTATGAGGCGCACTGGTGGTGCAGAAGTACCCTTGCCAGGCCTTACAGAATGGCGCATGCCGAAATGGTCCGTATATTTATTTTTACTAGGACTGATTTTACAATATTGGGTAAATCTCTACCCTTATGAATGGCTAAATTTTATAGCTACTAACTTTTTTGTACTTGGTCTTTACATGTTATTGGCACAAGGCTTGAGTTGTTTGTGGTATGTTTTAAGTAGCTATAATTATTCTAAATCAATGCGTATGTTACTTATTTTTATGAGTTTATTATTAGGTTATGCCGTTATGATTGTGGGCATGCTAGATTTACTTATGGATTTACGTCACCGCCTTGCTAAGCGTTCTAGCGAGGATTAAGTGGGACAAGGAGCGAATGTATGAATGCGAATAAAGGCTATTATGGAGCACTGCAAGGCACTGCTATAGGCGTTGTCATTGCTTTATTGTTAGTCATTTGTTGGTTAAACTGGATTATGGCACTCTTTAGCTTATTCTTTGTTATTGTAGCTTATATTGTGGCTAGTCGAGCTATTTATAAGCAGCGCAAGAATATGAGTGTTCAATTTGATACGATTGCTAAAGGGATTACTCAGGCGACAAGTTATGCTATTCAAAACTTGCCAACGGCTATTGTTATTATTGATAGTAAGGCGCGCGTTTGCTGGTGCAATAGTGTATTCCGTGATTGGATGCCACAGGACCCCGATAAAACGCAGCGACTTAATACATTTATTCCTAGCTTGCGACTCGATAAATTATGGGGAAAGTCGGGATTTTTCAATGAACAAATTGAAGAACGATCTTATCGGATTATCTATAAATTTATCGAGGGCGTAGCACCTGAGCCTTGGGAAAAAGGCGAAGCTGTACCAGAATCGTACATGGCGTTTTACTTTGATGATATTACCGAATCTGAACAGTTGCGCCATGAAGCGGAAGCTATGGCACCAGCTTTTGGTTTTCTCATGATGGATAATATTGAAGAAGTAACTAAGGGTCTTAGTGATGTGGAATACACCAATCTTTGGGCCGAAATTAACAATGCCATTGTAGAGGAAATTGACCAATATGATGGTTTTGTGCGAAATTATACGGAAGACTCTTATATTTTCTGTATTTCTAAAGAGTCCTTATTAGATATGATTAGCCATAATTTTCCTTTATTGGCTAAGGTTCACAATTTACCTACCAGTCGACGTATTCCTGCTACTATTAGTATTGGGATTGCTGTTGGGGAGCCATCCATTAAAGAACAATCTGAACGGGCCCGTTCTGCTCTGGAATTATCTTTAGGCCGTGGTGGTGACCAAGCCAGTGTGTATGTAGGTAAGGAATTGAAATTCTTTGGCGGTAAGACTCAAGGGGCGGAAAAGAATACGCGCGTTCGAGCTCGTGTAGTAGCACAGGCTATTAAGGAATTGATGGATGATGCTGATTCCGTCATCGTCATGGGACATGAGCGAGAAGATTATGATAGTATTGGCGGCGCCATAGGCGTAGCCGCGATGGCTAGGGCAGCGGGTAAATCCGTCCATGTAGCTGTGAGCGATCAGACTGTAGCTATTAAAAAACTATCTGATTTGTTCCCTACTGAACCGGGTTTTGAAAGTTTATTAATCACCCCGCAAGCGGCGGAAGATTTTATAACTGATTCGACCTTAGTGTTTGTAGTGGATGTGCATCGTCCTGACATGGTGGCAGCACCGCGGGCTTTGCAATTATCTAAGCGACGCGTAGTCATTGACCATCATCGCCGCGCTTCAGACTTTATTGAAAAACCATTATTGACTTATTTAGAACCAGCTTCTTCTTCAACGAGTGAGTTGGTCACTGAATTGATTCAATATTTTGCAGACCCTATTGCCCTTAATGTAGTAGAAGCGAGTGCGCTTTATGCAGGCATTGTAGTAGATACGAAAAACTTTGTAGTGCAAACTGGGTCGAGGACCTTTGATGCGGCATCTTTCTTGCGCCGTTCAGGGGCCGATTTGTCCATTGTACGTCATCTCTTTATGGAAAGTTTTGACAGCATGCAATTGCGCGCCAAGATGTTGGCAGAAGCAGAGCGATTTGATGGTTTGGCTGTCACAGAATGCCCTGAAGGTATTCAAAATGCCTCTATTGTGTCAGCACAAGCGGCGGATCAGCTGATTTCTATTGAAGGCATTGAGGCTAGCTTTGTTCTTTATGCTTTGGCTGATGGGGGCATTGGTGTCAGCGCGCGATCACAAGGGGCAATTAATGTACAGCTTATTATGGAATCTCTCGGTGGCGGTGGTCATCGTACCGTAGCGGGAGGCCAATTATATGATATGACAATGGCAGAGGCGCGCGCCGCTGTTAAGAAGGCAGCGCAGCAGCAATTGTTAGCCATGAAAGAGGAGGAAGACTCAGAATGAAAGTAATTTTATTAGAAGATGTAAAAAAAGTTGGTAAACGTGGGGATATTATTGAAGTAAGTGAAGGCTATGGCCGTAATGTATTGATTAAAAAAGGTCAAGCTCTTGAAGGTACACCAGCTAATTTAAATAATGCAAAACAAAAACAAGCATCAGCAGCACATAAAAAACAGGTAGATAATGATGAAGCTAAAATTTTGGCTAGTCAATTAGCTAAAGTACAAGTGCGCATTCCTGTAAAAATGGGTGAAGGCGGTCGTGTGTTCGGCTCTGTTACTGGTAAAGATGTGTCTGACGCATTGGCTAAGCAATTTGATGTAACTGTAGATAAAAAGAAAATTGAATTAAAAGACCCAATCAAAACTTTGGGCGTACATGATGTGGTGATTCGTGTGCATCCAGAAATTACCACCACCATTAAGGTTGAGGTAGTAGAAGGTTAATTCTGAGGCACCCAATTGTGTTGGGTGCCTTATTTGCACTATTAACTAGGGATAAAGTGATGGTAAGATTTTGATAAAGGGGCAATTAGCCTCAAGGAGCTAGGATAAAAGCCATAGTGGCACAGTAAAAGGAGGAAGTTTAATGGCGGATGCACGCATTCCACCCCACAGTATAGAAGCTGAACGAGCTGTACTAGCAGCGCTATTGACGGGGGATAATGTGTATGACAATATTAGTAGCATTATTACGGAACAAGATTTTTATCGCGATGCGCATCGAATTATTTTTGGGGCCATACAAAATATTGTGTACGCTAATAAGCGAGCGGACCTTGTATTGCTTACGGATGAATTGACGCGCTTAAAAAAACTCGATGAAGTAGGCGGTATAGCTTATATTACACAAATTACGAATGATTCCCTAGCTGTATATAATGCAGAAGAGCATGCTCGCATCGTAGCGGAAAAAGCACAGCTTCGTCGTTTAATTGCGGCGGGGGAACAAATTG
This sequence comes from uncultured Veillonella sp., assembly GCF_937981445.1. Lineage (GTDB taxonomy): Bacteria > Bacillota > Negativicutes > Veillonellales > Veillonellaceae > Veillonella_A. Next base: position 6,090 of record NZ_CALJON010000009.1, on the reverse strand, counting down.
TGGGCATTAGCTATGATGGAGCCGATACGGCCGAGGAAATCGTAAATAGAGCAGAACAATTAGTTCTTGGCGTGAGCGGCCAGATTAAGGCCGATACAGGCTTTTCCTCCATTGGGCAAGTCATGGAAGAAGTTGTTAATCGCGTAGGTGAATTATCGCAAAATACAGATGCTATTAGCGGTGTGCCAACGGGATTTTTTGACCTTGATAAATTGACTAATGGTTTGCAACCATCGGATTTAATTTTGGTGGCAGCTCGTCCGTCCATGGGTAAAACAGCATTTACTTTGAATATTGCTTCTAATGTAGCCTTGGAGTCTAAAAAATCAGTAGCCTTTTTCTCCTTGGAAATGTCAAAGGCACAGTTAGTAGGGCGTATTTTATCGTCCGTAGCACAGGTTAGCTCGGAGAAATTGCGCCGTGGTCAGCTCGACCCAGATGATTGGAACCGTGTAGCTAAAGCGGCGGAATTAATGGGCAGTGCTAGATTGTATATTGATGATACAGCGGATATGACACCACAGGATATGCGCTCGAGACTTCGTCGACTCAAAGTAGACCATGGTCTTGATTTAATTATCATAGACTATATTCAACTTATGAAGGGGCGCAGTGGTAGTAAATCAAATCCTGAAAATCGGCAGCAGGAGATTTCAGAGATTTCTCGAAATCTTAAAATAATGGCCCGTGAATTTAATGTACCTTTAATTGCTCTTTCACAGCTTAGCCGTGCCGTAGAAGCGCGTCAAGATAAGAGGCCGCTCCTCAGTGACCTGCGCGAATCTGGTTCTCTAGAGCAGGATGCTGATATTGTAGCTTTCTTATATCGCGATAAATATTATACAAAGGACGAAAATGCTCAAGATGTGACTGAGGTAATTATTAGTAAGCATCGTAATGGTGCGCTAGATACGATTCGATTACTCTTCGATGGCGCCTTAACTAAATTCCGTAATACGACTTCGCGACCTGATGAAGTATAACTTAATCCCTAGATAGGTACTATATGACTAGATCTAAAGACCGATAATGTGTGGTTAGTGCTATAGATTACTATATAGTGGACGATCTAGGGTCAAAGGAAGATGCAAATGATGCTACAGGTCAATGCGTAATAGTGCTACAGGTTAATGTGTAATAGTGCTACAGGTTAATGCGTAATAGTGCTACAGGCCAAAACAGGACGCCATAATTCTAGTAAAGGGCCAAAAATAAGTCCTTTATGGAAGGTTAATTTATTATGGAACCTGAAGACAAAAGGTAGTTTATTTGTCATAATGAAATAAAGGCGTTACAAGTGAATGGGTTTGCAAATGTGTGATAGTGATTTGGTAGGGGTGAATGACTATGAAACAATGGCGACGACGATTAGGTGTAGGTTTACTTGGTGCTACCTTGCTACTAGGTGCAAGTTCTCAGATAGAACCAGTGCAGGCATCAGCCTTAGAAGTATTGCTAGGAGGGGCGCTAGGGATGGCGGAAGTGCATCAAACAGCCTCACAGCTAGATGATACTGAGGAGGGGCAAGCAGCGAGTTTGCAAAAATACAAGGAAATGACTGGCTATTATCAAAATGAGGCGTATCAACAGAGAGCTCAGCGTATTTTAGATACACTGGCCTTATCTCCTAAAGTGAAGCGCTCCTATGTGGTATATGTAAATCCTGAAGATGATATTAATGCGTTTATGGCGATTGGCCGAGTTATGTCAGTTAACAAGGGTACTATGGACCGCATGACAGATGATGAATTGGCTTATATTATGAGTCATGAAATTGCCCATGGTGAACACAAGGATGGCATTCGTGGCCTTAAGAAAAAATTAGGCGTTCAAGTAGCTGTTGGCGCTGCTACGTCTGATGCAGGTACAGCCAGTGTACTATTGGGGAATATTGCCGGTCAGTACTTAACAAATCAGGTATTCTCTGTATCGCAAGAGAAAAAGGCTGATGAGCTAGGGTTTGAAATTTTAGCAGACAGTGCATATAACTTAGGTGGTGCCCCTATGTCGATGTATACGATTCGCGAAAAATATGGTGAATTGTATCAAGAAGGTTTAGTTCAAATTATAAATCCTAATGACCATCCGAAAACTACAAATCGCATTAACGAAAACTTACAACGTCTATATGAATACTCTGGTAAGAAGGTGCAGGTAAAGGAAAGCACTGTATATATTAATAATAAAGCTGTATATACAGGGGAAGCGGCGGGACAATTTTCATCAGAAGAAAGGGCCTATTTAGTGGCCGGCAAATTAGCCCGTTTATTCCATGATAAACAAGTGACTACGACTACCCTTAATGGACAGGTAGTGATGATGAATCAAGTTGCCTTAGTAACAGCTAGTAATGCTGCACAGGCACAGAGTATTAGTGCCGCTATTAATGAAGCTATAGACAAATAAGGTCGGGCACAGTAGGTCGTACAGTTTGAGTACCATCATATATGAGACGCTAACATAGGAACTTAAGTTAATTAGGCTCTGTAGCGTGACGGCAAAGGTCAATAGTATGAGATATGTAAAACCGTAGGAATGTGGTAATAGCCACATAGGGCTAACATCTACTATAGTATAATGAAAGTGAAGCGGCCGAAAAGGATATTATTGGGCTGAAAAGCCAAAGAGGAGGCCTCCGTATGGAACACACAGTTACCGTTATGTATGATCAATTAAATCGCTTATGCATGGATGCATTTGAGAAGTTTGGTTTTTCTAAAGAAGATGCGGGCATTATTCGTGATGTATTGCTCATGTCCGATTTATATGGTATTGATAGTCATGGTGTACAGCGCTTAGTGCGTTACCAAAAAGGGATTCAAAATGGCAGAATTGAGGTAAATACAAAGCCAGAAGTTATTTTTGAAACGCCTGTAACGGCGGTAGTTGATGGACATCATGGGATGGGACAAGTGAATGGCCATTTTGCGATGAAGCTTGCTATCGAAAAGGCAAAACAAAATGGTATAGGCATTGTAACGGTTAAACATTCCAATCATTATGGTATTGCTGGATACTATGCGAATATGGCTGTTGAGGAAGGGCTCATTGGTTTTTCCTCAACTAATTCAGAATCCCTTATGGTGCCTACATTTGGCCGTAAAGCCCTATTAGGCTCTAATCCGCAAGCTTGGGCAGCACCAGCTGAGCCATATAATTTCTTCTTTGATGCGTCCACTACGGTGGTAACACGTGGCAAATTAGAAATTTATAACAAATTAGGTAAAAAAGTGCCAAAGGATTGGGCTGTTGATACAGAAGGCCGTCCTAGTGATGATGCGGCGATGATTCTTGATAATTTAACACATAAACGAGGCGGTGGCATTATGCCTCTCGGCGGCAGTACTGAAGAATTGGGTTCTCATAAAGGCTTTGGCAATGGTATGGTGGCAGAACTTTTTGCCTCCATCTTATCGGTAGGGGCAACATCTAATCATTTAGGTGAAGGTGGCCGTGCCAATACTTGTCATGGCTTTATGGCGATTAATCCTGCTTATTTTGGCGATGCAGAAGCGATTAAACAACATTTATCTCAGCTTCTTGAAGAAATCCGCAATAGTCCAAAAGCGGAAGGACAGCCACGCATTTATACGCATGGTGAAAAAGAAGTGGAAGCCTATGAAAAACGTCGTAAAGAAGGTATCCCTGTTATTGATATGACTATGCTTGAGATTTATAATCTTTGTAAATCCATAGGCCTTAATTTTGCTGATTATTTTGGTGATTATGAGCCACCAGAAGCAGGGGATTTTAAGGGTAATTATTAAGAATTACTAGGAATTACTAAGATTTACCGGTATGTTTGCAGGTGTATTTGTGTATAATTAGTTGTATGCAGGTATTAGCTATACTTAGGCATATTCAGCTATACTCATACATACTTAAATGGTACGTATATGGTTGAATAAGTCAAAGAGCTCTCTAGAAATAGGGAGCTCTTTCTTTAACCTTTGTGTAGAAAATAAGTGAGGAGGTAGATTATGAAGCATATAGAACATTCAGTATGTCCTTATGATTGTCCCGATGCTTGCGGACTCGTGGTGACCGTAGAAGATAATCGTATAGTAAAAGTGCAAGGAAATCGCGACCATACATTTACACGAGGTAGTCTCTGTCAAAAAATGGTCCATTATGAGAAGGTGGTTCATTCGCCAGAGCGTTTGACTACACCATTACGCCGCGTAGGGCCAAAAGGTTCAGGACGATTTGAACCTTGCTCTTGGGCAGAGGCAACTCAGGAGATTGCCAGTCAATTTAAAAAGGCTATAAAAGAATATGGTGGTGAAAGTATTATGCCCTACTCCTATGCAGGGACTATGGGTTTAATTCAAAGTGCAGCGGGCGATTCTCTATTTGCAAAACTCGGTGCTACACGTCAGGATCGAGGCATTTGTTCACCAGCTAAACGACATGGTTGGCAAGCCGTAATGGGTAAAACCTTGGGCACAAGGCCTCAAGAAATGGGCGAAAGTGATTTAATTATCTTGTGGGGCCTCAATGCAATGAGTACTAATTTACATATTCTTCACGATGTAAAAGCGGCTAAGACAAAAGGGGCTAAGGTCTGGGTTATTGATGTGTACCACAGTACCACGGCTGACCTGGCAGATGAGGTGCTTATTACTAAACCAGGTAGTGATGGCGCCTTAGCTTTGGGCCTAATGAAGTTATTAGATCGGGATGGCCTAGTTGATGAAGCATTTGTTACTAAGTATGTGCAAGGCTATAAAGAACTAAGTGAAGAGGTATTGTCGAAGTATTCTCTAGGTGAATTAGCGACGATTGCTGGTGTTAGTGAAGAGCGTATGGAAGCATTGGCACTTGCCTATGGTCGTGCTAGGGCCCCTTTTATCCGCCTTGGCAGTGGCTTATCGCGTTATGGCAATGGGGCTATGACCGTTCGGCTCATCACTTGTTTGCCAGCCTTGGTGGGAGCCTATGAAAAATTAGGGGGCGGATTTTTAAGCAGTACTTCAGGGAGTGCATTTGTGGACAAAGAGATTATGAAATGGGAGACACATGCGCCTTCTTTAGGTACTTTGGATATGCATATGCAAAACCTTTCTGAGGATTTACAAGTACTTCGTAAGACTTTTGAAGATTTTGCAAATGCCATTAAGACCGATAATCAAGCGTTAGCGGGGCGTTTTGATAATCAGGTGCTAGTGGGGCGTTTAATTCCTATGGTACAATTAGGACCTGCTTTGCTAGATGAGGCAAAGCCTATTAAGTGTCTTTATATATACTCCTCCAATCCAGCCATTACTTTGCCGGACCAGAACATTGTTCGAAAAGGTTTAAGTAGAGATGACTTATTCACGGTTGTACACGAACGCTTTATGACTGATACGGCTAAGTATGCTGATATAGTTCTGCCCGCTACATCGTCTTTAGAGCATGATGATATATATAATTCCTATGGCCATTATTCCATTGGTTTGGGGAGAAAGTGTATTGAACCTATCGGAGACAGTAAGTCAAATTGGGATGCTATTTGCGCTATTGCGAAGGCTCTTGGCATGAAGGACCCTGTCTTTGATAAAACGGCGGTTGATCTTATAGCGGATACGCTGCGTGTATCTAATTTAAGTGAAGCAGAGCGAGATCTGGTATTGAGGGGCGAACCAGTAGAAGTTACCTTGCCAAGTAATTATAAGATGGATTTTAAAACGCCATCACATAAGATAGAAATTTTAAATCCTCGGGAAACTCCACCATTGCCTATGTATACGGCACCATATGGTGATGAGGAAGAATTCTGGCTTATTAATGCACCAGACCCACGTATTTTAGACTCTTCGTTTAATGAAGCCTATGATGAAATTTTGCATCCTAAGGAAAAGCCACTTATGGCAGCCTATATAAATCATCAGGAGAATTTGGCTTCTAAACTAAAAGAAGGCTGTGAAGTGTATTTACAAAATGAGCGTGGTCGAGTGAGAGTGCCTCTATTCTTTGATAATCGGGTCGCATTAGGTACAGTTTTGACCTATGGGGTATGGTGGCAACGTAACTCATCTGATGAAGCGGTGAGTATCAATGCATTAACAGCAAGTCGCATGACGGATAAGGGGACTGGAAGTACATTTT
>NZ_CALJON010000008.1 GCF_937981445.1 uncultured Veillonella sp. | reverse complement strand
TGTGCAGCGTTTTGGCACTGATGATGTATTACCCCTATGGATTGCCGATATTGATTTCAAAGTACCTAAGGCTGTAACAGAGGCCCTAAAAGAACGCATTGACCATGGTGCTTTTGGCTATACCTTACTGCCTACAGGATATAAAGAAGCTGTTAATGGTTGGCTAAAACGCCGCCATAATTATACAGTAGACCCTCGTCATATTCGTCTCTCTGGTGGTGTAGTAACCGCATTTTACAATGCCGTGTCAGCCTTTACTAATGTAGGCGATTCTATTATGATTTTAACCCCTGTATATCCACCATTTCACTCAGCCCCTGAGGATACAAGTCGCCATCTCATCACTAGTGCCTTAGTGCAAGATACAGCTGGCCGCTATACTATGGATTTTACTGATATAGAAGAAAAAATTAAAGCTCATAAGGTACAGCTCCTCATTTTCTGTAATCCTCATAATCCTGTAGGTCGCGTATGGACAGAAGAGGAATTAAATACCCTTTTCGCCATTTGTGAACGCCATGATGTACTCATTGTAAGTGACGAAATCCATCAAGATTTTTTCTTTAAGCCACATTATTTTACACCAGCCCTCACGGTAAATGAGGGACACTATGCGAACCGCATCATTAGTCTGTTTAGTACGTCTAAAAGCTTTAATCTAGCCTCTTTACCTATAGCTCATGTAGTAATTCCTAATAAAGCACTACGCCTAACCTATGATAGTTTCGTAAAATCCATCGACCACAATCCTCTCTCTGTACTCAATCTCGTGGCTACCCAAGCAGCCTATGAAGAAGGGGACGAATGGTTTGATGCATTAAAGGACGTAATTTACAGTAATTATGAGCTGTTCAAAAATAAACTCCTAGAAGCAGCACCTAAGCTTGTTATATCTCCATTAGAAGGTACCTATCTAAGTTGGGTTGATTTTTCCGCCTATATTGGCGACCAAGATTCTACTGACTTCTTACTCCATACTTGTAAACTAGGCCTTAATTATGGAGCCCTCTTTGGCTCTCAATGTAAAAGCTTTGCACGCTTCAACCTAGGTACAACTCCTGAAGTGGTTGAAGAAGCAGCCAATCGCATTATAAAAGGTATCCAAAGCCTATCATTAAACTAAACAACTATATGCTAAACATACAGTTCTATCTCCTATAATAAAGCTAAACCTTTATGCACTATCCCATCGTTGTAGCCTGTATAAAATCTCAGATGGCTATAGCCTTTACAGCATATAGTTACCTTTATAAGGTATGACTTTATAAGATATGACTTTATAAGATATAGCTCCTTTATAAGATATCAACTAGCTGTATCCCTTATAAAAAGCCCTTTGTGAATGAGACCTATAAGTAATAACTTGTAGATGACTCTTCACAAAGGGCTTTCTGTTTTTAATGTATACTTAAAATCGTATAACAGGCTTTATTTTATATTTTTTATATTTTTTATATTTTTTATATTATCTTGCACTTACATTATATCAGGCTGAAATTACTGTACATCACCTAAGAATTTTTTTGCTTCGCAATAGTTAACCATGCCTTCTACTACTTTCTTAGCAGCTCGCATGGCTAATACTACTGTAGCTGGTTTATGAACGATGTCCCCACCAGCAAATACACCTTTACGGCTAGTCATACCATAAGGCATTTCACGGGTAATAACATAACCATTATTATCTACATCAATACCATTTTCAGGACCTACAATGGATGTATTTGGCTTTTGACCAATAGCGATAATAATCTTGTCAGCTGGCAAAATATCATAAGTCCCGGTGCCTGTAATAGAGCCATCTTCATGGCCTTCTTGGATTTCACAACGAAGTCCTGTTACTTCATCGCCTTCTCCTTCTACACCAATAGGTGCTCTAAAGAAGTTAAATGTAACGCCTTCTTCTTTAGCTTCTTCATATTCTGATGGATTGGCACTCATATTAGCTTCGCCACGGCGATAAGCTACGCTAACACTTTTTGCACCTAAACGCACACAAGTACGCGCCGCATCCATAGCCACATTACCAGCACCAATAACAATAACGCGGTCTCCTGGTTTTACAGCAATGGATTCTTCTCCTAAGCGTCCATTTTTATATAACTGAACCGCTGTTAATAAAGCCATAGCCTGTAATACACCTGGTTTTTCATCATTTTCCATAGGTAGTGGAATTGGCACATGAGTACCAATGGCGATGAAAATAGCATCATAACCTTCAGCCATTAAGGAATCTAAATTACGTTCTGGACCAATAGCCGTATTACATTCAAATGTTACGCCTAATTGTTTTAAACGATTAATTTCACGGCGCACTACATCCTTGCCAAGACGGAAGGCAGGAATACCATATAGTAAAATACCGCCTGGTTCTTCTTGTTTTTCAAAAATAGTCACTTCATAACCAAGTTTTGCCATATCACCGGCTACCGTAAGGCCAGCAGGACCGGAACCTATAACAGCAATCTTTCCTTGATCTTTAATAATTGGTTTTAATTTACGAAGACCATGATTACTTTCAAAGTCTGCAGCAAAGCGTTCTAATTTACCAATATTAATCGGCTTTTTCGCACGATTTAAAATACAATGACCTTCACACTGTTTTTCTCGTGGGCACACGCGGCCACAAATGGCTGGTAAATTACTGCGTTCCCCAATAATATCATTGGCTTCACCAAAATTGCCACTCGCAATGGCATGGATAAATCTTGGAATTTCATTTTCAATAGGACAGCCTGTACGGCATAATGGCTTAGCACAATTTAAACAGCGCTTTGCCTCAGCCAATGCTTCTTCCATTGTATAATCTTTGTCAAACTCTACATATTTCCCTGATTCTTCAGTCATACTACTGCCTCCTCTAAGCCCTAATTGTCACTACATAGTAACGCTCTCTCTATACCATCAAAATGTATTAAGCGAATTAACTTATCTATATAAAAACTAACTTATATTATACAAAACAATCGCTGTTTTAGCATTACTAAAATCTAAATTTGCCCCAACTGGGTGTATTATACCCCACCTATGTATTAGTTCCTGATTATGTATTAGGTCCTATTTATATATTAATTTCTATATATTAACTTCTATTTATATGTTAGCCTCAATTTATAGGTTCCATCCTACACCCCATAGCATGTAGTTAAGTCTTCATATACCTATATAATACAGGAAGACCTTCGTACTTTGCTTTAGTCTCTATACTAAAACTGTGAAGGATTACATACTTTATATCAACTCTAAGTCTACCTATCAACGCTAAGTCTACTTATTTTGAGTGAGCCTTAAACTCTTCTTGAATAGCCTTTAATTTATCTGGATCCGCAAGTAAATCTAAGCAAGTAGCACCTAGCACAACGGCCGCATCAATCATGGCTTCATGACCTCGTTTTGTCGTCCCTGCCGCCACATACTCTGTTGAATGTGCCGCTATGCCTTGATCCACAAAGGCTGTGCGAATACAAGTACCTGGTACCATGTACATAACATTTCCAAAATCAGTGGACCCCGTCTTTTCGCGAGGTGCTGTAATTTGTGGCATTCCTAAATTCTTAGCCTGTTCCATCACTAAATCATTCAAGGAATGTACAGGAATTTTAGCCTTAAATGGATAATCCCACTGCACATCAAAGCTTGTATCAGTCATTAAGGCGGCGCCTTTTAAAATATTCATAAACCGTTCTACCACTTCATTTAAATACGCTGTATCATAGGAACGCAAGGTATATTCTGCAACAGCCTGATTCGGCACTACATTAGGGGCCCCACCAGCATCGCGTACTGTGTAGTGTATACGAGTATCTTCTTTTACATGTTCGCGAAGGAATTCAATGCCATTAAAGCTTAATAATACAGCATCAAAAGCACTGCGCCCTTCTTCTGGATTCATGGCCGCATGAGAGGATTTGCCATGAAATGTAATGACAAAATTTTCTAAAGCCATACATTTTACATCCACACAAGTAGAATCAGCGGCATGCATCATTAGGGCTATATCAATATCTTTGAAACAGCCATTGTCAGCCATTACAATTTTGCCACCTAAGGTCTCTTCCGCTGGTGTTCCATAAATAACAATCTTATAATTAGCAGCCCCTGCAAATTGTCGAATCACTTCTGCTGCCCCAATAATAGCCGGTCCCTGCATATGATGACCGCAGCCATGGCCCAATCGCTCTAAGGCATCATATTCAGCGAATAAACCAAAGGAAGGCCCTGTACCATCGCCCTGAATATAAGTAGCGCGAAAAGCCGTTTCCATGCCGCCCACACCATATTCAAGGGTATAACCTAATTCGCTCAAATAATTAGCTAATAATTTTGAAGACTCATACTCTTCACCAGATAATTCACTAAGCTCAAAAATTCTATCATTTAATTCAATTAATTTAGCACCAAAGGAATTGACTAAAAACTCCTTCACATTCTTTATTGCTTGTTCTTTCATATAGATTTTCATCTCCTATGCCATACCTTAATGCACCAATCCAGTACACTGATACACTTTATTGTACTCTTTTTAATGTAATAAAACACCCGTGCACAGCAAGCCAAATCAACTTGTCCATGCTACGGGCGTCATATGTAATTAAATCTCGTCTAACAACTATTACGATTTAAAAAGACATTGCATTTTAATATCCAATAAGTATCGCTCCTACCATGAATACGCAGCCCGCTAAGGTCCATAAAATGAACAATGGCATCATGAATTTCAACCAGTTCGTATAAGGAATGCGGGACACTACCAAGAATCCCATCAAGGAAGAGGACGTAGGCAATACGGAATTTGAGAAACCATCACCTAATTGGAAGGCTAGTACAGGAGTTTGACGGCTCATGCCAATAATATCTGCCAATGGCGTCATCAATGGCATCGTTACCACAGCTTGACCTGAACCAGATACGATAACGCAATTAATGAGAGATTGAATAAGGAACATGCCTATGGCTTGTAAATAATTAGGCATACCATCTACTATATTAGATAAATAATATACAATGGTGTCTATTATTTTAGCATCCCCTAAAACGACCTCGATGCCTCGAGCAAAGCCAATAATAAGAGCACCTACACAAATATTAGCACAACCACGACCAAAAATTTTGGCAATTTTATTAATATCATAGCCTGCAATTAAACCAACCACAACGCCTAAGGTTAAGAATAAACCAGACATTTCTTCATAATACCAATCCAGTTTTACTAAACCATAAATTAAGCCAGCCATGCCAACTACAATAGCTAATAAACTCAACGTCATGCGCAAATCTAAGGGCACTTCTTCTTTTTCAAGCTTAAATTCTGGCGGGTTTTCCTCTCCATATACGATACTCTTCGTAGGGTCCGCCATAACGCGTTTAGCATACCACATAATATATAAGGATGTAATAACAATTAAACAGGCAAGAATAAATACGCGATACCCGCTACCTGAAAAAAGTGGTAATTGCGCAATAGATTGTGCTACGCCCACACTAAAAGGATTGAGCACACCTGCTGTAAAACCAATCGCTGCCCCCATGGCAATCATGGCCGTCCCCGTAACCCGATCGAGCCCTAAGGACTCAGCCAATACAATACCAATAGGCACAAAAATCATAACTTCTGTAGACATCCCCATGGTGGCACCAAAGATAGAAAATAAAGTAACAAAAGCAGGGATAACCATAAAACGCTACTTAGTAAATACTCTAGATAATCGTTGAGCTAGAGCCGAGAATACTTTGGTATCAATGATAATTTCAAAAGCCCCGCCAATGATTAAAATAAAAGTTACAATAGGCGCCGATTTGACGATGCCCTTATATATAATGGCCGGCACATCCCATAAATTAGCTGGATTTGAATCTATAAAAGCAAAGGATCCCGCCTTAACCAAGGTGCGTCCTGTTTCGGCGTCTTTAAAACGTTCAAACGAACCAGCCGGCACAAAATGCGTTGCAATCACTGCTACAATAATCAGCCCTACAAGTAAAACAAAAGTATGTGGTGCCTTTACATTTTTAAACATACAAAAACTCCTCTCTTAACCACAAGCCACTAAATACCTCTTGTACCTAAAAAATCCCTTTATAATCATTATGATTGGTCAAGCTAAGCAATCAAACAATTAGTCTATTAGGGATTTTTAATCATTTTATTTGTATAAAATATACAAATTATATTATAGTATTAAAATGCAAAAAAAAGCTAGTATTCTTTATATTACTTTTGAATACTAGCTTTTTTATTATATATATTTTTTGGTGCGCCCAGCGCGATTCGAACGCACGGCACGCAGTTTAGGAAACTGCTGCTCTATCCACCTGAGCTATGGGCGCATAACAATATATTTATTATAAACGCTCCCTTCATTTATCGCAACACATAATGCTACACATATATTACACATCTTAATACACATATTGCTATCTCTATTTCTACATAAAAAAGAGCGTATTAGTGCATATAAAAGAAGATATATTACTTCACAAATACATATGAAAGTACCTAAATAACAATAATGTAAAATAAACTATTCCTATTCATCAACAACCTTATCCAGGGATATGAATCCTTCGAACAAAGGCTTTACAAATTCTATACATAATATGGACAAATATTCGAAACTATATATTTGGTCTATCCCTTGTGGATAAAGTTTTTTCTCAATACCTGTGTTTAATTCATTTTTTACCTTAACAACGGCATTTTTCCACTATTTTTATGTACTTATGCACAGAATTATCCACCATTTATTGAATTTATCCACTTTTACAAAGGCTTTACACACAGCCAATCCACAATCTATCCACAACTTATTCACAGATTTTTGTGTATAACTTTTCTAATTTACTAAAAGTTTTCCACACATATTGACTATTTTATAACATAATATCCACAATTTGCCCGCCTATTCCTCATGGAACAAGCTCTATACTACATCAATAGTATCTAGCCATAGTATAAAGCCATATAAAACAAAAGAGAGGCCATAGTGAAATGGATTACTTCCCATCACTATAGCCTCTTTTTCATACTATTAATATCTTATACTATTCTTATTCAGGGAACATAAGTTGACCATCAAGTTCTACAGGTCGACTCCAGTCAACTTGTACATCAGTTCGTCCCCACATTAAGGTTAATGCTAATTTTAAATTTTCTAAGGATTCTAATGGTGCAATACGTACTGTATCATACGTATCAATGCCCGTTGCTTTTTCAATTTCTTGTTCCGTATGTAAATAGGACCAAACTTTTTGCTGCCAAGTTTCATCTGGCAAGACTACCTCTACATCATGTGTTTCTTTGTTATAAGCAATATAACCTTTTTCATCTACCCCATAGTGGATAGCATAGTACGCTACATTAGTCATCCTAATAGCTCCCTTTCTAATTGTTTAGTCTTCTTTTATTATTTAACCATATATAGTAGTAACTAATCAATATGTATTTTTCCTATTTATCCTCATTAGGAGCCTTAAAGTATACGGCATACATAACAGGTAAGACCAGTAAAGTCAAAATGGTAGCCACTAAGAGCCCCCCACTAAAGGCAATCGCCATAGGTGACCAGAAGGCGCTGCGCATGAGTGGCACCATCCCTAAAATCGCTGCTAAGGCTGTTAGCATAATGGGTCTAAAGCGCAATATCGTAGAGCTTACAATGGCTTCGTATATATCTTGACCTTCCTTGCGATGTAACTCTATTTGATCGATTAAAATGATAGAATTACGGATAATCATACCACTTAAGGAAATCACCCCTAATATTACCATAAAGCCCATTGGTGTATTAGTAAGCAACATGGTCAATACTACCCCAATAAGGCCTAAAGGCGCCGTTAATAAGGCCATGAGCATAAGCGATATTTTCTTTAATTGGAACATGAGGATAATCATAATAAGGCAGAGCATAATTGGCATAGGCCCTTTTAGATTGTTCATAGCAATATTACTTTGTTCTGCCGAGCCGTCCACTTTAATTGTATAACCTGGAGGCAATTCGTCACGCAAGGAGTCTAGCTGTTTATTTATATCAGTAGCTAAACTATTAGCCATTACATTAGGTGGTACATTGCCATGAACAGTAATAGTAGGTTCCATATTACGCCGCCAAATGATACCATCTTCTGATCCCATCGAGATAGTAGCAATTTGACTGAGTGGTACATACGCACCAGAACCCGTTTGAACTGGAATATTTTGCAATACACTCATATTATGATCTTCATCGCCACCGAGCTTAAATTTCATTGGAATCGTCTGATTTCCCACATAGTATTCCCCAGCTGATACACCAGAAATTTTACTGTGTAAATCAAGACCCACAGAATAGCTATCAACGCCCATCATACGAGCTTTAGCAGGGTCAATATGAATATTAATATTCGGTGTGCTATCTGGCCAATCTTCAGAAATATCACTGATTTCTGGATGTGTTTTAAATACATCTTCTACCTTATTAGCTATGGCCTTAACTTGGTCCATATCAGGACCTGCTACACGGAACATAATCGGGTATTTCGATGGTGGCCCTGTTTGGATAAAGCTCATATTGATGAGAGCCGATGGAAATTCATCTTTTAATTTTTCGTTTAATTCCTTATACAAACTATTGCGATCATCTAAGGAATTAGCAACAATAACATATTGCATGAAATTATTGCGCTCCACTTCAGGTTCTAAGGTCAATACAAAGCGTGGTGCCCCTTCACCAATATGCGTCGAATAATGCTCCACACGCTTATCACCACTGAGAATAGCATCTAACTTTTCCGCCTGTTCCTTCGTATATTGTAAGGATGAACTTTGCGGGAATTGTACAGCTAGCATAATTTCAGGCCGCGTGGAGGATGGGAAGAATTCCACCTTAATAAGCGGCACGCTAATAAGTGATACAATAAATAAAACTATAGTTGTAATCAACACGAGACGACGATGGCCTAAGGACCAATGCAAGACCTTTTCAAAGCGTTTTAAAAAGGCTCTTTGTACTCGTACAGCCCGGCTGTCTTCATGATTTTCCTTAATCCGTATTAACTTACTCCCCAATACTGGACTCACTAATACAGAGGCAAACCATGATAAAAGTAAGGCCAAGGCTACAACGATAAATAAAGTATGAGTAAATTCAGCTACGGTACCTTTTGACAAGAAAATTGGCAAAAAGCCAGAACAAGTAATTAAAGTACCACTGAGCATAGGAAAGGCAGTAGCTTTATACGCAAATGTAGCAGCACTATGCGTATCCAAGCCTTCTTCCATTTTTAAGGTCATCATTTCTACAACGATAATAGCATCGTCCACTAATAAGCCAAGAGAAATAATGAGCGCCCCTAAACTTACTTTATGTAGTTCTAAACCATCTGCAAACATACCCACAAAGGTACTGGCCACTACAACCGGAATCGTAAGGGCTACTACAATACCACTGCGCACGCCTAAAGAAATAAAGCTTACAATCAATACAATGGTAATGGCTTCAAATAAAGACCGCGTAAATTCACTAATAGATTCATCTACTACTTTTGGCTGATTCGATACTTGACTCACTTCAAGCCCTAAAGGTAACTCCGATGTATAGGCAGCAAGTTTAGCATCTAAGTCCTTACCAAATTCAATATTATTTGCCCCTGCATCCATAGATACAGCAATGCCAATGGCTGGCTTACCATTAAAATAAAATAAAGGGCCCTGTGGTGATTCGTAATCTAAACGAACCGTGGCCATATCACCTAAACGAAGTGTTTGACCATTAATCTGCAAAGGCATATCCCGTACAGCATCAACACTATCAAAGAGACCATTAACACGTAAATACACATTATTTGTATCTGTATCAATCATGCCCGATGGTGTCATCGCACTTTGCTGCTTAATCGCATTTAATAAGCTTTGACTACTAATCTTATACGATGCGAGCTTATCCTTATTTATTTCTACATATAAAGTCTGTTCCTGTACACCTTTTAAATCAATGCGCTTTACATTAGGAACAGTCAGTAATATACGCTTAATTTGCTCTGCATAGGCACGCTTATCTTCATAGGAATACTCATCACCGGTGAGAGCATAAATTGTGCCATATACATCATCAAATCGGTCATTAATCATCGGACCTTGTACACCGGCTGGCAAATTACGCCACTCATCCTCTACCATATGGCGCACTTCAGTCCAAGCAGCCCGTACCTCACTAGATGGTACAGTTTCTTTTAAATTAATATAAATAACGGTCTTACCGCCATCAGTAAAGCTTTTTGTATAATCGATCCCTGGTAAATCGCGAATTTTTTCTTCTAATTTATCCGTTACTTGCTCAGACATTTGCTGTGGTGATGCCCCTGGCCAACTAGCCCCTACTACCATAGTACGAATAGTAAAATTTGGGTCCTCCATACGACCTATGTTAATGAAGGAAAAGGTGCCAATAGCAAAGAGCATAGCCATGAAGAAGTAAATTATAGATTTATGTCTAAGAGCCCAATCAGCTAGATTAAAACGACTCATATACGTACTTTAGCTCCTTCCTCTAATTTATCGACCCCTGCTGTAACGACCCTGTCACCTTTAGATAAACCCGATACAACAACTACACTATTATTGCCTAAGGCTCCTAATTGAACCGTTACTAAATGTACGGTACCGTCTTTTACTACATAAACCTGTCCAGTACTAGTGCCTGCTTGATTAGATAGATTCCCATTTGTGGCTTTACCATTACTTGTTGTATCATTGGTAATTGCCTTGCTATTGTTCTGCTCTGTCCCCGCTTTATTCACTAAGGCCGTTAAAGGCACTGTAAGACCGGCATTGCCAGCTTGATCAAATACAACCTGTGAAGTCATCCCTAGTTTTAGCGCACTAGGCGGATTCGTAAGGCTTATTTTAACAGTATAGGTACGCGCTGTAGGATCTGGCACTGGTGAAATTTCGCGCACTACACCTGCTACAGTATCATTTGGTAAGGCCCAGAACGAAACCTTAGCTGGTGTGCCTACAGAAATTGACGCAAGCATTTGCTCTGGTAAAGCAATCACTGCTTCTGGCTCATTTCCTACGGCAATGGAACCTACCGTTTGGCCAGCACCTACGACTTGACCGACTTCAATAGCACTGGCTGTAATAACGCCATCAGCAGGTGCCACTAATTGTGTATATTCTTGTTGATTAGTACTTGCTTGTACATTAGCCTGTGCTTGAGATAATTGAGCTGCAGCCACTTTAAAATTATTTTCCATCTGATCTAACTGTAATTGGCTAATCGCTTCTTGAGCGTATAAAATACGATACCGTTCCACATTAGTAGCGGCTAAATCATACTGCGATTGAGCCGCTGCTAATGCACCTTGGGCATTTTGTAATTGACTACTTGTGTCACTTTGACTCAATACGGCTAAAACCTGTCCAGCACTCACGGTATCACCAACAGTAAAATTCTTTTGAATCACGCGCCCACCAATTTGGAACGATAAAGCTGTTTCATATCGATTTTTAATCGTGCCTGCTAAGGAATTTTCCTGCCCTGCCATATCCTTTCCCACCACCATGGTTTTGACTAAAGGCGCCGTGTCAGCTGTTTTTTCTTCACTGCCACAACCACTTATGACAAGGCCTATACTTATAGCTACAAGGCCAAGCATCATATATTGCCAGGACTTACTTAGGTATTTCCTCATTAAAATAACCTCCTTATATAAAATTATAGTTACAATTCAATTTAGCCTAATGTATATGCTTATTATAAAATATATTACTGGTAATATTTAAGTTAATTTTACGTAGGCATAAAAAAATTGTCAATGAATTACATTTCATTTTATCCCCGTACTATGAAGACCCAATAAATAAGCCTAGATTCCTATACTATATAGTTAGGAACCTAGGCTTTAGATCTTACTATTTTATCTACTATCTTATTTATTGTTATAGTTTACTATCGTATTTACGATTAGGCCTTATCAGGCACACATAAAGTATTAAATTTGGCCCGATCTTCTTCTGATAAGATATAGGTACCATTCATAATAATTTCTAACACTTCTAAGGTATCCTCTACCTTCTCTGGTGGAATAGTCTTCAATAAATTTTCATAATGTTTATCTTCTAATTTATGTAGCTCATTGTGAATCATAGCAAAGGAATTGCCCAGTTCAGTAGTGCGCAATACGATGGATTTTAAATCACTATTTTTATGAAATTTAACAAGTAAGCCTTCTGTAGCTAACCGTTTAACATATCGAGATAACATGCCCTGTGAAAAAGGCATGGCCTGCACCAATTCTTGATAGGTTGCAATATGGTCTTCCTTTGATTCAATAAAACTAATAATTTGCATTTCCGAGTGATTAAACTTTTTCTTCCCTATGCCCTTAGCCATATCTAAGGGCACAGAATCTAAATAAATTTTTATAGATTCTTTTAAAAACTCTTTCCGCAATTCATTAATATAGGCAGAAAAAATACTAATTGTTTCAATTAATGGTTTAAATTGATATATCGAATGATTGAGCTCTACTACCTCAGTGTCTACCCCTACTTCTGAAATTCTCTCCATAACAAGCTCCTTTTACATCTAACTACAAACTACTAGCCCCTATACCTATAGTCACCTTTTATCTATACAATACTTATCTATTACGCAAATACTACTTATATATTTATATGGATCAAACATTACTTATAATTTTATATTACTCACATACTACTTATATATGGTGTATACATTATCTATGTTCTTCTTATACATTGCCTATTTTTAAAAGAACCTTACCTTTTAGGCTACCTTCATGGACATGATGTAATGCCTTAGCCCCTTCACTAAGAGGAAATATACTGTCTATACTTGGTTTATATTCTGCATTTCTTAGTATTTGTAACATATATTCTAACTGTAAGCCCTTAGACTTTACGGATATAAAATCATAACTTTGATTACGCCATTTAGCATAATATCTATATGGTGCAGAAGCCAATTGCAATAATTGTTGCTGCCAAAAAGCTAAGCCTTCTTCTTTAGCAAAATTGCCTGTAGGTATACCCTTAATGGTCACAACTCGGCCATGGTCCTTCACCAATTGCTGCACCTTCCGTGTCATGCCCCCACCGACCATATCAATACCATAAGAAGCAGGCTTTGGCAATTCAATAGGATCTTTGCTTTTATAATCAAATACTTTAGTAGCACCTAATGCTAAGGCTTCCTCCGCTTTTTTACTACTGCCACTTACATATATAGTAAGCCCCATGGCGCGCCCCAAAATAATCGTCATAAAGCCTACAGCTCCTGTGCCGCCAGCAATAAATAAAGAATCAGAACTAGCTCCAGCAGTGCCCCTTTGAGACTGAGTATTCACAGTAAGGCCCGGTACAGCTAGGCGCTCTAAAGCTTGATAAGCTGTTAAAGCAGCCACTGGAATAGCTGCCCCTTCCTCTAAGCTATAATATTCGGGCAATTTGGCAATTTCATGTTCTTTCACAGTCACATAGGAAGCAAAGCAAGCATCACTGCTACCAATGACAATATCCCCCACTTCAAAGCGCTTTATATGGGCTCCTTTAGCCACAACTTTGCCGCATAATTCAAAGCCTAAGGTATGAGGTAATGTGGGCTTTTTAATAATATTAAAAAATCCAGTAGCAGTTAAATAATCTGCTGGATTTACCCCTGCATATACTACTTCCACCAATACCTCGTCAGCCCCCATGACGGGTTGTTTTACCTTAACCATTCTAGCATCAAAAAAAGTTCCCTGACGAACAAGCTGTAATGCTTTCATAATAGACCTTCTCTCTTTATAATAATTACACTCTTTGTAAAATAAATATCATTAGCTTATATGACTATATTTTTAACTTTTATACAAATCAAAAATATAAATTACAAAATATATTACTAGTTATCTATTTTTTTAATTGATTATTCAATTTTATTACTTATTACTATTTTAACTTGAATACTAAATTAATACAATAAAATAATTAAAATAAAAAATCCTTAGATACGTTATCTCTTTATTAAATAACAGTTCTAAGGATTTTTGATTTATAATTACTATATTTTAAAAAGTATATTATTTATATTTTTTTAATATTTATGCAAAAAGACATGTAAGCGTACTAATTCGTTTTTTTTATCTTAACTACCTACCAATTAGTTCATATCTAATCACTTAGTAATTAGCTTTGCGTAGGCTTACCTACTAATCAACTTCGCATTCTCTTGCTTAGTTTGCTTCCCCTGTTTCTTCAAGAGGGGCTGACTCATGAATCACCATGACTTTATCAATACGCACATTATCCATATCGACAACTTCAAAGGTATAGTCTTCCCAAGTAGCCCGATCCAATTCTTTTGGAATACGTCCAAAGAGATACATAAAGAAGCCGCCAACAGTTTTATATAAATCTTCGTCTTCGCCAGGTAATTCTTTATTTATGTCAAAATATTCTTTGAACTCATCAATACTAATGAGGCCATCAACAAGCCAAGTAGAGTCATTGCGCTTAATAATGCGATTTTCTTCCTCTTTTAATTCATCTTCACTCGCAGGCATTAAACCAACTAATTTTTCCATAATATCATGGAGTGTAACAAGACCACTAAAACCGCCATACTCATCAAGTACTACAGTTTCATGAACCCCTTCGGTACGGAATAATTCTAAGAGCTTCATCAAGCTAATGGATTCTGGTACCATAACTGGTTCTTTAATACTTGATTCTACAATAGCTTTTAAGGACTGACCTTCGCCTTCTTTTACATACGAAGCAAACACATCAGCTACAATAATGAGGCCTTTTAATTCATCTAAGGAATCAACCCCTACAGGTAAACGATAGTGGGATGAATTACAAAGAATATTACGAATCTCTTCTTCTGATGTATTAAGATCTAACCATTTTAACTGCGTTCGCGGTGTCATAACATCGCCAGCATTTAAATCAGCTAATCTAAATACATTGTCAACTAAGCGAGGTTCATCCTTTTCAAAGGCACCCAATTCCACCCCTTGGGTGAGCATTTTATTAATTTCCATCTCCGTAACGGGCGATTCTTCCTTGTCTTTTACGCCCATTAACTTCAATAAGCCAGACGTAGATAGACTTAATAAAGCTACCAAAGGTTTAGCTATAACTGAGAAATAATGCATTGGCACCGCCATAATGATGGCAATGCGCTCTGGTGAATTATAAGCCAAGCGCTTAGGCACCAATTCACCAATGACTAACGACAAATAAGTCGTTAGGGACACGATAATAATAGGGCTAAAGGAATCAGCATAGATAGCTAAGGAAGGAATATACTCCTTAATACTCTTAGCTAAGGGATCACTTAAGGCGGCACCAGAATACAAACCAGTAACAATACCAATCAAGGTAATACCTATTTGAATGGTAGAAAACATTTGATTTGGGTCTTCTGATAATTGAATGGCTCTTTGAGCCCCTATACTGCCTTTTTCAGCACTATCTTCTAATAAGCCTTTACGAGAATTCACAACAGCCAATTCAGTCATTGAAAAAATGCCATTGGCCACAATTAATAATAAAATTATGAGTATCTCCAGACCTACATCACCGTCCACTTATCTATCACTCTCCTCTTACTCAAGTGGATACTTACATGCGTACTTTACATGTATTTTCTTTATGTATTAATCTTAAGTATATCAAATTTCTAAGATTTTCGCTAATCCATAGGAGAAAAAACAAAGTATTAAGATAAAATATTACACGCTATTACAAAATAGTCCTAGCCTTTCTACTACAAAATGCTTAACTTCATTACAAAAGCCATAACTATCTATTAGAAACTGCTACAAACTACTACAAAAAAGCCATAACCTTGTGTAATCAGTGGTTATGGCTTTTCTGCATTTGATTATTTAGATTGATTAGGAGTTATTACTACTAACTATAACTTACTAAATATATGTCAACTAGATAATACTATAGCTATACTGCAACAAATTGATACTATAGCCATATTCACAATACATATTCATACAGCTATATTTCAATTATATATTCATACAACTATATTTCAAATATACTTATTCTGCTAATGTCGCTTTAATATCTTCTACAATAAGCTCTGGACTTAAATGATAGCGTTTAATAAGCTCTTCCATAGGAACACGATCATTTACTTCTTTAGTCATACCAATTGTGATGACTTTCATATGGCTTGGTCCATAGTAACGAGCTACTTTTTCACCAAAACCACCATCAAGTACGCCATCTTCCAATGTAACAACAAGTGTATGATTTGCTTTTAAGCTATCCAATACCTTGCTATCTACTGCAGACGAAAGGCGAGGATTTACTAAGGTTGCCTTAATACTCAATGTTTTTTCTAATTCAGCCTTAGTGCGAAGACCTAAATCATAGAAAGCACCAAGACCCAAGATAGCTACGGTATCACCAGTTTCAACTACTTCATTTTGTAAACTGCCATCAAAGGCGTTTCCTGCTTCATAAGTCTGTACATTACCACCAGGTACACGAATCATAACCGGTCCATCAGTTTGTTCTAAGGACCAATCAAGCATAGAGAGTAATTCATCTTTAGTAGCTGGCGATAAGACTGTAAGATTTGGAATACTGTTCATCATAGCCATATCGAAGGCACTGGAGTGCGTCGCATCCATTGATGAAATACCACCACCTAGAGGGAAGGACAAAATAGTAGCTGCATTACTATTTAAGGCTAAGTCTTGTGTTAATTGGTCATAAGTACGTTGTAGGAATGTGCCAGCATCTAAGATAACTGGTTTAGCACCATTTTTTGCAAGTCCTGCTGCCATTGCTACCATATGTTCTTCCGCAATGCCTACATCTACAAATTGAGCGCCCACTTCAGCACGGCGTGCTGGATTGAATCCGGCAATGCCTGGTACACCAGCAGTCAAGCCAATTACAGTAGGATCAGCTTTCATTTTCTTAACTAAAAATTCAGCAATGATTTCATCATAATGTTCTTCTTTACTATAAGCTTCTACATCAAAGTCCTTGCCCATAATGTAATGATAAGTTTCCTTATCTGCTTCAGCTAGTGCATAGCCTTTGCCTTTTACCGTAACCATGTGAATTACAACAGGTTTTTGGCTATCTTTTACAGTTTTAAATGTATCAATTAGAGCCTGTAAATCGTGGCCATCTTCAATGAATACATAATCAAGACCCATAGCTTTAAAGTAGTTATTGCTAGCTTGCCCCTTCGTGTCACGCAATTCTTTTAAATTTTTATACACGCCACCTTCATTAGGAGCAATACTCATATCATTATCATTGAAAAGTACGATGAAATTACTATTTAATGTAGCTGCCACATTAAGGCCTTCCATGGCTTCACCACCAGATAGGGAGCCATCACCTAAAATAGCTATTACATTACCGGCTTCTTTTTTTAGATCACGCGCTTTAGCAAGACCAGTGGCCAAGCTTACAGCCGTTGATGTATGACCAATAGTAAAGAAATCATGTTCACTTTCATTTGGATTTGTATAACCAGAATATTTTGTATATGAAGCAGGGTCAGTAAAGGCTTCTTTACGACCAGTTAAGATTTTGTGAATATAGGACTGATGAGACACGTCAAAAACAAATTTGTCAGTTGGTGAATCAAATACATAATGAAGCGCTAAGGTAGGTTCTACAAAGCCAAGATTTGGCGCCATATGACCACCAGTAGTAGTTACGCGTTCAATTAAAACTTCGCGAATCTCCTGTGCCAATTCTTTTAATTGATCTACAGACATAGACTTAATATCTTTTGGTGAATTTACTGTATTTAATAATTTTAATTCATTCATACAAATACCCTTTCTCTCATTACATATTATAAATATATGTATGCACTTACATATATTAAAAGCAAAAAAAATCCCGCACTTAAGAAATCTCTTACTAAGTAATAAGCTTTGATTTCTTAACTACGGGTTTTAGTATAAACCTTGAAGTCGACTTCAAGTCAAGGCGTAATTAAAAATATATTTCATGTATCTGATTATAGGCAATAACAAGCCAATACATAATGCGAGTGCATATACTATGACTTAATACTTCACCTCGACTATTAGATTCTTTACTAAGGAGTATTTTAAAAATTTCATCAGTAGTGACTGTCTTAATGGCTGAACCAAAACAAGAATCATGATTTAAGATAACCCGATCAGCAGCTGTAAATAAAAAGACTTCATGTTCTATGGTAGTATCTTTATGACATAAAGTCTTTAAGGTAGTTTCTTTTTCTTTGCCTAAAAGTTCATTCGTTACTACTTCATCTGGCTCATAGGTTAATAATTTAGTATAGTTCTTGCTTTCTAAACATTGAGAGCCACCGCTTTTTACCTGTATATAGATTTCCTTACCTGGATTTTTAGGATCTAATAATATGCATTCATACGTAGCCGTTTGCCTTTTATTTGATGACGGCCAAGGAATATAGCCATATGTATGATAGAGCCAAAAACAAAGTAAATCTTCACAGTCATCAGTGCCTAAAAGATTAAAAAATCGCTCTTTAAAAGCGCTGTAATACGCCTCAGTTTGATGGGCATCAGCTGTTTGACGCATCTCAGATAGAGACTCTTTAATCGCTTCTACAGTTTGCCACAGCTGATTATGAAGTGGCCTATAAAATGGCTTGTGAAGTGGCTTGTGAAGTAGTTTATGAAGTGGCTTAGATGTTCCATTAAAATCTTGTATCACGACTTGCTCTATATACTTACTATATGCCGCTACTGCCTCCTTGCCCTTTTCAATGCATTGCACCGTATTCCCTCTAAAAGCAAAGGCCCTTACAACAGCACCAGGTACTTTCGTTTCATCGCCTACATGTATCCAATATGCTATGGGACGCTGTAAATAATCATGATGATCTTCGCCAATCTTTTGTTCTTTGTGATATTTAAAAATAAGTTCATCACTGCATATCTTGCCTAAATAATATTGGCTTCTATAAGTAATCCATACATAATCACCTATTTTTATTTTATTTACAAAAGCATTAACACTCGTTTTTCGCCCTTTTTGCCCTTCATATAAGGCATAATTTTGCACGATTTCTTCATAGGCCTCATACGTATTAATTTCAATAAATTGCTGTTCTAATTGCGCTCTACATATTGAGCCAAATCCATTAAGACTATTGGGATGATTAGAAACAATAGTATCGGGCACATAAGGAGGCCAACCGATGGCAATCATATGATTGTCCAAACAAAGCTTACTATTCGCGTCTTCAGTTGTTTTGATACGCCATATATTTGCCATTCGGTCCCCCTATTCCATAACTAACTTCAAACTCAATGCTCTAATAAAGCCTTAATATCTTCAACCATGGCTGCTGGTTCTAAACCATAGCGGGCATATAATTCCTCTTTAGGCACGCGATCATTTACTTCTTTTTCCATGCCATAATTAAGTACTTTCATTGGAGTAGCCCCATAAAATTGCGCCACTTTTTGACCATAACCGCCAGCTAATACACCATCTTCTAAGGTAACTACGATGCTATGATCTTTCTGTAAGGATGCCAAAGTGTCTTTATCTACATCAGAGGCTAAACGAGGATTAATCAATGTCGCTTCAATGCCTAATGTCTCTTGTAAGGCCTGACGCAACGCGTCTCCTAAACAATAAAATGGTCCAAGCCCTAAAATGGCCACTGTACGTCCTTCATGTGTTATTTCATTTTTTAATTCACCAGTGAACATACCACCACTTGGCTCATTGCGAACGGCACCAGTAACGCGAATTACTACAGGATGGTCCCTTTGCTCCATGGACCAATCAAGCATAGCTAATACTTCATCTTTAGAAGCAGGACATAAAATCACAAGATTAGGAATACTCCCCATCATGGCTAAGTCAAACGCCCCTGTATGAGTCGCATCAGTTCCTGCAATTCCACCACTTAATCCATAGGACATAATGGTAGCAGGATTACTATTTAAACAAAGGTCTTGACTTAATTGATCATAGGTGCGAGATAGAAACGTACTATTTTCTAATACAACTGGTTTCGCGCCATTTTTAGCAAGCCCCGCAGCCATAGCAATCATATGCTCTTCTGCAATGCCTACATCAAAAAATTGTTTGCCTGCCTTAGCCCGGCGCTCTGGATTAAATCCCGATGTTCCAGGAATAGCTGCTGTCATAGCAATAACAGTAGCATCAGTTTTCATTTTCTCTAGCAAATGATCTGCTACCACGCCAGCATATGTAAGGGTGGTGCCTTTTTTAGGCTTATGGGCTGCATTAATATAATGAAAGGATTCTTTATCCGCCTCAGCTTCAGCCCAGCCTTTGCCCTTAGTGGTTACAACATGAATTAAGCTTGGTCGTGGCACATCTTTAACAGTGTTGAAGGCCTTTACTAATTCCTCTATATTATGACCATCTTCAACAAAATAATAATCAAAGCCCATAATTTTAAAATAATTAGTTTCGCATTGCCCCTTAGTATCACGCAATTCTTTAAAATGCGAATACATACTGCCCACATTAGGCGAAATGCTCATATCATTATCATTGAAAACAACGATTAAATTACTCCCTAAGGTAGAACCAATATTGAGTCCTTCCATAGCTTCGCCGCCAGAAAGGGCCCCATCACCTAATACGGCAATAATATTTTCATTACTCCCTTTTAAATCCCTAGCTTTAGCTAATCCCGTAGCTAAACTAACTGATGTGGAAGTATGACCGACGGAGAACATATCATGTTCACTTTCTGATGGATTTGTATAACCAGAGTATATGCCATATTGTTCAGGATCAACAAAACCCGCTTTTCGACCTGTTAGTATTTTATGAGTATAGGATTGATGTGATACATCAAAAACAATCTTGTCCTTTGGCGAGTCAAATACATAATGTAAAGCTACAGTCGCTTCTAAAAAACCTAGATTAGGTCCTAAATGTCCGCCCACAGCCTTCATATTAGCGATTAAGGCCTCTCGAATTTCCTCACATAATAGCGGTAATTCTAAGAGAGATAATTGTTTTACATCACTTGGTGTATGAATCCTATTGAGTAAATTCAAAAAACTCATCCTTTCAATGGACTGGGTCCAATTTCGTCTCACATATTATATATACTTTCTATTATATATAATTTTACTTAAAAGCGCGAATGAAAACACCATTCAAAAATACTAAAAAGCCGTAACAGTCAAAGGCACCTAGGCTTAGGTGTTTCATAGACCATTACGGCTTTTATATTTGTATTTCATCCTAATATTGATTTAATAACTAGCAGTGATTTTATTATTTATCATAATCACGAGCTAAATCAACTTCTTCAAGAGGAATTACATGGGTTTTATTTTTTGTTTTATAACCAAAGTATACGAGTAAGAATACTGGAATACCAATATAAGCTACACTGACGCCATACCAATCAATGGTATCACCCATAAATGCTGTATAGTTCTGACCAGCCATAATAATAAGGCAAAGAACAATAGCAAAAATAGGACCAAATGGGAATAATAAAGCGCGATATGGAATGGATTTTATATCCTTTCCTTGTGCTTTAAAAGCACGGCGGAAACGATAATGTGCAATGGCAATCCCTAGCCAAGCAATAAAACCACTCATCCCACTAATATTGATGAGCCAAGTGTACGCGGCCCCTTCACCAATTAAGGATGTAGCAAAGGCAAAAATACCAAATGCAGCCGTTGCAAATAAGGCATTAGATGGTACGCCACGGGAATTTAATTTAGTAAAGATCTTTGGCGCTTCTCCATTTTTAGCCATAGCATAGAGCATGCGAGTTGACGCATATAGACCGGAGTTACCAGCAGATAGTACGGCCGTTAAAATAATGGCATTAATAAAGCTCGCTGCAAAGGCAAAGCCAAAGCGATCAAGTACTAAAGTAAACGGACTAATGGACACATTTTCTACACTAGATTTTAAAAGATTAGGATCATCATAAGGAATTAAGAAGCCAATGACGATAAACGCACCAATATAGAAAATCAAAATGCGCCAAAAAATTGAATGAATGGCTTTAGGAATATTCGTTTCTGGTTCTTCTGATTCCCCAGCGGCTACACCAATAAGCTCAGTGCCTTGGAAGGAGAAACCAGCTACCATGAAAATAGCTAAAATAGAACTAAATCCACCTACAAAAGGAGCTTCCCCACGTGTCCAGTTTTCAAATCCTGGTGAATTACCACCAACTCCAATAATGAGCATAGAGCCTACAAATAAGAAAACGAACACTGTAATAACCTTCATGCTGGAGAAAATATATTCACTTTCCCCGAAGGAACGCGTGGATAGATAATTCATCAAAAAGAGAGCAATTAGAAATAAGGCCGACCACATAATAGCAGGAATATCTGGAAACCAATACTTCATAATCAAGGCACCAGCTACGAGTTCTGCTGCCAAAGTAATGGCCCAGTTAAACCAATAATTCCAACCAAGGGCAAAACCAAAGGCTGGATCTACATAACGAGATGCATAAGTGCCAAAGGAACCTGGCACTGGTAAATAGGTGGCCATTTCCCCCAAGCTAGTCATTAAAAAGTATACCATAATACCTATAAAACCATAGGCTACTAAAGCACCACCAGGACCAGCTGTACTGATTACTTCCCCGCCGGCTACAAAAAGGCCTGTGCCGATAGAACCGCCGAGGGCAATCATATTCATATGACGTGATTTTAAACTTCGACGTAATTTATTATCCGAAGATAGTCCATCCACGTAAACATCATCCCTTTCTCAATTTACAAATCAAGGTTTCTCACCAAGTTCGCATTGTCTTCTATAAATTTACGACGAGGCTCAACCTTGTCACCCATAAGTACACTAAATATTTTATCCGCTTCAATGGAATCTTCTAAACTTACCTGTAAAATCGTACGATTTTCAGGATTCATAGTAGTTTCCCAAAGTTGTTCCGGATTCATTTCCCCAAGACCTTTGTATCGTTGAATGGTAATATTATCACGACCAATTTCATCTAATTTAGATGCCATTTCTGCATCGCTATACACATACCAATGGCCCTTACCTTTTTTAATTTGGTATAAAGGTGGCTGTGCAATATATACACGACCTTCTTCGATTAAAGGTTTCATATAACGATAAAAGAATGTAAGCAATAAGGTACGAATATGCGCGCCATCTACATCAGCATCTGTCATAATGATAATTTTATGGTAACGGCTCTTATTAAGATCAAAATCTTCCCCAATGCCTGTACCAAATGCTGTAATCATGGAGCGAATTTCATTATTTGCTAAAATCTTATCTAACCGTGCTTTTTCTACATTTAAAATCTTACCGCGAAGAGGTAAAATCGCTTGGTAACGACGATCGCGACCTTGCTTAGCACTACCGCCCGCAGAATCCCCTTCGACAAGATAAATCTCTGTCATAAGTGGATCTTTTTCTGAACAATCAGCCAATTTACCTGGTAAAGAGCTAATTTCAAGGGCATTTTTACGGCGTGTTAATTCGCGCGCCTTACGCGCTGCTTCACGAGCACGATTAGCTGTAGTCGCCTTATCAATGATACGTTTAGCTTCAGTTGGATGTTCTTCTAAGAAGACCTTCAATCCTTCTGATACTACCGTATCAGTAATTCCCTTCACCTCACTATTGCCAAGCTTTGCTTTCGTTTGGCCTTCAAACTGAGGATTTAACACTTTAACGCTTATAACAGCAGTGAGACCTTCACGCACATCTTCACCGGACAAATTGGCTTCATTTTCTTTAATAAGTCCAGCTTTGCGACCATAGTCATTAAGTGTGCGCGTTAAAGCACTGCGGAAGCCACTTAAGTGGGTACCACCATCAATGGTATTAATATTATTTACAAAGGATAAAATATTTTCACTATACCCATCATTGTATTGAAGCGCCACATCAACGACTACATCATCGCGTGTATTTTCCATATCAATGATCGTAGGATTTACAATATCCTTGTTTTCATTTAAAAATTGTACAAAGGATACAATCCCCCCTTCATACATAAAGCTTTCCACTTTATCTTCTTCTTCGCGCTTATCCGTTAATGTAATGCGAAGACCTTTATTTAAGAAAGCTAATTCTTGAAGGCGTGTGCGAAGTACATTGAAATCAAAAATCGTAGTTTCAAAAATTTCAGCATCTGGTTTAAAAATAACCGTTGTACCTGTGTCTTTAGCCTCTCCAATAACAGTTAAGGATTGCTTCAAATGGCCTCGTTCAAAACTAATTTCATGTTCCTTACCATTTTGACGCACTTTAACTATAGTCCATTCACTAAGGGCATTAACAACGGAAATACCTACGCCATGAAGACCACCGGATACTTTGTAGCCGCCGCCACCAAATTTGCCGCCTGCATGAAGTTTAGTTAATACGAGTTCTACAGCGGGAATCCCTGTTTCATGCATCCCTGTAGGAATACCACGACCATTATCGACTACAGTAATGCTATTATCTTTATTAATACTTACTTCAATATGAGTACAATAGCCAGCTAATGCTTCGTCCACACTATTGTCAACAACTTCATATACAAGATGATGTAAACCTTTAGCTGAAGTACTACCAATATACATACCTGGACGACAACGAACTGCTTCAAGACCTTCTAAAACCTGTATATCCTGAGCACCATAATGTTGTTCTGCCATACTTTCTCCTCCCTAACACTATATATTAGTTTTGACTTCATATGAGCCAAAACTCTTATTTCATTGTTATAAGCCAGCTTAGCTTATATTCCATAACTAAGCTGGCTTTTATTCTGTAAAATACATTTAATTATACTATGTTTTTATTTTTTTGTGTATAAAGACACCGGAATTCCCTTGGATGCTTTAGCTAATCGTTTACCTACGCCCGTAATAGACATACTAAGAGCATAGATCGTGTCCACTGTAACTAAATAACTCTCCACAGGTTCATCAGGGAATACATAAACTACCCGTGCATTATTCCATTGTTTATTACGGCGACGTTTTCCCTTAATAAGCGGAATCGTCTGTACCACGGCGATAATATCATCCATGGCCACACTATACGTGTCAGATATATGAACAAACATAAACTTCTCTTTCTTTGAAATAATACAGATGATATACATGATAAAATACTTTAAATTTTTTATATTTTATACTATTTTATCAAACATTTCTATAATTTTGTACCTATTTCTTTATTTTTATTATATTTTTCGTTAACTTTATAATTTTTATCAAAATTTTTTCTAAATAATCACTTTTTATTTGAAAAATTGGAACCAGAATTTGTTTTAAACTCTGGTTTTCGATATTTATTAGTTAAATTGACTACAAATTTAGGTTCTAATTGATCCGCTGGCTTAGCTGTAATTAACATAGCCGCCATATAAAGATCATAATTATCTTTTGAGCCTGCTCTAATTTGATTTAAAAAATGGTAAATCATATTGCGCTTGGCTTCATTAAATTCCTCCATAGAACAATGAGGAAACATAGTTAATATATTATCGTATTTCCAATAGGGATACTGGAATAACACTTCCTGAATATCGCTAATACGCACGCGCTGTGCTTTATTAATACAAGATTTACAAATAGTTTCTTCAGGACTAATCCATAAGCCACAGGATGGACAAGGATGATAGCCTTTGGCCTCCATGACATGACGATTTTTATATTGCTTAATTTGAGCCTCTCGAAAGACCTGACGCAGCTTTTCATTAGTAATTTGTGCGCAAGTGGCATCAATAGTCGCTAATTCTTCATCGCTGAGATTAATTTTTGTAAAATCAATGCGTTCTCGCTGACGAAAATCTTCCCATACGCCAAGAGGCTGTACTTTAATTTCTCGGATGGAGCTTTTTTTATTCATAACCGCCTTAATCTCTGTAATGATGGGACGATTATAATAGTTTGAATAAAATGTATTAATGGCCTTTAATAATTGAGGTGTAGCCATTTTTATTTCTTGTAGCGAAGCTGATGTATTGGCGCCCAATGTAATGGTAGGCGGTTTTATACTAATAATTTGGCAAAATCGACTGACCCGCTTGCTCACCACCTGAGGCCAATAATAATAGAGCTTCATAATGGGTACTAAGGCAAAAAAATCAAAGCCCTCATAGGAGCGCGTATCTTGAATGAAGTCCATACAAGCTTCAAAGGACTCTAATTTATTATTTCTCACCTGACTCACGCTCCCCACAATGAATAATCATCACATCAGTTAAGCTTGCTACATCATCTAGATCAGTGGTTGTTATAAAGGTTTGTATCTTACGATGAATAAATTTAAGCAAATTCTGTCTTCGTTCTTTATCGAGCTCACTTAGTACATCATCTAAGAGGAGAATAGGATATTCACCTACTTCAGACTTTATAAATTCTAATTCACTCAATTTTAGAGACAATATGGCCGTACGCTGCTGACCTTGAGAGCCAAAACGCTTTAAATCCATAGAATCAGAAAAGAATTTTAAATCGTCCCGATGGGGTCCAATGGACGTAGTCATGCGCCGCCGGTCTATGGGTAGATTCTCTTGTAAGAGCTCATAAAATTCCTGCGGCTCTACAATGAGTTTTTGTTTTTTATAGGATTGCTCATATATAATGCGCAAATTTTCCTTGCCATTAGTCAAACGACGATTCATTAAATCTAATAAAAGATTAATTTTTCTCAAACTGTCCAAGCGTTTTTTCACAATGAACGAAGCCGTTTGAGCCAGTTGCTTATCCCATTCCTCAAGATGTAATTGCGCCTTACCATATGAATCTTTTAAGACTTTATTGCGCTGCTGCAAAATCTTATTGTACATATGTAATTGTTGATAATAGGTGGCACTAGTCTGAGAAATTTCAATATCAATAAAGCGCCGTCTAAGCGAAGGCGATCCCTTCATAAGCTGCAAATCTTCAGGACTAAAAATAACAGTATTTAACGTCCCCATCAATTCCTTTTGAGATATGCGATTGCTATTTAAGCGAATTTCCTTCTTTTCCTTGCCATTAAGACGCAAATTAATCTTATGATTTGTTTCTTTCTTTTCAAAAGTAAGCACTATACCGGCAGCTTCTTTACCAAATTGAATCAAATCATGACTCTCATTAGTACGATAGCTCTTTCCAATGGTACTGACATAAATGGACTCCAATAAATTACTTTTGCCCACGCCATTAGGACCATATAGAACCATAATAGCTGGCTTAAATTGCCATTCCTTATGTTCATAATTGCGAAAATTTATGAGTTCTAAAGAGTGAATGTTCACTCGTCAGCCTCCTCTAATTCAACCTGCCAAGAACCAACGCCTTCAATACTTACTACATCGCCAGGAAATACTTTTTTGCGTTTTTGAGTACATACTTCGCCATTGACCATGATGGAATTATCTTCTAATAAGAATTTAATTTGACCACCTGTTTCAATAATGCTTTCGAGTTTTAATAGTTGGTCTAATTTAATATAAGGCGTATGAATAAAAACTGGTGTATGTTCTTTCATAATATACCTCCTTGCATAAACTAAATTAATATACAAGGTAATTACATATACAAAACAGAATTTAGTCTGTATATCTATTTACTTTGTAGAGGGTAATACAAAATTATGTACTACCTCTCTATCTTAATTATATAGTAAATTTCTTACTATTGGGTGATTTTATTTACGAATTGGTGTTACTACATAGGTGTAGTTATTATTATTGTCTTGGCGAATTACAACAGGGCCATTTTGTTTTAAAAATAAATGAATGCGATCACCTGTGCTATGACGGAGAATATCACTAATATATTTACTGTTAAACGAAATAGTAAATGGCGTTCCTTTAAATTCACATAATACTTCTTCTTTAGCGGCCCCAATTTCAGCATTTTGAGTTGTTAACGTAACTTCGGTATCATTCCAATCGTAACGAATAACATTATATTCTGCATCTTTAGCTAATAAGGATACACGATCTACAGCGCCTGCAAAATCGCGGCGATTAAGTACTGCACTGGAATCAAATGAAGAAGGAATTACTTTATTGTAATCAGGGAAATTAGCTTCAATTAAACGAGAAATTAAATACACTGTATCAAAAATAAAGGCAACTTGAGAACGATTCCAAACAATGCGAACTACTGTTGGATTATCTGTAGGTAATAAACGAGATACTTCCGCTAATGTTTTAGTAGGAATGATCATGCGCATTGTATTATCAATAGGTGTATCTAAAGTTACTTTTTTAATAGCCATACGATATGTATTAGTAGCCACCATGGTGAGTTCATTATGGGAACTTTCTAATAATGCACCTGTATACATAAAGGCATTTTCATCAGTAGAAGCTGCATAATTAGTTAAATCAATCATTTCTTTTAATTGTTCACCATCAATATCAATATAATATTCGTCGTGAATTTGATCTACTAAGGTGAAATCATTAATATCCATAGTAACAAGTTTGAATTGAGATGAATCTGTACTGATTAATAATTGCTTAGTATCTTCTGTTGTTTCTAATGTAATAATATCGCTTGGTGTTTTGCGGATCCAATCTTGGAAATAACGCATAGCTAGTACAATAGTACCTTCTTCAATAATTGTAGCATCAATGATGATTTTAATGCCGATTTGATAGTCATTGGCTTGCATTTCTACTTTACCATTTTTTGTCGTAATATAAATGGAACCTGGTAGATTAGAACTTGTTTTGTTTTGACTAACTTTTGATAATGCATTAATTGCTTTTTGTAAATTTTCTTTTGAAAATTGAATTTTCATATATGCCTATGCTCCTTTATAAATAATAAATTGTTTAATTGGTTCAATTAAATAATCATCGTAGTAATAAGGCTTGTGTATAAGTGTAAAAGTCTCAGAAAGTGGCTTGGACATTGACTATACACATGTTCATAATCGTGTGACTGCAGAAAATCGTTTATCCACATAATCACATTTTGCAACTTGCTTTGTGCATATGTACCATTTTGAACACAGTGTAGACACAGGCTGTACACAGTATATCCACAGAGTTATACACAGGTGATTTTACATTGATTCTATAGAATTTAGTGCTTATGTACTCTATTAAAGATGATATTATAACTGTTTTATAATTAGATTTTACTTAATCATATAAGCTCTTAAAAAGCTATATTATCTAATTTATAGCTATATTACGTATTTTCTTGAATTTTTTTCTTAATATCCTCAATTGTATGCTGTAAATCACTGTCTTTAGCTAATTCTGCTTCTATTTTATTAAAAGCATGCAATACTGTAGTATGGTCTTTTTTACCAAAGGCGAGAGCAATTTGAGGATAGCTTTCATTGATTAAATCACGACATAGGAACCTGGCAATTTGACGAGGATGTGCATATTGTTTGTTCCGTTTTTTACTTACTAATAAATCTTTTTTGATTTTAAAGTAATCGGCAATAAAATCTTGAATATAGTTGATGGATAAGACGCGTCGTTCATTATTAGGTAGAAGATCTGCTAATACTTCAAGCGCATACTCCACTGTAATATGATTGCTGCGTCCTTCAATAGAAGCGACGGTGATTAATTTAGTAAAAGCACCTTCTAATTTACGGATACTGCCCATGCTATATGCTTGTGCTAAGAAGCGAATCACACTAGTGTCCATACGCAATTCTGGATTCGTAGTGCGTTCATTGTCTAGCTTAGATAATAGAATAGCTTCTAATACTTCTGGTGATGGTGGTTCAATAGTCGTTACCATGCCGGCAGCAAAGCGGTTTTTTAAACGCTCTTCCACATCGCCTAAATCTTCTGGCAATACATCACAGGTTAAAACAATTTGCTTATTTTTTAAGATTAAATCATTAAAAAGATGGAAGAAGTCAGCACGAGTACCTACTTTATTTTGGAAGGCTTGTACATCATCGAGCAATAACACATCAATATCATGAAAAATATCCTTTGGCACATCCTTATTATTAGTTAAGGATGATGTAAAATACTCTACATATTTTTGCGCTGGAATACACATGATGCGTGCAGCAGGATTATGCTTTAGTATTTCGTGACCAATGGCATGCATTAAATGCGTTTTGCCCATTCCACTTTGTCCATAAATATAATATGGATTAATCTTACCTGGCGTCTTAGCTACACTTTGGGCGATGGCCTTATTTAATAAGGTGGAGCCAGCTACAATAAAATTATCAAATGTATATTTTGGATTTAACATGGAGGCCGATAGAATATTTTCTTCCTGTTTGGTGAAAGATTTCTTAGGCCAGGAGTTCATTGTTGATTCAATAGGAGCACCTTCTTGGGTGTGGCTCATGGATGCAGTGTCCGCATTGGACTTACTATAAGTAGCCGTTGGTGTCATATCCTCTTCAGGGAAGAGACTTTCTTGTGGGATATGAGGCATTGAATGCTTCCGTGGTGGCTCAATATATACTGGCTCTTCATAGACTGGTTTAGTTGCTAGGGAATTGGTTTTAGTTGTTTTTTTAGGCTCAAATCCCAATTTAT
This sequence comes from uncultured Veillonella sp., assembly GCF_937981445.1. Classification (GTDB taxonomy): domain Bacteria; phylum Bacillota; class Negativicutes; order Veillonellales; family Veillonellaceae; genus Veillonella_A. The sequence goes on along the minus strand of NZ_CALJON010000008.1, from coordinate 219,046 downwards.
GGGCCATTTCTTCATAGCTACCAATATATTCCTCTGATGAATTGCTAGATGAATGAGTATTTCTTGAAAGGGATAACTCATAGGAGTCATCTTCGTAGGATGGCAGAGGTTCACTAGGTACTACATTGATAGGATCATGATTTGTATAGGAACTTATATCCATCGGACTTTGATGAGCTGGTGCGGTAGTAGCCGTATCAGCTAAGGTTGCATGCGGAATATGGGCCGGTGTTACATCTACTGTTGATGCTTTAGGCATTACTGGTTCTACAGTTTCATGAAAGTCATTAGCTTCTACCGCTTCTGTATAATCAGTAGTGGTACCAGAATTGCTTACATTAGTATCTGTGTCCGTCGTATGAGTTGCATAGGTATCAGTTATGTTAGTTTCATCACTTGGTTCATCATCTGAAATACCATATTCAACGCTGGTAATGACAAAGTTAATAGATTGATTGGATGTAGGATTAACCTCTTTCCAAAGCTTATTGATAGAATCTTTTAATTGACGACTAATCCGTGCGTCTTTTTCAATTATTTCTTGAATGTAGTTTTGCATCGTAGTTAATACGAGTTTATTATTTTGTTCGTCTAGCTCTACAGGTAAGAGCCAATAAATGGTGGTCTTCCAAATTTGATCAGGCAATCGCTTGCGCGTGTCTTCTCGTACTTGGCTCCAAAAATCATTGAGATCAATGAGGGGCATGTTGAGTCCTTTCCCAGAGTGAATACATGTGAATATCTTTTTGATAATATTACTAATTGATGTGGATAACTTCTTGAAAATGTGAAAAAGAGACAAATAAAAAGGTTATTACAAGCGTTAAACACGGGATTTTTACACTTATCAACAAAACTGTGGATAAAAAGTGTATAAGTTGTGTATATCTTGTTTATAACCTATAGAGTTAATCACATGTATTAAAATTCTGATTCTTATATTTTTTATTATTCTTATCCATTTCATTTTATCAGAAAAGCCCTACCTTGTCATGATGCATTATGGAGACAAAGGGCTTAAAACAAGGCTTGAAAACTTTTTTAAAGCCTATGTAGTATTTAGCCGTCTCAAATTTATAATTTTAATACCATATATAAGATGCAAAAAAAATATAAAATTTGTAAAAATTTTTTCCATTTTGAATTGTAACTATAATTAATTGTTTTAATTTAGGAAAAACAGCAGTATTTCTAGCTTTTTTAGCGATATCCTATTGACAGAAAGGCCCTTTATACATATACTTATACTGTTATGGTATAAGTAATTACTAGACCAATCTCAAGGAGGTGTTTTATACATGAAACGTACTTATCAACCAAATACGCTTTGGAGAAAACGTACTCATGGTTTCCGTGAACGTATGAAGACTATTGGTGGTCGTCTTGTTTTAAAAAGACGTCGCGCTAAAGGCAGAAAGAAATTATCTGCATAATATAATAGCTTTTAGGCAGGAGAAAAAACTTGGCGCTGCTGCCAAGTTTTTCTATTCATAGAGACATTCATAGGAACATAGGAAGTAATAATGAACGATGTATTATATGGCTTAGATAAAGAGCGGAGAATTCGTAAAAACAATGAATATCGTCTTGTCTATAAGCATGGCACTTATGAAGTGGGTCGGCTCTGTGTTGTATATCGCATGCCCGTAGCAAAGCAGTCTACACGGATTGGTTTTGTTACTGGTAAAAAAGTGGGCGGTGCGGTACAGCGTAATAGGGCACGTCGTTTGATGAAGGAAGTATATCGTCTAAATCAACACAAGATTAAGGAAGGCTATGCCATTGTAGTCGTTGGTCGTGCTAGATTAAGTGAAGCCACGTATAAAGAGGCTGAAAAAGAGATGCTCTATTTATTTAGAAAGTCTAAATTACTTAAAAGTACTAAAAACTAATGACGAAGGAGTAGGCTATGAGTCATATAGTTCATTATATAGTAAAGGCTATTAATATAGTGTTTATTGCACTTGTTCAGATATATCGCTATGGAATATCTCCATTAAAGCCTAAATCTTGTCGTTTTTATCCCACATGTTCGACGTATATGCTACAAGCCTTGCGCAAATATGGACCTTTTAAAGGTAGTTATTTAGGAATTAAAAGGATTTTAAAATGTCATCCTTGGCATAAAGGTGGCTATGATCCTTTGCCTTAAGTGAAATCTTAAGTAATTGAGAAACAGCTTAAGTAAAATAACACTTAGTAGAATATGTTTTATTATAAATAATCTTATTTTCTTAATAGGTGAGACGATTTCTATATAACACAAATTTGGAAATACCGGAGTGTCTGTATGGATGAAATATAGACCATACCATAACGATATATAGACACGTAAAGGGTTCACATTATATACGTCCATGTTACTCAAAATAGGAGAAGACTATTGGGAATCTTTGACGCATTAGTTGAATTTATGCAATCCCTTGTTATGTATAGCTTTGACTTTACAAAACTTATTGGGATTCCAAGCTATGGTATTGCCATCATTTTGTTGACGATTGTAATTAAAGCTATTTTAGCACCGTTAACTGTGAAGCAAATTAAATCCATGCGCGGCATGCAGGCATTGCAGCCAAAAATTAAAGAGCTTCAGAAAAAATATAAAAATGATCCTAAGAAATTACAAGAAGAAATGGGTCGTCTTTACAAAGAACTTGGTATTAATCCATTATCTGGCTGTTTACCATTACTTGTACAGATGCCATTCTTGATTGCGATTTTCTATGCTCTTCGTGATTTCCCATACGAAGCTGGTTATGAAGCCTTCTTATGGTTACCAAATCTTAGTGTGCCAGATCATTTATATATTTTACCAGTACTTAGTGCCTTGTCTACATATGTAATGAGTAAACAATCAGGCAGTGCAGCAGGCGCAGGTGGTGCTGCGGGGCAACAAAAGATTATGCAAATCTTCATGCCTTTATTCATTGGTTATATTAGCTTGAATTTCGCTAGTGGTTTGGTTATATACTGGGTCGTATCTAATATATTCCAAATGATTCAGCAATTCTTTATCTATCGCAATGATAATAAGGAGAGTTAAGTATGGACTTTATTGAGATTTCTGCTAAAACAATTGATGAAGCACTTGCTAAAGGACAGGCTCAACTTGCTAGTGAAGGTAAGACTATGGTGGATTCCAAAGTATTGGAAGAGCCTTCAAATGGCTTTTTAGGTATTGGTCGCCGTAACGCACTCGTGCGTATTTACTTCGAAGAAGCTGCTGTAAAAGAGGTTGAAGAATCTGCATCTGTTACAGAGAATACAACTGTTGTAGAAGCAGTTCAGGAGGCTCCAAAGGCTTCTGAAGACGTGGCATCTGAGAGTGATGCTATGGCATCTAAGGCGGCTCCTGAAAAACCAGCAAAACCAAGCCTTTCTAAAGAAGAGCAAATGGTCATCGCTGATAAAGGTAAACAATTCTTAACAGATATGTTTGCCAATATGGGCTTAGCTGTACAAATTGAAAAAATGGTGAATACTGAAAAAATTACCTATCAAATCCATGGTGAAGAATTGGGTATTTTAATCGGTAAACATGGTCAAACATTGGATGCTATCCAATATTTGACTAATTTAGTGGCTAACAAAGATAGTGTTGGTCGCGCTTACATCGTTGTAGATGTAGAGAACTATCGAGCCCGTCGGGAAGAGACGCTCGTAAACTTAGCAAAGCGATTGGCTTCCAAGGTAAAGCGTAATCGTCAAAAAATTGCCTTAGAGCCTATGAGTGCTTTTGAGCGCAAAGTGATTCACTTGACACTTCAAAATGATCCTCATATTGTGACAGATAGTGAAGCTGAAGAACCATATCGTCACATCGTTATTGCATATAAGCGATAATATAAATACTTGTGCGTGAGGCGCGCGGCATTTATAAAGCGAGTAAAACCCGGTCTCTGATCGGGTTTTATTTGTATTAATTTAGATCCTTTATAGGAGATATACTATGTATACAGAAGATACCATTGCGGCTATCGCAACACCACCCGGCATAGGTGGGGTGGGCATTATTCGCGTTAGTGGCGCAAAGAGCTTTAGTATAGTGAATTCTATATATAAAGATTCCAATACCGCTTCCTTAGAGGAGCGTCAAAATAGAACCATTCAATATGGTAAAATTTATAATCCTCAAGAACAAAAAGTACTGGATGAAGTGCTTTTACTGCTCATGAAAGGCCCGCACTCTTTCACGGCAGAGGATGTAGTTGAAATACAATGTCATGGTGGCATTGTAGTGGTGCGTGAAATTTTGAAATTATTGCTTAGCCAAGGCGTTCGATTAGCGGAACCGGGGGAATTTACAAAGCGTGCCTTTTTAAATGGTCGCATCGATTTAACGCAGGCGGAAGCTATTATAGATATTATAGAGGCAAAATCTGAAAAATCTTTAGAAGTGGCTGTGAATCAATTAGATGGTACCTTGGCTCAGATGATTCGAGACATTCGGGAGTCTTTATTGACCTTGGTAGCACAGCTTGAAGTAGCCATTGATTATCCTGAAGAGGATATTGAAGAGTTAACTATGGAGCAAACAGCGGAGGCTGTGCGTCCTATTTTAGAGCGAATGAAGCATTTATTGGCAACGGCGAATCGGGGGAGGCTTTTGCGCGATGGTATTATGACGGCCATTGTGGGGCGTCCTAATGCCGGTAAGTCAAGTCTTATGAATGCATTGCTCCGTGAAAATCGCGCCATCGTCACTGATATTCCAGGAACGACACGAGATAGTATTGAAGAAAATATTACTATTGAAGGCATTCCTGTACGCTTGGTAGATACGGCGGGCATTCGCGATACAGAGGATATAGTAGAAAAACTTGGCGTAGATCGAGCTAAGGAATATTTAGAAAAAGCACAGATTATTATTTGTGTAATCGATGCTTCTAAGCCATTAACTGAGGAAGAGCGTCAGATTTTAAGTGAAGCAGCTAGTGATCATACGATTGTCTTTTTAAATAAGGCCGATATGGGCGCTCAAATTACGGTAGCTGATGTGGCACCTTTAGGCGAATTCTCCATGATTGCACCTATCAGTGCAGCCCAAGGGGAAGGGATGGATATTCTAGCTGATGTGACTAAGGAATTAGTAGCAGGTGGCACCGTAAATCAAGATAATCAGGCGATGTTAAGTAATGTGCGCCATATAAATTTGATGGAAGAGTCCGTAGCACAACTAAGTGAAGCTTTGAGTAATATTGAAATGGGGATGGCTGTAGATTTTGTAGTCACTGATATTCGCAGCGCGTGGGAAAAATTAGGTGATATTACAGGTGACAGCGTCCGTGAATCCTTGGTGGATGAACTATTCTCTCGCTTCTGTTTAGGTAAATAAGTAGTTTATAAAATAAAAACATGCTATATAATACTATATAAGGATATAGCGTCTGTGAAAAAAGTTAGGAGAAATTATGTATACCGTCGATACTTATGATGTGATTGTCATCGGTGGTGGCCATGCCGGTTGTGAAGCAGCGCTTGCAACTGCACGCATGGGTCAACGCACATTAATGGCGACCCTTAATTTAGATAATATTGCACTTATGCCATGTAATCCTGCCATTGGTGGGCCTGGTAAGAGTCATTTAGTATATGAATTAGATGCCTTAGGTGGTCAAATGGCCATTAATGCTGATGCCACAGCGATTCAAATGCGTATGTTAAATACGGGGAAAGGGCCGGCCGTTCATTCCCTACGTGCGCAATCCGATAAAGTAGCGTATCAGCGCCTTATGAAGGAAACTTTGGAAAATACAGATAATCTCAATGTTAAGCAAATTATGGTCAATGAAATCCTTATTGAAGATGGTCAGGTAAAGGGGATTTTAGGTGAACTAGGCGAAGTGTATGAAGCTAAGGCGATTATTCTTTGTACAGGGACCTATTTAAAAGGTAAGATTATTACTGGTGAATTAACCTATACTGGTGGTCCTAATGGACAGCGTACAGCTGAGCTTTTATCCGATTCATTGCGCAAACATGGTATTGAATTAATGCGTTTTAAAACAGGTACACCAGCTCGTGTAGATAAGCGTACGTTAAGTTTAGACCATATGACGGAACAGCCAGGAGATTCGATGTATCGTGCCTTTTCCTTTATGAGTGATTGGACTGATCGGAATGAACAAATTTGTTGGCTCACTTATACAAGTGAAGAAACACATGATATCATTCGCGCTAATCTATTCCGTGCCCCTATGTATACGGGGATTATTGAAGGGACAGGCCCACGTTATTGCCCATCTATTGAAGATAAAGTAGTTCGTTTCAGCGATAAAAATCGCCATCAATTATTCGTAGAACCAGAAGGAAATCATACGAATGAAATGTATGTACAGGGCATGAGTACGAGTCTTCCTATTGATGTGCAGTATAAATTTTTACGCACCATTCCTGGTCTTGAAGATGTAGAAATTATGCGCCCTGCCTATGCTATCGAATATGACTGCTTAAATCCATTGCAATTAACACCAGCTTTACAAGTAAAGACTATTAAAGGTCTGTATTCAGCAGGCCAGGCTAATGGTACTTCTGGCTATGAAGAGGCTGCTGCACAGGGCTTAATAGCAGGTATTAATGCGGCACTTTATTTACAAGGTAAAGAGCCATTTATCTTATCACGTTCTGAAGCCTATATAGGTGTATTGATTGATGATTTAGTTACTAAAGGAACTAAGGAACCATATCGTATGATGACGAGTCGTAGTGAATACCGCTTATTGCTTCGCCAAGATAATGCAGATATGCGTTTAACTGAAAAGGGGTATGAAATTGGCTTAGTTACAAAGGAACGATATGATCGATTCTTAGCTAAGAAAGCACTCATTGAAGAAGGTCTAGAAGAGCTTAAGAATACGCCAATTAATCCATCATCAGAAGTACAAGCAAAGCTTGAGGCACTTGGTACAGCGCCAATTAAAACAGGGATTAAAGCCTTTGATTTAGTTAAGCGTAATGAATTATCCTATGGCGATGTGGCTGAGGCATTTAATTTAAAACGATATAGCCCAGAAGTAGAAGAAGAAATTGATATCATGATTACTTATGATGGATATATTAAAAAGCAAATGGATCAAGTGGCTAAAGTTAGAAAATTGGAAGAAAAGATTATTCCAGCAGACTGGGATTATGAATCTATGAAGGGGATTTCCTTGGAAGCTAAGCAAAAATTAGCCCAGATTAAGCCTCATTCTATTGGTCAAGCCAGTCGTATTTCTGGTGTATCCCCTGCGGATGTATCTGTTTTATTAATTCAGTTGGAACAATATCGTCGTGAACAGGAGTAAGTCTTATGAAGGAGATGCCAAAAGTTAAAAAGAAAGGTATTGAAAAGGCAGATTTGGCCAAGGGGATGGAGAAAAAATCAGGCAAAAAAAATGCTGTGCCACAAATAGATCTTATGAAGCTCAGTCAAGTTCTTACAAAAGAAGAAGAAATAGCATTCTCTCAGAATCTAGAGGTACAACTCAAAGCAGCTGGCTTTGGACCATCGACTAAACAACTCGACCAATTTACTACCTATTATAAATTGCTTATTGAAACGAATAAAACCTTGAATTTAACGGCGATTACTGATCCACATGAGGTGGCAGTAAAGCATATGGTAGACTCCTTAACAGCTCTAAGTTCTGTATTTAAGGAAGGTGCTAAGATTTTAGACCTTGGCACTGGGGCAGGCTTTCCAGGAATTCCACTTGCCATATGGCGGCCGGATTTACAGATTACATTATTTGATTCGTTGCAAAAGCGACTTAAATTTTTACAATCTGTAATTACTCATTTAGGCTTAAAATCTGTAACTACATTACATGGTAGGGCGGAAGATTTGGCCCATGAGCCAGAGCATCGCGAAGCCTATGATATAGTGACGAGCCGTGCTGTTGCTAGATTACCTATTTTATTAGAATGGGCCTTGCCTTATGTAAAATTAGGTGGGTCTGTGGTGGCATTAAAAGGTGCTATATATGAAGAGGAAATCAATTCAGCAGGTTTTGCCTTACAGACATTGGGTGGCACGATTGAAAAGGTTAATACTGTAACATTGCCTACATTGGAGGATAAAAGAGCTGTTATTTACATTAAAAAAGTAAAATATACACCAAAAAAATATCCTCGTAAACCAAAAGAAATAAAGACTAAGCCTTTGGAAAAATAATGTGAGCGTAGTTTAAAAATCGGCGTTCTAGATTTAATCTATACCTATATATATAATTTCTATATAGGTAAGTGATTATTTCTAGGGCGCCTTTTTATTGACTTTCAATGGTTTACAGAGTATCCTTAATTTATTATGATTTAATTTTATATTTGACCTTATCAAGAGTGACTGAGGGATTTGGCCCAATGAAGTCCGGCAACCGGTTTACACGGTGCTACATCCAACAGCTATGGCAACGCAATTCATGTACAGTTATGAAGAGGGCCACTGACAGATAAGGAGGAATCCTCTGTCTAAAACGATGGAGGTTTTTTATTTTATCTTAAGTAGTTGGACTGGGATAAACGCTGGACCAGGATAAGAGCTGGACATAAGTAGGTTTAGCAGTTTGAGAAAAGAAGGGAGTTTATTATGCCAATCTATAATGGACGATTGCCGCAGGTGGATGAAGTGGAAACCAGGCGCTATGCAGGCTTAAAACATGCAGAAGAATTCCCTCAAGCTTATATTAAAGAGGCGTGCCTAGAAGTGCAATTACAGGCGATGCCACAGGGGATATTTGAAGCTTACGAATATGATGCTACGAATGGTATTGTAAAAAGTGAGCCTCCATTACAAATTAAAGGGAGCACGATTTTAAAGCATTTAGAAAAATCTGAACGTGTATATGTTATGGCCGTAACTATTGGGGAAGGCGTGGAACTGCGCAGTGCAGAGCTATTTAAAGAGGGGAATTACACCTTAGGATTACTCGTTGATGCCGCTGCTACTACAGCAGTGGAACAAGTAGCTGATCAAGTGAATGCCATCATAGATAAGGAAGCAGCTCGCCTTGGCTATACAACTACATGGCGATTTAGTCCTGGCTATGGTAATTGGGATTTAACTATACAAAAGGAGTTAGCTCATAGTATTGGTACATCGCGTATAGGTTTAAGTGTGACAGATAGTTTTTTGTTATTTCCTAGAAAATCTGTTACCGCGATTATTGGCTGTATGCCTAAGGGGGAGACCGTTCAGACGAAACGTGGATGTAGCTCCTGTTCGCAAGCTCATTGTGCATCGCGACGTATGTAATAGCTGATGAATACATAACTAGTATTTTTACAACAATTTGGTATGAAAGAGGGATTTTATGTATATATTTGATGGAGCCATGGGTACTATGCTACAGCAGTCAGGGCTTAAAGAAGGGGAATGTCCTGAATTATTTAATGTGGAGCAGCCTTTAGTTGTTCAACACATACACGAAGCATATTTAAAAAGTGGTAGTGATATTATTACAACCAATACATTTGGTGCCTGTGGTTTAAAATTAGCCGACTATGGATTGGCTCATCGTGTAGAGGAAATTAATAGAGCGGCGGTTAAGGTGGCTAAAGCAGCCATTCAAGGTGTTAAGCCTAGTGCACGGGTGGCAGGCTCTATGGGACCTACGGGATTATTTATTGAACCTTTGGGGAATATATCTTTTGATGAAGTATATGCTACCTATCATGAACAAGCATATGCTTTAATTGGAACAGGGGTCGATTTCATTATCATTGAAACAATTATTGATATTCAAGAAATGAGGGCCGCCTTATTAGCTGCCTTAGATGCTCGTAAGGAATTAGGTAAAACTGTAGATGATGTTAAAATTATATGTCAATTTTCCTTTAGTGAAGATGGTCGTACTATAACTGGTACACCACCAGAAGCGGCCGCTATTTTAATGGAAGCTATGGGGGCTGATATAGTAGGTATCAATTGTTCTTTGGGGCCGGAGCAATTAATTCCGCTGGTGGCTCGTCTAGCATCAGTTACTAATTTGCCAATTAGCGCCCAACCTAATGCGGGCATGCCCATATTAGTAGGAACTGATACAGTATTTCCTTTGAGTCCTAAAGATATGGGACAGTATGTGGTGCAATTAGTTGATGCTGGTGCCTCTTATATTGGTGCCTGTTGTGGGAGCACGCCAGCTCATATAGGTGAAATTAAAAAAGCCCTGCACCAGCATGTACCTAAAGAGCGTCAAAATGTCCCAGCTTTTACAGCTTTTACGAGTCGAACTGGCGTAGTCAGAGTGGGGCATGGTGAAAAGCCTATTATAATTGGAGAACGCATCAATCCAACGGGTCGCAAAGTATTAGCCAAAGAGATTCAAGCTGGTAGTTTTGCTATGGTAAAACGAGATGCTTTAGCACAAGTACAGGCAGGCGCTGATGTGTTAGACGTAAATATGGGGGTGCCTGATACTGATGCAGTAGCTACGATGAAACGAGCTATTATGGAACTTACTATGTTGGTTGATGTGCCTTTGTCCATTGATACATTAGATCCTAAGGCTATGGAAGCTGGGCTTAAAGCATATCCAGGAAGAGCCCTCATAAACTCTGTAAATGCTGAGCCGGAGCAATTAGAAAAGGTACTACCTTTGGCGAAACGTTATGGTGCGGCCTTACTTTGTTTGCCCTTAGGTAAGGGTGATTTACCAGCTACCGCTGAAGAGCGCATCGCTTTAGCTAAGGAGATTGTTTTAGCTGCTTATGAGGTAGGTTTAAGAAGTGAAGATTTACTATTGGACCCACTTGTACTTACATTGGCTAGTGGACAGTATAGTGCGGTGGAAACATTGCGCACACTGGCCTTATATAAGGAAACTTTTGGTTTTCCTACCGTAATGGGTTTATCCAATGTTTCCTTTGGGATGCCACAGCGACCGTATTTAAATGGCCAGTTTTTAACTATGGCACTATCACATGGCTTAACAGCACCGATTTTAAATCCTTTAAATGATACAGTTAAAAAAGCATTTATTGCAGGGCGCACTTTATTAGGATTTGATCCAGCTGCTGCGGAATTTATTGCTACCTACGGCAATGAGGAAGAACTAGTAGTTACTAAAAAAAGTATAAATCCCTCAACTAGTGAATTCCATAATGAAGATCCATTAGAAAATATACAGCATGCTGTAGAGCAAGGTGAAAAAGAATTAGTTGTAGAGCTAGTAGAAAAAGCCTTAGCAGCAGGAATTGATCCTTTAAAAATTACTAAGCAAGCCTTATCAGAAGCCATGAATGTAGTAGGGGATAAATTTGGTAGTGGCAAAGTCTTTTTACCTCAAGTTATGTTGGCAGCGGAAGCCATGCAAGGAGCGTTTCAAACTATTAAAAAAGTATTACCTGAAAATGATGGACTCAGTAAAGAGACTGTTATAGTAGCTACTGTTAAGGGTGATATTCACGATTTAGGTAAAAATATTGTAGCTGCATTACTGGAAAATAATGGCTATCGAGTTATTGATTTAGGTAAAGATGTAGATCCTGAAGACATTGTACGTGCAGCAGAAGCTGAAAAGGCTTCCGTTATAGGCATATGTTCTTTAATGACGACTACCATGCCGATGATTGATGTAACAATTAAAGCCATTCGCGCAGCTGGATTATCATCAAAGGTAATCGTAGGTGGTGCCGTATTGACCCAAGAATATGCTGACAAAGCAGGGGCAGACTCATATGCTAAGGATGGCATTTCAGCAGTTAATATTGTTAAACATTTACTAGGCGATGATTAGTAGATTAAAAAGTATTAGAGAATTTAAGCAATTAGTTAAATTAGTTAAATAAGTTAAATCAGTTAACTTAGTAAAATTAGTTAAATTAGAAAAATAAGAAAATTAATAGAAATTAGAGAAACTAGAGAAACTAGAGAAATTAGAGTGGTTGAATATTGAAGAGTATTTAGGTGTATAAAGTCGATTGTACTTCGGGATATGAAGTTGGCTGTATTTAGATACATTAGGATGTTTATTAGTATTTATATAAAGTTAAATCCGCTTGTTTATATTAAGTGGGTTGTATTTGTTGATATTAAGTTAATTGCAATTATTTATATTAAGTGAATCATTCTTACTTATATTAAGTGAATCATTCTTACTTATATTAAGTGAATCATTCTTACTTATATTAAGTGAATTATACTTACTTATATTAAGTATATTATGCTTGTTTATATAGAGTTAATTCCGTTTGTATATAGTGTTGATTGCAATTGGCTATTAGATATCAGATACTTATGTGTGTTTAAATACAGTACTTTATGTTTTTAAGTATTAGAAATTTGGGGTGGAGGTTTTACTTTGGAACGATTACGTGATAAGCATAAGGCGGGCGCATTTACTATAACAGTGGAATTAGATCCACCAAAAAGTGCTTCAGCACAAAAAATATTTGAAGAAGCTAGTCAGTTACGGGGCAAGGTAGATGCCATTAATATTGCTGATTGTCCTATGGCAAAAATGCGCATGAGTCCCATTGCGTTGGCTCATCTAATTAAACTTCAAGAGTCCATAGACACTATTTTTCACTTAACTTGTCGCGATAGAAATAGCATGGGGCTACAGTCTGAACTATTAGGTGCCGCTGCACTAGGTGTGGATAATATCTTAACTTTGACTGGGGACCATCCATCTTCAGGAGATCATCCTAATGCAAAACCTGTTTTTGAAGTGGACTCTTTGGGATTATTAAAAATTGCTAGTACATTAAATCAGGGCTTCGATATAAGTGGTAATGCTTTAGATGTAGGCAGTGATTTTTATATCGGCACTACAGGAAACCCTGGGGCTGATGATTTAGCGCTAGAAAAAGAGAAAATCACTAAGAAAGTAGAGAATGGTGCTAATTTTATCCAAACACAACCTATTTATGACTTAGAAAAAGCCAAGCGATTTATAGAAATGGTAGAACCATTGAATATCCCAATTATGCTGGGATTAATTCCTTTAAAAAGTTATAAAATGGCAGAATACTTACATACAAAGGTTCCCGGTATCTCACTTACACCAGATATACTAGAACGGATGAAACAAGGTGGGGGAGAAGCTGGTTTAGAAATTGCTGTTGAAACCCTCTTGGAAATAAAAAAAATGGCCCATGGGGTTCATATTATGCCATTGAATAATATTCAAACAGTCCTTTATTTAATTGACCATATTTAGAAGAACATGAAGAAAAAAATATAAAGGCAAAAACAGAAAAGTAAACCATAAACAATAAAGGTAAATTCATAAATAAAAGTATATTACTTGTAATAAATTGCCTTAAGATGTGGTATATGGAAATTGCAGCAACAAGAGTAATAAGCGTAATGAGAGTAATAAGATCTAAAAGATAAAATGGTGTAAAAAGAGTAAATGGCTTAAATAGCGTAAAAAGGGACTTATGATTCTGATTTGTGTAAAAATATAATATTTAAATTATACCTCAGTAAATACTACTAGGATTTACATATAGTTGTGAACTAAAAATTACAACATGTTAACCTATGTTATAAAATTTACTGAGGTATTTTCATATATAATTAACTATAATGTTTCACGTGAAACATTTATAATTAAAGAAGGAGAAAAGTTAATATATAGTTAATATGATTAGGTTATCTTTTGGTTCAAGTTATTTATTGAGTAATTCGAATTTTATTTTGCTTATAGTTTGATAAGTTGGAAGATAGAACATTCTTGTTAGAGATGGTGTAAAAGTTGAGGGACTAGTTTGATACGGGACCTATGTATGTGCTTGAGAGTAGTGTAGAAATTAGAGTATCCGAAACTTGGACTTTTGTTAGACAACTTGTGTAAGTGTTTGAGAGTAGTGTATTAATTTGTTTCACGTGAAACAATATAAATAGCAATCCTTAATTATGTTTTTAGATAAAATAATATAAAGTTGATGCCAAGTTTTTGGTTAATGTTTCACGTGAAACATTTTATATTATAGTGTGATACATTGAGAGGAAAATCCACATTATTGGTGTTATTTTATGTAAAAGCAAGTTTTTATGTTATGAGTATGTTATAATATTTTGTGTATTTATTGTTTAGAATGAGGTGAGCTTGTGGGAAAAATAATAGCCATTACCAACCAAAAGGGTGGGGTAGGAAAAACGACAACATCAGTAAATCTTAGTGCTTGTATTGCAGCGTCTGGCAAAAAAGTGCTGCTAATTGATATGGATCCACAAGGCAATGCGACGAGCGGTCTTGGCATTGATAAGGATAATTTAGATGCTAGTATATATGATGTACTAATTAATCAGGTGGCTATTAACGATGTTCTTCAGCCCACAGCTATTAAAAAATTAAAAATAGCACCAGCTGCTATCGAATTAGCCGGTGCAGAGATTGAATTAGTTGGCTTAGATAAACGAGAACATATTTTGAAAAAGGCCCTAAAAAGTGCAAAAAAAGAATATGATTTTATTTTTATTGATTGCCCACCATCATTAGGATTGTTGACATTAAACTCTATGATTGCTGCTGATAGCGTACTAATTCCCATTCAAAGTGAATTCTATGCTTTGGAAGGGGTAAGTATGTTAGTGCATACCATTGATTTAGTGAGAGAATCGTTAAACAAAAATTTAGAAATTGAAGGCGTTTTATTGACTATGTTTGATGGCCGCACTAATTTGTCCATACAGGTAGCCGATGAAGTTAAAAAATATTTTACTACTAAAGTATATAAAACGATGATTCCTCGCAATGTGAGATTAAGTGAAGCACCAAGTTTTGGTGAACCAATTATTATATATGATCCAAAATCAAAAGGTGCTGAAGTGTATATGAAACTAGCGAAGGAGGTCATTAAGCATGCCGCGGTCAAATAAGAAGAGAACCGGCCTTGGTAAAGGCTTAGGTGCTTTAATTCATAAGGAACCAGTGATTGAAAACGAAATAGATTTAGATGTAGCAGAAGGGCGTAGTGAAAGCGAAGGAAGACATAGAAAAGTAAGTAAAGGGGTTCATATAGAAGTTAGTGAAGAAGCTAGCAAAAATACTGTTGCAGTAGGAACCTCGCGTCGCGCTAAGATGGCAAACTCTAAAACTAATAATAAGAAGGATGAGAGTAGTACTAAAGATAACTCACAGAAACAGTCTGATGATGAAGCTGAATATACTAGTCAAAAAAAATCAACTGATTCAGAGTTACATACATCGAGTAAAGGGACCGAAGGAAATACAGGGGTTAAAGTAGAGGGGGAAGCTAAACTAGAAGGTTCTGTACTCATCCCAGTAGATAAGGTTATTCCAAATCCTAATCAACCTCGTAAAAATTTTGCCGAAGATGATATGACAAGCCTTATGGACTCTATAAAACGGATTGGTGTTATTCAGCCCATTATTGTGTGCAAGGCAGGGGATGTATATAATTTAGTGGCAGGAGAACGCCGTTTACGTGCATCGAAGGCTATTGGGTTAGCAATGATTCCTGCTTTAATAAAAGACTATAGTAGTGAAGAAGTTACTGAAGTGGCTCTCGTTGAAAATTTACAAAGGCAAAATTTAGATCCTATTGAAGAAGCATTTGCTTATCAACGATTAATGGATACATTTAAGCAAACACAGGATACTATTGCCAATCGGTTAGGTCGAAGCCGTTCATATATTGCTAATATTGTGCGCTTATTAAATTTGCCTGACTTTGTGCGCAATGACTTATCTGCTGGTGAGTTAACTATAGGTCAAGCAAGACCTTTGCTAGCATTATCAGAGGAAGCACAGCAACGAGAGATTTGGAATATTATTAAAGAAAAAGACTTGAATGCGCGTCAAATTGAAGCATTAGTAAAGCGCGTAAAAGAAGGAAAGGAATTAGAACCTCGTAAACAACCAAGCGCATTGCATAATACTGCTGAATTACGAGATTTAGTGGAACGCATTAAATTGAGTGTTGGGGTTAAGGCGGCTATTAAGCTTAAACCAGGTAAAAAAGTACAAGGTCGCATTGAATTACCATTTAAAAGCGAGGAAGAATTAACACGCCTTATTGAATATATGGAATCACAAGAACACTCCATAGGAGCTAATAAAATACAAGATGAGGATTCCTTATCTGAAACAATAGAATTTAAAGTATAAAAAGCAATCATTAAAGAGTCGATTATCAATAATTGACTCTTTAATTTAAAGCATAATTTCAATTGATAATAGTCAGTACATGAAGGATAGAAACATAATGAGTATGACAAATATGGCACAAACTCCAGCAGCTAATCGTATACATATTGGATTTTTTGGTCGCTGCAATGCAGGTAAATCAACTTTAATTAATATGTTAACAGGGCAATCATTGGCTTTGGTTTCTAATGTGGCAGGCACGACTACGGATCCTGTAAGTAAAGCCATGGAAGTACTTCCTCTTGGACCTGTTATGCTCATTGATACAGCTGGCGTTGACGATACATCTGAACTTGGTCCTCTTCGCATCCAAAAAACTCAAGCATTACTACCAAAAATAAATTTAGCACTATATGTGTTAAAATCAAATATAAGTCCATCAAAAGAAGATATTAATTGGATTAAAAAATTAAAAGCTAACAATACACAAACATTACTAATAATTAATGAAGTAAATCAAATTAATTCTGGTTCATATATGGCGGAGCATGGAGCAGTATTTAAAGAGTTTAATTTCCCCTATATTGGTGCTAATTTGCTTGAATCAGATAAACAAGGTGAAATTTTAACTCAATTAGGAAAGATGAAACCTAAAGATGCTGAGTCAGAAAGAGGCTTATTAGAAGGCTTAATTGAATCTGAAGATATTATTGTTCTAGTTTGCCCTATTGATTCTGCAGCACCTAAAGGACGATTGATTTTACCTCAAGTTCAGATGATCAGAGAAGTTCTTGACGGACGTGGCATGAGCTTAGTTGTGCAAACAGAAGAAGTCAGTTCATTATTGAAGATATTAAATAAAAAGCCAAAATTAGTTATAACAGACTCGCAAGCTTTTGAAGAGGTGGCAGCACAAGTACCCAATGATATTCCATTAACATCATTTTCTATTTTGATGGCGCGCTTTAAAGGTGATTTGAAAATTTTATCTGAAGGGGTACAAGCCATTACAAATTTAAAGCCTGGTTCTAAAGTATTAATTAGTGAAGGTTGTACACATCATCGTCAATGCGATGATATTGGCAGTGTGAAAATACCTCGTTGGTTAAAAAAAGCTGGCTATGAGGGATTGGAATTGCAGTGGACCAGTGGTGGTGCATTCCCTGATGATGTGAGTACTTATGATTTAATTATTCATTGTGGCGCTTGTATGTTGACGCGCCGCGAAGTGTTGCGTCGTTTGGAAGTATCCTCGGAACAAGGTGTGCCCATTGTAAATTATGGTGTATTGATTGCAGCGTTACATGGTATTTTAGAGCGCGCTTTGACACCATTTAAACATGAGTTGAAGTAGATTTTATGGTAAAGACTCCATGAAGTTTAGTAAATTAAGTAGAATTAATTACATTCATGTAATATAATAAAAGGTACGGCAGTTAAATATAAAATTTTTGATTGATAGGTGCCGTAACTTAATTTAACTTAGAACATATTCGTTATTGTAGGGGATTTTTCTACTACAATTCATTATATAGATAGAGAAAGGTCAAACATGTTAGAGAACTTTCAAACCTGGATCGTACTAGGAGAAGGTTTAGTTATTATTGTCTTGTTTTTGTATTGTTTAGTTTTACAGAGCAAGATTGGCTCCCTTCATAAAAAGTATGATTATTTTATGCGCGGTGAAAATGGCAGCAGCTTAGAGCGAAAATTATCTGTTGAGGTAAAGGAGTTGCGCGAAGCCGCTGAATCCATTGAAACATTATTTCAACAACAGCAGGCAATTCAAAACACACAACAAAGCACATTTCAAAAGATTGGCTTTGTAAAATATAATGCATTTGAAAATATTGGCAATGATTTGTCGTTTTCAGTTACCTTACTTGATGGCAACAATAATGGTATTTGTATTTCTAGTGTGTATGGGCGTAGTGAATCAAGAATTTTCAGTAAGCCTATAGTTAAAGGGAAGAGCTTAGCAAGCTTATCTCAAGAAGAAATGGAAAGTCTTCAGGAAGCATTGGGGACTAAGTCCAATGAAGAGGCGCTTATTTCAGCGTCTGTTGTTAAATAGTTTGATAATTTAAATCCATTTATATTAAATAGATTAATACATTAATATGAAATATGTTAATAATATGAAATATGTTAATTTTAAATGTGTTAATAATTTAAATAATTTTAAGAGGAGACGAGTAAAGGAAGTGGGCATGGAATGAAGTTACCTGGCTTTTTAGGGAACTATGTAACAAAGCAAGATGGTTCCTATACGCTGCAATGTAGCCAGAAGCAGCTGCGTATACTAGTCGGTGTAATTATTGCTATATTTGTAATTGCCTTAAGCCTTGGTATTTGGGGGATTGCGCGACAAGCAGAACTCATGGAGCTAAGACAAAAGACTCAATTACAGACAGAGCAATTGAAATTATTGCAACAAAAGACGGAAATTTTAGATAAGAAAATTCAAACTTTGGATCAATTAGATCAAGAAATTCGACAAATGGTTAAGGGTTCTGAAACGGGCACGGTGCCGCAAGGTGGTGGGGAAGCACAAACACCTACTAAGGCTGAGAGTGAGGAACCTGGAGCTGCTGATACAGCAACAGGTGGCGAAACAGACTCTACGAGTGCCAATGAAGCGAATGCATCAGGTCCTGTGTCAGTAACAGAATTGTCTGCTAAATTATCGCATTTAGATCGTTTAGCACAGCAGCGCATGGCGTCTTTTTATATGCTTCGCAATGTGCTTAAAGATGGAGCCGGTCAAAACATTCGCGATCTTCAATCCATCGCCTTTAACACCAATAATCCAGCTGGGGCTAGTGTGACTATGCCTTCTATTTGGCCTGTTAAAGGGGTTATTACGTCTACTTTTGGTGGTCGTACCGATCCTGTGTATGGTGGTACTGCTTACCATGAAGGGCTTGACATTGCTAATGATTATGGTACCCCTATTGTGGCTACCGCAGCGGGGAATGTAACTTTTGCTGATGCGACTAGTGGTGGATATGGCAATTTAGTTGAAATAGACCATGGCAATGGCTTTGTCACACGATATGGACATACATCTGTTATTTTGGTTCATGCTGGTACTGTGGTAAAACAAGGTGATACCATAGCTCTTATGGGTAGCACTGGGAAAAGCACGGGCAGTCATTTACATTATGAAGTAAATATCAATGGTAGCGCTGTTGATCCTATGCTGTTCTTGCCGATTCAATAATTAGGGATTATCCATAGAGCGTTAAATAGGATAAAAATCAGTAAAGGCTAATAAAAGTTAATAAAGACTAATAAAAATTAATAAAAAGTCATAAAAGCTAATAAGAAGTCATATCCTAGGGGTAGTAGCGTTATTTTACTATCCTTTGGGGTATGACTTTTTGCATATGTGAAGTACTTGATTAAGGGCTTAAGAGCCTTATACAATCTTAAAAGAATGCTTGAATTATATGTTTTTTATATGTTGTAGATAGTATAAATGTGGTAAAATAATAATATACGCTATAAGTTACGGTTGTATCATCCGCTCAGTAGCTGGGCAGTGTTTTAGCTTTTGAGCCTTTGAGCCCTTGAGCTCTTTAGCCTTTGTTCTTTCGGACCTTTGCGTGTTTTGGCATTTAAAGGTTTAGGCCATGGAGGCTTTGAAGGTTTGAACACGTGAGCGTTTGAGCCCTTGAGGCTTAGAATGGTTGAGTGTTTGAGCTCTTAATCGTTTGAGGGGATGATAGGAAGCTTGTTTTATTTTAAACAAGCAAAAAGAGGAATTTTAAGTAGTTATGGCGAATAAGTAGAAAGACTGCGGATATATATAAAACCGTGTAAAAATCATATGGAGGGTAGGTGTTGCCTGTGACCGTATTAGCCATAGTGCTACTGGTTATTATTATTCTAATAGGGATTATTCTGTTTAGGCCTATTGTATATTCATTTGAAGTCGTTGCTCGTAAGCCGTATAAGGCTGAGATATACGTCGAATGGTGGGGCAAAATGTTCTTAGTTCATTTTAAATATGAACAAGGAACGCCTTTTTTCCAAGAAGTATATATTTTAAGAAAGGCTAAATTAGGGGCTGTTCGTGACTATGAGGATTGGTTGGCACGTCGTGTAGAAGAGGCGACTGCTGATGAAACCGATGAGGAATCGTATGAGACTTTGAATGACCGATTGCCTAATGCGGGTGTAGATACGACGCCGTTAGAGCCACCACGTCCTTTAACAGAGGAAGAGTTGGCAAAGGCTAGTGAATCTACTGAGCAAAGAGAGGATACGATTGATACGCTTCGTTTTGATGCAGATGGTAAACTTTGCGAAGAGGATGCTAAGCGCGTAGCTGAACTTAAGGCAAAAGAAGAAGCGGAAGAGGCTGAAAAAGCCACAGCTAATGGGGCTAAAGATCAAGAGTCGACAGATAGTGATGAAGCGACTAAGGCGCAGGCTGATCCACATAAACGCTGGTGGTTAAAGCATGTAACTAATGGTGCTTTATATGAAAAGCTTTTGTTGTTGGTTAAGCGTAGTTACAATCATTCCAAACCTCGCGAACTTCGCATTGAAGGACTTTTTGGCAATGGCGACCCTTATAGTATGGGCATTATAGCTGCTGCATTATACTCTATTTGGCCAAGTAAAATGAGTGAAGTCCAGCTAGATTATACGGAGCGCTCATTTGTAGGTAGCTTTTTGATGAAAGGTCGTATTTATCCTGGCGTTATGGCTTGGTATGGCTTCTTATTTGCTATATCTAAACCAGTTCGTGATCTTGGAATTGATGTTGTTAAAGCGGGATTACGACATAGAAAAGCTAAGAAGGCAGCAGAAAAAGCAGCTTCATTGGGAGCAGAAAAAACAGCGTAATTACAATTTCGTAGTATAATACGTGCCACATGGATTGCGTAGTATACAGGATACGATAAAGAATAATAAAACAGTAACGAATCATACAATTAAGAGTAGTGTGTGAAGTACACAACACGATGAGGAGGATATAAATGGAAAACAAATGCACTTTCATTAAGGATAACTTAGAACCGATTTTTGAAAAATTTAAAGATATGATTAAAGTGGAAACTGTAGTTGGTGAAGCGATTCAAATCGGTGATGCTACCCTCGTTCCTTTCGTAGATGTGACCATTGGCTTCGGTAGCGGCGGTGCTGCAAAAGCTGAATGTGGTGGCACTGGTGGTGGCGCTAAAATGCAACCTACTGCTATTTTAGTTATTAAAGGTGAACGCGTAGAACTATTTAATATTAAAGGTTCTGCTAAATACAGCGGTTTTGATCGTTTAATTGGCATGGTTCCAGAAGTAATTTCTAAATTAAAAAAAGATAAATATATTTATATCAACGAAAATGAAACAAAATAATAGACTAGGAATTTTATAAATCTAGTATAAGTAATGTTACATAGTAATAAGGGAGTCTTTCTTGTATTCATGTGATATTCATTATCAATCTGTAAGATGAATATATAGCCACTGAAGATTACTTTTTATGATATATGTTTATAATGGCATAGTATAGACATAGGAAGGACGTCGTGATTGGCAATAGCTTGATAGTATATAGTATCATTTGAATTATAACTATCAAGATATGTAAGAAGAATATAAACTATTTATAAAAAACTTAGTTTTGTATTGTAGTTTAACAGAATATCTGTTACTATAAAGCAATAGAGCGTATGTTGCGCTTTTATTTGTAAGGAGGTCTTTAGGACATGAATTTTAAAAAGAAGATTGCAACTTTAGCAGTATTAGGGACTATTGGAATGAGCGCCATTGCTAGTGCAGCAACTATTGGCGTTGTTAATATGAATCAAGTAATGCAGGCATATCCTGGTTACGGTGCACTTCAAATGCAGGCTCAAAAAGTTGACGCTGAATACGGCCCTAAACTTCAAAAAACTGCTACTGAAATCAATGGTTTAAAAGATGATGCAGCTAAACAAGATGCATATACTAAAAAATACGAACCAGTATTGAAAAAATACAACGAAGAAATGAACAAAATCTTCGCTCCTGTAGAAAAAGTAGTTCAAGAAAACCTTGAAAATGTACGCGCACAACGCAATGTACAAATCATCGTTGCTGATCCTCGTGTAGTTGTAGCAGCTGAACCTAACACAACTATCGAAGATATTACTCCAGATTTAGTTAATGCTGTAAAAGCTGCTAAATAATTAAGGAGCGACTGCTTCTTCTAAGAATATCTTAGATAATAAAAAGTAAGAGACGACTTCGGTCGTCTCTTTTTTATAATTATAAGAGGAAATTGTCATGTAATGTAGAATTCTTATATTATATGGCTTTTTTTTTATTGGCCCATTTTAATTAATTATAGGTCAGCTGCCTAGATGTTATAGCGACAGCACGTGGCTGACTATGATTTTGTTAGGGGAGGCTCATATGATAAAAGGTACACAAAGGGAATTTTTAAAAGAGTTGGAAGAATTAGTCAACATTGATAGTTATAGCAAAGATCCTGTTGGTACTGCTAAAGTGGCAGCTGTTATGCGCGCTAAGTTTGAAGCCTTAGGGTGGCATATTGAGGAGCATCATCCATCTCCAGAGGTGGGGCCCATTTTATTTATTACGAATCAGCCTGAAGCGGCATCGTATGATGTGTTACTTTTGGGGCATATGAACACGGTATTTAAGACTGGAACTGTGGAGAAACGTCCTTTTTCTATGGATGAAACCTATGCCTATGGCCCTGGTGTGGCAGATATGAAAGATGGCGTATTGGCGGCCTATTATGTATGTAAAAGTCTTGTAGAGAATGATGAATTAGGCTCTATGAGTATTTGTGTATGCTTTAATCCTGATGAGGAAATTAGTTCCCGTTTTTCCAGGCCCTATATAGAAGCGCTTGGTAAAAAATCTAAGCATTGTATTGTTCTTGAGTCGGCCCGAATTAATGGTAATTTTGTTAATGAACGAAAGGGCATTGGCAAATATACGATTGAGTTTTTAGGCAAGGCTGCTCATGCCGCGGTAAATCCAGATAAAGGGGCCAATGCAATTAATCAATTTTTAGTAACGGGGCAAGACATATTAGCTTGGGCTAAGCCAGAATTAGGAACAACGATTAATATTGGTACTGTTGAAGGGGGCACAACGCCTAATACAGTGCCTGATTATGTAAAAATTCAAGTTGATGTGAGGTTAAGAGAGTTAGCTGAAGGGGAGCGAATTCATCAGTTGATGATGGATTTACCTAATCATATGACGGTGGCCGGTGTGCGTGCTAATGTGACGGGGGCGATTGTGCGACCACCTATGCCGAAAACAGAGAAGACCTTGGCATTTTGTGCTGCCGTAGATGATATTTGCAAAAATTTGCAGATTGAAGCACAGTGGGAGTCTACAGGAGGTGGGTCCGATGGAAACTTTGTTGCAGCTCTAGGCGTGCCAACGATTGATGGCTTTGGCCCTGTTGGTGGCAATGGTCATAGTGTGGATGAATGTTTAGAGTTAAAACTATTGATGGAACGATTGGAATTAATCTATGAAACTGTAAAATGGTGCGGGAAAGCCTGAGTCTGCAGTTTATGTTACAGCAGCGAACGAGTTTGCAGTTTATGCTGCAGTAGCAGCCGAGTTTGCAGTTTATATTACAGTAGAGCCTGAGTATAAAACTCATGTTGTAGTAAGGCTTTGTGGGGGCTTGGAGGCTTATGCTGTAAGCAGGACATGAGTGATTGGCTGTATTAGCGCGTCATAGACTGGTTTATTTTGAAATGAAGGGGCTTACGGATATAGACGTTTAGTAGAAAAGATATTTGTCCAGTATTAATACATTTTTTACTTGATTTTATATATCAATAAAACTATAATGAAATTAATCGATATAGAGTGTCGTTTTATATTTATTATTGTGTCATTATTATTTATAGAAAGAAGCGATTTTATATGAAAAAGAAAGCTTTATTACTTGCAGCAGTAGCTGCTTGCGTAACATCCGCAGCATTTGCAACTCCACAAACTCAATGGCAAGAAGGTCAATGGCAAATCGATTTAGGCGCTTGGAATACAGAAGCTAGCGTTGACTCTGATAAGCTTTTAGGCGATTTTGGCAGCGGCGATGTAACCACTGATGATGATTGGAATCTTCAAGGTGGCGTAACATATGGTTTAACTGATCGCTGGGCATTACAATACAATTACTATGGCCTTGAAACAAAGGGCAATAACGAAACAGCAGGCGTTAAAACTGATGGTAATAGCCAAGAAGTAAATGCTATTTACTCTTTAAATAAAAACTTTGCTGTATATGGTGGTTGGAACCGCATTGATAATAAATTAAAATCTGAATGGGGCGACGTATCTGAAAAGAATAATATCGCTCAAATTGGTATTATCGGTAAAGCACCATTAACTGATAAACTTGATGTATATGGTAAAGCTGCTATTGGTACAAAAAATACTACTATTTGGGAAGCTGGTTTAGGCTACAGCATTACACCAGACTTTGATATTACAGCAGGTTACCGTTATGTAAATACTAAGTTGGCAGATAAAGGCGATTATGATGTAGTAGCTGATGATGCTAATATTAGCTACAAAGGCTTTATTGCTGGTCTTTCTTACCGCTTTGGTGGTGGTCATGAAGAAGCAGCTGAACCAGTGGCAGCAACTCCAGTATACCGCCCTGAACCACAACCAGTACCAGTTGTTCAACAAGGCCCTGTAGAAAAACAAGATTACTATCTTGAAAGTGTTCACTTCGGCTTTGATGAAGATCAACCATTAGGCACTGAACAAAGTAAATTGGATCATTTTGTACAAGTAGCTAAAGCTAATCCAACTCATACCTATAAATTAGTGGGTAACACAGATGCTAAAGGTACTGATGGCTACAATGCTAACTTATCTAAACGCCGTGTAGATAATGTAGCAGCTTATGCGCAACGTCAAGGTGTACCAGCTGCACAATTAGAATTAAACTACAAAGGTGAATCCGATCCTGTAGCAACTAATAATACAGACCAAGGTCGTGCTGATAACCGCCGCGTAGATATTTGGGAAAATAAATAAGATTAGGTCCTAGGCCTATACATATAAAGAAAAGCCCCCTGTTTTAGCAGGGGGCCTTTCTTTTGGATATTTTGGATATTATGAATAGGAATTAATTTGGTTCTATAACTCTTAATTTGGAACCTATAATCTTATATAGGATACATCCATATAAGGATACACTTATATAAAGATAACCAATATAAAATGAACCATTATAGATAAAGCAGGGCAACTATGCTTCTGGTTTCGTAATTAAGGTTACAATAAACTCACTATCTTCTAGTAAGGTTGCTTGAATATAATTATCACCATTAAATTGAAGTACTGTGCCAGGTTCTAATACATGAGGCTCTTCTTGATTGAGCTCTACACGTACTTTACCTTTTACGACAGTAAAGACTACCTGTGCTTCTGGATGATTATGATTTTCTACTGTGTCACCAGCTTTGCCGGCTTTTTTTACAACTTTAAAATTAGGACCGTCAAATAATAAACCTAATTCTTGTTTTTCTATACCAACCATAGGAATCCTCCTTTTATAATAGATTGCCGACAGGGAAGTGATTTAGCCAAAAGGGAAAGGTAAAATAGCTAAAGTCGAGCCTCTCTCTGCCGGCAAGGTAAATATCGTTACCATTGAGCGAAGTATTAATTTTGACAATTTTATACTTTGGTAATTTTTATGCTTTAGTAATTTTAAACTTTGATAATTTGATGCTTTAGTAATTTTTATACTTTTGCAATTTTATAAATTGGGGCTGTTGCTGCTGGTTCTACGACGAAGGTATAAGCGGGATCAACAGCCTTTACAAAGGCCTTAAACCAAGCTTGATAGGCTAGGCGCATGAAGTCTTGATTGACACCAGATTTTGCCCAATTTGTTACTTGATTTTTATGACTTCCTTCCCAAGAAAAGGCCTCATCAGTATCATGTAACACATCGTCGCCACCATCGCAAGGCATACCATTGAGGTAATAGTCTTGCATGATTTGATAGATTTCTTGAGGACGGTGGATTTCATTGACTTGCTCTTTGGCTACGGTGCCACAAGCTGTGCCTTGTGTAGTGAAGGCTGCTAAAATAGCCTCTTCAGCATCAGTGCCACCACAGTCTAAAAGGTCTTTTATGAATGTGCCTTCTCGTACGCTTGCAGTTTCAATTTGACCTTGTAACCAACCATGAATATTGCCATGGTCAATAATATCTTCTAATTTTTCATCTGCTGAAATGGGAGCACCATAGAGATCAGTCGCTGTATTATGAAGTTCAGTGGCTAAATCATCTAAGCGTTTTTCCCCTTCTTGTAAGATTAACTGCTCCCGTTCAATAAGAAGGCGAATTTTTTTATATAACCAAAAATGAATATGACCCAAGAATGCTGACATGATAGTCTCCTTTTGTGAAATTTAAAATCCTAGAACTCTCATTGTGTAATCTACTAGATTAGCTAATAGCTAATCTAGTAACACATTAATTACGTGCTTTACATTAGTAGGGTTTACGCACCTTTACGAATTGTTTCCAAACGACCTACTAATTCATCTACATCAAAGCCATGGATGGATGCAGCTTGCCAAAGAGGTTCTTGTGTGGCCGATGGACAACCTAAACAGCCCATGCCAATAGATTGAAGAACAGGAATTGTATTTGGATATACTTCAATAATTTCACGAATAATAGAGTCTGCTGTAATAGGGGCCCCTACAGATAAGCCAAGAGCTTGATTACCGGCACCTGGTAAAGCTACCTTTGGCTCTGTTGCTGTGGCCGTAGCTGTACTAATGGAGGCAGGTGTAGCAATCGGTTCTGCTGTAGTAGCATCTGTATTTGCCAATTCGCCAAGAACGGCTTCTTTAAAGGTATCAAGGCCGATACGGTCAATGAATGCGCCTATGCGTTCAATATGAGCATTCTCTTTATAGTATGTAACCATGCGTTCTACTAAGGCTAATACTTGGGCTTCTGTTTCTACCTCAGCAATTAAGTCTGCAAAGCGAGGATGAGCACCAGCGCTACCGCCGGCATATACTTGCCAACCTGTAGCTGTGCCAATAACACCAATATCTTTGGTGATGGCTTCAGAACAGGAGTTAGGACAGCCAGATACGCCCATTTTCATTTTAGAAGGCATTTCTTGGGATACATATAATTTATCTAATTTCATACCTAAGCTGACACTGTCTTGTTTAGCGCGTTTACAGAAGGTGGTGCCAGGGCAGAATTTTACGCTGCGTACGCGATTTGATGTAGTGTATGCTGGTGTCATACCGAGCATGTCCCAAGCTTTATCTACATCTTCCGCTTTTAGATTAGTAATCATGATGCGTTGTGCACCAGTGATTTTTAAGGTAGCTTTAAATGTTTTAGCTACGTCTGCAATTTTTTGAAGTAAAGCGGGTTGTACAAAGCCGCCTGGAATACGAGGGGTAATTGCATAACGGCGTTCACCGTTGCGAATTCGTTGTAAGTTACCTGCTACTTGAGCCATAATAATCGTCCTTTCCCTTTTGACGCTCTCGCCTTTACGAGAGTTTACAATCTACGTATAATGAGGTATGTAATCAATATTACATACAATTAAATTAGAATATATGATGCCCGTGCAATGATGTATCACTGAGGGCATTACATGGTATGTCAATACTTTAGTCATGAAACGATTGAGTAATACAAGGGCTGTTTTCTCTTAAAATAGCATGTATTATGTAATTTCATTGGGTCTATGTGATTGACTATGTTTACATTATAGACAAAATATCTTCTATTGTATGTAGTCTGTGCTACATTTTCAAAAATTTAGATATAGTTGTATACAAATTTTACAAAAAGTAATTATAAATGGCAAATGTTTTCAAAATTAATATAAAGAAAGAGCTTCTATGGAACGATTATATAAGGAAATTATAAAAGCTAAATTTGTAGAGCGTCCCAATCGCTTTGTGGTAAAGGTGGCATTATGTAGTGATGGGGAGCAGAAATCATTAATAGATAATCATGATGCCACAGAGGTGGCCATGCAACAGCGGGACCCGTCGGTAGCGCTTGGCATGCCTGTAGAGCAGGGGCAGGTGGTGGCAGCCCATTTGCCGAATCCGGGACGCATGTGGGAGCTATTATTTCCTGGTGTTGTTATGTATATTGTGCCACATGCAAAAGCAGGCTCCAAAACTAAGTTTCGCGTCATTGGTATTGAACGTGATGGCGTGCCCATTATGTTAGATACAAATTATAGCAATGATGTGGCAGCCTATTTAATCGATGAAAAGCAGATTCCCGGTTGGGAAGAGTGGCATGTGGTGCGAAGAGAATATACAGTAGGTCATAGTCGCTTTGATTTATTGTTAACTAATGAGGCCGGAGAGGATTTCTTATTAGAAGTTAAATCCTGCACCTTGTTTAGTACTGAAGGGGCCATGTTTCCTGATGCTATTACAGAGCGAGGGCGCAAGCATTTATTACATTTAGCTAGCCTTCGCGAAGACGGGTATAGAACGGGGATTTTGTTTTTGGTACAATGGTCGAGAGCTCATTGGTTTTTACCTGATTATCATACGGATTTGGCCTTTGCAACGACTTTTAAAGAGGTGGCACCTGTACTGGATTGGAAGGCTGTGGCCGTGGCATGGACGGAAGAGTTTACTATGCCTAAGGTGGTGCGACAATGTGTGTATAAACATGAGGTGGTGGCACAGGAAGGACAAGATCGAGGGGACTATTTTGTAGTATTAGAATTGCCAGAAGATATAGAGCTTGAAATCGGAAGTAAAGGGCTTATGCATTTTCAAAAAGGGTATTACACCTATGTAGGATCGGCTAAGGCTAATTTAACTAAGCGATTAGAGCGACACAAACGGAAGCGCAAGAACTTGCATTGGCATTTAGACTATTTTAGATCCCATTGTGATGTAGTGGCGGCTTTGCCAGTTCGCAGTAGCGCTGATTTAGAATGTGAAATGAGTGCCGCTATGAAAGGCATTGCGCAGTGGGAGATTAAAGGTTTTGGTTGTAGTGATTGTGATTGCTCGAGCCATTTATATGGCACCACATTTAATCCCATTCACAATGAAGACTTTATGCAAGTCGTAGAAGATTTTCGTATGAATCGCCTAGATTCCACGATGAAATAGCTCGAGGCGATAGAAATAAATTGAGACGAACGAAATAGATTGTGGTGATAGGCTTAGTAGAAAAGGAGTTGACCATGGACCTAGTAAAATCGTTAGCAGGTTTTCTTATGGCTGGTCTGTTTGAGATTGGTGGCGGCAGGTAGATAAAGTAATACCTGATATGGCCGATTTAATAGGCGGTCTTATTGCCTTAATGGGAGTCCTAGTTATTATGTGTTGGCCACGTTAGTTTGGGGGACTAATGTAAGTAGTTTTGCTAGAAATATGGACTTAAGTCGTTCTGCCTAAGGCGAATTAGAGTTTATTTTTATTTTATGATTTAGGCCTGTAGAGGAAAAGTATAAATCCCTGAAAAGTAGCAATATATAGGTAAAAATGATATAATATAAGTTGGTAAAATTCCAAAAAATCGTACATGTTGTATTGTTAAATGAGGTGAGACTGTGGAGGAAACGACCTGGAGTCACGGGAAAATTGAGCCCGTCCAGATTGATAAAGAAATGAAGAGCTCCTATATCGATTATGCTATGAGTGTAATTGTTATGCGTGCCTTACCAGATGTTAGGGATGGTCTAAAACCAGTGCATCGTCGTATTTTATATGCTATGCACGAAACAGGCATGACGCCTAACAAACCATATAAAAAGTCAGCGCGTATTGTCGGCGATGTACTTGGTAAATATCATCCACATGGTGATAGTTCCGTATATGATGCGACGGTTCGCTTAGCGCAAGATTTTAATACGCGCTATCTATTGGTTGATGGTCATGGTAACTTTGGTTCCATTGACGGTGATTCGGCTGCGGCAATGCGTTACACAGAAGTGCGCATGGCTAAGATCACTACGGAAATGTTAGCTGATATTGACAAAAATACAGTTGATTTTATGGCTAACTATGATGAGTCCTTGCAAGAGCCTACGGTGCTTCCTGCTAAGATTCCAAATCTACTTATTAACGGTTCGTCCGGTATTGCCGTAGGGATGGCGACCAATATTCCACCGCATAATCTTAATGAAGTAGCTGATGGTCTTATCATGCTCATTGATAATCCTGAGGTTACTACAGAAGAATTGATGACGGCTATTAAGGGCCCAGACTTCCCAACCGGGGCTATGATTTTAGGTCGCGAAGGCATTAAAAAAGCCTATAGCACTGGTCGTGGCAGCATAAAAATGCGTGCTCGCGCTACTATTGAAGAAATGAACAAGGGGAAACATCGCATTGTAGTGACTGAAATCCCTTATCAAGTCAATAAGGCGCGCGTTATCGAATCCATTGCTGAGCTTAGTCGCGATAAAGTCATTGATGGCATTACCGCTCTTCGCGATGAATCGGACCGCCGTGGTATGCGCATTGTAGTAGAATTGCGTGCCGATGTGCAGCCTGATATTGTTCTTAATAAATTATATAAGCACACGCAATTACAAGAGTCTTTCGGCGTGATTATGCTGGCCCTTGTAGATGGTCATCCTAAAGTGTTGACTTTAAAAGAAGTGCTATCTCACTATTTAAACCATCGTTTAGGCGTTATCGTGCGTCGTACGCAGTTTGAATTGGCTAAGGCGGAAGCACGTGCTCATATTTTAGAAGGCTTATTAATTGCGCTTGATCATATTGATGAAGTTATTGCCACCATTCGTGCATCTGAAACTGATGAAATTGCGAAGAATGCATTGATTAGCAAATTTGGCCTTACTGAAAAACAAGCCGTAGCGATTCTCGATATGCGTTTACGCCGTCTAACCGGTTTAGAACGAGAAAAAATCGAAGAAGAATACAAACAGTTAGAACTTCTTATTGCTGATTTGAAAGCCATTCTTGCTAGTGAAGAACGTCAACGCGGCATTATTAAAGAAGAATTGACTGATATGAAACATAAATATGGTGATGAGCGTCGCAGTGAAATTACCATTGATACATCAGATCTTGATGTGGAAGATTTAATTGCCGATGAAGAAATGGTAATTACATTGACTCGTCAAGGCTATATTAAACGCATGAATGCCAATGTATATCGCAATCAACATAAAGGTGGCGTTGGTGTTGTAGGTATGAAGACTAAAGAGGACGATTATGTAGTTCAAATTTTACATGTTCGCACTCATAATACCTTATTGTTCTTTACTACAGCAGGCCGTGCGTATCGCTTAAAAGGCTATGAAGTACCAGAAGCATCCAGTCGCAATTCACGAGGAACGGCGATAATTAATGTATTGCCGCTTAATGTAGGTGAAGCTGTGACCACCATGATTGATATGGAAACAGTAAATCATGATTTGAATCTCTTCATGGTAACTAAACATGGCGTAGTAAAACGTACATCTATTGAAGAATATCGCAATATTCGTCGTAGTGGTCTTAATGCAATTTCTCTTGGCGATGAAGATAGACTTATTTCTGTATGTATTACAGAAGGTGGTCAAGAAGTTCTCATCGGTACTCGTAAGGGGATGGCGATTCGCTTTAGCGAAGAAGATGCGCGTCTCATGAAGCGCTCCGCACAAGGCGTTCGTGGCATTAAGTTAAATAGCGGTGACGAAGTTGTTGGTGCGGGCATTATTAATGGTACTGGCGAAGTATGCCAAGTCTTCACTATTAGTGAAGAAGGCTTTGGTAAACGCAATAGTGAAGATGCCTATACACTTCAAAAACGTGGCGGTAAAGGGACAAAAAACTTCCGCATTACTGATAAAACTGGTGATGTAGTAGCCGTTGAAATCGTAACTGACGATGATGAAGTGATGTTAATTTCAGAACAAGGCAAGATTATTCGCTTTGATATGAAAGATATTGCTGTTAAGAAGGGCAAGGCTATATCGGGCGTTAAACTTCAAAGTCTTGATGGTGATGACAAAGTAGCTTCTGTAGCTATTATTGCTAAATCAGAATTAGAAAACGAAGACGAAGCGTAAGCGATTTAAGTTTTACATTCGTTAATTAAAAAAACCTCAGTTAGCATATATAAGATTGTTTGTCTTATGTATATGTCTGGTCTGAGGTTTTTTATATTTAGAGACTCTTTTATTTGGGAGTTTTTTATTTAGGGGTTTTTATATTTAGATATGGAGGATTTTATAATTATATATAAAGGGTTTTATATTTATATGTAGGGCGTTAACTTTACATTCCTATGAGTTCTAAGTGCGCGCTTGATTTACCACATGCTGTAGACACATTCTAATAATGTTAGGGCTAAGATACTATTAATAAGGCGAAAGTGACGATTATAGACGCGCTGCAAGGCGAGTCCCGCGGCAATCCAAGAGCTAGTGGCGATACAACCAATGGTAGCAATACATAAGTTGGCTGCTAAAATCCAGGTCATATGATTTGTATATGGCGTGATGTAGCCTGTTAAGGCCGTGATACCAAAGATGTAGATTTTTACATTTACGAATTGTAACAAAAAGCCTTTAAGAAATGAGGCTTTATGCGTTTCAGTGGTAGTAGCCGGTGTACTGGTAGCAATAGTATAAGCGAGCCAAAGAATATAGGCGATGCCCATATATTTGATGATAGTAAGAAGCTCAGGGGAGGTAGTGCCTAAAAAGAAAACGAACAGTCCACTTATGATTTGTACAGCAAAATAACCGGCAAAAATGCCAAAGAATAAAGGTTTCCCTTTTGACCAACCATATATATTGGTCGTGTTTAGGGCTAGAATATTGTCAGGACCTGGCGTAAAGGCATTAATAATACAGTACAGTAGATAATTGCTTAGTATATAAAGTGACATAGGACCTCCTTAGGAGATGAAGTAAATAGATAGTAGTTGTATATTTGATAAGAAAATTTGTGTTGCGCTTATCATACAATAAAATATCCTAAGATAGGTAATACATATAAAATTAAGCCATCCATAGTTTTAAACTATGGATGGCTTTTATATACTCATTTAGAGTTTAAGATATAAAGATAGTGTTTAAGATGTTAAAGGTTGTAAGTGTATTATAATAGTATGATTTTATAAATTTTAGTACAATTACTAGCTTACTAATTTTGATAGTTTTGTTAATTTCACTAGTTTCACTAATTTCAGTAATTTCACTAGTTTTACTAATATTGTTAGCTTTACTAAAGATATGACCTTATGATGTAATTTCTTTTTCGTAGGATTTTAATGCTTCAATATAAATGGAGGCTAATTCCGATAAACTCTGATTTTTTAATTGTACATAGCCAATCGTAATGGTCTCATCATAATCAAGGGGGATGGCAATGAGTACATCACCTTGCAAATAGCTCGGCATAATACCGCTAGATATGGTGTAACCGTCAAGGCCGATTAATAAATTAACTACGGAAGCACGATCACTGATGCGGATGAGTTTATCTGCCGGGAGGGTGCTCAAAAGTTCCTCAGAAAAATAATTGGATTCATAGGGCCCTTGTAAAAAGTTGAGCCGTGGGTAAGGGGCTAATTCTTCTAAAGTAACTAAGGATTTAGTAGACAGTGGGTGATTACGGCGAAGAAATACATGAGGCTTCGTTGTAAACAAAGGTGTAAATTGAAGTTCACGCTGTTCTATTTCCTTGCGTAAAATAGATTCATTGGATTGGCTCAGGTATATGACGCCTAAATCACTAAAGCGATTTTTTACATCTTCTAAAATCTGATAGGTCTGTGTTTCATTGAGAATAAACTCAAAACGATCCTCGCCAAATTGTTTTACCATATGAACAAAGGCATTGGCCGTAAATGTGTAGTGCTGAGTGGATACGGAGAAGCGAATTTTGGGAGGCCGACTATTGATAAAACGGTCTTCTAATAAGTCCATTTGTTGGTGTACAGCGCGGGCATAACCAATAAATTGTTGGCCAAATTGTGTTAAAATGACGCCATTGCGGCGGCGCATAAAGAGTGGCTGATGGAGCTCCTTTTCAATATCCTGTAAGGCATTGGACAGGCTGGGCTGTGAAATAAACAGTCGCCGAGCTGCTTCACTAATAGAGCCCGTTTCAGCAATAGTTAAAATGTATTTTAATTGTTGTAAGGTCATGAGTTGGCTCCTATGTAAACTGAGGCTGTATACTTTGGTCTATTATGATAACTGAATTGCATTTATTATATCATGATAGGGAAGCTAAATGTTCATAATTCTCTTTTACTTGATTCTATGATACAATACATATAGAAAGAATGAGATATATAGATATAGATGATTTTGTAAAATTAAATTATGTAGTATAATAGATTTGCTGTGTTTTTTACCATGTGTAAATGAAGCAGTATTTTGTGTGCTTTGCCTTTGTGGTAGGGCCACGAAACTGATTGTACATACAAGTATTCGTAGTTATGGATACTGAGATTTAATATAGTTTTCAGGGGGCGATTCCGATTTTAGATTTTCGACGTTTTGAATTAAAAGATAAACCTTTAATTGATGCTTATTTTGCAGAGCATCATTATGAAGCATCTGACTGTTGTTTTACAACTTTATTTATGTGGCAAGATTCCTATGGTATTGAATGGGCTGAAGAAGATGGCATCCTCTTTATTAAAGGGGGCGGCAAGCGCGATCCATTTATGTTACCACCTTTTGCCGGCAAAGATGCAAAATTTGTAGATGGTCTTGAAATGGCTAAAGAATGGTTTAAGGAAAACAACTTGCCTTTTAGCTTAAAAGGGATTAATCCAATCATGGTAGAGCGCATGAAGACACTTTGTCCAGATTGCTATGAGTTTACAGCTGACCGTGATAATTTTGAATATATTTATAGAACGCAGGATATGATTACCTTGGCAGGTAAAAAATTGCGTCAGAAGAAAAATCATTTGAACCAATTCCGCATGCAGTACACTAATTACGAATACATGCCACTAACAGATGATATTTTTGCTGATTGCATTGCTACCGCTGAATCCTGGGTAGAAACGCATCATGAAGAGGGCATTGAAGATGAGCTTGAAGCGATTAAATTACTCTTCACTCATTGGGACGAATTAGGTTTGGTAGGTGGTGCGATTAAATTATTTGGCCGTATTGAAGCCTTCACTATTGGGCAAATGCTAAATGATCGCATGGCACTAATTCATATTGAAAAAGCAAATCCAACTATTCGTGGCTTATACCAAGCT
Source organism: uncultured Veillonella sp. (assembly GCF_937981445.1). GTDB lineage: Bacteria > Bacillota > Negativicutes > Veillonellales > Veillonellaceae > Veillonella_A. The sequence continues at coordinate 183,776 of NZ_CALJON010000008.1, read as the reverse complement.
ATTAACAATGAATTTTTACGTCATGAATTTGCTGATGTAGAATTTGTAAATCGAGAAGAAGATATGGGCTTACCTGGCTTACGTAAGGCAAAAGAGTCATATCATCCTGATCATTTTGCAGAAAAATATGATGCTGTTTGCGTTAAAGAAAAAGCAGCGCAGGCATAGTATGTATAAATTAGGGGGTCCATTTGGGCTCCCTTATTTTTACATAAGGCCTAGGGCTGTATTGCATGCTCTTAAAGGGCTAGGGCTGTATTGCATGATCTTAAAAGGCTAGGGCTGTATGGGATGCCCTTAACAGTTAAGTTTTTTAGTTGAGTCTATGTTAGTTGATTGTATTTTTAGAGGAACATATTCTTTATATGAAAGGGTGAGATAGATGGAATTTAGAATTGCTAATGATGGTGATACTAAGGCGGTAAAGCGTTTGTGGGACTATTGCTTTGAAACGGAAGATACGCCATTTTTTAAATATTATTTTGAGAAGGCCTATGAGCCAGAACATACCTTAGTGGGCTATGAAAATGAGACTTTGGCTAGCATGGTTCATTTGCGTCAATATAATTTGGATGTACGCGGTGCGATTTTGCCTATTAGTTACATGGTGGGCGTGGCCACAGATCCCATAGCACGGCGCGGTGGTATTGGTGGGCGTTTGCTTAAGCACTCGTTAGAGGAACTGCGCTCGCGTAAACAAGGGCTTACGATCCTCATGCCATCAAAGGCTGCCTTTTATCAGCAGTATGGTTGGGATTTGTATGCCCATCAATGGGTACAAACCTTACCTTTAGATGAGTTGCGACCATTAACCGATAAAACCATGGAGTTTGGCCTACTAGAAGATGTTAGTGAATGGACTTTATTAGCCCCTGTGTATGAAGCGTATACTAAGAATACAAGTGGTCATGCTGTACGAGGTGAAGCAGAATGGACAAGATTGTTAGAAAGTCTTTTTGCTGAAGGCGTGCGCGTAGCCTATGTACGTGGCCCAGCGCCTATGGGTGAAGCTACTCAAGTAGGAAGCCATTCTAAAAAGGGTCAATGGGGTGGTACTCGTGAAGCGTCTCAGCAAGCAGGTGCCACTACAGGTGCTGGGCAGTGGGCACCTATTGAAGGCTATGCTATGTACCGCTTGGGAGATAGTGAAATTCCCGTTACGGAATTTATTTATACTACAAGACGGGCACAGCGAGGTTTGTTGAATTATTTTTACAATCATCGTTCCCAAGGTCATACTCTTCGTTGGAATGAAGGGCTTAAAGATGAATCCTATATTTTCCATCCTGATGGTAAAGCAGGGCATACAACCATGCCTTTTATGATGAGCCGCATTGTAGATGTGCCTTTGGCAGTCAGTCAAGTACCAGTGAATGAAGGGGCTGCTAAGGATTTACTAGAGTCTGGTCAGTCCTCTTGGCAAATGCGTGTCATAGATCCTTTGGCCGAATGGAATGACCAAGTATTTTCTTTCCAATTAGTAAAAACCAGTGAAGAGGCTGCTATGGATATGACACATGGAGAGGGCGCCATTCGCCTTACCGCGGAAGCCATTGTTGATAGTGATGCTGTAGGAAAACCGATTCTTACGATTACCGTGGGGGCCTTGAGTCTCTTGCTCATGGGGCGAATGACAGCGTCTGAACTTCTATTTGAAGGCAAATTAGAAGTTTCCTCAGAAGGGGCGCCGTTAGTAAAGGCGTTAGATGCACTGTATCCAAAGGTACATACATTTATTAATGAATGGTGGTAAGATTTATATATGGAGGATTATTATATAAGAATAAGCCTTGTATGAGCGTATATATGGCATGATGATGGTATAAGAATAATTTATTGCATGAACATACACCAGTGAGTAGGAGGATGAGATGAAAGATTTATATGCAGTATTGGAGCGGGAAGTCCTACCTGCTTTTGGATGTACGGAACCTATTGCCCTAGCATTGACCGCAGCGAAAGCAGTAGAAGTATTAGGGGAGTTTCCTACTAAATTGCACGCTAATTGTAGTGGTAATATTATTAAAAACGCAAAAAGTGTGACCATTCCCAATGCAGATGGCCGGACGGGCATTTATTATAGTTTGATTTTAGGCGCCATCGTAGGTGATGCGTCAAAAGAATTAGAAGTATTAGAAGATTTGACATCAGCTGATGTAGCGCGCGCTGATGAACTCAATGACAGCGAGTTTTGCACGCTCCGCCTTGCTGAAGGGGTGGCCAATTTATATATTGAGGTCATTGCGAGTACAAATGATCATGAAGTCAAAGTCGTATTGCAGCAAAAACATACGAATATTACTCGTATTGAAAAAGATGGAAACATCTTGTTGGATATTCCTCTAGAAGTGGCCGTAGCTGAGGAGATTGAAGTGGATTTTAATGACTGTTATGAATTTGCCGAACAGGCTGATTTGGAACGGTTAAAGTCATTATTGAGTCGTCAGTTTGAATATAATATGGCTATTGCTGAAGAGGGTATGAAGGGAACTTATGGCTCTAATATTGGTAAATTAATTATTGAAGAGGCTCATACGATTGCAGATAAGGCGCGTGCCTATGCAGCAGCAGGTTCCGATGCACGTATGAATGGCTGCAGTATGCCGGTTATGATCAATTGTGGCAGTGGGAATCAAGGGATTACATTATCAGTGCCTATTTTGATATATGCACAGGAGTATAATATTCCGGAAGAACGACGCTATCGTGCGCTCGCCTTAGCAAATACATTGGCGTTATATATTAAACAGGACATAGGTCGTCTAAGTGCCTACTGTGGCGTTGTTAGTGCCGCATCAGCGACGGCGGCGGGGATTGCGTATTTATTGAATGAGCCGCGTGAAGTAGTTTGGGAAACCTTATCCAACGCCTTAGTAGGGACTTCAGGCGTTGTTTGCGATGGCGCCAAAGCATCCTGTGCTATGAAAATTGGCATGTCCTTAGGCAATGCATTGCTTTCCTATCGGCAGGCAAAATCACAGAATAGCTTTAAAGTCGGCGATGGCATGGTGAAGGGCTCTATAGATAAAACCGTAAAGGCCATTGGCACCTTAGCTCGTGAAGGTATGAAAGAGACAGATATTGTCATTTTAGAATCCATGTTAGAAAAATAGCTATACTTATATGTAATGGCTTACATCATAAGGGGCGAATGGCATGCATAGTATATGGTCAAAATAGTGCTAGAGCCTATATACAAAGGGGCTTCAGTTGTTTTATCATGAATTCAGTGTATAATAAATAATATAGATTATTTTATACTTGCATTGGTCTTGATGAGTAAAGGAGACAGTATTATGAGTCGAAATGTATTAATTACAGGTGCAACTTCAGGAATCGGACGTGCTACAGCAGAGGCATTTGCTAAACATGGGGATAATCTAATTCTCTGTGCCCGTCGTCAAGCTGTTTTAGATGAATTAAAAAATCATTTTGAAACGGAATATGGCGTAAAGGTGACTGTATTTACTCTTGATGTATCAGACCGTGAAGCTGTGACTCAGACGTTACCTGATGTAGTAAAAGCTGCAGGCTCTATTGATGTGCTTGTAAATAATGCTGGTTTGGCACAGGGCTTAGATTCTTTTGAAGAGAGCTCTATCGATGATATGGAAACGATGATTGATACTAATGTGAAAGGCCTTCTATATGTAACCCGTACCATTTTGCCATACATGAAAGAACGCAATGAAGGTCATATTATTAATTTAGGCTCTACTGCAGGGATTTATGCCTATGCAAAAGGCGCTGTATATTGTGCCACTAAAGCAGCCGTTAAGACCTTGAGTGATGGGATTCGCATTGATACAATTGAAACGAATATTAAAGTAACAAATATTCAACCAGGTATTGTAGAAACACCATTTAGTGAAGTGCGTTTCCATGGTGATAAGGACAAAGCAGCGAATGTATACGCTGGCGTAGAAGCCTTACAAGCAGAAGATATTGCGGAGGTTATTTTATTTACTGCCAATCAGCCACGGCGTGTACAAATCTCCGATGTTACTATTATGGCAAACCAACAAGCAACAGGCTTTATGGTAGCTAAACATGTGAAATAGGAATAGAAAATACAGCTATATTATATGACTAAAATTACACGAATCGCATATTTTATGTGATGGAACTCTCTTTTTAATTGACAATTGTCTTTTCCTGTGAGAAAATAACACACATCAAATGAAAGATGCAATGAGCAGGTTTAAAGATATACTAAGTTGCTTTCAGAGAGTTGCCGGTTGGTGTGAGGCAATAGAGCTTGTATAATCGAAACTCCCCTGTGAGCATTGTGGCTGAAACTAAGTAAGCCATGACGGTAGTTCCGTTATAACTATAGAGCACCAACTAGGGTGGTACCGTGTTATGTCATAACGCCCCTGGATTCACGATGTGAATTCAGGGGCTTTTGTTATATACGAATAAAAAGATAATAGATTTTGTAGTGAGCATTAGCTTAATTTAGGCAAGATTTGTTAGTTTTTAAGTATGTAAATATACAACATAACGCCCCTGGACGCAGATACAGTCTGTTTGTCCAGGGGCTTTTTTAGTACCCTTAACCTACATTTGAGAAAGAAGAGAGTGAGCCCTTAGCGTGGAAAGCAACTTAGGGCGACTTGAGAAAGAAGAGAGAGCTTAAAGGGGTGAGAGCCTTTGAGTAGAATTGAGAAAGAACAGAGGACATTTGAAGAGATGGGAAACTTCAAAGGATTTGAGAAAGAAGAGAGAGCTTAAAGGGGTGAGAGCCTTTGAGTGGAATTGAGAAAGAACAGAGGATCTTTGAAGAGGTGAGAGACTTCAAAGATAGTTGAGAAAGAGGAGAATCATATGAGAGAGAATATAGGGGCAACCCAAGGCAAAGAAAATCAAAGTCATGTAACTCAAGATAAGATATATCAAGGGGCAGTCAATGAAAAACACAGTAGCCAGGATACTATGGATCGCGTGTATTTCTTCGATACCACCTTGCGTGATGGTGAACAAAGTCCAGGCGTGAGCCTTCAAACACCGGAAAAGATTGAAATTGCTCAAAACTTAGTGCGCCTTGGAGTGGATGTTATAGAAGCAGGATTTCCAGCTGCCTCACCAGGCGACTTTGAAGCTGTAGCAGCTATAGCAGAACAGGTAAAAGGGGCGACCATTTGTGGCTTAGCGAGAGCCAATAAAAAAGATATTGAAAAGACGGCGGAAGCATTGGCTAAGGCTGAGCGAAATCGTCTTCATGTATTTATTGCTACAAGTGATATTCACCTAGAATATAAGTTGAAAAAAACACGCCGTGAAGTGATTGAAAGTATTAAAGATTGTTTAGCCTTTGCAAAAGGGAAATTTCACGAAATAGAGTTTTCTGCAGAAGATGCGTCGCGCACCGATATGGACTATCTTTGCGAAGTGTTCTCTGTAGCCATTGAAGGGGGCGCTACGATTTTAAATGTGCCTGACACAGTAGGCTATATGACGCCTGAAGAATTTGGGGCTAAGATTAAGTATATTAAAGATCATGTAAAAGGTATTGAAAAGGCCATAATTAGTGTTCATTGTCATGATGATTTAGGCCTTGCTAATGCGAATACTTTGGCAGCGATTCAAAACGGTGCACGCCAAGTAGAATGCACCGTCAATGGCTTAGGTGAACGGGCTGGCAATGTAGGGATTGAAGAAGTGGTTATGACTCTTCACACAAGGCGCGATATATATGGTGTTTATACGCAAATTGATACCAAACAGTTTACAAGAGTAAGTAAAATGATTAGTAAATTGACGGGCATGGTAGTGCCACCGAATAAGGCGATTGTGGGTGCCAATGCATTTGCTCATGAATCGGGGATTCATCAACATGGCATGTTAAACAATCCAACTACATATGAAATTATGACCCCCGATAGTGTGGGCGCTGATAAGACACATATAGTGCTTGGTAAACATTCTGGTCGTCACGCCTTTGAAAGCCATTTAGACGCCATGGGTTTTACCTTTGGGGCTGAGAAGATCAATGATTTATTTGTTAAATTTAAAGCTTTGGCAGATCGTAAAAAAGAAATTTTTGATGAAGATTTGTTAGCCCTGGTTATTGACACTATTGACCATACCAAGGCGATAGAACTAGTACATCATCATTATCATTCAAATGAGCGTGGATATGCTTACGCCGATGTGCGGTTACAGACGCCTACGGGGATTCGTGAAGACGCGGCCGTTGGTGATGGCGCCGTAGATGCTTCGCTTAAAGCTTGCGAACGGGTGATTGGTTTGCCAATCATTTTAAAAAATTATCAAGTGCGAGCTGTTACAGAGGGCCAGGATGCACTAGGGGAAGTGCAGGTTACGGTGGAATATAAAGGGCGAAAATATAATGGCCGGGGCATGAGTACGGATGTTATTTTATCTAGCGTATTGGCCTATATTAATGCAGTGAATTACATTTATTTAAAAGAAGAAATAGAGAATGAGATGAGCCTTATATCGTAAACTGATACGATGCGTGTTACATTTTAAGCTGATGAGATACTTGTTTACACTTTTAGATACTAAGATAGGTGTTACATCTTAAGACTGATGAGGTACTTGTTTACACTTCTAGATATTAAAATAGGTGTTATTTCGTAAGCTAATGAGATGAATAGGCAATTTTTAAATAAAAAGAGGGAAAAGAGAAAGTTCGAGGAGGCTATTGTTATGGGAATGACGATAACAGAGAAGAATATGGCCCGTCATGCAGGCGTGGCAGAAGTAAAAGCGGGACAGATTGTAGAGTGTCAATTAGATGCTATTTTGATGAATGATATTACATTCCCACCAGCACTTAAGGAGTTTAGAAAAATTGGTAAGCCTGTATTTGATACAGAACGGATTTATTTAGTACCAGATCATTTTACACCTAATAAGGATATTAAATCAGCGGAGCAAGCTAAAATAATGCGTGATTTTGTAAGAGAAACAGGCATTACTCATTATTTTGAAGTAGGTCGCATGGGAATCGAACATGTATTATTGCCTGAACAGGGCCTAGTAGCTCCTGGGGATATGATTATCGGGGCGGATTCTCATACTTGCACATATGGTGCGCTCGGTGCTTTTGCTACTGGTGTAGGTTCTACTGATGCAGGAGTGGCTATGGCTATGGGGAAGACTTGGTTCAAAGTACCTGAGACCATTAAAGTGGAACTTGTGGGGCAGCCCAATCGTTGGGTAACGGGCAAGGACATTGTTCTTGAGTTGATTGGTCGAATCGGCGTTGATGGGGCTCGCTATAAAGCCTTAGAGTTTACTGGCTCTGGCGTGGCCCATATGACCATGGCCGATCGTCTAACAATCTGCAATATGGCGATTGAAGCGGGTGGTAAATGTGGCGTCTTTCCTTATGATGCGGTGACAGAAGAGTATGTTACAGGCCGTGTAACAAGGCAGTTCACGCCTCTTGAAGCAGATCCTGATGCGGTATATTGCGAGCATATTATTATAGATCTTGGGGCCTTGCAGCCTGTAGTGGCGTTTCCACATTTGCCATCAAATACACATTATATTAATGAAATCGCTAAAGATATTACCATTGACCAGGTGGTTATAGGTTCCTGTACTAATGGGCGCTATGAAGATTTAGAGGCTGCAGCTTCTATTTTTAAAGGTAAAAAGGTGGCCGATTTTGTACGCTGTATCGTAGTGCCAGGAAGTCAAGCTGTGTATGATCAAGCGATTAAATCTGGCTTAGTCGATATTTTTGTAGCCGCTGGTTGTGCTGTGAGCACGCCTACTTGTGGCCCTTGCTTGGGGGGCTATATGGGGATTATGGCAGCGGGCGAACGAACTGTATCAACGACGAATCGTAATTTTAGAGGGCGCATGGGTCATGTGGATAGCGAAGTCTATTTAGCTAGCCCTTATGTGGCGGCGGCGAGCGCTATACTTGGACGCATTGCAGGACCTGAAGAGGTTGGGGCGCATTAACGAATATATATGGGAGTGTATTGAAGAACTTGATGCTATGGGGCATTTGATGGGGCTATATTTAGAGTGTAGAGATATGGATTGCTTTGGGGGCGAGAAGACTGGGTAGCGTTAGATAGTAAAAGATGTAGGGGCTAGATGTGAAAATAGGTTGTAATAGTAGGGGATTAGGTTGTAATAGCAGAGTATAAGGAGGACCTATGGATTTTGAAGGTAAAATTTGGCGCTATGGCGACAATGTAGATACAGATGTAATTATTCCAGCGCGTTATTTAGCTATTGCTGATATGACAGAATTAGCCACTCATGCAATGGAAGATATTGATACAAGCTTTGCTCAACAAGTTGAAGCTGGTGATATTATGGTGGCAGGTAAAAATTTTGGCTGTGGTTCATCACGGGAGCATGCACCAGCTGTTATTAAAGCGAATGGTGTGCCTTGCATTATTGCGCACAGCTTTGCGCGGATTTTTTTCCGTAATGCCATTAATATAGGTCTTCCGGTCATTGAAATTGGTGACGCTGTGAATCGGATAGCGCCTGATCATAGGATTGGTGTCGAATTAGGGGCAGGTAAAGTTCACAATATAAGTACTGGAGAGATATATGAGGGCACGGCCTTGCCGCCATTTATCCAAAACATTGCAAAAGCTGGGGGCTTAGTTAATTTTGCGAAGGAGCGAGCATAAGTACAGGATCATTAAAAGAATAATTAGGGCTTAGAATTAAAGCCTAGTGTTAAAGCGATAGAACTAAAGTGTTTGAGAAATTAGAGAGAATAGAGGAATGGCTTATGAGTATACATAAAGCGGTAGTGGCCATTGATGGTGATGGCATTGGCAGTGAAATTGTTTATGCCGCACGTCAAGTTATGGATGCCGCCTTGGCTAAGGAAGGAATTACAGTAAACTGGATTGAAAAAAAGGCTGGTGGTGCAGCCCTTGATGCCTATGGGGAACCCTTACCAAAGGATACTATTGAAGCTTGTAACAATGCAGATGCAGTGTTGCTCGGTGCTGTGGGCGGGCCTAAATGGGATACTGTGGCCCCTCACTTACGTCCGGAGCAAGCTATTTTAGGTCTTCGTAAAGCCTTAGGTTTATTTTGTAATTTACGACCAGTCAAAATTTTCCCCTCCCTTCGGGAATACTCTCCATTAAAGGCTGAGTTAGTGCAGGCTGTAGATTTCGTGATTGTTCGCGAATTGACTGGGGGCATTTATTTTGGCGAGCGCTCTGAAGCAAGTGGTGCGGGGCCGAATGAGGCAGCGTGGGATAAGGAGACCTATGCACGGTATGAAGTGGAACGCATTATGGACGTAGCCATAGAAACGGCTCGTAAGCGCAAGGGCCATGTTACTAGTGTAGATAAAGCCAATGTATTGGCCTCATCTAGATTATGGCGCACTATTGCGCAAGAAAAGGCTGAGGCTAATCAAGATATTACTATGGATTATTTATATGTAGATAATACGGCCATGCAATTAGTTGTAAATCCAGCACAATTTGATGTGATTGTGACGACAAATTTATTTGGTGATATTTTAAGTGATGAAGGCGCAGTAGTATCTGGCTCACTAGGCGTATTGCCATCTGCTTCTATGGGAACGGGCACAGCTTTATATGAACCAATTCATGGTTCTGCTCCAGATATTGCAGGACAGGGCATTGCCAATCCATTGGGCACCATTTTATCGGCAGCCATGCTTTGTCGCTACTCCTTAGGGGCTAGCACGGCCGCAGATACTATTGAAAGGGCTGTAGAAAAAGCTTTGGAAGCAGGCTATCGAACCGGAGATATATATAAGCCAGGGATGATTAAAGTAAATACAGAAGGTATGACACAGGCGGTCATACAATATATGGCTTAATTGTAGAGCCTAATTGTATGGCCTAAGTTTATAGTTTAGTTTAAGTGTAGAGCTTAATTGTATAGCCTAAGTATGTGGTCTAAGTATATAGCCTGAGTATGTGGTCTATGTATATAGTTTAAGTGTATGGTTTAAGTATATAGCTTAAGTGATGGAGCCATTTTTCTGCTCTTAAGTCCGTAAAAAAGAAAAATAAAAAATAAGAGAAACGCATGAAAAAAGCTGTAACAAAATGAAGGGCATAGGATTCATTCTGTTACAGCTTTTATATATTTTTTTGAAGATTTTTATCAACAATTTAGGTATAATAGAAAGTATAAAAATAAAATGAAATTTTAACATTTATTGAAGCTAAATTTGGCATTATTGTGACTAATTTTTGCTAATATAAGCAGATTAAGAGGAGTTTTACTACTCCATATGGTATTTATACAGTATAAGCTTTTTATAAAGATATAGGAATCGATGAGGGGGGAGATTATGGATTGTCCAAATTGTGGAAGTAAGGATGAAAGAGAGCGGTTTTGTAATCGCTGCGGGCAAGTACTGCATGGTGAACCAGAAATTAGTCCTACCAGCGAATCAGTACCCACTCATGATGAATGGATGGAAGCGGATGGGGCGGACGATTTACGTATAGAAAACTCCAATACTGAAAACTTCAATACTGAAAGCTCAAATATAGAGAGTTCTAATACAGAGAATTCAAATGCAGAGAACTCCAATACAGAGAACTTATATAGAGCGAATTCTAGTACAGAACATTCAAATATAGAAAATTCAACAGAAGACCCTGCAGTAGAGAATCAGAGGCATCACAACCCTTATTCTGCGCAGTCAGCAGAACAATCATCAAGAGTTCAACAAGGACAACAAGGGTTGCAACCAATGCAGCCATCAGGACAGCCATGGCAGCCTTGGCAAAATACCCAAGCGCCTGGGTCTAATTCATTTCGCCCTATATATAGGCGCAATGACTCAGGGTGGATTGCATTTCTTATCATTATTTGTATTATAGCCCTCGCAGTACTAGGGGTTTTTATAGAAGAATAGGAGGAATACAATGTTTTGTATTTATTGTGGACATGAAATTCCTCAGGATGGTAAATTCTGTCCTCGCTGTGGGCGTCCCGTGGTAAAGAAACATAAAGATGCAGGGTCGACCGCGCAGGCAAAGAGTGACGAAGCATTTACTGGTGCTGAATCTGAACAGACGGGGCAGGTACCCTATGGGGCGCCACCAGATGGACATCAGCCGTATGGCACGCCACCTAATGGAGCTTCGCCATATGGGACACCACCTAATGGCTATTCCCCTTATGGAACGCCACCTAATGGAGCTTCGCCATATGGGACACCACCTAATGGCTATTCCCCTTATGGAATGCCGCCTAATGGAGCCTCACCATATGGGACACAGTCAAATGGGTATTTTCCTAATGGAATGCCGCCTAGTGGAGCTTCCCCATATGGGACGCCACCCAATGGCTATCCCCCTTATGGGATGATGCCTCCAGGGGGTCCACCATATGGATATCCTCTCTATGAGTGGCAAATGGGACCATGGGTAGGCTCACTTGATATCTGGTCGGTGTTTAAAGAGTCTATGACGTCTAAATTTAACGATATTTCAGGACGGATGACGCGAGCGGAGTATTTTCGATTTATTTTAGTCATTTTAACTTTGTCCGTGTTAGTTGAAGTGGGGGCTTTATTATTAAAATCAGATCCCTTACTAGATATAGTATATTATGGCATGATTTTTATCTTTACGATTCCCGTTCTTAGTGCTGGCATTAGACGACTCCATGATTCGGGGATGAGTGCTTTTTGGATTTTACTAGAAATACCGAGTCGTGTTATTAGCTTTTTGATAGGGCCTAATGAAGCGGGACAACTTTTATTGCCTCTACTCATAGTGGCTGATGTTATGTCCTTTATATTTTTGCTCCTTTGTTTGAGGAAAAGTCAGCGATTTAGTAATCAATATGGACCTTTGCCAGATTATACATATTATGTTAAGGAAGTAAAATAGAAGTAAAATAGAAATAAAATAGGAATGGAAATAAAATAGGAATGGAAATAAAATAATCATTTCATCATAGCAGTGTTAGGAAGGAGTGTTTGGTATGAAATGTAAGTCATGTGGCCATGAACAGCCGCAGGGGAAATTTTGTAGTCAATGTGGAGGTAACTTAGTCAATGAAGCCGTAGCAGGTGCTACCAGTTTAGATGCAGCATCATCAACTAGTGGAGCTACAGCATCATCGGCTAGTGCGACTACAGCATCAGCGGTCAGTACCGCTACTCCATCATCGGCTAGTACAACTACATCACCAGAGGGGTGTGTTGGCACATCTTCAACTGCCGATACAGGCTTGTCATCACAGGCTAGTGCAGAGGGCAGAGTAGCTACAGTATCAGACGTAAAGACAGATAGCACAGTCGACGGGGCATCATCTGTAGCATCTAATATGAAATCAGAAGCTGGTTCCGCTTCTACTGCAGAGGCTGGTTCCGCTTCTACTGCAGGGGCTGGTTCCGCTTCTACCACAGGGGCTGGTTCAGATTCTAAAGCAGGGGCCGTTACAGCATCGGCTGAAAAGTCGGCATCAGTGCAGGCAGCAGGAGATAAGGATTCTTCTACAGGGATTCCAATGCCTCCTGTACCACCAGTGCCTCCAACACCTCCAATACCGCCTATTCAGTCGGCGCATACAAATGGTGCTAGCTCTGTACAAGGGGGACAGCCACCAGTAGGTCCTCAACGTGGTCAACAGGGGCAACCGGTGGGTCCTCAAGGAGGTCAGCGCTTCCAACCAGGTCAAGGGCCATTACCAGAGCAAGGCATGCCTGCTCAAGGGGGTCCACAAGGCGGTATACCAGGTGGTCAGGGACCACAGGGACGTAAACTATATGAGCGCAATGACAAAGTCCATATTATTGTTGCCATCATTTTAGTTTTTGTATTATGGGGCTCGTCATGGATGCTTATGTTCAGTAGTTTCATGAGTGCAAGTAATAGCTTTGGGGACGAATATGGTATTTTTGATGAATATACCTATGAGGATAGTCGCGATACGGATTCACATAAGCGTGATACATCAAAAACGGAGCCAAAGGGGAAAACAGCAACGCCTACGCCAGTGCAAACTGCTACGCCAGCACCTAAGCCAGACCCTCTCAAGGTGGATGCAGAACAGGCACAGCGCGCATTTAATCAATATCATCAATATATTACAGCTCGTAATTATACAGCAGCATATAATCAATTTACAGATCAATTTAAAAACCAAGCTGGCGATGTAAATGCTTGGGCCAGCGGCTTTGCTACGACTAAGGAAAGTGTCGTGGACTCCATGAATGTGGTGTCTCAAAATAATAATCAAATCGTAATTAACTTCGTTCTTCATGCTACAGATTATGAAGGCAGTGGTACAGTAAAACGATCCTTTACAGGACAAGCTACGATGGTAAAAGTAAATAACCGTTGGCTTATTGATAGCATTGAAGCAAGACAACTATAGGAGGTTGGAGTTAATTGATGAAGAGATTTAAATTTTGGCAGGGACCGGTGCGCAAGGTCCTAAGCCTTGCTTTATTAACGGGTTTAGTGTTGGGCTTAGTAGGCTGTGGCAAGGCCACATCGGAAGCGCCTAAGGAAGAGATTTGGCAAAAACAAGAGCTTACAGCGGAGCAAAAAGTAGATGCCTTAATGGAATCTATGAGTGATGCAGATAAAGTGGGGCAGCTCATTTTATTTGGCATGCAAGGCACTAAAGTAAGTGATGATGTAGCCTATATGCTCAGTGAATACAAGATGGGTGGGGTCATTTTATTTGACCGCAATATGGAATCAAAGACACAAGTGTCTGAGCTCATCAAGGATTTGCAAAAAACAGCACGGCAAAGTGAAAAAGTACCGCTCTTTGTAGCTGTTGACCAAGAAGGGGGCCTAGTAGAACGCATGAGTGAGGAACTCACGAATGTGCCAGCCGCAGAAATTCTTGGCCAAGGGGAGGTCAGTAAGGCCGCTGAGTTAGCGAGTACGAGTGGCAAAGAATTAAAAGCGTTAGGTTTTAATATAAATTTTGCACCGGTGGCTGATATAGGCCTTGGCGATAAACGCTCCTATGGTACTGATGCAGAGAGTGTAATACCTTTCGTAAAAGCTGTAGGGCAGTCTTATCATGAAGCGGGGCTTATTTATTCGCTCAAACATTTTCCTGGTATTGGACGTACCGTTACAGATCTTCATAAAGAGGGTAATGTGTTAGATGTTACAGCAGAAGATATGTGGGCAACGGATTTAAAACCATTTGAAGAAATGATTAAATCTGTAGACAATAATGACTACATGGTGATGGTAAGTCATGCTACTTATACGGGGCTTGATAGTGAGGCACCAGCTAGCTTATCTAAAATAATTATGCAGGATATACTTCGCAAGCAGTTAGGCTATAAGGGTGTTATTATTACTGATGACATGGAAATGGGCGCCGTAGCTAATCATTACAGCTTTGGCGAAATGAGTGTAAAAACTATCCAAGCAGGAGCTGATATTGTTCTCATTGGACAGGAATATGACCATGCTATTGAAGGATATAATGCGATTTTAAAAGCCGTGCGCAATGGGGAGATCTCCAAAGAGCGCCTTGATGATGCGGTGCGTCATGTGCTTACGATGAAGTTAAAGAATAATCTAAGCTGGTAGTAGAGGAGTGATATACATGTTTTGTAATCAATGTGGAAAACAAGTTGCTGAGGGCACTAAGTTTTGCCCTGCTTGTGGCAATCAATTTAAACAAACTACAGGGGCATCTAATGCCGGCCCTGGAGTAGGTAGGGTTGTACCACCGGCGCCTCCTAGACCGGCTCAAGCAACGCCAATGGCAAATCAGGCTCATAGCCCCCGTCCTATGCAACCCACGGGTGCTCCTATGGGACTAGGTCAACCAGGGGCAGTTCAACCCATGCCTACTCCTGGCCAAAATCGACCAGCACAAGTAACCCCAATGCAAGGTAATGCACCTATAAATGGGGGCATGAATGGGAGTCCACAGGCCGGTGCCTATGGACAATATCCACCTAATTGGGTAGGTTGCTTGGCGCTGATTCCTAATTTTAAAATGTGCATGACCAAGAAATATGCATCCTTTACAGGACGGGCTACACGCGGTGAATATTGGCGCTTTGCCTTGGCTAATAGCGTAGTGAGTTTGTTGATTATTACATTAATTGGTCTCATTTTTGATAATTTCATTATTTCCTATGCTGCGGCGGGTCTACTTAATTTGGCATTTTTATTGCCTTATTTAGGGGTTACAGTACGTCGTTTACATGATACGGGGCGCTCTGGTTGGTGGCTCTTGATTAGTTTTGTGCCACTTTTGAGTATTGCTATTTTAGTATTTATGTTCTTGCCAAGTAATCCGGGGCCTAATAAATACGGACTTTTGCCAGATTATACATACTATGCAGGTTAATAGATAGTGTATAATGAAGCTAAATGATAAAAAGTTTATGATAGGATATTATGGAAAAGAGGTGATACCATGTTTTGTCCCCAATGTGGTAAGGCCGTAAATGAAGGATCGGCATTTTGTACACACTGTGGTTCGCAACTTCATATGAACCGCTCCATACAAGGCCCCCAAGGCAGACATAATGGTGCAGGTCAACCCATGGCGCAATCACGGGGCTATTCACCTAATTCGCCAGGTGGGGCACAAGGCCATTCGCAATGGGGAGCGATTCGTCATCCCTATGTAATGAATCCAGCAGCGCCACCGAATGGAGTAAATGGCTCGCTACCCCCTATTAATGGTACGCAAGTACCTACTGTTGCTAATAGTACGCAGGTACCTACTGTTACTAATGGTATGCAGGTACCTGCTGCTCCTAATGGCACAGGGTATGGCGCGGGGTATAGTGCAGGTCAGACTAATGGAGCCTATGGGACTTATAACTCTCAAGGGCCTTATAATTCTCAAGGAACTTATGGTTATAGTAAATATCCCGCTGGATGGGTGAGTTCTCCTGGCATTGTGGAGAATTTTAAATGGTGCTTTTTAGATAATTTTGTAAATTTTGAAGGTCGTGCTACTAGGCAAGAATATTGGTACTTTCAATTGGCTACATTAGTTATCACTATAGTAACGGCTATTTTTACTTTAGGAATTAGCCTTTACATTGCACCGATGGTGTTCTTCTTGCCGAATTTGGCCGTTACGGCCAGGCGCTTACATGATACAGGGCGCAGTACCTTATGGCTTTTGCTAGGATTAACAGGCATAGGAAGTTTTGTATTGCTAGTCTTCATGTGCTTAGAGAGTGATCCTCAGCCTAATGAATTTGGGCCTTTACCCGATTTTAGATATTATGTGCCACATAGTCAGAGACATGGGCAAAATTTTTAAATACTCTATGTATATGATATACTAGTTTGAACTTATTATATTTATTTTATAAGGAGGCATATGATGTTTTGTCCAGAATGCGGAAAGCAAATTAATGATGGTGCAGCCTTTTGTCCTAATTGCGGTGAGCATTTAGCGCAGCCAGCACAAAATAATGGTTCAGCACCAGCGAATCCTGTGAGCAATCGCCCAGCAGGTCAAGTAAATGGTCCTGTAGGTGCTCCCGTAAATCAAGTAGGTTCTTACCAACAGCCACAACAAGGTTATGGTCAACCTCAAGGGGCGTACCAACAAGGTGGGTACCAACAATTACCACCTAATTGGGAAAGTGCACCTCCATTTATTGATAATTTTATGATGATTTTAACTAAGAAGTACTTTTGCTTTACAGGCCGTGCAAGTCGTAAGGAGTATTGGTATTTCACATTAGCTACCTTTATTATCGTCTTTATTGCCGCTCTATTAGGTGCTCTTATTGGGGATGACGAAGGGGCCGATATTTTATCTGGTCTTGTAATTCTTGCTCTTGTTTTGCCAAGCTTAGGTGTATCTGTACGCCGTTTGCATGATGCGGGCTATGCTGGTTGGTGGATCCTTTTAGCGAGTCTATTCGGCGGTGTTGGTAGCATTGTTGTGGGTTGTTTAAATACAAAACCATTCCCTAACGAATATGGTCCAGTGCCTACGTATGACCCTGTGACTAAGCAACATTATTTCCAATAATTAAGAAGCTAGTTACAAACTAAAAATAAAAAAATTAGAAAAATAAAACTAGAAAAAATAGAAAACCTCTAGACGCTATAGTTGGTTTGAACTGATGTTCTCAGGTTAGATATAAGGTCTAATATGAGACGTTCACAACATATAGAGTCTAGAGGTTTTTGTTATGTGCGGCTATGGGACTGTATTAGCCGATTTCCCTTTCTTTTTCTGTACCGCGCACATTGATGGGATGATTATGTTCATCGACCATAACAACCTTTGGTTCAAAGGTTTTGGCCTCTTCTTCTGTCATAAGGCTGTAGGCGATGATGATGACCGTATCACCGACTTGTACTTTCCGTGCGGCAGCGCCATTTAGGCAAATCACACCACTTCCTGGTTCACCAGCTATTACATAGGTTTCTAGACGATTACCATTATTGTTGTCTACGATTTGTACGCGTTCTCCAGGTAAAATGCCCGATAATTCTAAGAGCTCACTATCAATGGTGATGCTCCCCATATATTCAAGACAAGCTTTCGTTACAGTGGCACGATGGATTTTTCCATGAAACATATTGTATAACATACAGACTCCTTTTAGTTTATTATGTGTTTTCTATTTCTATCTTCTATCTTAGTTTTTCTAAATAACCTACATCTCTTCGAACTGGCTTTTGGTTATTTTATTATTACTCAGAGAGAGCTTTTTTACTATATGATGTCTCTAGATTGGTAATTTTATTTTTCTTCTAAAATGACATTATCAATGAGGCGCGTCGTGCCAAATTTTACAGCGACAGCAAGAAGATGTGCTCCTGTCATAGGTGTACGAGGTGCTGTAAGGCCTGGTAAGGCATAGATTTCTACATAATCAATTTGACTTTTTGGTTCCCTTTGAATAGAGGTTTTAGTTAACTCCACTAATTTGTCAGCTTCGTGCGCGCCCTGTTCAAAGGCTGTTTGAGCGGCCTTAAGGCTTTGATTTAAAATAAGGGCTGCTTTATGTTCTTCTGGACTTAAATAGGTATTGCGGGAACTTTTCGCAAGGCCATCAGCTTCCCTCACAATGGGCATGATGCGGAGCTCAACGGGGATGAATAAGTCCTTTACGAGTCGTTTTAGTACTTCCACTTGCTGTGCATCTTTTTGTCCAAAGTAGGCTCGATTTGGCTGTGCTAAATTGATAAGTTTGGTAACGACTGTAGTAACCCCTCTGAAATGGATAGGGCGGGTGCGTCCGCAAAGCACTTTAGTAATATCCCCCATTACTTCGACCCAAGTAGGCTCATCACTGGGATACATCTCCTTAGGGGAAGGGGCAAAGACGATGGTGGCCCCCATGGCTTGGGCTAAGTGGCAATCGGCTTCTAAGGTACGTGGATAAGCATCTAAGTCTTCGCCAGGGCCAAACTGGGTAGGGTTGACGAATACACTGACTACGACCATATCATTTTCTTCGTGTGCAGCCTTAATAAGGGATGCATGGCCTTCGTGAAGCGCGCCCATAGTAGGAACTAAACCGATGGTTTTTTGTTGTAATTTAGCATTTTGAATTTCTTGACGAAGCTCGGCTACAGTGTGAATGCATTTCATAAGTATGTCCTTCTTTCAAAGATTAATATAGTTTTTCTAGCACAGAATCATCTATTTTAAAGGTATGTTCTGGGGCTGGAAAGTTACGAGATTTTACATCTGCAATATACTCTTTTACAGCGTTAACCGTTATATCATGCAAATTGGCATATTGTTTTACAAATTTAGGACAAAAGCCTGTGCTTACACCAAGTAGATCATTGCAAACAAGGACTTGTCCATCGCAACCATGGCCTGCACCAATGCCAATGGTGGCCATCGTATTAAGTTCTGCCGTAATGGATGCGGCCAAGGCAGCAGGTACACATTCTAGCACACAGGCAAACGCACCGGCTGCTTCTAGGGCTTTGGCATCGGCTAGGAGCTTTTTGGCTGCTGTTAGGTCTTTTCCTTGTACTTTAAAGCCCCCTAATTGATTTACCGATTGTGGGGTTAAGCCAATATGGGCTACAACAGGAATGCCTGCGGTGGTGAGCTTTTCTACTAGCTCACAGACTTCACTGCCGCCTTCTAATTTTACAGCGGTACAACCTGTTTCTTTTAGTAAGCGACCTGCATTATATAGGCCGTCAGAGAGACTAGCTTGGTAGCTCATAAATGGCATATCAGCGACTACCAGCGCGGTACTATTACCGCGCATCACGGCTTTGGTGTGATGAATCATTTCGTCCATAGTAACAGGTACCGTGGATTGGTAGCCGAGGACTACATTGCCTAGGGAATCGCCTACTAAAATCATGTCGATGCCTGCTTCATTTACATTGCGAGCCATGGCAACATCATACGCTGTAATCATAGAAATAGGTTCTTTATGGGCCTTCATAGTGCGAATGGTACTGACCGTCACAGGTTTTCTGGGAGATTCTTTTTCAGGGGTATTGAGTAGCATAATTGCCTCCTTACAGGGTAGAATAGTTTACTTTACTTAGTTAACATCTCTTGCCATAGTGCTTCAAAGGATTGGGCTGTGGATGAATCAATATATCCTTGTTCTACGGCGATAGTTGTAGTATAGCGGCCTAATACACAATAGAGTTCTTTTAACTCTACTGGCATTTGGTCTAAATGACTCTTAATAGTGGCTTTATCACCTCTCGCAATAGGCCCTGTTAACGCTGCGGCAGGATTGGGCCCTTGCTTAGGGGGAGGCTCTTGTGTTAGATTCTTAACAGTACCTTCAAATAAGGGCCGTAAGGCTTCCCAAGCATGCTCACCAGCCCAACGGCTCATGAGTTTAGTAGCCAGTGTTTCTAAGGTAACTACATAATTAGAACAAAGGCAGGCGGCTGCATGATAGAGCGGACGCTCCTGGGCCGGCACGTGAAAGGCATGACCTTTTAATAAATTGACGATGGCCTCACCAACTTGGAGGGCTTGGTTATCACCATCTAGGGCCATGAACACACCGTTGAGATCCGTTATACTATCTAGGTGTGGGGGTGTATCTGGGCGAGTTCTTTCTAGAGGATGAATCGCAAAGCTTTGTAAGGGATGAAGGCTCCCGGTGGATGCCCCTAATGCTTGCAAGGGGGCCAGTGTTTCTAGGCCTAAACTGCCACTGCAGTGTAGAAACGTCTTGCCTTGTAGGCTTTGATTGGGCTGAAGTCTTTTTCCTATGGATTGGGCTAATTCATAAGCCATAGGGCCAATCATTCGGTCGGGAACGGTAATGAAAATGACATCACTTACCTGTACTAACTCTTCATTAGTATAGGGGGGGGGGAGCTTAAAATAGGTCGCTAATTTTTCTGATGATTCTTTAGAATGCGCCGTAATTCCTCGAAGCTGGTCTTTTAAGTAGAGGCCTAAGGTAGTCCCCACTTTACCACCACCGATAATACCGAGATTCATAATTCTCCTTTCTGCCGGATAGGGAACAAAAGAAAACGCGCTAGCTTTACAGGAATTGAATACTTTGTGTAATAAAGTGAATTCCGGTACGGCTAACGCGTAAGAGGGCCAGGCTAAAGCAGACTGGTCCCATATAAAAAAAGGCGCACTTCGGCCCGAAATGCGCATGAAAAATCTCTTTTGTTGCGTCTCGTCCCGGTCTAATTGATCCAAGCGAATATTGCGTTTGTAAGTGAATGGCTGTTACTAGGCATACTGTGTAGGATATGATGCGGCATGATTCAATATCAATACAGTTCTGAGTCGATACCATTTGATATTAGCCTCTATGGCGCTTTCATTCCAAAGTAGGGCTCTATAAAAAGCTAGGTGCTTCACACTACGTTATGATAGTAGTATATAGCGAGACATTTGTCAAATTAATAAAAATACATATCTTCCTATTGACTTAGTATTTTCTTGTGTGTATAATTAAGCAAAACATAAAGACATCATCTACGAACAGGAAGAGTACTTATAAGTAGTCAGCTACAGCGAGTTGGGAGTGGTGGAAGCCCGATGCTGGACATTGTAAGGAATGGCCCTGGGAGATGTGGCCCGAATTTGAGTAGGTACCACCGGTCGTCTCTGACCGTTAACAAAGGAGCGCGTATCGCCAGATAGGAAGAGCAATATATAAGAGCGTTTGCTATGTATGTAATTCTTTTACAGTTCTATCACTTTCTATGATGAGCCGTACGTAGTGAGCCGGATTCGTATTGAATCAATTGGGGTGGCACCGCGGAGTAACCTTCGTCCCTAGTACATTTGTATTAGTTGGATTGGAAGGTTTTTTTTATACCCTTTTTTAGGAGGTTTATGATGGAACGAGTGACTGATGTTTCAAAATTAGTATATACACATATGCAAGGCGGTCAGTTTCGCTGGGTAACAGTAAGTACCTTGATGCTCGCCTTGGGCACTATTTTACACTTAGTGAGCCCTAGTGTGGCGGGGATTACGCCGAATTGGATGATTGCTACGTACTGTGTAGCAATTCACTTAACCCGCCCTAATTATCGGCAAGCGGTAGGGATTGGTCTTGTGGCAGCGCTTATTAATGTGATGACTTCTAAGTCCGCGTTTCCTTATGCTAATTTGCTAAGTGAACCAGCTGGGGCTCTTGTTTGTGCCTTTGTAGTACAATTATTTAGCCGCGTTAAATTAGGCCGAAATGTAATACCACCAGTTGTGTCTGGGTTCTTTAGTACCTTAGTATCTGGGGGCATATTTGTTAGTATTTTATATGTATTGTTAGATTTACCTTTAGATGTATATTTAAAAGGCATGTGGCCTTTAGTTTTAATCATATCCCTTTGTAATGCTGTAGTAACACCACTTCTTTTTATTCCCGCACAGCGTTTATTTGCTCGCCGTGGCTACTTACCGAGTGCTGATGAAGTAATTACCAGTGATCATAGTGAGTTAGAATTAGTGCCTGCGGTGGATGGAAAAATCAGCATGGAACATTTTACTTATTACTATGGTCATAGGGAAGAGCCAGCGATTAAAGATGTAAATTTAGTTGTTAATGATGGAGATTTCTTGGTTATTACAGGTCCAGCGGGTTGTGGTAAATCCACCTTGTGCATGGCCATGATTGGGGCGGTACCTAAATTTTATGGCGGCCGTATGGAGGGCATGGTATTTGTTAATGGCAAGGCGACAACACAATTAGAAATAGCAGAACTTGCTACGGAAATTGGCGTTGTATTAGCCGATTATGATACGCAGCTCGTCACTATGACAGTAGGCGAAGAAGTGGCCTTTGCCATGGAAAATCGAGGTTATACACCAGACGAGATTAAGGAACGCAGTGCTATCGTATTTAAACAAGTCGGCCTTGAAGGCATGGAAGAGCGAAAAATCACGAGCCTTTCTGGCGGCCAGCGTCAACGCTTGGCTATCGCTTCCGTGTTGGCTACGAACCCATCAATCTTAGTATTAGACGAACCAACGAGCTCCCTAGATCCAGAAGGGACCGAAGAGTTATATCGTTTAGTAGGCAGTTTAAATAAGGACTATGGCATCACAGTAGTAGTTATTGACCATGATTTACAGGCTGTACTTCCTTATGCCAATCGCGTAGCTCTCATGGTAGATGGGGCCTTACAATGTGATGATACGGCAGAAGCGACCTTGCGCTATATGTATGAACATAATATTTATGTAGATGCGTTGCCTTCTATCTTTGTTACTTATATGCGTCTTGAACAAGGTGGCTATACATTTAATGAGCCATGGCTCAGTGTAAAAGCTGCTAAAGCTGGATTGAAGAATTAAAGATAAAGTTGGATACAGCACCAATAGGAGGATGCTATGTTAGAAGTGAAGGGCTTACGATTTGGTTATGTGCCAGGTCGTGACATAATTGATGATGTGGATTTTACCATAGGAGAAGGCGAGTTTATCGCTTTAGGGGGCCGCAATGGATGTGGCAAAACAACGGTAACAAGACTTTTAATGGGGCTTGAAAAGCCTCGCGGTGGCAACATATATTATGATGGCGAAGATATTACAAAACTTGCACCAGCTGATCGGGGCCGTTTCATAGGCTATGTATTTCAACAGCCAGATCGCCAAATGTTCCGTCCCACTGTAGGGGCAGAAGTATCTTTTGGTCCCGAGCAATTAGGGTATACAAAAGCTGAGGTTAGTGAAATTACAGATCGAGCTTTGGCGCAAACAGGGATTCTTCATTTAAAAGAGGCCTACCCACCAACATTGCGCCGCGGTGAAAAACAAAGGGTGGCCATTGCCTCAGCATTGGCTATGAATTCAAAGATTTTAATCCTTGATGAGCCAACGAGTGGTCAAGATGGCAAGGAAACACGAGAGTTATTGGAACTATTAGAAACATTGCGCGCTACAGGTTTAACAATTATACTAGTGACTCATGATATGGAAATTATCGCTGGTCATTGTACGCGAGCCATTATTGTTGGCTATGGCACCAAGGCCTTTGATGGTACACCAGAAGAATTGTTTACCAAACGTGATGATTTATTCGATTTAGGATTGACTAAGCCTGCTTGTGTAGAATTATCTGATGCCGTACCAGGGATTGGGTATTGCAAGTCCATGGTTGAGTTTGAAGAGCGCATGTTAGCACTAAAACAAGGTGCAGCAGTGAAGGCTCATACAGTAGATATGATGAAATAGGAGGCAATTATGAAACGACTTGTACCATTTACAAAAATATTAATGACCATTGCCTTCTCTATTTGGGCTATTTTACTTCAAACATCCTTGGAACTTTCTTTATTATTAGGCTTAGAGCTTGTATTGTTACTCGTAACCGGTTTATTGGTAAAACAATATAAGGCTGTACTTACTTTGGCTGTCTTTGCGGCATTTTTATCTTTAGTGCAATACGTAGGTGGCGGCACTTTAGAGTCGGCTTATGTAACAGGCCTTCGCATGCTCTGTATGACCATGGTATTTATTATGCTTTTGGCGACAACTAAATTGCAGGATTTAACGGCAGCTCTTGTAACACAGTGTAAAATCCCTTATGAATATGCCTTTATGTTTACGGCGGCCTTACGCTTTGTGCCAGACTTTATTGCCGAAAGTCGGGCCGTTCAAGAGGCACAAGCATGCCGAGGACTAGCACTAGATAGTAACTTTTTAAAACGCTGTAAATCCTATGGCTCTATCATGCAGCCATTACTTTTAAAATCCTTAGGTCGCTCGGAAACAATGGCGCTGTCATTGGAACTCCGCGGCTTTGGCAATGAAGACCATAGCTTCGTTGCTAAGGTAGGTATGCGTGGCCTTGATTACTTGGTAACTTTGATTCTCCTGGCCATTACAATTGGTTTAGTTATATATGGTCAGGGAATGATGTAAACACATAAGGAGAATAAAATGAAAGCCATTGTATTATCTAGTGGTGGTGTAGATTCTACCACTTGCTTAGCATTAGCTATTGATCGTTTAGGGGCAGAGAATGTAGCCGCGGTTTCGATTTTTTATGGTCAAAAACATGATAAGGAACTAGCTTGTGCTAGACAGATTGCGGCGTATTATAAAGTGCCTCATTATGAATTAAATTTAGCGAATATTTTAAAATATTCCAATTCTTCACTCATGCAAGGCTCTACAGATGAAATTAGTCATAAGAGTTATGCGAAACAGATTGCGGAAGATGGTACTGGCATAGTCAGTACTTATGTGCCATTTCGAAATGGTCTCATGATGTCGGCCGTGGCGGCACTTGGTATGAGTTTGTTTCCTGAGGAAGAGGTTGAAATTTATCTTGGTGCTCATGCTGATGATGCGGCCGGGAATGCCTATGCTGATTGTAGTGAAGCCTTTATTGCCGCCATGGGTCAGGCTATTAACATAGGGACTTATGAAAAGGTGAAAGTGGTGGCCCCTTTTGCGGATAAAAATAAAGCCCAACTTGTGGGTGTGGGCTTAGGTCTTAAAGTGCCTTATGAATTAACTTGGAGTTGTTACGAAGGTGGCGACACCCCTTGTGGCACCTGCGGTACTTGCATTGACCGCATTAAGGCTTTTGAGTTGAATGGCACGACGGATCCTTTATTAAAGCAAAACAAATAGAATTTAAGTAAGATAAAAAGTTAAGGCCAGTAAAAATTACAACAAGATTCACATTAACATAGGCTATTTATTCACATTCACATTAACATTAACATTAACATTAACATAGGTTACTTATTAACATACGCTTAAGCTGTGTGAGATTAACGATAGCTGCATAAAATAAAAAATATGCGAAATAAAGAAGATATGTGAAATAAAGATGGATATGTGAAGTAAGAAAATGTGAAATAAAGATGGGGATGCGAAGTAAAGAAATAGATACGTGAAATTAACGATAGATGTTTAATGCTGGGGTAGGACAATGAATATTTTGTTTATAGGAGACAGTCTCACTCGAGGTTATGATGTGCCCTATGGTGAAGGCTGGGTTGAGCTGAGTATTAAGGCCTTACGAGCTGTTGAGAAGGAGACTTCTTTTAAGGGCGCTAGTCCGTGGATTCTTCGCAATGCCGGTGTGGATGGTGCTACTTTACAGGCCATATATAATAATTTAGAGTGCCAGTGTGGGATGACAAAAACTCCCTATGATTTTATTATCATCATGGGCGGTACCAATGATATTTTGCAAGGTCGCAGGGCTGAAGATTGTTTTCACATGTTGAAGAAAAATGTGGCATATATTCAATCCCTTGGGGCAATACCTATTCTGGGTCTGCCACCTCATATTGATTTTGACCCTGATGGGGATAATGCCGTAGTAAAGGCCTATGGGGAACTAATTTTAGCTTATGCAAAGGCGCAAGGCTTGGTAGTGATTAATTTTTATGACGCCTTACTAGCAGCGGATGCACGAAAAGAGATTATCTTTGCTGGTGATGTACATCCTAATACATTGGGGTATCGGTATATGTACGAAACGGCCTGGCCTATTATAGACGAACAGGTTAAAGCACATATATCTTATAAAGATCGGACTTAAGAACCAAAATTACTTAAGAAAGTAAATGATTAAAGAGTAGCATTTATAAGAATGTAGCTATTTAATTATAAAATGACACAAGTAAGATGATATTAAAAGAGAGTGTATTTAAGTACTACGTAATTGGGCCGTTGAATATTCTGTAAAGATGCTAAATGTACTGCAAAAATGTTAAATGTACTGTGTAGATGGACATGTTGACGTGTGTCATTCATATGGTGCAGTAAAATATAAAGTATTATTTTTGACTACATGTTGCACATGTCACGTAAATTTTTTGTAAATGTAGTAAAATTTTAGTAAGATTTTATTTTAAAGTATGGAAAATATGGTGTGAGTTTATCTAAAAACCGTTGTGTGGCGGGCATTTATGTTAATTTTTATGTGTCCAAAAAATAAATCGAAAAAAATAGAAATTACATATTGAATTTATTAGATTTACATGTTATAATGTGTACATAACAAGAGAACAGTAATCACTTTCCCTAGTGATTACACTTGGTTTTAACTCTTTATCCCGGAGTTACTATCATGCGAGTCTACTTGTTAAACCTCTAAATACCTATACCTAATCGTGAGTACAAACATGTACGAACACCTTGCCTCAGCCTCCTCCCTAAGGGCTGGGGCACTTTTCGTTTTATATGCAAGATGCCAAGGTGGCGCTATTGCTAATGATAGATACATTATCTTATTATTAGTGATCCGCCGCCGTAAGGCATCTTTTTTATTTGTAATTAGCTGTATAGATTTGGATACAGTAGTTTTTAGAGTTTCCGTTGCTTTAAGCTGAGGGTAAAGATAAGGATTAGGTTTGGGGTTAGATTTAAATTCGGATTTGTATTTGTATTTGTATTTGTATTTGTATTTTCAAAAAAATAATTTCATGATTATAAGATGAATACAATGCGCATAAAAATGCTATTATATCCCAAAAATAAAATGAAGAAAATTTTAGAAAAAACTCATTTTATACTCACGGACTATTCACAGCTATCTCATAAAATATGCGTATAGTATAAGCATGCTCCGGTAGATTAACAGGCTATCGGTTAATATAGATTGTTGCATGTACCTGTATATCTATGATACAAAGGATGGAATAACTTTGTTATAAAAATGCAACTAATGGTTTAAAATAGCATAATAATGCAAATTAGGGAGGGTTATATTATGAAGAAGTTTGTGTTTATTGTTCCAGTGGCGGCAGTTACGTTATGGGCTAACTCATTTGGTTTCATTGTGAGTGCAGCATCAGTAGAGCCGTATGAAGGTGCCAATCGTCCTATTTATATGCAGTGGGATGGGTTACAGAATTTAGATAAGACACAAGATAAGAAGACTAATACACAAGAGAAGAAGCACAATACACAAGATAAGAAGTACAATGCAGAAGATAAGAAGTACAATGCAGAAGATAGGAAACAAGATCGAAACCAGGATAAAAAGCATGATACTTTTGAAAAGAATCACAAAAAGCCAACTGTAAGCAGTGAAGTTAAAGAGAAGCGTCGTATAGCCCTTGCAAAGGACTATGAGGAGCGTAAGAGAATAGAAAAACCGGTAGGTAATGAAAATAATCACAAGGTAGAAGCACCAAAGGCACCTCAGACAGAGGGTAAGAAAAAAGAGGGAAAGAAGCCAATGCCCCTTAAGGATGGTAAACCACATATGTCTATATATGCTTAGCAAGATTCAAGTGTATATTGATTACGCCTATATTTTAGCTTATACTGTTAGTATGGCTATGATAGAAAAATCCCATTTTTATGGGCTTTTTTGCTAGCTGAATTAATAAAAGAAAAACGATTTATAATGAGGCCTTGCAAATAAACTTGTAAAAAAGAAGTTGACAGGGTTAATTCATAGTGTTATAGTAGGTTTACGATTTGAATAGAAATCAGACGATGAAGAGAAGAGTACATATATGAGAATATGTGCAGAGAGCCCGGACGGTGAGAGCGGGTCATAGGACATATATGGAAGTGCATCTTGGAGTTATGAAGGCAAAGCTTATGGAGGTTGACGGAGTCGCCCTTGATAATGCGCTGATGAGTAGTAGGGGAGTTTTTTTCGGGTGTCGCCCGTTACAGCGAATCTGTATACAGTCTTTAAGACCTGTACAGTTAGAGATATTTAATGCTCTTAAATAAAAGTGCATTAGATGAATCAAGGTGGAACCGCGATTATCGCCCTTGGTCACAATAGTGACTGAGGGCTTTTTTTATTGCATTAAACCTTAGATTAAAATTTTACAAAGGTACAAAGGCTCCACATGTTTATAAATTTATAAATCTCTGAATGTATGAAATTTAGCGCTACTTACCATGGATTTATAGATTTATGAATTTAAAAACAGTATGTAATACGTATCGTCATTTTTGAAAGGAAGAGAGATTATTATGAGTACAAAACCTGTAAATGATACATTACAATTGATTGGTAATACCCCAGTATATCAAATTAAAGACAGCAATGTGTATGTAAAACTAGAAAAATACAATGCTGGTGGTAGCGTAAAAGACCGTGCTGTGTATGGCATGTTAAAAGACGCACAGGATAAAGGTTTGATTAAACCTGATACTATTTTAGTAGAAGCAACAAGCGGTAACACTGGTATTGCTCTTGCTATGTTAGGTGCTGTACTTGGCATTAAAGTAGTGATTTTGATGCCTGAAAGTATGAGTAAAGAACGCCGCGAATTAGTAAAAGCATATGGTGCTCAATTAATTTTGACTCCAAAAGCAACTGGTATGAAAGGTGCGCTTGCAAAAGCTCAAGAAATTCTTGATGCTAATCCATCTGCCGTTACACTTGGTCAATTCGTTAACCCTGCTAACCCTGCTATTCATTATGAAACTACAGGGGCAGAAATTTTTGAACAAGTGCCTAATGTAGGTATCGTAGTTGCTGGTATTGGTACTGGTGGTACATTTACTGGTGTGGCTCGTAAATTAAAAGAGCTTAAAAAAGATGTAAAAGCCGTAGCTGTTGAACCAGCTGGTTCTCCAATGATTTCTGAAGGTAAAGGTGGCGCGCATAAGATTCAAGGTATTGGCGCTGGCTTTATTCCTGAAAACTTTGATCGCAGCTTAATGGATGAAGTTAAAACTGTAAGCGATGAAGAAGCGATTGCACAAGTAGAAACATTTATGCGCGAAACAGGCATTAGCATTGGTATTTCTGCTGGTGCAGCAATTAAAGTAGCAAAAGATTTAGGTGCTCAAAACCCTGGTGTAGCAGTAGTTGCTATTGCTCCAGATGGAGTTGAAAAATACTTATCTATGCTCGAATTTGGTGATGTTGAATACGTAAAAGCTTAAGTGATTAAGGGCTTAGTAAAAGAGGTTTCACAGTAAATACCTAGTGATTGGGTCTATGAGAGAGGACTCAACTATGGGGGACTTTACTTCTGGGGACTAGGGACTAAGAATTCACTTAGGAACTTCAAGTGTGGGAGGCCCTATGAAAGAATTATGGAAATCTATTCGGTATAATATTAAACGAGTTATGGACTCTGATCCAGCAGCCACTTCGGTGCTCATGGTGCTTTGGACATATCCGCATATTACAGCATTGTTTTGGCACTTCTTTGCCCATCGTTTATATAAGCATGGCTTTAAACTTTTGGCCCGTCGTGTGGCGTTGCATGCACGGAATGCTACCGGCATAGAAATTCACCCTGGTGCACAGATTGGACGCGGTTTATTTATTGACCACGGTATGGGCGTGGTGATTGGTGAAACTGCCATTGTAGGAGATGATGTGACTTTATTCCATGGGGTTACCCTTGGGGGGATGAGTTCACGCCGTGTGAAACGGCATCCTACAGTAGGTAATGATGTACTTATCGGCGCTGGCACGAAAGTGCTAGGCGATATTACGGTAGGCAGTGGTAGCCGTATTGGCTGTAATTTAGTCATTAAGCGCGATGTACCTGAACATGTGGTTATTTACGAAACAGAACCAGAAAATATTGCTGTAAGACGTCATAAGCCTAGTATTCATGTAGTATCAGGTGGAAAACATCGACCACGGCATAAAGTAGCATTTACACCAAAAGATATGACTGATGAAATGGCTTGGTTTATTTAAGATATTAATTTAATTTTGGTATTTTATTAGACTGTGGATGTGACAATCAAGAGTCTAAATAAACCGTCAGCATTAGGTTAAAGGTGTATATACTACGAGCGCTACACCGGTTGTTGAAACAGGTGTGTAGCAAATAGAGAAAAAGAAAAGAGACTTTTGGATTGCCATAGATCCTGTATAATAGCAATTTTAAGTTGTACACTATACACGAAATATAACCCTAGATTAAGTAGCACTTGATCTAGCGTTATATTTGTATAGAACTTACATTTTATTTTGTGAATTTTACTGTGTTGTTTTATGCTCTTATGGTATGGTCAGAGGATATTGGATTAGCTAGTTAGGGGATACAATTCGTTACTATATACCCCCTTATTGAGTAAAGTGCTATGAGATGATAGTATAGGGGAGAGCTTAGGATAGGATACTCTAGTTGGGTATTATAGGAAAACAAATTAGTTAACAGTACATTATGTAAAATTTGTACAAAATAAATGGGGTTTGTAATTAGATTGTAGTTATAAATGACTTGGAGGATATAATATGAAGCTATTAAAGAATCAATCTAGAAAAAATTTTCGCACCGCATTGTTAGTAGCTACTATTTTAACAAGCAGCATATATACGGGACATGCATATGCCAATCAAAGTATGAGTTCTATGCATCAAGGAATGCAACAAGATATGATTCAAGAGATGCAACATGATATGGGTGAGGGCATGCATCATAAAATGGGCCAAGGCATGCATCCTGACATGGATCGAGATATGCATTCTATGATGGAAGCCGGTATGGCTCACCATATGGAAGAAATGCACCAAAGTATGGGCCAGTCTGGAATGCATCACATGGATATGTCCATGAATCATGGTATGGATATGTCTATGAATCATAGTATGGAGGGGTCCATGAGTCATTATATGGGCAATTCCATGGGACATCAAATGGGCTCTTCTAATGGGCATCACATGATGCGTCATGGAGTAGATGATGTAGTACCATTTAAGGCTATTGCGCAAGCAGCACGGCCTTTAGCTTTGCCACCGGTACTAAAAGGGGAAGCTGATGAAAGTGGCCGTGTGGTGTATAATGTGACGGCTCAAAGTGGTCATAGTGCAATTAAAGAAGGTGCCGTTACGGCTACTTATGGTTACAACGGCGATGTGCTAGGACCTGTATTACTTATGAAAACGAACGAAAAGGTTCGAATTAATTTACAAAATAATTTACCAGAAGATACAACCTTTCATTGGCATGGTCTCGTAGTTCGTTCCGATGTAGACGGGGGCCCACATTATCCAATCAAGGCTAATGGTGGAACTGGTTCAATTGAATTTACTGTTCAACAAGGGGCTGGGATGGCTTGGTATCATCCCCACAATATGGGGAGTACGGCAAGTCAAGTATATAAGGGCTTAGCTGGTCTTATAATTATCAATGATGATAAGCAAGCTGATTTGGGATTACCACAGGAATATGGTGTCAATGATATTCCGGTAGTTCTTCAAGACAGAACGTTTACAGATACAAATCAATGGGATTATGACCAAGCATATAATGCTGATGGTGTTTATGGAGATACCTTGGTTGTTAACGGCACAATTAATCCGTACTTTGAAGTGAATCGTAAATTAGTTCGCGTACGTCTTCTTAATGGCTCGAATGCTCGTAATTACACAGTTGCTTTAAGTGATGGCAGTCGTTTTACAAAAATTGCTGTTGATGGAGGACTGTTAAATACGCCTGTATCACAACGCAAAGTGACGCTTGTACCAGGGGAACGGGCAGAATTATTAATTGATTTCTCTCAGTATAAAGGTGAACTCCCTAGCTTGGTAACTCAAGATGGGGCAGTTACAGTGCTTCAATTTAGAGCGGGTGCCAATTTTGCTAATGCCCCAGTAGAACCGATTCCTACTTGGCATATGAACTTTGAAACATATAAAGACTTACAATCTAATGTAGCGTCTATTAATGAACAAAAAGCAGACAAACATGTAGTCATGTCTGGTATGGCCGAAGCAGTTACTATTAATGGTAAGAAATTCTCCATGGATCGTGTTGATTTAACAAGTAAATTAGGTAGCACGGAAATTTGGGATATTACCAATGCTGATAATGCTATGATGGGCATGATTCATCCATTCCATATACATGGAGTTCAATTTGAAGTGTTAACACGTAATGGTAAGCCTGTATCACCAAGTGAACAGGGCTTAAAAGACACCATATTAGTAAGCCCTAGTGAAACAGTACGACTTAAAGTAAAATTCACGAAACCAGGCATTTTCATGGTTCATTGCCATATTTTAGAACATGAAGAAAATGGTATGATGATACAACTTGAAGTTAAATAGAAGTAGTATACAAAAAGCCCCTCCAGATTAGGCCTTAAGCCTAAATCTAGGAGGGGCTCCATGTAGTACGGTGCACTAAAAAGTACACTTAATGCTTCGCATCGCAGTTACATGTGAACAGTACATATTGTCTGTAACATAATAGTAACATAGAGGATGAGGTCTGGCAACGGGTATAAAAATTTTCTTTTTACTATTTTATATCTAGGTTGACGTGTTGTTGTACTCTATTTGGGGAAAGTGTAGGGTAAAAATTTTCTTTATGGGAAGATTATTTTTACTTTGATGATGTATATAATTGGCTAAAATATCAGCAGCTTGTATTAGATATTCATGGTCAGAATGACAATATTTAATATCCACTAGTAATTCCCCTGTAAATATAGGTGGCATGAAGGCATTGTAGTTCCAATTGGAAATGCCATGGCGAAATTCTTCTATGATAGCGGTTTTTAAATCGTAAATACCACTGCTGGCGTTAGACTGTTCATCAATATTAATTATAAGTTGCGTGTCTAGATTAGGATCTAGTTTACCCTGAGCAATGAGTAGTTTTACTTTTTCTTTAATGAGCTGCTTGAGTATAAAGTCCTTATAGCGTACACGAGCGTATTTGTCCTCTATAATATGGGAATGCACATTGTGTAACGTGACAACGAGGGCGAGCCGTTCATATTTTTTTAATACATTTAAAAGGGCTCGTCTATGTGTATTGCGCAAGGAACAGGCTTTTAATTCATCCTGTCTATGGAGGCTGTTTCGGATTTTTTTGTTTAGCGATTGATATTGGCGGCGGGCAGAGTCTTTTTCAGATTTACTAAAAAATATATACCCTGCGTATACAAAATAGCCGGAAGGATTGGAGCTATGAAAAATACCTGAGTCATCAAAGAAAAAGTATACGAGTTGTTTATTAGTCATACGAACGCCCCTCCTTACTATTATTATATATAATTGTATATGTATTGGATATGGTGGACTGAAAAAGATAAAAGGAATAAAACAGTGGCTAGTAAAATTTTAATCGGTAATTCTTGACAAAATTCTTATTTAAATGGTATACTACTCTAGTAATTTAACTCTTGTGATAGAGAAAAATTTCATAATATGGAGGATTACTCAAGAGGCTGAAGAGGACGGTTTGCTAAATCGTTAGGGCGGGTTACCGTCGCTAGGGTTCGAATCCCTAATCCTCCGCCATATCTTATACTTTTGACTGATACTTGTTGGAAGTATTAAAACCCCTACTGAACTAGGATATACCTAGAGCGTAGGGGTCTTTTTATATCTTTTTTATGCTATAATTAGCTACATGAGAGAATGGTACCAGCCTTCATTAGGGCGAGAGCGGCTAGTTATACTGTCAAAGCGATGAAAAGCGATATATGGTGTTTATGATAGTATAAAACCGCAAGAATGTATAGAGAAAAGAGAAGAGGCGAAGTATATGATGCAGTTTCAAGGTGTTCCTGGTATGGGGACGGTCATAAATATGGTAGTTATTGTTATAGGGGGCTTTATTGGTCTTATGGCACGTAACTATCTGAAAGCACGCTTGCTAGAGACCTTGATGGCAGCCATGAGTGTATGTATTTTGTTCATTGGTTTTATAGGGGCTATTAAAGAATCCTTAGCATTTGTAGAGGGTCATTTTGTGGCTAATCATATTATGATGCTTGTTGTTACCTTTATTATTGGCACTGTTAAGGGGGAACTATTAGATTTAGATAAGAGGTTAGAACAATTTGGTACTTGGCTCAAGGTAAAGAGCAAAAATGAAGGCGATGGAGGTTTTATAGAAGGATTTTTAACTACGTCCTTCATGGTGTGCATTGGCGCAATGGCTATTATTGGCTCTATTCAAGATGCATCAGGTGATCCGTCAATTCTATTGGCAAAGGCTATGATGGATGGTATTGTCGTAATGATTATGACCACTACCATGGGTAAGGGCTGTATATATTCGGCCATCCCTGTAGGTTTTGTGCAAGGGGCCGTCACTTTATTAGCTGTATTTATTGCACCTTGGCTTACTGAACAGGCTTTAAGTAATATTTCTCTTACGGGCTCGCTTATGATATTTCTTGTAGGGGTAAATTTATTGTGGGACAAGAAAATACGGATTGCTAATATGTTGCCTACCTTAATTGTGGCGGCGTTGTGGGCCTTATTATAAAAATAGGCTATCAAAGAGTATGTAGGCTGTTGTTTCTTAGGATTAGATGCAAGGATTCTAATGAGAAGAAGCAGCAGTTCATACCTCTTTGATAGCCTGTTTAATTTATATTATTACTATAAATTTACGTTCTCACTGTAAATTTACGTTTTCATTGCTAATTAGCGCCTACACGTGATGAGTTGATAGTTAATACCAACGTGTGATAGGTAAGTCATTATTAATGCCTTTGGTGGCTAAGATTTGATGTAGGTCCATCATGCCATTGTAAAATGCGGCGGCGCAGCCGTTTAGATATAGATCCCACATGCGGATAAAGCGTTCGTCAAAGGTTTCGCGGATTTTAGGCAGTTGGGCACGGAAGTTTTTATCCCATGCGAGCAAGGTTAGATTGTAGTGATTGCGGAGATTTTCCACATCGAGTACATGGAAATTATCTTCTGTCATATCTGCAACCATTTCACGAAGGCTAGGTAGCATGCCACCGGGGAAGATATATTTGCTCATCCACGCATCACCAGGTTTTTCATCCATGCCACTGATGAAATGGAGCAAGAACACGCCACCTTTGACGAGGACTGAATCGACACAATCATTGAAGAGTTGATAGTTCTGACGGCCTACATGTTCTACCATGCCTACACTGACAACACGGTCAAATTCAAGCCCTGACTTTGGTAAATCACGGTAATCCATGAGTCGCACTTCAAGATAGTCTTCGAGATGATTATCTTTGATACGTTGTTGAAACTTTTCATATTGTTCATGACTTAGGGTGATGCCCGTGCCTTTAATTTTATATTTTTTAGCTGCTTCGATAAGAAGAAAGCCCCAGCCACAGCCAATATCGAGCAGGCGAAGACCTTCTTTTAAATAAAGCTTTTTTAAAATGCGATCAATTTTATGCATTTGTGCTTCGTATAAAGTATCGGTAGGGTGCTCAAAATAGGCACAAGAGTATTGCATCGTGTCATCGAGCCATAAAGAGTAGAAGTCATTGCCAATATCATAATGGCTTTGCACTTCTTCTGCTTGGTGCTTTTTTGTAAGCGGATTGTGAGTTAATTTGTTGAGTACATCACCTGTGGTAGCAAATTGGTCCATTTGTCCTAAGAAATGATTAAGGGCATCATATAAGTCCCCTTCAATATCTAAGGTGCCGTCCATATAGGCTTCGCCAAGGGCGATAGAGGTACTGCTCATTAACTTACTAACAGGGATTGGTTCCTTCATATTAACAGTAAATGAGGGAGTGCCTTCGCCGATTATATACTCATTATCTTGGAATTTCACTTTAAATGGATTGGCGTCGAAGCGTTGCAAAAAATTGATCATTGCTTTCTCTTCTAATTTTTCACCTATTGCATTAAACATAATCGGAAATCCTCCTCATTGAAAATTTTTACATACTTGATTTATATATACTAAAACGCTAGGTTTAAAATGTCAATTCATTTTGCGTTGTAAAAATTAATAGGTAATATATAAAAAAGTGATAATAAGTATAATTCGTTTTAGTGCGGTATTATAAGGCGTATTAAGTTATACTTTCTAAATTTTTATAGTAAATATACATTTTTGTAACAGTTTGTTATTTTAATATATACATAAGAGCTTCTACTTAAATAAACCGGTTTCACTAATGAAGTTAGAAGGTAGTAAATAATAATTTTATCAAAGAACAATCTATTTTTGATCTATAATGGGGAGCCTAAGCTGTAACGTTTGTTTGTCCATGTTGAGGGTAATAGACGAAATATAACAGAAGCGATGTAGAAGAAGTTTGATAGGGAAAAGATAATAGGAAGAAATGTTATAGAAGAAATGTTATAAAAGAAGAAATGTATAAATGCTATAATAGATGTAATTATATGATTAGAAAGTTAGGAATGCTTAATTAGGAGTTATTATGTCGATTTCAGTGTATCTAGGACGAGCTGGCACGGGGAAAACAGAGGCTTGTTTTGAACATATTAAAGAATTGATTGCCACGAAACCAGGCGAGCCTATTATATTGCTGGTACCAGAGCCAGCTACTTATGTAACAGAACGGCGCTTGGCCGAATTTATGCCTGAACGAGGGTTTACAACGGTTCGTGTAGTAGGGTTTAATCGTTTAGCGTATCAGGTCTTTCAATCCTTAGGAAAAGTGCGCGAAATAGGATTATCCGATGTGGGACAAAAGCTGTTGTTGCGTCTTATTATGAAGCGTCAAGGAGGTTCGCTAGAGCTGTTAGGGCAAGTGGCAAAGCAGCCTCATTTTGCTGATATTGTGCAGCAATTATTGACCGAATGCAACTCCTTCAAAGTAGATGGTGAGGCCTTGCGTGCTGGTGCTGAAGCGGTGGATTCTATTGTTTTACAGCGCAAGTTAAAAGAACTGGCACATCTTATGGATGCTTATAAAGAATTGGCCAGCGAAACTATCGGGGATAGAAAAGATCAGATGACGGAGCTCATTGAAGATTTACCCCTCAGTCCTTTGCTCACGGAGAGCCATGTTATAATTGATGGATTTCATTGGTTTACGCCTTTGCAGATGGAGTTAGTATATACTTTAGTAGATTTGGCAGCAGATAGTATTATTACCTTAACCTTGCCGCCAGAGTTAGCAAAATTAGGTGTGGGTCCAGAAAAACTACGCCTTTTTGGCCGTCCTTATTCTATTTTTGAAGATCTAAGTAAAGAATATGGGAATAAATTACTCATACGAACATTTGAGACGCCGCAACGCTTTGAAAATCCTGCTATTAAGGCTCTTGAATCAGGTTATTTTAATGTATCGATGAAGGGGAATCAATCTGATCAGACATTGCCTTTTATGGTGGCCTATAATCGGGAGCGAGAGGCTGATGCAGTATGTCGTAAGATATTGGCTGAAATGGAAGCACCCCATCGCCGCTGGCGTGATATGGCCATTATGTTGCGTGAATCTGAGACCTATGGTGATGCCTTAGAAAAGGCCTTGAAACGCTATGGAATTCCCTATTTTTCTGATAGAACACGCCCCATGGTGAGTCATCCTTTAGGGGAATTTTTATTAGGGCTATTGGAAGTGGTGCGTCGTAACTTCAATCATGACACCTTATTTAGACTATTAAAAACAGATTTTTGGGGACTCTCGCGTAGTGATATTGACGAACTAGAAAATTATTGTTTAGAATTCGGCATTCGCGAGTTTATGTGGTTAAAAGATCATTGGGATTATATGCGTTACCAGCGCTTAATGGGTAGTGAGGCGGTTTCTGGAGAAGAACCGGTCACTCGTCAGCCTTTACCAGGTGAAGTGGAGCGCTGTGAACGGGTCAATGCGAGTCGTGAACTCATCATGCAGGAATTACGGCCCCTGTGGGATTTTGCTAAAACAGCACACACTGGGCAGGCATGGTGTGACATGCTCTACCAGGTGCTACTAGCTGTAGGTGTGCCAGCCCATCTATATACGTGGACTGAACTAGCTCGTGAGAATGGTCAGATGGAAGAAGCCGCTGCTCATGAGCAGATGTACAAGCAGGTAATCAGTCTTTTTGATGAAATTATGACTTTGCAATTACCAGATGAATTGACCATACAGGAAATTGAACTTCTTTTAGAAGAAGGCATTGAAGAAGTTACCTATTCCTTAGTGCCGCCAAGTTTAGATCATGTAACAGTAACTACTATCGAACGTGGCTATACTAGGGAGCATGATATTGTATTTCTCATGGGCTTAAATGATGGCGTATTTCCTCAACACATGGGTGACGAAGGCTTGTTAAATGACTCAGAGCGCGTAGACTTGCGTAAGGCTGGTGTTATTTTAGCTGAAGGGGCTTTAGTGCGTGCTTTTAATGAAAACTTTTTGCTGTACTTGGCCTGCACGAGAGCGCGTCATACATTATACCTATCCTGTGCTAAGTCCTCAGAAGGGGACGAAGATGAAGGGGGCGCCTTGGAGTTATCCTTGCCCCTAAAGCGTTGGCAACAATTAGGATATATAGGTAAAGGTGAAGAGGTGCCTCTTACACTTCCTAGTGAAGCTGGTGATGAAGCGGTGTGGCCTTATTTATGGCGGCCAACGCAGAGTTTGAGCCTATTAGCTAATCAGATGGCTCCTTTGGCACATGGTGAGGCGTTACAGCCTATTTGGCGCAGTCTCTATGAGTGGACTAGGTCAAGTCCTTATGGTGATGCACTACGCATTGCCACTCGAGGATCCTTAGATTCGAATGCCGTGCCAATTGTGCAGCGGTCTATTGTGGAGGCTTTGCTTTTTAGAAATGATGCATTAAGTGGTTCGGTTACACGAATTGAACGCTATCAGAAATGTCCCTTTGCTTTTTACGCGCAATATGGCTTGCGTTTAGAAGAGCGGCCAGTAAAACAGTTTGGCGCGCCTGAAATCGGGACGTTCCTCCATGAAAGCTTGCGGGTTTTGGGACAGCGCTTATTGCGTGAACAAAAACAGTGGCGTCACATACCTGAACTGGATGAAGCGGCCTTGTGTAAAGCTGTTATTGATGAAATAGCAGAGGAGGTAAAATTAGGGGAAGATGGCAATATTTATGAACTTGTTCTGCGGCAACGCCTGGAAGATACACTGCGGCGTACGGTGGCACGACTTCGTGACTGGTCACAAAAGAGCGCATTTGATACGAAATACTTAGAGCAGAACTTTGGTAGTGGTACCAATAGTTGGCCGCCCGTTATGATTCCTCTAGGTGGGGCGAATTATATTCGCTTACAAGGGCAGTTAGACCGCGTTGATGAGTGGTCTGATGGACAGCATACCTATGGTCTGGTGGTGGATTATAAGACAGGGAATATTAAGGTCAGTGCATCGGAAATTTATTATGGTTTAAAACTTCAATTAGTAACGTATTTATTGGCCTTAGAAAAGGCGCAGCGAACTAATGGTTTAGTGCCAGCAGCTTTAGTATATAGTTTTGTGCAAAATCCTAGGATTACTACATCTGATTTAGTGAGTCCTCTCACAGCTCCTCAGATTGCAGCAGACAAAGGGGATTTAAGAAATACAGGCTATTATACGGATGATTTAGATATATTGATGAAAATTGATGATACCTTAGAAAATACTAAAGGCAAGAAAACACCATATGTGCCGATTCGAATTAGCAGTAAGGGCACAATTTATGCCAGCGATATGTATTTAACAAAATCAACGGAGCAATTTAATGTGTTGACTCAATATGCGCAAGATGTGATGAGCCGTGCAGGGGCCCATATGTTAGAGGGGCATTTCCCTATTAGTCCGTATAATTACAATGACGCCATTCCTTGTAATTATTGTCAATATAAAGGCTTATGCCGCTTTGAAAATACACGTAATTCCTATCGCTATATAAGTAAGTTAAATGAAGAAGAAGCATTAGAAAAAATGGAGAAGGGAGATGAAGTATATGAAGTGGACGCCCGAACAACAACAGGCCATTGATTCACCTAAGCCCGGTTCTAGATCAGCGCAGACGCTATTAGTGGCCGCTGCTGCTGGGTCAGGTAAAACGGCCGTTCTCGTAGAGCGTATTATTCAGCGTTTGCAAGATACAAGTCGTCCTTTATCCATTCAGGAGTTGCTAGTTGTTACCTTTACTAAGGCGGCAGCAGCTGAAATGAGAGCGAGAATAGGGGCTAAATTATCTGAAGTATTTAGTGAAACAGGTCATGCCTATTTAGAGGAACAGCTTAGTTTATTGCCGTCAGCTCATATTTCAACATTGCACTCATTTTGCCAATGGGTGATTAGTAATTATTTTTATCGTATTGATTTAGATCCGTCCTTTCGCATTGGTAATGAATCTGAATTATTGCTCATTAAAGCAGAAGTATTAGATGAGCTTCTTATCGAGGCTTATGAGAATAATCTGTACCATATCTATGGTTTAGCCGATATGTTTGGCACCACGCGTTCTGATGAAGGCGTTAAGGAGCAGGTTCTTGATTTACATCGTTTTGTAATGGCCCAAGATGACCCTTTAGGTTGGTTAAATAAGGGGTTAGCGCTCTATGAAAAGAGTGCTCATATGGCGCTTAAAGACACCATATGGGGCCAGTATTTTTGGCAGAAGCAGCAGGAACAAATTGCCACTATAGAGGCGCGCTATGAAGAGATGAAAGAGCTCATTGCATTGCCAGAAGGACCGTATGCTTGGGACGAAAATGTTAGTTCCGTAGCATATATTGTGGAAGCCTTAAAAGGGGCTACTACTTGGGATGAGATGGTGGCAGCGGCAGCATTAGGAGCCGCTCATAAATACAAGCAATTCCGTACCACTAAATATAAAGAAGGCTTACATACAGGGGCCATTAGTGCGGCAGCAGTGTCTAAAACACATGCGTTGGGCTTACTCAATCAAAATGAATTAAAGGCTATGAGTCATGGACCGTTTGGTATTACTGAAGAGCAATTTGCTTGGCAAATGGAACAACAATTGCCTTATATAAAAGGTCTCATTGAATTGACGAAGGCATTTATGGAAGCCTTTCAAGAACGGAAAAAAGAAGAAGGCATGGTGGATTTTTCTGATTTGGAACACCTGTGCTTACAGATTCTAAGAGATAAGGATGAAGACGGACAGTGGATACCCTCTGAAGTGGCTTTGGAACTTCAAGAGCAATTCAAAGAAATTATGGTAGATGAATACCAGGATACTAGTGGCGTACAGGAAGCCATCGTTAATTTGGTATCCCGTAAGGACAATCGCTTTTATGTGGGCGATGTAAAGCAAAGTATTTATCGCTTCCGCATGGCTAATCCAGGTTTGTTTTTGCATAAGTATAATACCTTTGGTCATGATGTAGAGGATGAAGAGCGCCGCATTGATTTGGCTAAAAATTTTAGATCTGATGAAAATATACTAGATTTTACTAATTTCTTATTTAGTCAAATTATGACGACCGATGGCGCAGAGCTTGATTATGGCAAAGCGGAAGCGCTGTATGCAGGTCGTAAAGTAAAGGACGCACCATCTAATTGGGTAGGCGGTGCTGTGGAGCTACATGTGCTGGATGTGGGCGATGGCAAATCGGCAGTTGACGAACAGGATGCGTCTAATTCAGAGCCGTCTAGTGCAGTAACTAATCAAGCTAAGTCTAGTCCAGCGGTTAGTCAAGCCCAGTCCGGTGTAGGGACTAGTCAATCCCCTTCTAATGGTAAGGGGAATACCAGTCAGTCTAGTCTTTCTTCAGCGGCTCCAGTTAATGGTAGTAGTGAAGGATCTTCAGACGAAAAGGATGAGCTCGATAATCAGGACAAAGAAATTGCCTTTGTTGTAGAGAAGATTGAACAGCTTATGGCTGGTAACTATGTGGTGGAAGAAAAAGATGGTTCGTTTAGACCTTTGATGTATCGCGATATTGTAATTTTACTGCGGTCCACAGAAGGGAAGGGGAATCGCATTGTAGAAGCATTGCGAGCCAAAAAAATCCCCGCTTATGCGGAGTCAAAGAGTGGGTACTTTAGTGCTATTGAAATAAAATTACTTCTCGCTTTATTGCAGATTATTGACAATCCAGAACAGGATCTTTCTATGGCTATTGTCCTAGCATCGTCTTTTGTAGGCATGGATGCGAACGAATTAGGACGTCTTCGTTTGACTGGAGAGGGATCCTTGTGGAGTGTTTTGCCTGAGTATGCCAAATCGACTGATAATAGGGCTTTGCAGGTGTTTGTGGAGCGCTTAGAGCGGTGGCGAACCTATTCTCGGCGTCACAGTGTAAGTGAACTATTGTGGACTATTTACGAAGAAATGAATTATTTGGAATATGTCAGTGCCATGCCGAATGGCCTAGTGCGAAGGGCTAATGTGATGGCCTTATATACAAGGGCTAAGCAATATGAGTCAGGCAGCTTTAGAGGCTTATTCCGTTTCTTGCGCTTTTTAGAGAGTTTGCAAGCTGCTGGCAAGGACTTGGGGCAAGGCACTACGGTGAGTGAGGCCGATGATGTGGTGCGCATTATGACCATTCATAAGAGTAAAGGCCTCGAATTTCCGGTGGTATTTCTCATGTCTACGAATAAAAAATTCAATGACATGGATTTGCGAAAATCCATGATTTTAGACAGTGAGAGTGGCATTGGTTTAAAAGGCTATTATGAAGACTATCGATTGCTCTATGGTACCTTTCCATGGCTCTATGCGCGCGATCATGCGGCACATGCTATGAAAGCTGAGGAAGAGCGTGTGTTATATGTAGCTCTTACACGTGCTAGGGATAAACTCTTTATTACGGGCTATATTAAGGGATTAGAATCCTTTTGTCAGTCTACAGTAGCACCTGCGCTCGTATGCAATGATGAAAAATTCTCTAGTGCTTTGATTCAAGGCGCCAATTCATATTTAGATTGGATTGTAATGGCTTTGGGGCGTCATATTGAAGGTAATATACTGCGTGTTCATAGTGGCGTTGAAGAAGTGAGACTCATGGATTTACCTTACAAATC
This sequence comes from uncultured Veillonella sp., assembly GCF_937981445.1. Taxonomy (GTDB): domain Bacteria; phylum Bacillota; class Negativicutes; order Veillonellales; family Veillonellaceae; genus Veillonella_A. The sequence continues at coordinate 140,795 of NZ_CALJON010000008.1, read as the reverse complement.
TTGTAAGGTAGCCGTCTCGGTTCATGATGGTAATGCATATAGAGAGCGCCTTACTCATAGAGCTAAGGAAAGTGAAATGCTTTCAGCGATTCGCCAGTTAGCACCTATTGAAGCGTCACCGTTACCAGATTTTCTAGCAAAGCGCTTTGACTTTGCCTATCCTTATGAAGCGGCTACAGAACGGGCAGCCAAAATTTCTGTTAGCGAATTGAAACGTCGTTTTGCTGAAATGGAAGAGGAAGCCCAGCCTTTAGCAGACTCCTTGCCAGTTATTGGCTTAGAAGGAATAGAAAAGGGCGAAATAAATTCGTCTGCACCGTCCAATAGCCTTACTGTTGATGCGGTGCAGGATGGTAAGGGGATTACCGTAGCGGCACAGGATGCTCAAGGGACTGCAGTAGAGGCACAGGATGCTGAAGAGCGTATTGTAGCGGCACAGTCTACTGAAGACAATACAGTAATGTCTCTTAGGGCAACTGATACGGAAGCGACGCCTGTTGAAGAGCTTGCGAGTGATAACGAAGTAGACTTGGGAATATTTAGCTTAGCACCAGCCTCTTTTCGAGCCGAGACAGCCTTACAAAGCGGTGTACAATGGGGCACTTTAATGCATGAAGCCATGCAATGGTTGCCTTTGAAGGACTATACCAAAGAATCGTTAAGTGAAGCTTTAGATACATTGACTTTGGCAGGTTATTTTACTGAAGAAGAACGTCATGTATTGGGTGTGGGGAGCTTGTACAGATTTTTTACATCTTCCTTAGGACGCCGACTCCTTAAGTCCCAGCGAGTTGAGCGGGAATGGCCCTTCAGTTTACTCCTAGAAGCACAGACTGTTTATAAAGAAGTACCAAAGGGTGAACAGTTATTTTTACAGGGGATTATTGATACTGTCTTTTTAGAAGATGGCGCATGGGTATTGGTTGATTATAAAACAGACCGCGTTCGATCCGGTGAGGAATTGAAACAGCGCTATGCATTACAATTGCGCATGTATAAAGAGGCCTTAGAAACATTGACGCATATACCTGTTAAAGAAACATATATTTACTCTTTTAGACTTCATGAAGCAGTTAAAATTTGAGTATGATAAAGCATAAGCATTATAGGGTAACACATAGGTCGTATAGAGTAACACCTAAGTCGTATAGAGTAACGCATGAGTAGTATAGGGGAAAGCGTAAGTTGTATAGAGTAACGCATAAGTAGTATAGTGTAAAATATAAGCGCTATAATGCAAAAGATATGAGTTATGGCAGATAGTAGAAAATAAAAAAATAGGAGCTCTTAGAGCTCCTATTTTTATTTTATATTTAAAATTTACTTTATTACGCTGTACCTAACTTACAGGATTATTTCTGGCTAGAACCAAACCATTTGTCATAAATTTTTTGGTATGTGCCATCAGCTTTTAAGTCTTGAAGTGCTTTGTTAGCTTTTTCGCGAAGTTCATTATCCCCTTTGCGGAATGCCCATACAGTGCCTTCAGCTTGTGTTGGTTGACCAGTGATTTTTAGATCCTTGTCAGCCCCTTGTTTTAAATAATACATAGCGACTGCATTATCAAGAATCATAGCATCCGCTGTATTAGCTTGTAATTCATTGAATGCTTGGGAATTGCTATCTACGTCTTTTACTTGAGCACCGTCAATTTTGCGGGCCATTTCAGAAGGAATAGTACCAATTTGAGTGATGATACGTTTGCCTTCTAAGTCTTTCCAGTCATTGATGGTAGTGTTATCTTTGCGAACAACAATAGCAAAGCCGCCTTCAGTGAAGTATGGTTCGGAGAAATCAACTGCTTTAGCGCGTTCTGGTGTAGCATTAATACCAGATGCAATCATATCAATATCATTACTTTGAAGCGCTGGAATTAATGCATCAAAGCCCATGCTCTTGAATTCCATTTTGTAACCCATTTTTTTAGCGATAGCTTCAGCCAAGTCGATATCAAAGCCTACATATTTATCGCCTTCAGTAAATTCGAATGGAGGGAAGGTTGTTTCGGCGCCCACGCGAAGTACCTTTTCTCCTTGTTGTGCAGAATCATTGCCACAACCAGCTAATAGACCAACAGCTAATAAAGCAGCAGTTACACCAAGAACTACTCTTTTAGATGCAAATTTCTTTAAATTGCTAAACATATATGCCTCCTTATGCCCCATGAGTACTATTTTGAGGAGTTTGATAGGAATGAACTACTGTCTCCTCTCAATTCATAGGCACATTATAACTTTTTTCTGTATAAATATCAACATAGAAATGATAGAATTACTTAATTTCTTGAGGTTATTCATAGGAGATACCATCTGCTATAAAGAAATAACGCTAAGATGTTATTTGCTAAATAGACGGAAAAACACGAAATAGTACAATGAATAAATTGGTTGATAGCGATTTATAAAACTCTATGTATACTTATATAGGTGAAATGAGTATAATAAAAAGCAAAGTGTATGGCATTTGAATTTATGCACTGATTGAGTTATAAATTTACAGAGACTATTGGTTGCGTGTAAAATACGTTTTGAAGAAAAGGCTTAAGTGTGAACTACGCTTCAATGCAGAGCACTTTGACATGTAATAAGCAGTAATGAAGGGCGTTTATGTGTGAACCATTGAGACATAGGAGGTTTGTATGACATATTGGGAACGTGCTAAGGCACAGATAGAAGCGCATAAGGAACAAGCATTCAATATAAATTTTGAACTTGCAGCACATCCAGAAATATCGGGGCAGGAAGAACAATCGGCTCGTTATATTAGTTCGATTCTTGAAGGGGCAGGGATTCCTATTTCTCGTGAACTTAGTGGCGTTACACACTCCTTTAGAGGACAAGTCATCAAAGGCGATACTACGACAGGTTTGATGATTCACGGGCGTAAAGGGCTACGTCGTCCAAGATTGGCTATTTTATGTGAATATGATGCCCTGCCTAATATTGGCCATGGTTGTGGACATTGTGCTAGCGGCTCTATTAGCACCTTAGCAGCATTAACTTTAAAAGGGCTTGATGCTGCGCTTAAGGCGGAAGGCGCTGAGGGTTTACCTATGGATGTGGATATTATAGGTACACCGGATGAGGAGGCCACTGGTGGTAAGGTTGATTTAGTTAAGGCTGGTGAATTTGATGAGTATGATTTTGCTATCATGGTTCATATGGATGGCGTTGAATCACGGGCTAATTCAGCCTTTTTAGCTCTTGATTGTTATCGCATAGCCTTTCATGGTGTACCAGCTCATGCGGCCGGTGAGCCTTGGAATGGTGTTAATGCGCTTAATGGCATGAATTTAGCATTTCAGGCGATAGACATGCTTCGTCAGCAAACAAGGCCAGAAACACGCATTGGTTACTATGTTATTAATGGTGGCAATGCATCGAATGTAATTCCAGAATATGCGGAATTTGAACTTTGTGTGCGTCATACAGAACGGGCGTATTTGGATACCTTGGTATATAAAATTACTAATTGTGTAAAAGGGGCGGCCCTAGCAACTGGGACGACCTATGAAATGAACATGTACGGCAATAGCTTTGATGACATGAAGTGGAATGAGGCCGGCACAGCCCTTATTGAGCAGGTTTACGAGGAGCTTGCTATTCCACATAAAACTGGTAAGCCCACTGACCTAGGAAGTTCAGATATTGGCAATGTAAGTAAAATTTGCCCTGCCTTTCATCCTACCTTACGCCTAAAAGGGGCTGATAAAGTGTGTCATACCATCGAATTTGCTCAGGCTATGACTGAACCAACCATTAAAACGTCCATTGAAGAAGGGGCGTCTATTATCGTGAAAACCTTGTTACATTTAATGGAAACACCTGATACATTAAAAGCAATTAAGGCGGAATTTGAAGGATAAATGATGGAAATAAAAAACGCCATAACTACTTCTCACATCAAATTCGATATATTCGACTGATGCAGTGAAGTGTTTATGGCGTTTTTGTTTTTTATTTAGTCTTGGTGCTTAGCATTTTCATGCCACCATACAATGCCATCGCGGTCAGTTAATACATCGCGGTGGAATACGGGTTCTTTGATACCTGCTTTTTTCTGTTTGAAATAGTCTAGGGTAGCCAGTTCAGATTGTTTGTTGAGTAATAAAATGGCCGTTAAGTTGGTGAGTACCATGAAGGCCATGAAGAGATCCGCTAGATTCCACACAAGATTTAAAGACGCTACACAGCCAAAGTATACCATGAAGACGACTAAGATACGGAATATGTTGAGGTACATTGGATTTTTAGTTAAATGGGCAATGTTAATTTCACCATAGTAGTAGTTGCCTACAATAGAGGAGAAGGCAAACATAAAGATGAAAATGGCCATGACACTAGGGGCCCAACTGCCTAATTGAAGGGATAAATCATGTTGTACTAAGGCGATCCCCGTAAGTCCAGAGGTTTCAAAATTACCTGATAAAAGCACGATAAAAGCGGAGGCACTACATACTAAGAAGGTATCCACGAATACCCCAAAGCTTTGGATAAGACCTTGTTTTACAGGATGACTTACATCGGCCGTGGCTGCAGCATTTGGGACGGAACCTTCGCCTGCTTCGTTGGAGAAAAGGCCACGCTTGATACCATTCATCATGGCGGCGCCAAAGAAGCCGCCAGAGGCTGCATCAAAGGAAAAGGCTTCGGTAACGATGCGATATAAAATGTGTGGTAGTTCCGTAATATGTACTAAGGTAATAAAGACAGCGGTTAAAATATAAATACCAGCCATAAGAGGCACGAACCATTCGCTAAGTTTGGCGATGCGCGCAATGCCACCGAAGATAACTAGGGCCGTAAGAATGGCTACAGTTAGTCCTACAATATGACCATTTAGCTCAAACACTTGTAAGGCCATGGAAATCGTATTAGCTTGAACGGAGTTGTAAATAAGTCCATAGGTAACACTGATTAGTACGGCAAATAGGAAGGCAAAGAAGGGACTTTTCAAGCCGGCTTTAATATAATAGGCAGGACCGCCATGGAAGCCACCTTTTTGGGAAGGAACTTTGTAAATCTGTGCCAATGTACTTTCTACAAAGCCTGTGGAGGCCCCTAGAAAGGCGATGAACCACATCCAAAATACTGCGCCAGGACCACCGAGTACGACAGCAATGGCAATACCGGCAATATTTCCAACACCAACGCGTGATGCGGAGCTAACACAGAAAGCTTGGAAGGAGGAAATGCGATTACCTTCTGTTTTTGTGCCCACACCTTCACCTAGGAGTCGGACCATTTCCTTTATTTCTCGTATTTGAATGAACTTAGTAGTAATGGAAAACCAAATACCAGCGCCAATGAGGAAGATAATAATGATATAGTCCCAAAGGAAACCAGTAATGGAACCGATTATATTGTTGAATAAATCCATATAAATCCTTTCATTAAAACGTATAGAATAGAAAAAGAAAGTAAATATTTAATAACTGTTATAATTTCCATAAAAAAAGCACAAAATATATTATACTACAAGTTTTTCGCATTCGTATAGACTGTAGAATTAAAACCGAGGGACTTTTAGCGAATTGTAGATTGGGAAATCATATTTTATACATATTGAAATCAATATGTAAGTATACTGGAGACAATGAAGATGAGAAAGGGAACATAGGGAACAAAAAGCACACAGAGAACAAAGAGCATACAGAGAACAAGGATAACATGGAAAATAAATATAACAAAGATAACAAAGATAACAAAGACCATAAAGATAATAAAGATAATAAAGAGGCTGTACTTCCTAGTATTGTATTTTTCCCTTTATTAAGATATAATGATATAGCTAGCCGTAATGCAGGACTGGATTATGGCAGTCTTGTGGGGCTTGTGCAATGGGAGCCTGTGAATCGTGTCAGGATCGAGAGATAGCAGCACTAAGCGGTCACTTCCATGTGCCACAAGGGAACCTATGAGGCTGTCATAATCGAGTGCTGCATAGGCAGAAGAAAGCAGCGGTTACCGCTGCTTTTTTTATATGTATTATTAGAATGTGACGTAGAGAGTATTAAATAGTAGTAGATGTGATGACTGTAGGAAGGAGGGGCTGATGAGTTATTTAGCTTTATATAGAAAATGGCGACCTCAAACATTCACCGATGTAGTAGGACAAAAGCAAGTGAGTGAAACCTTGATGCGGGCTATTCGGGAAGATAAAGTGGCCCATGCATACTTGTTTTCTGGACCAAGGGGAACAGGTAAGACTAGTATTGCAAAAATTTTCGCCCGTGCTATCAACTGTGAAAAAGGCCCCACTGACCATCCTTGTAATGAATGTACGAGTTGTAAGCAGATTTTAAATGGCCAGTCCATGGACGTTATGGAAATTGATGCGGCTTCTAATCGCGGCATTGATGAAATACGGGCTCTTCGTGAAAGTGTAAAATTCTTACCCGTAGAAGGACGCAAAAAAATATTCATCATTGATGAAGCCCATATGCTTACTAATGAAGCTTGGAATGCGCTTTTAAAGACCATTGAAGAGCCGCCAGATCATGTGCTATTTATTTTTGCTACTACTGAAATAGATAAATTACCTGTAACAATTTTATCTCGCTGTCAACGCTATACGTTTAGACGCATTACAGCAGAAGATATTAGTGCTCATTTATTGAAGGTGGCTCAGGCCTCTAATATATCCTTAGACCCGCAGGCAGCGCAATTAATTGCTATTCATGCAGATGGCGGGTTACGTGATGCGCTCAGCATTTTAGACCAATGTTCAGGCATGACATCTGATACGATTACGGCGAGTACCGTGGAAACTATGATTGGCTTAGTGAGCAAGGAGTGGATTATTTCCTTCTTTGATATCTTGCGTGCTGGAGATGGTGCTAATGTGTTAGTAGCCGCTAAGACAGCCCTTATGGAAGGGCGCGATAGTCGTCAAATTTTAGAAGCCCTCATAGAACATGTAAGGGCCCTCTTGATTCAAAAAGTAATGCCTAATGCGGAAGAACTAAGTTTGTATACACCCTTTAAAGAAAGTTTTACAGTACAAGCAAGTAGTGTGAGTATTGATGAATTAAACTATTATGTAAAGGAATTGCAGCAGGTCTTAAATGATGCTAAACGGGTTGATAATCCTCGTATCGTTATTGAAATGGGACTCTTAGGGCTTTGCGCGCGGGTGCAATCTGATGGGGCCGATGTGGAAGAGCGAGTTGCTGCCATCGAGCGAAATTTAGGGGCTGATCGCGATGCATTGGCTACACGTATTGCTGAATTAGAGCAAGTGGTTGAGTCCGGTAATTTTCCGGTTCACCAAGGGGCACAGGCAGGACCTATGAATGGAGCCTATACAGCGCAGCCAGTAGGTGGTTTAACAAGTCCTATGTCTGGTAACCCCGGTACTATTTTAGGAAATCAACTCCCAGGTGATGCATTAGAAAATCAGCTTCCAAGTGCTACATTAGGGAATCATCCTTCAGGCGGCGTTTTGCCAAGTGTGCCGGCTTCAGCAGGGACTATGATGAATGGCGGTACTGCTGCCGTACCTGGTATGCAGCCACCTCGCGTGCAACGTCTGGCCGGTAATGGTGCACCAACTGCTAATAATAACAGTCATACAGGGGGTAAAGCTGGTAAAGGTAAAAAGCAAATTTTATCAACCCCTGGAAATATGGCTATCATATTAGGGCAACAAGTGGTTCATCCTAGTCAATATAAAGATATATGGCAAAAAGTCATTGAGTACACAAAGAAAAAGAATTGGCAAATGACACGCAGTTTCTTTAGTATGTCTGCTATGAGTTATTTGGATGAAACTCATGCAGTGTTTGTTTTTAAGGGACCTAGCTTAATTAGTATTGCTGGCTCAGCAACGCGCTTAGGTGAAGTAGAAGAGGCTTTGCTCCATGTAGTAGGACGTCCTCTATCGGTGCAAGTAATTAGTCATAATAGTCCGACAGACCAAGGCTATCGAGAGGCGTTAAAAAATTTATTTGGTTCTGGTAGTCATCATAAAGCGAGTGGTACTCAAGGACAAGTGGCTCCAGAGGTGGCCCCTATGCACCATGGAGCGCCTTCCGCGGCAGTGTCCAGTGTAGGTCATGCTAAGGAAAACGATCTTGCTATGACTGCGCCGCTAGCTCAAGGCGAGAACTCTGTTATGGGAGCTCCACCAACTCAAGGGGGAAGCTCTGCTCTGGGTGCGCTGTCAACTCAAGGGGGAACCGCCACCATGAGTACGCCGCCAATGCAAGGCGAGAACGCTGTCATGGGAGCACCACCAATTCAAGGGACAGCAGCTCAATCTAATCATGAAATGGCAAAACAAGCCGCCTTGGCAGCACTAGCTAAGCGTAATGTGGGAACGAATTCGGGTCCTGCCTTGACCGTAAGTCCTGATTCACAGGATACGCCCTATGGACTGACTCCAGAAGCACCAGGGGCTGATATTATTGATGATTTCGGCAGTGCTCAAATTGAAGCAGGATTAGATCCTAGTAGTAATATGGTCACGATGACTACGCAGCCTAATCCACCAGCGTCGCCTATAAATACGGGGACTAATAGCAGTGATGAGATGGTGGAAGGCATCAATCGAAAGGCCTTAGAAAACCTACCTAAGTGGAGTCCTGACCAGAGCACGGAGGAGGAACGCAATAATCCTCTTTTATTAGGTGCGTTGACTACGGCCGCTGCAGAAGGCAATGATATATATGTAGAAATCATCCCTGATGAGGACGATGAGACTCCCCCTCATTCATAAACTTGAGACTGAAGCTCAGCCGTAAATCTTAGTGGGAGCGATCTATGGTCGTGGTGGCACACGGCTTATGAGATTTAAGACTGTGTGTAGCAACAATACTATGATTGAATAAAAAGGAACCTTATGACAAAGTAATCGGTTATAGGGTATAATATATAATAATTAATTGTATTTACAAGGAGGCAATCGAATGTTTAATAAAGGTATGGGCAATATGCAAGGTATGATGAAGAAAGTTCAAAAGATGCAAGCAGATATGCAAAAAATGCAGGAAGAACTTAAACAACGCACTGTAGAAGCATCTGCCGGCGGCGGTTCTGTTACAGTGGTAATGAATGGTGAAAAAGTGGTTCAATCCATTCAAATCAACCCAGCAGCTGTTGACCCAGAAGATGTAGAAATGTTAGAAGACATTATCGTATCTGCTGTGAATGAAGCAGGTCGCAAAGTAGACGATATGATGGCTCAGGAAATGGGTAAAGTAACAGGCGGCTTGAATATTCCAGGATTATTCTAATATGACAAATGCATTAGAAAAGCTCGTAGAATCATTGCGACGCTTACCAGGCATTGGGGCAAAGTCAGCGCGACGCTTAGCCTATCATTTAGTAGAATTACCAGCTGAAGAAGTGGATGATTTAGTAGAGACTATCAAGGCTGCTAAGGAAGCAACTAAACGCTGCTCCATTTGCTTCAATTTGTCCGCACAAGACCCATGTCAATTTTGTGCCAATGAACAACGAGATCATAGCACCATATGCGTGGTGGAAACATCTCGTGATGTTATGGCTATTGAGCGCAGTGGCGATTATAAAGGGGTATATCATGTACTAGAAGGTGCATTATCTCCTATTGAAGGCATTGGGGCAGAAGATATTCGCATTAAAGAATTAATTGCTCGACTTCGCGATGAAACTGTACAAGAAGTGATTTTAGCGACAGACCCTGATGTAGAGGGGGAAGCAACGGCTTTATATATAGCTCGCTTATTACAGCCTACAGGGATTAAGGTGACCCGCATTGCTCGTGGCGTACCAGTAGGTGGCGACATTGAATATGCTGATGAATTGACATTAGGCGGTGCCGTAGTGAATCGCCGGGAAATGTGAGGATTTCTATGGGTTTAGATTTTATAATACAAATTGGTGTAGGCCTTGTGGCGATTTACATGATTTTTAAAATTGCCTACTTTACTATTAAACGCGTAGCCATTCATTTAATTACAGGCTATGCGGCCTACTACATTGCAGTTAACTATTTCCATATCCCAATGGACATGGGCCTTGGCATGTGGGCATTAAGCGCTCTATTTGGGCCTATTCCTGTTATTGCTATGGCCTTATGGCAACATGGCATGTAGTTAGATATGCATATAAATTGGTAGCTACAATGGTGGCTACCAATTTTAGTATGTGCAGGAGTTAATTTGTAGTCTTGCTAGAGGAGGGTGAATTATTGGAACAGCTAAATGAATTACAGCAGCAGGTAGTAAAGACTTTAGACAAGAATATTCTGCTCCTTGCTTCAGCTGGAACGGGCAAAACAAATACATTGGCTCATCGTGTCGCACATATTATTCAAAGTGGGGCAGCTAAAGGTGAAGACATTCTTTGTCTAACTTTTACGAATAAGGCTTGCCGGGAAATGAAGGAGCGCATTCTTTCTATTGTAAGTGCTAAGGAGTCGCCACAGACTAAGAGCAAGGACATAGGCTCTCACGCTGAGCAGGCTGAGACGGTAGATACTAAGGTCGTCTCCATGGCGGAAGCGGCGCGTGCGGTAGAAGTGAGCACATTTCATAGTTTTTGTTATAAAATTTTGCAAGAAGAAAGCAAGCGTGATGAGAGCTTATATGCAGATATGGCCATTTATGATGAGGAAGATTGCGATGAACTCTTAGCGCCCTTACGGCCTATGAGCATGAAAGCCTTTGCCTATGCGGGGCTCATTAGTTTTGTCAAAGAATATCGTTCCTTATATGGGTATTATAGTGATGACAGCGCCGCTGATTATAAAGCAACCATTGCTCGTCTTAAGAAGGAAAAGTATAAAGAATTAGAAGGATTTTTTGGTACGGGGCAATTATTACAACATGATTTTCAGGAATTTATTCTTCATGGTTACGAACAATTAGTAGCCTATGAACAAAGCTTAGGTCAGCTTCATGGCGTTGATTTTACTGATTTGATTACAGGCGTACATCGCTTATTTCAAAATCCAGTCATTTGCCAGCGCTGGCGTGAACGCTATTCCTATATTTGCGTAGATGAAATGCAAGATACGAGTGATTTGGAAGGTCTTGTTATGAAGCAATTATGGCCAGGAAATCATATCTTGCTGTGCGGTGATTATTTTCAGACTATTTATGAATGGCGTGGCTCCAATCCAGAAGAGTTCTTAGCCATGTATGAGGCGGAATTCAATCCAGAAATTATTGTATTTTATGAGAATTATCGAGCCAATCGCCATCTTTTTGATGCGTCCTTTACTGTACTACAGAATATGTTTCCTAGCTTAATCAGCAAATTTTATAAAAAGGCCCCTTATGCGGCCAGTGAAGACGAAGGCAAACCGATTGTAGTCCATCAGGCGCCTACAGAGTGGAAAGAAGGGGCATTTATTTTTGATACAATCCGTAGTTTACCTAAAGAGGCCTCTGTAGGGGTACTTGTGCGGGTTAATAAGCAGGCACAAAATTTGAGCCATTTCTTTGAAAATCTCAATATGAAATTGTCTCCTGAAGAGCGGCGAGACTTTATGATTATTGATGAATTTAAATTTTTCCGCCGCCAAGAGATTAAAGATGTGATGGCCTATTTTAAACTGCTCCTTAATCCGAATGATGCATTAAGTGTGAAGCGTCTTGTAAAACGGTATGTATCAGGGATTGGTGAGGCTCGTATAAAAGAATTAGAAAGCGAAGCCGTTAGAACATTAGGACTTCGACTTACTGATTTTTTAGATATGCAAATTTTTGAACGAGAACCCTATGATCATTTAATTCAGGGCCTTGCCAACGGGCAGGTTATTATCTATGATGTGGAAAGTACGGGTACCGATACAACGCGTGATGAAATTATACAAATTGCGGCATATCGCATGAATCCCGATGGCTCAGAGGGCGAGATATTTGAACGTTTCATTCGTCCTACTAAGTCAGTGGGCCGCTCTGCCGAGGTGCATGGGTTTACTGATGAAATTTTAGCTGAGCGCGGTGAGCCAGCTGAGGTGGTATTAAAAGATTTCTTAGAATTTACTAAAGGCGCTATTATTGTAGGTCATAATGTGAGCTATGATGTGAATATTTTTACTAGCGAATTGCACCGTCATAAGTTAGGCCGTCCGGAATTTGCCGCCGTATATGATACATTGGACATGTTTAGGCGCTTTTACCCGCGACTACCTAATCATAAACTGGGCTTTTTGAGCGAGCACTTTCCTATTAATCATAAGCCAACCCATAATGCGATGGACGATATTCGCGCGACAGGCTTATTGTTGCGCTATATTTTAAAGGAAAATATTGTGCCTACAGTGGACCAAAGACGAGCCCTTATTGTGCGTTATAAAGGGGCCTTTGGAACTATTGCGTCTCAAATGACCACCTTACGACGCAAGAGTATGACAGAAAAACCAACTAAATTATTGGCCTATATTATGAATGATATGGGCGTCATTGAGTACTATAAAGGCCGTCATGAAGTAGAACGGGTAGAACATATTCGCGACTTGTATCGCATACTGTTAGACTTAGAAGTGACTAATGAAGCGTTAGGTGGGCGCGATTGTTTGCAGCGGATTTTAGAAGAGGCCGCGCTTACAGCTGGTGAGCCAGATCGACGGATTAAAAATAGTACGCGTATCCCTATTATTACCATTCATCAGGCCAAGGGGAGCGAATTTGACTATGTCTTTTTAGCGGGCATGACAGATAATAATTTTCCTAGCTTTTATGCCTTAAAAGAAGGGCGCTTATCAGAAGAGCAGCGCCTCTTTTATGTAGCCTTAACAAGGGCGAAAAAAGAGCTTTACATTTCGTATAGTAAAACCGGTGGCCCTTATAATAGAGAAACTACGCCTAGTCGATTTTTGAAATACTTGCCTTCTGATGTGGTGTATGATTGAGGATATTATATGGAAGGTAAAGTAAAGCCTAGTAAAGTCTAGCAAAGCATAGTAAAGCCTAGTAACGCATAGTATAAAATCTTTGATAAAAAGGAGGTGTCCGTATGGCGAGAAAAACATACCGGCCTGATGATATTTGCTTTTTGTTTTCTTCTTTAGATCAAGAAGCCGGGGTTAGTTCTGTAGGCGAATGGTTAGATGCGAAGCGCATGTCTCGGGGCGCCATGAAGAAACTCTTTGAAGAAAAGCTTGTTTTATTAAATGGCAAGAAGACCAATCCAAAAGCAACTGTTACTATTGGGGATGAATTGCGTCTACAAATGCCGAAGGAAAAATTAGACCATGAACCTATAGGAATGGACCTAGATGTACTATATGAGGATGAAGATCTTCTGGTGTTACATAAACCTGTGGGCATTACTGTGAATTCAGAGGGGCAAGTTTCATTGGCTAATGGAGTGGCTCAATATTTTAAAGAACAAGGAATTAAACGGAAAGTTCGCTTTTTGAATCGCCTAGATCGAGACACGTCAGGCTGTATTGTTATAGCAAAAAGTGCTGTGGCTCAAGCATTTTACCAGCAGCAAATGGAAGAGCAAATTTTTGAAAAATGGTATCATACTAAAGTCGAAGGCCTTTTGGAAGGCACACGCATTATTGAACTTCCTATGAAGCGTGGTGATGATGGAATCCATCAGGTGGTCAGTGAAGATGGTAAAATGACGCGCACTGCTTATAAGGCAGAGGCTGTATACCGACTCGAACCCATTGGTGAGGGTTGGCTAGAGCGAAAAGTAGAAGAGCAAGAGCTAAGCGATTTAAATGATGAAGTGAAAGCGCAGCTCATAACGCATGTAGATATTCGTCTCTATACGGGTAAGACCCATCAAATTCGTGTAACCATGGCCCATTTAGGTCATCCGTTAGTGGGTGATGCACTATATGGTCATAAATTGCCAGGACAGACCTATTCACTTGTGGCAAAACGGATTGTTTTTACATCCCTTCGTACGGGGCAAGTAGTGGTTGTAGAGGCAAATTGTAACAGGGAAGATACGAATTGAGTTAATTTTATTTATAGGAGAAAGACTATGAAAGCCTTGAATTTTACACGTACTCAAGTGTTAGTCTTAGCAACTATATGGTTGTCATTTTTGCTTAGCTTTGTAGTGCGCCTATCTTGGTCTACGTTGATGCCTATTGTAAATGAAGCGATGCAATTTACGCCGCTGCAAGGGACGAGTTATGTAACGGCCTTTTATATCGGTTATGCCCTTATGGTACTACCTGGAGGCATTATTGCAGATCGCATTGGCTATCGTAAGACGATTTTATTTAGTTTATTTTCCATGGCCCTTATTACGGGCCTGATGAGTACAATCACAAGCTATACCATGGGCTGGGTATTGCGCCTTTTATTAGGGCTTGTATCAGGGCCGGTGCAATCCTCTTGCTTGAGTGCTATTGGGGACCATTTTAGTAATTTCCAACGAGGCACGGCAGTGGGCATTTTTATGTCTTGTACATCTTTTGGGATTTTTACGGTTAATTTATATGCCCCTACTGTAGCGACTCATTATGGTTGGCGTATGGCGTTTTTAGTGACTGCCATATTGCCTTTACTTGTATTAGGCATGAGCTATTTTACTTTGGTGAGAGCTAAAAAAGCAGACCATGAAATAGGGCAAGTTATTAGTGAGCGCCCGGCTCGCACCGTCCAAAACATGAATGGGGCTTATGCCGTGAAGGGCGGTGAAGGTGTTACGACACAAAAACTGTTGGAAAGTCCTGCAGAGCAAAGAACATTTGGAGATGGTGCTGAAAAATCGTCTGTATCAGTTGGTGCTAAGCAGCGACGGCCAGAAGATATTGTAGGTACTTCGGAATCGACCTTGTGGAATAATTTAAAATACTTATTAACGAACCGTAATATTATGCTCTTAGCCATTACGGGGTTCTTTGCTACTGGCACTACCTGGGGCGTAACAAATTGGACTAATTTGTATATGGTAAAAAATTTAGGTGTTACATCTATTTTTGCCGGATCTGTTATGACCATTTATGGGTTAGCGGCCCTTATGGTAAAACCTACGATTGGTATTTTATCAGATATGCTGCCTATCAAAAAAAATCACTTAGCCGCCATTTGTCTTTTCTGCTTTGGACCAGCCTTGATTTTATTTGCCAGCACAATCAATCCTCATATGCTCTATGTAACAGGGGCTATTCTAGGGATCGGGGCCTTTATGTATAGCCCGTTGACCAATGCCTTAGTCGTGCAATCCGCACCAAGCCATTTGCGTGGTACCACAGCAGGCTTTGTCAATCTATTTAATCAAATGGGCTCTATTACAGCACCGATGATTTTGGGAAGTATCTTGGCCTATACAGGTCATTACCAAACGGCTTTGTATACTATATCTGTGTTCCCTGTTGTGGGATCGATTGTGTTGTTGTTTGTGAAGTTGAAGAAGTAGATAAAGTAGTTAAAGTACTTAAAGTACTTAACTCGTAATCTACTGATTTATATAAAAAAAGTCCTCCTACTTTGGTAGGGGGACTTTTTGTTTAAATTATTTTAATACCTCATACGTACGCATAATTCTTGTAGCCCAATCGGTGTCTATGACTGTTTTTTGACGTTCTTCTTCAGGTAATAAGTCGACTGTTTTAGCGATGTCTTGGTAGATTTCATTTGAAATAGGAACAGCAAAATCGTCATTACTGTTTTCACATACAAAATATAAGGACGGGCCATGAGTTGCTTCATTAATAAAGAGTATATCATTGAAGTTAATGGTAGGGTCTTGGGTTTCCTGCATAACAGCGTAGATAATTTTTACAATTTCTATAGTGCAATCATCAAAACCAGCGTCGAAAATGGTAGCTTTTTCACTTAAGGCACGGCGTGATGTAACGGCACGAATTCGATAGCCTTGAGAAGCCATGTATTCTTTTACAATATCAGGGCCATTTAACAAATTTTTGATTAATTCTTCGAGCTCATGGGCATCAGAATTATATTGGACCATTAAATGATTGGTCATATCATGATAGAGCAGTGGATAGTCTAAGCTGCCTTTAGCTTGGCAATGGGGGCAAGTATAATCAAATAAGTGTCCATGAATTAGTTGCTCTTTGGCTTCGGGGTCAAGGTCTCCATTTAGACTATCCCAAGCGCTTACTTCAAACTCTTTATGACATACGGGGCAGGCAGCGTGCTTTGTTTGACGAATAGACATGATAACCTCCTTAAAAGTGGTGTTTTTATTTTGTCATCAACAGAGGATGGCTATAGATGTAGCGAGTAGATATAGATTACAGATATAGCTTACAGGTAATAGTTCGAAGATGACAGTCTAGATGATACATTACTAATTTTATTATAACATGAGAAATATGTTGAAAAGATTTTGAAGCGGGGAAATTATATAACGTAAAACATGAAATAAGGAATAAGAAATGAGAAATAAGAAATGAGAAATAAGAAATGAGAAATAAGAAATAAAAAAAGAGCAATGGTATAAAACCATCGCCCTTTTTTGTTAGGTATGAGGATGTGCATGTTTTACATGCGACTAATTCATAATTTTACTGTGCTAGTTGATTAGAAAGTTTTAGACACATTGTCTTTAATCAAACGTTCTTCAACAGCTTTTTTGTCTTTATCTGGTTCTACTGGTGTAGTAGCATCAGTATTTTCGATAATAACGTCAGCTTTTTTTACTTCTTCTTTGCTTTGTTGTTTAGCATTTTGCCAAGTGGAAGCAATTTTAGCGTCTTCAGCTTTCTTTTCTACTTGTTGAGCTGGAGTTAACACTGTATCAGGTTTTTCTTTTAAACGTTGGTTGCGGTCAACTAAGTTAGCTACCACGTTTTTCAAAGCTGCATCCATACCATTTGCTTGGATAGTACGGGATACTTTACCTTCAAGGTTTTGTACACTCATAGGTTCTTCGCTGTTGTTACGATATACGTCATGGTCATAAGTGTAAAGAGTGTTATTAGCGAAGTCTAATTTATAGAAGTTGATTTCAGTAAGACCAGTATTTGGGTTTACTGAAGAAGTTTTTACATCAGCTACGTCAGTATTTACGTCATAGTTTAAAGAGTCTAATAATACGCGACCAGTTTGATCTGCATCAGAGTAGTACCAGTACCATTGATCAGCTGGTAATGTTTTAGCAGATGCTACGCCTGCGATTGTAGAGAAAGCAACACCTAAGATTAATAATTTTTTTAAATTCATAGTAAGCAACTCCCTTTTCTTTTGGTTAAATCGAATAATATCAATCTATGTTTATATAATACCATACTTTGGGTAGGAATTCAAGGGTTAAATAAAATTTAATTGCTTATCATTTAATTAAGCGCTCTACTTTTTTGCTTTTAAAATAACTAAGCCTAAAGCTTAAAAATGAGAAGCTATCCTAGCAAAGTACAGAATCTTATAAAACTAATCATAGTATATATTACTAGTGTGAATACAGTATGATGGAAGGGGAGATTTGGGTGTAGAGGGGGATTTAATAAATATAGTTTATATTAATTGATACTTTTTATACGTTAATATACTTGTATATAAAGAAAGTCAGCAGATGATTTATGAAGGTGATTATAAAGTAAATCGTGATATAGAAGACTGCCATTCAAGAGACTACATGAGAAAATCTTGTTGGGATGATATAAAAACACGAGAAACTTGTTTTAAATATTGGAAAAAAAGTAAATTAGATAAACTAATAGTAAAATATAGACTTTTATTTTAATGTATAGTAAATATTTGCAAAAATAAACACAATATTTGACAAATATTGTGTTTATTTTTGTATATTTAGATTAATAAATAGTTTGTCTTATAAGAAGGTGTAGTATGGAAAAAAACGTGAAAATTTCATTCGATTAGCTGAAGGTAGAACGAATAAAATTATTCATACATTGCGATTATTAGGGAATTTAGCTAATACATCGAATTATGAATACACAGATGAGCAGGTAAACATTATATTTAGTGTGATTGAAAAAGAAGTTAGAGTACAAAAAGGTAAATTTAAGTTATCATCTGCAACTAAGAGAAAAATATTTAAATTATAAAGGGGAAAAAATGAATACAACTGGTAAATGGTATTTTCCAACTAATAACTATGGCATGTCTAATGGACTAGATACAGCAGATATGGAAATATTTAAAAAGGATCCTGATGGGAGTTTGGCTCGGGAAATTTGTCAAAATTCAATTGATGCGAGAACGAATTATGATGGAATTGGCTCTGCTAAAGTAATTTTTAAAACTTTTTTAGTTAGTACTTCTAATATTCCTGGCGTGGAGTTATTGAAAGAAGAAATTTCTAAGTGCTTAGCTTATTCTAGGAGTGGGGCTAGAAAAGATATAGATGCTTTTGAGAAAATGCAAGAACTTCTCAAAAGTGATTCTATCAAATGTTTGAGGATAAGTGATTTTAATACTATGGGACTTAGAGGTATTAAGACAGGAAAGAGAGGTACCCCTTTTTTTAATTTGACTAGAGGTGCTAGTAATTGTAATAAAGGGGCTGGAAATGGGGGCTCTAAAGGAATTGGCAAATTTGCTTCATTTGTTGTAAGTGGGTTAAATACTGTATTTTATTCTACTGTAGTATCTGCTGATGAATATGGATATATTGGGGTTACTAAATTATCATCGCGGCCATTATCGATGGATTCGTATATAGTTGATGAATATGATATTGAAAATGATGATAAAGATGATGGGGAATCAACTCAGGGAAATGGCTATTTTGCTAGTTCAGAAAAGCACACGGCAGTATTTGAACATTTAAATTTAGATAAAGATTTTATAAGGAATGAGGAAAGGGGAACTGATGTATATATTCTTGGATATGATGATAGTGATGATTGGAAAACAAGAATTATAGGTAAAGTCCTTGATAGTTTCATGGGGGCGTTTTTGTTAGATGGATTTGAAGTGGTAGTTGAAGATGTAACAATAAATAAAGATAGTATAGAAAATATTATTAATGATAGTATATTTAAAGATTTATGGTCTGAAGACTTGTATAATTCAATTAGGTCCCAATATGAGCTTTTGAAAAATGGATTAGACGAATTAGAGGAAAAGGAAATCGAAGGTTGTGGAACTATTCGTTTGGGACTTTTGCGTTATGATAAAAGTAATCGTAATTTATCTACGAAAAAATGTGATTTCATTAGATATCCTTATATGAAAATAAAATCATATAGAAAGCAATCAGTATTAGATTATTCGGCAATTTGTGTTATTGGGAATAATTGTTTGAATGAATTTTTGAGAAGTATAGAAAATCCAGAACACACGGATTGGCAAATAGAACGTTTGAAAAATGATAAGGCATTATATAAGAAAGGGAATAAGACGATTAAAGTAATACGAGAAGTTGTGGCTCGATATATTGAGGAAAAGCTGATAGATGGATTTGGGGAGCAAACGGATGCAACAGTAGCAAATGACATACTTCCTGATCTTTCAACAAAATCCGGTGATGGTAATATGGTTAAAGAAAAACAAGTTGTGAGGAAAATAAAAATTAATAATACAGGGGAGCGTGTGACAAGTAGAAGTAAGCAAAAAGGTAGCTTGGAAGTAATGGAAGGTGGTAGAGAAATCTCACAGGGAATTAAAAATAATAATCGTAGAAATAAAAAGAAAAAAAGTAAAATAAATCAGAGAAACGTGACTCATGCCAATGCTAGAGCTAAGAATAATGGGAATGGTATTTACTTGGAGAAGATGAAATGTAGGCATATTTATAATGAAAATAAAGGAATGTATGATATTGTATTTACATCATTATACGATGTAAATAGAGCAGATATCTATGTAACTGAGTGTGGAAATAGTTCGGACACATATGATGTTGATATAGTAGATGCATATGTAAATGGAAATAAGTGTAAAGTAAGGAACGGTGTGATTGCAGGGATTAAGTTAGAAAAAAATAAGAATTATAAAATTTCTTATATTCCTGTTGAGTTACGACGCTTTGCTGCAGAGGTGAGGATATATGCAATTCAAGAATAGACTGTTTCCTTATCCAACACTTAATAGAAATTTAGGTTTGAGTGAGTTTAAGGAAGGTATAAATTTTAGACTTATAGTAAATGATAGCCATGACAATAGTATTAATTTGATTGAGGGAGATGAATATTTAATTTTAAAAGATGTATTTTATGAAATAAATGATTTAAAGATTATTAGGCTAATTGAGGCGGGGGCTGTTAAAGGCACACTTGTAGTTGAATGCTCTAGTACAGTATATAGATATAGTGTAAGTATTTCAAAAGATCCAATTGACGTAAAAATACCAATTAATTGTTTGAATGGAATAGTTGAGATTTTAGCATATTTAACAGTTGTAGCCAATCAAATCGACTTCAATAATGAAAATTTTGTAGATGAATATAAAGGATATAAATTTACTTTAAGTAAGTATGATACTATCGCATTAGATGATGGATTTACTTTTAATGTAGAATTTGAAGAGAGAGATAGTAGTTCGTATGAATCAATATTTTTAATAATGAAAAATATGAGTGAAGAAGAGGCTGTTGTTGGGTATGAAATAGGAGATACTAAAATACGAATTAGTCTGCCGGTAGAAAGTTATGCTTATTATTCAAGCTTGCAAAATACTCCAAAACTAAAATATATTTTGCTTTCGAGTGTAATATTTCCAGCGTTGATGCATGCGTTGGGTGATGTGAAAGAAAAATTGAGTGAAGAGTCAAATTGTTATGAGAATTTAAAAGAACAATATTTGTGGTTGGACTCTATTGAAAAAAGTTATTATGAAAAAACTAATCGGAGTTTAGAAGAGGCTCTTCTTTTTCAAGAGTCAGTAGCTGGATTAGCACAAATTATATTAGATAATCCAATAAATAAATCTTTGAAAAATTTGTGTAAAATGGCACTATCAGTTGAGGAGTAGGGGTATGAAAACAATTAACATTAGCTTCATGGCAGAAGATACTTTTTATACTATAAAAGATAATATTGCACATTTAAAGGACAACTTTATTAAATATCCCGAAGATTCTAGTTGGATAGAGACGTTAACTAATAATTCGACGTATAATAAAAAGCCTTTTAAGATGATTGATTTTGAGTTAAAGGTACCAAAAGATTTTAATGATAGAAAAGCCGAAATGGAAAACTCTAAAATTCTATATGAAGCGTTGAAGGATGTGCCACCATTTATATTGGCAAATAAATTATTTTGGGCATGGTTATTATTTGATAAATGCTATAAAGTCGCATTAATTATGATGCAGTCCAAAAAGGCCACTACATTTAATAATCAATGGCTAGGGGCGGATACGGATAGGAGAGGATTGTTCTTTGGGATACTATCTAGAATGTATTATAGAGTGGCATTAACTATTGATGAAAGTTTAAGTAATAAGTATGAGTTAACTGATTATATACTCGAAAATCCTTTGCGTTATAGGGAGATTAGCTGGCGAAATATAGCAAGTTGTCGACATATTGTGAGAGGTTTTGTCAGAGGGATTAAAACCGTTAATGAAACTTATACATTTCGGGAAAAAGGGTCGTATTATGCAGTATTAGCCAAAGATTTATCTCGTTTTGGAAGTGTTAAGCTATTGGATATAGTTGAAGAGAATGATATAAAATCTCATATTATTTTATGTTATATAAAGTTGTTAAAGGAAAAAAAGTTTTAAAATAACCTTTGCAGAGTGAGTTCAATACGATATAATTAGATATTAAGTAATTCTAATTAGGAGTCGATTGATATGAAGCCTTTTGTAAAATGGGCAGGGGGAAAAGGCAGATTAGCGCCTAGACTAAGTTTATTATTACCTCCTGTCTATAATAGATACATAGAGCCGTTTTGTGGTGGAGCTGCACTGTATTTTTATTTAAGACCAGAACAGGCAATTCTAAATGATAAAAATAGAGCATTAATTAACTGTTATAATCAAATAAAGTATAGAGTTGGTTATGTTATTAAATACTTAAATCAATTTACAAAAGAGCATAATCAGTCTGAAAGTAGTGAAGTTTTTTATTATAAAAAAAGAGCATATTTTAATTACGTCATGGAGAAAACAAAGCTGAAAGGAAGTTTAACAAGTTATGATGCAGCGGTAATGATTTACTTGAATAAAGCAGGCTTTAATGGCATGTATCGAGAAAACTCAAAAGGGAGGTATAATATTCCTTTTAGTAAACGCAAGACCATCAATTTGTTTGATGAGAAAAATTTGCGAGAATGTTCACAACAATTACAGTTAACAGAAATTCAATGTGGTGATTATCTAGATGTGTTAGAACAAGCTCTTGAAGGTGATTTTGTATTTATTGATAGTCCTTATTTTAATACGTTTAATACATACCAAGCTGGCGGATTTTTGGAAAAAGATCATGAAATGATTGCTAGACGATTTGAGGAATTAACTGATAGAGGGGTATATTGTATGCTTACTAATAGTGATGAGGAATACATACAAAATTTATACAATAATGAAAGATACTACACTACGAAGATTTTAGTAAAAAGATATATTAGTTGTGATGGAAATAAAAAAGATGTCAATGAATTAATAGTTACAAATTATCCAATAAGATATGATGTTTAGAGAGGATGAACGGATCCTCTCTTTTTATATAAAGCTATTACGTAAAAAGCTGTTGATCATATACTTATTTTATATTACAATTAAATAAGTATATGGAGTTTTATTGTTTAGGAGGATGGACATATGAAATATAAAAGTGAATTAGAGCAAATGATGAAAACTGATTACGAGGCATTTTGTAAGGCCTTATTTAGTATTGAACTATCTATAACTGATGAGGGGGTATTAGACAAGAAATACCAAAATTATATGAAGCATGATGAAATTACATTACTTAATGAGTTTATATAGTACTATTAGAGTCAATTCATAGGAGTCTATAAGATTTTGCCAAAGTTTATAGGTGCTATATGTTATAATGTTTTAGAACCGCTGTGCTTATAAAATGAGTTTTATAATAACAATACTGGTTATATTAATTTTAGGTTTAAGCATGCGTGTTGGCTAAATAAAGAGTATATCACTGAGGTCATTAGTGATGTTTTCGAATAGACTAAAAGGAGTTAACGAATTTAATGAAATTGACTGTAGCAGAGCTTTTTGCTGGTGTTGGTGGCTTTAGGGTAGGGCTCAATCATATTACTGGGATTGATGAAAATCAAAAGGCCATTGAAAATGGTTCATGGGATTTTGTTTGGGCCAATCAATATGAGCCAGCAACAAAAGAGCAACATGCTTTTAATTGTTATATAACACGGTTTGGAGAGAATAACCATTCCAATATAGATATACATCTAGTGGATAAAGATACGATTCCAGAACACTCTTTGTTAGTTGGTGGATTTCCGTGTCAAGATTATTCTGTTGCTCGTTCTTTGTCTAATGAGCAGGGGATAGAGGGAAAAAAGGGGGTACTATTTTGGGATATTAAGGATGTACTACTTGCCAAAAATCCCCCATTTGTTTTGTTGGAGAATGTTGATAGATTGTTAAAATCTCCCGCTAGTCAGCGTGGACGTGATTTTGCAATTATGCTAAAAACTTTTGATGAATTAGGGTATTTTGTTCAGTGGCGTGTTTTAAATGCTGCTGAGTATGGCATGCCTCAAAAAAGACGACGCGTATTTATATTTGCGTATAAAAAGAGCTTACAGTATGCAAGGCCATATGCTAGCATTGAGCTAATAAAGAATGAAGAAGCTGATAATAAATCATTGCTTCTAGGTGGTTTATTAAATACAGTATTTCCTATACGGCTACTGGAAAAAATTCAACTAACAAATTTAGATGAATATGCAACTGTTTTAGATGTATCAAATTCATTTAAAAATGGTAAATTTTTAGATACCGGTATTATGATTAATGGGCAGGTAATACATTCTAAACTTGAAGCTATTACTGAAGCCATATACCCGCTAAAAAAGGTACTTTTAGAGGCAAGTGATGCGTATGAGAATAAAGAAGCATTTGCTGTTGATGCGTCAAAACTTGATAAATGGAAATATTTAAAAGGTGGTAAGAAAATAGAGCGTACGGCAGCTAATGGACATACCTATATTTATAGTGAAGGGGCTATGGCGTTTCCTGAAAAAATGGAAGAGCCAGCACGGACTATGTTAACAAGTGAAGGCACTTTAAATAGATCATCACACATAGTTTTTGATGACGAGTTACAAGAATATAGAATTTTAACACCTGTAGAGTGTGAATTGATTCAAATGTTTCCTAAAAATTGGACTAATACTATGAATAATCGTAAACGTTATTTTATGATGGGGAATGCATTAGTGACAGGTATTATTAGTAGATTGGAGCCCGTGTTACGGGAGATTATTAGTAATGAACCTCGATAGGTACATTGTATATGGTAAATAAAAAAGGCCCTTAAGGGCCTTTTTTATTTCTTAAATTTAGAAGTGTATTTGGATTAAAGTTTTGAGTCTAAAAGGAAGTATAGATAGTCCTATGCTATTATTTTACAATGTTGGCAACATAGTCGCGATTAAGCCAATAACATTGTTTTGTTATCTCTACACCATTAGGACCTGGTAAAAGGACTTTATCTGCCGCATTTATAGCTTTAGGGCGAATATGGCAAACTGGGTTATCTTTAGCACCAGGGAGATTATTTTTTATGCCACGAGAAGTAGGCGTTAGTATAACACCATCTTTTACAATCTGCCGGGTATTTTCCCATAGTTCTCTTAAATTCGATTGGATTGTGCTTTCTGGCATATTCCATAATAGGACTTTTTTTAGATAGAGTGGACGAGATTTTTTAGGTTTAAACGCTTCTTTAAATTCAAAAACAACAAAAAGAAATTTTGTGTACTCAAATTTCTCATAAAATTGGGAGTTTTCCCACGAATCATTTATAAGTCGGTTAAAGTCTATTTGCTCAAAAGACATGTGCTCTTTTGGAGTTCCATTAGGTTCTAGACGAATGGTTTTGAATTGAATGTTGGCCTTTTGAAACTCCGCAATATCTTCTACGTATGTTCCTTTTACGCCTAATATCATGCTAGTTAATTTAGCAACTTCACTTTTATTGTTAGAATTTAATTGATAGTTAAATTGATTGCTTATCTCTTCTAAGCTTAATCCATAATAGGGCGCAAAGCGCTCCTCTAAAATATCATTAAGCGATTTGCGTTTTAATTCGCTAGCAGTGGTTAAAGCTATAGCAGCTTCTTGATTTAACATGCTTCGTGCAAAGGCTGTAATATAAGAAGGCTTAAGAGAAAAGGCGCGTTGTTTAGCTTTAACCGGAGAAAAAGGTTGGTCTCTAACGGTATTTTTATTACTACCCTTTGTACAAGCCGCTAGATATAAAGTATCACTTTCTGATAATTCATCAGCTTTTCCGGCTTTAATCTTATCAATAATACATTGCCAATCATTTTTTATAATTAGTAAATCTTCGGAAGAAAATTGATGCAACAATGACTTTAAGATTTTGTAGTCACCTCGAGATAGAGATTCTTGCCAAAGATAAAACATGATAAGTAATTTTTCATTTTTCTTCCAAAACGAAGAGGTTTCAAAGGAATGCTTATATTCTTCCATATAATTAATAATATTTAAGACAAGTCGTTCCTTGGCTTGTAACTGATTTTTCTTGTTTAGTTTTAGTGGCGTTACCTTTAGCTCTACGCCTAATTCAGCAAAATCAGCCTCGTTGCGGCTGTTTAAGTCATACTTAAAGAGCCCTTCTTCAATAATTTGGCCTAAACCGCCTTTATTTCCTTTTGAGTCGAGACGGTGGTGTATGTCATATTGTTTAAATGAAGTGCCTTCAGCAATTTGAGCAACCTGTAAGACTTCATCAATTGTTTTATACTTCATAGCTAATCTCCTTGTAGTCATTAGTTGATTTTAGTATAACATATTGGGCGATGAATTAGGCTTTATTTCCCCTTCTATGCTAAAATAAACATACATTTACAATATGTACTATCCATCACATAATTAAAGAAGTGAATTATTTATAATATTAGTTGTTAGTTTTCGCATAGGAGTCATATAGGAGTCATTATGTCACATACAGCCTTATCTTGGATAAAGCGCCAAAGCGCTAATCTTATGGAGTTTTTATCGTCTTTATTTTTACCGATTATTGCACTACTTGTATCAACGGGGATTTTAAAGGGGATTTTTATTTTATTAACAGTCAATCATTGGGTGACTATAGATTCTAGCACGTATACGATTTTAAATGCTATGAGTGATGGGTTCTTTTATTTTATACCTGTGTTCTTGGCGTATACGGCAGCGAAGCGGTTTAATGTAGATCCTTTTACATCTATGTTATTAGCTTGTGTTATTTTGTATCCAGATGTAACGAATATGCTAAAAGGGGAAGGAACTGTTGATTTCTTTGGTATTCCTCTTTTATCTGTTTTGTATCCATCATCGGTAATTCCTATTTTGCTAGCTGTATATGGTATGAAATATGTAGAATTAGTTTGTCATAAAATATTTCCTGAGTCTTTAAAAGGCTTGTTTACACCACCTGTTTGTATCATCATTATGGCGCCTATTACATTGTTAATTTTAGGTCCTTTAGGTAAGGCTATCGGTGGCTATTTAGGAGCTGGCTATGAAGTAATTTATAATGTGAGCCCTTTAATTGCGGGGATTGCAGTTGGTGTATTACAACCATTTATTGGAATCTTGGGGCTTCAATGGGGCTTTTTCCCTATTGCTATTAACAATGTAGCAGTTTATGGTTTTGACACATTAATGCCTTTATTTGGCAGCGCTATGTTTGCCCAAGCTGGTGCCGCTTTGGCCGTAGCTGTGCGAAGTAAGGATAAGTTGTTTAAGTCCGAAGCCTTATCGGCATCCATCACAGCCTTGCTAGGAGTTACTGAACCAGCTGTGTTTGGCGTTACCTTGCGGCTCAAAAAGCCCTTAGTTTGTGCCTGTGTTGCCGGTGGCATAGGCGGTGCCATTGCGGGGTTCTTTAAAGTAAGTGCAGCGGCGTTTGCCATTCCAGCGGTTACAACATTGCCTGTATTTATGGGACCTTCCTTCATGTGGTATGTGACGGCTCTAGGTGTATCCTTTGTAATCAGTTTTATATTAACCGTGGTAGTAGGTTTTGAAGATGTAGTGTCAAATGAGCCGGTAGGCGAAAGCGTGGATAAATAAATGCCTAACAAAACAGCCCCCTCTAATCCCGAGGGGGCTGTTTTTTATGGAGGTCTTACATGGGCTACTATAGTATGTAGTGCGCCCAATCTTTGGCGGGCTTTGGCACTGTTGTTAAGATTATAGGGAATAGTCCTATGTAAGTGTATAGGTATTATTTTACATACTATTTGTCGTATTGTTTAACGTACGATTTATAGCATTGTTTCATGAACGGATTTATAGCATTGTTTCGTGAACGATTTATAGCCCTTATTTAAGGCTTTATTTATCGTATTACTTAAATACCGCGGTTAGCCATGATGATTTCAATTTCATCTTCATTAATGCCTACCATGGCTTCGCCCAGGTCTTCGGAGACTTTGGCAATAATTTCTGGATTTGTATAATTTTTGACAGCTTCTACAACAGCTTTGGCACGTTTTTGTGGATTGCCAGATTTGAAAATGCCACTACCTACGAATACGCCATCAGCTCCTAAGCGTCTCATCAAGGCGGCATCGGCAGGAGTTGCTACGCCACCGGCAGAGAAATTAGGCACAGGTAATTTACCATGGTCATGTACATATTTTACTAAATCATATGGCACTTGAAGGTCTTTAGCCATTACATAGAGCTCATCTTCACGAAGAGCTGTTACGATATTCATTTCCTTAATGATTTGGCGCATGTGAGATACTGCTTGTACTACGTCACCAGTGCCAGCTTCGCCTTTGGTGCGAATCATTTTAGCACCTTCATTGATGCGGCGAAGGGCTTCACCTAAATTACGAGCACCGCACACAAAAGGAGTTTTGAAGTCCCGTTTGTTTACGTGGTAAACGGAGTCAGCAGGGGATAATACTTCTGATTCGTCTATGAAATCAACACCAATGGCCTCTAAAATTTCTGCCTCTACAAAGTGCCCAATACGTACTTTGGCCATAACAGGGATTTTAACAGCCTTCATAATTTCACGAATCATCTTAGGATCGCTCATGCGCGATACACCACCAGCCGCGCGAATATCTGCTGGTACTCGTTCTAATGCCATAACGGCAACAGCGCCGGCCTCTTCGGCGATTTTAGCTTGTTCCACATTTGTAACGTCCATAATAACGCCACCATTAAATTGTAATGCATCCATTGTAATAGCCTCCTCTATTAATTTGAATTTGTTGACTTGCTAATAGTATAGCCTGTATACTGTCATTATAGAAAGAGTCAGAAAATATAAAATTTATGAGGTCAGATGAGAGGATGTAAAAGAGGTTGGCGTCATCTCTGAGATCAGACTGCTACCACATCTGTAGTTAGAGCATTACTGTATCTATAGGTCGCTAGTTTTGAGGGAGAGAAAAAGAAGACGTATTATATGAGGTCAGATGGTATAGGATGAGGATTCAATTAGGGTGAAGTTATGGATTTAATTGCATTGCAAAATGAGTCAGAACAGCCATTATATATACAATTATATGAAGGGATTAAAGAGCGGATTGTTAATGGGCATATGACGGCACAAAGTAAGTTGCCGTCTAAACGGTATTTGATGAAGGCCTATAATCTAAGTCAAAATACAGTAGAAAATGCTTTGTTTTTACTGCAAGAGGAGGGCTATATTGTATCAGAAGCAAGACGTGGCTATTATGTGGCCAATCGGGAACTATTGTATAAGGAATCAAATACACATAAAGCGAGTGATGTTAAAGTCAAAGCTAAAGACGAGTTTTTATATGATTTTACCTACTCAGGCGTAGATATATCGAGGCTTCCCTCGAAGATGTTACAAAAGTTAGCCAAAGAGGTGTATGAGGAGACTACCTTGGACTTTGCTTTCTCAGGGCCGGTGCAAGGATATGAACCATTGAGGCAAAGTATTTGCCAATATTTAGGGCAATCACGAGGGGTAATGGCTCGACCAGAACAGATTGTTATTAGTGCTGGCACAGAGTATTTATTTCATATTGTTTTTAAATTATTGCCTCATGAGTTATATGGGATAGAAAATCCTGGTTATAAAATGTTGCAACAACTGTTTACGACGAATGAAGTGGCATATTGCCCCATATCATTAGATGAGCAGGGGCTGATTGTTCGTGACTTAGAAGCACAACAGGTTAATGTGGCCTGTGTAACCCCGTCCCACCAGTTTCCAACGGGGCGGATTATGCCCATTGCGAGGCGTCAAGCTTTGCTTAACTGGGTGAATGGTGCCGATAATCGCTATATTATAGAAGACGACTATGATAGCGAATTTAAATACCAAGGTCGTCCAATTCCCGCTTTAAAGGCTAGGGATAAAGCTCTTGGTGAGGGTCGCATTATTTATATGGGGAGTTTTTCTAAATCCATCAGCCCTGCCTTACGTGTGAGTTACATGGTTCTTCCTGATCGATTGCTTGCCATATATAAGAAAAAGATGCCCTATTTTGGCTGCCCTGTAGGGACAGTGAGTCAAAAGGTGTTACATAAATTTATTGAAAAGGGCTATTTTGTAAAGCATCTCAATCGCATGCGCACGGCTTATAAAAAGAAACGTGAAGTGCTGGTCAAGGCACTTTACGAAGAATCGGCTCGATTATTAGGACAGTCTGTTGTTATTGAAGGCGCTGAAGCGGGGTTACATTTGGTTATTACATTGCCTAAACAGATAGATGAAGCAAAGTTTATGAAAGCCTGTAAGGAGGGGGGAATTAAAATCTATTCTTTGAAAAATTACTTTTTACCGCACTCTTCAAGTAATGAGGCCGGTAAAATGGCAATCGTGAAGGCTTTAGACGCAAAGGCAACAGACTTGGAGCTTGCCGCTCTCGTTGAACGGACTATGGACGTGGAGGGTAGTAGTTTAGGTAATAGTGATGGCAATATAAACGCTTTTGCTATGGGACCAACCTTTGTGTTAGGGTATGCGAGTTTAAGTCGAAAAGAAATACAAGCTGGGGTAGGCTTGTTGATGAAATATGCTAAACATGCTATGAGAAAATAAAGAGAATAAGAAATAAGAGAAAAAATAAGCGAATAAAAAATAAGATAAGAGAAAAAAAGAGGCTCGACTATTGTCGAACCTCTTTTATTGTTTAGTCAGTCATACAGTATGTGCTTAATCATATATAGCATGATTTAATCATATATATAGCCATGTGTAATCAGATATACAAGATGGTTTAAATAATCGCATACCTAGGCTTACTCAGGCAAAGGGCCTGTATTTAATAAGCAAGTAGTATATTTTTTATCAAACACATAGCATGTACTTAATAGGACAGAAAAATTAGTACCAAATGTAACGAATCAATACGATAATCGCTAATGGGTACATAATCCAATGTACTTCTTTAGTGCGACCAGCAATGATTTTTAATAATGGGTACATAATAAGACCAGCTGCTACACCATTTGCAATGCTGTAAGTGAATGGCATAAGAGCGATAACTACGAAGCTAGGGAACGCTTCAGTCCAGTCGGAGAAGTTGATGTCTCGGATTGGTTCCATCATTAAAGCACCAACGAGGATAAGAATAGGTGCTGTAGCACAATTTGGTACGAGCGTAATAAGTGGTGCAAAGAATAATGATAAGAGGAACATCACACCACAAGTAACAGCAGTCAAACCAGTACGACCACCAGCACCAACGCCAGCAGCGCTTTCAACGAAGGCTGTAATAGTACTAGCACCAAGTACGGCACCAAAGCTTACGCCTAGAGCGTCAACAGTCATGGCTTTGCCAAGACCCGGGAATTTACCTTCCTTAGGATTAGCGATGCCTGCTTTAGTGGCGGTACCAATTAAAGTTCCCATGGAGTCAAACAATTCCACAAATGTGAAGGAGAAAATAATGGTGACTAAGCCTAGATGCATGGCGCTGCCAATATCAAGTTGGAAAAAGGCCGCTTTGCTAAAATCAGGAATGGACATGAGCGTAAAGTTTTCAGGAAGTTGCGCATTGCCTGTAATGTACGCTAAGATTGTGGTTACTACAGCACCGATAATAAAGGAACCTTGTACATTGCTGGCCATGAGCACGGCTGTAAATAAGAGACCGAATAGAGCAAGACCTACTTGAGGGTCCATGAGATTACCAAGTGTTAAGATCGTTTCAGACGCACCTGGCGTGCCATGACCTTGAGCGGCTACTACTTTAGCCAAGGTATCCGGTTGTAGCGAAAGAGCTACGGTCATAAGACCGGATAATTTTAAACCAATAATAGTGATGAAAAGGCCAATACCTACGGTAATAGCAATTTTCATAGATGCGGGAATGCCTTCCACAATATGTTGTCGCACTGTGGTGAGGGTTAAAATAAGGAATACAATACCAGAAATGAAGACCGCACCTAAGGCGACTTGCCAAGGAATCCCCATGCCGAGTACTACGGTAAAGGCGTAAAAGGCTAAGAGGCCTACACCAGGGGCTAAACAAATAGGATAGTTTACATACAAGCCCATTACAATAGTTACAATGCCGCCGCCTAGGGCAGTGGCGATGAGTACGGCGTCTTTATCCATGCCTGCAATACCTAGCAGATTAGGAGCTAGGAAGAGAATGTAGGCCATAGTGATAAAGGTGGTGAGACCGGCGATGATCTCGTTTTTAACTGTTGTATTTCGCTCTTTTAGGGCAAACAGTTTTTCTAACATAAGAACCTCCCAAATTCAATACATTTCCAAACATTTTGGATTTGAACTACTTTCAGTAAGGCGGCTTTTGCACTGCATTAAGGCGCTTTACTTATAAAAAAAGATACTATAAGTTCAAACTTATTGTATCATGTAGATTTATAAAAGTGGAGAGCTAAGAGCTTGGGAATGAATGAATTTTATGCAATTTATAATTGAAAATTAAGAAAGAGCCTTGTGTTATAAGTGTAATTCCCCTCTATGATGTGCTTGCTACCTATGTTATAATAAATTTAAGGTAATTCCTACTGTGAAAGAGGTATATGAAAAATGAAGATTTCGACTAAGGGCCGTTATGCTTTGCGCGTATTAGTTGACTTAGCAGAAAACGGTAAAGATAAAAATGTATCCATACGGGAGATTGCGGAGCGGCAACGCATTTCAGATAAGTATTTAGAAGGTATTGTAGCTCGCTTGAGTGCCGCTGGATATGTTAAAAGTGTACGCGGTAAATACGGCGGCTATCGTTTGACGAAGGAGCCTAAGGACTATACCGTATACGATATTTTGCGTGCGGCGGAAGATTCCATTGCGCTAGTGGCCTGTCTTGAAGATGAAGTAAATCAGTGTCCACGCAGTAAAACCTGCATGACTTTACCTTTGTGGGAGCATATGCAAGCACAATTTAAAGATTATATGACAGGTGTTACCTTGCAGGACGTGCTAGATAAAAAATTTGACATGTAAGATTTGGTCTGGAGACGCATTATTGAGCACTTTTGCTTATGATGCGTTTTTATTTACAGAAATATATTGTAAACAAATTAATAGCATGTATTGGTTTTTTGTGTATTTTATAGTAAAATTAGTTCTTAGCTATATTTATATTAATATTGTTTTATTACAGAGAGGAGACGCCCAGTGAACGATACAACAAATAGAGACGATTTAGCGTTGCGAAATCAATTATGTTTTCCTCTATATGCATGTGCAAAAGAAATTGTACGGGCTTATCAGACTTTATTAGATCCTGTGAATTTAACCTATACACAATACATTGTAATGATGGTTATGTGGGAACACAAAGAAATGAATGTGAAGTCCTTAGGAGAGTATTTATATCTTGATTCAGGGACGTTAACACCGCTTCTACGGAAGATGGAAACAAAGGGATTTTTGACGCGTACGCGCTCTAAAGAGGATGAACGAACAGTGATTATCTCTTTGACTAAAGAGGGCGAAGCATTGAGAGAGAAAGTGGCACATGTGCCAACAGAGATGGCTAATATTATTGAAATTACCGAAGAAGAGTATCAAGTAATGTATAAATTATTATATAAAATGTTAGCGCGTTTAACCGGACGGGCTCAAAAAGTTTAGGGGACAGGTAATTCTCTTCGATTATAGAAAGAAGGAATAGGGTGACAGAAATTAAGACGATGGGTGGTATGAGGAATGTTTGGATATTAACAGCCTGTATGACATCGCTAGCCATTTGTTATACCATGTTAGTGCCTTTCTTGCCTCTGTACTTACTCGAATTAGGTGTAGCTGAAGACAATGTGGCGATGTGGTCGGGTGTAGTATTTTCGATTACATTTTTAGTTGCTGGTATTATGGCCCCTATTTGGGGGCGTATGGCCGATACGAAGGGCAAGAAAATTATGGCCATTCGAGCGGGCATTTTTATAGGTATTGCCTATGCTTTAACAGGCTTTGTACAAACGCCTTGGGAGCTATTCGCTACGCGGGCTCTCATGGGCTTTGCCAATGGATTTATGCCGGCGGCTATGACCATGGTATCCCTTAGCGTGCCGAAGGAAAAAACGGGTACAGCCTTGGGGATTTTCCAAACGGGGCTTATTATCGGCAATGTGATTGGACCGTCTTTGGGCGGTATGATTGAAGCTGTTGTAGGCATGCGTCCTGTATTTGTTATTGCAGGGGTGGTTCTTTTTATTGCCAGTGCCGTGGTGTATTTCTTTGTAAAAGAACCAGAGATTCACGAAGCGCCTTCGGTGGAGACATCGTCCTTTAAAGAGGATTGGGGCTTTGTAAAATCACGCCCCGTGTTAGTAGATTTACTTTGGTTGTATTTTATAATGCAAGCTGCTATTTTAATGTTGCAGCCGATTTTGGCTCTTTATGTAGGCCATATGCAAGGCACTATGGAAGGGGCGGCGTTGCTGTCCGGCATGATCCTTAGTATTGGCGGTATTGCCGGGGCGATTACCACTAATATATGGTCCTTTTTTGGTCAAAAGAAAGGCTACTTCAGAGCTGTGTTCTTCGCCCTCTGTGGGACGGGTCTATTCTTATTATTACAAAGCTTTCCATTAGGGATTATCTGGTTTGGTAGTTTGCAAGTATTAGTAGGTTGTTTCATCGTAGGTGTAAACCCTCTATTGAGTGCGGCTGTAGCGCATTATACGGAGCCTTCCTTTAGAGGTCGCGTATTTGGTATGACTACAACAGCTAACCAGTTTGGCTGTATGGTAGGGCCTTTATTTGCTAGTGGTGTAACCACGGCCTTTGGCATTCGCTATGTATTCTTAACTACAGGAATATTGCTAATGGTTGTAGCTTGGCTCGTCTATAAACGCCGCGTGCGTAATGCGAGTTTAGTTGATGCGGCGTAAAGGGCAGCTAAGGAATATGGCAGTAATCTGTGTTTAAGGAGCATGGCAGTAATCTATGTTTAAGGAGCATGGCAGTAATCTATGTTTTAGGAACGTGGTATTAATCTATGTTTTAGGAACATAGTAATAACATGTTAAAGAATAAAAGAAATTAAAGAATAAAAGAGAGATTATAAAGAGTATGAGAACATAAGGAGGTTTCAAATGAATATTTTATCCGTTGTGCCAAATGAAAAAACAATTTATGTAGCAGGGGGCTGCTTTTGGGGTGTGGAAGCGTATTTCAAACAAATTGCAGGCATTCTTAGTACTGAAGTAGGGTATGCAAATGGTAAAACTGAATATCCTACCTATGAAGCGGTATGTCATGAAAATACAGGTCATGCCGAAACGGTAAAGCTTGTATATGATAGCCATCGCATTGCCTTAGAAGAAATTATTCTTCATTTACTTCGCATTATTGACCCTACTTCGTTAAATAAACAAGGTGGCGATGTGGGCACACAATATCGCACTGGCGTGTACTATGAAGAGGAAGCAGACAAGGCTAAAGTAGAGCGTCTTTTCAAGGCCGTTGACCCTAATCATACATTTGTAGTAGAGGTCTTGCCATTAGAACAATTTTTTGATGCGGAAACGTATCATCAAGATTATTTAGATAAGAATCCTACAGGCTATTGCCATGTACAGCTTCATAAGGCAAAAGAACCTTTATTAGGCTTGCCTGAATATGTGAAGGAAGATGCTGAGGCACTTAGACAGCGCATTGGCGATGAAGCCTTTGAAATCACACAGCATGAAGACACAGAACGTCCATTCACTGGCGAATATGATGATCATTTTGAACGCGGCATCTATGTGGATGTAGTATCTGGAGAGCCTTTGTTCTTATCCACTCACAAATATAACTCTGGCTGTGGTTGGCCTGCTTTTTCCCGCCCTATTGTGGCGAATGCAGTGACTTATGAAAGAGATAATTCGTTGAGCCGTGAACGTATTGAAGTGCGCAGTGCTCATGGGGACTCCCATTTAGGTCATGTATTCCCTGATGGTCGTCCGGACATGGGGGGCCTTCGTTATTGCATCAACAGTAAATCCCTTCGCTTTGTTAAAGCTGAGGACATGGAAACTGAGGGTTATGGTCATTTAATTCCATTACTTGATGAAGAAGCGTAATTCTGTTTTTGGTATGTATACCAAATAGGCATAGAGTCTTATAATAAAAAATACATATGTAATTTTAAAAAAGACAGAGAGAAAACCTCCCTAGTAAAGGCTTTTGTGGCTTTATTAGGGAGGCTTTTTTTGAAATAGTGTATACTAATTTGGCATGAATACAAAATACTTGCAGCATTATTATTGATAAATCAAATCAAAGAGCGTATACTTTAACACATAGGATATAGAAAAAAATCGAACTAGTTTTAGACATTACAGATTTTACTGGCTTGAGATCCTACATATGCTATTAACCGAAGTATTTTACTAGGAGGTAACACTATGGCATTACAATTGAAGGAAAAGTATGGTTTGTTGATTAACAATGAATGGCGTCCAGCAAGTGATGGACAGGAATATAAGGCTTACAATCCAGCAACTGGTGAAGTGCTGGCTATTTGTGCAGAAGCCACTAAGGACGATGTGGACGCAGCGGTTGCAGCAGCAACGGAAGCATTTAAAACTTGGAAGAAAACATCGATTCAAGAACGTTCTAGCTATTTGTTAAAAATCGCTGATGCATTAGAAGCAAAATTAGAACATTTTGCTCAAGTGGAAACCTATGATAATGGTAAACCAATCCGTGAAACACGGGGCATTGATATTCCATTTGCAATTGACCATTTCCGTTACTTCGCTGGTGTTATCCGCGCCGAAGAAGGTTCAGCGCAACAATTAGATGGCAATACATTGTCCTTGATTTTACATGAACCAATTGGCGTTGTAGGACAGGTTATTCCTTGGAACTTCCCATTCCTTATGGCAGCTTGGAAATTAGCTCCAGCATTAGCAGCGGGCTGTACTGTTGTTATTAAACCATCGAGCCATACATCATTAAGCTTACTTGAGTTTGGTGAAATCTTAAAAGATATTTTACCAGCCGGTGTAGTTAATATTATTACTGGTAAAGGCTCTAAATCAGGTCAATTTATTCTTGACCATCCAGGCTTTGCTAAACTTGCCTTCACTGGTTCTACTGATGTAGGTCTTAATGTGTATAAAGCCGCAGCTAATCATTTGATTCCAGCTACTTTGGAACTTGGTGGTAAATCCGCTAATATCTTCTTTGAAGATGCTAAGTGGGATATGGCCATGGAAGGTGCTATGTTAGGTATCTTATTTAACCAAGGTCAAGTATGCTGTGCGGGGTCTCGTATTTTCGTACAAGATACTATTTATGACAAATTCGTAGCTGATCTTGCTAAGCATTTTGAAAAAGTAAAAGTAGGTCTTCCTTGGGAAGAAGATACACAATTAGGGGCTCAGATTTATGAAGGGCAAACTAAGAAAGTATTGGATTATGTAGACATTGCCGAAAAAGAAGGGGCTCGTATCCTTGCTGGTGGTAAACGTATTACAGAAGGCGAACTTGGTAAAGGCTGCTTCGTACGACCTACATTAATCGTTGATGCAACAAATGATATGCGGGTAGCTCAAGAAGAAATTTTTGGTCCAGTAGCTGTTGTTATTAAATTCCACAGTGAAGAAGAAGTTATTAAAATGGCTAATGATAGTGAATTTGGTCTTGGCGGCGGTGTTTGGACACGCGATATTAACCGTGCCATCCGCGTAGCTGAAGGCGTTGAAACTGGTCGTATGTGGGTTAACTGCTATAACCAGATTCCTGCAGGGGCTCCATTTGGTGGGGTAAAACAATCTGGTATTGGCCGTGAAACGCATAAAGTAATTCTTGAACATTATAGCCAGAAGAAAAATATCATCATTAACCTTAGTGAAAACACGACTGGTTTATATGATGTAAAAGACTAAGCATAAGGCTAAATATAAGAGTAAATATATTAATATTTCAATGTATCAATTCATATATGTAGTATAATAGAGGCAACAAGAGGCTGTTTTGCATCCTAAGGGCACTCGCGTAGTGGCGTAGGTGATGTGAGATTCTTAGTTGCCTCTTTTTATTGATTGGTATTACAGTGTATTATATGATAGTTTGATCGTATAGACGTATGGAGGTGTAGAAGCTATGATAGGTAACATGGCAAAACAAAGAGTACGAATAGCATTAGGCATGACGCTATGTGCGGCTGCTTTTAGTGCATCTGCTATGGCTGCTAGTGAGGCTGAACCTGTAGCCCTATTAGTGCGTGGTGAGCCTATGGTATTGAATGTGAGCGGGGCCCATGATTCTCTAGGGGTGAAAAACGATACAGTAAGCTCAATGGAACAAGGCTTAGCAACGAGTAAGAAGGATTCCCTTACGCGGGTTATAAAGGCTTATGAAGAGCCCGTTACGCATGGACAAGTGAGTTTGACCCATCCAAGATCGACTCAATATAAAGACATAACATTGCGAATTTTATTCCCTATGAATGACCCTAAGGATTATGGCAAAATGCCTCAGTATGACGGGTTTCCAAAGGAAATCCCTCAATTTGCCAAAGATGTTCAGATGTACTATGTACCGCAATTTTTAAAAACAGGGGCTGTTGGGGAAGTTAGCTTTAGTGGTACGGCTACTGAACTAGCGCCATACATTAAAGAGGCGAAGGCCTTGGCCATTGATACGATGACATTAGGGGACAGTGGTCATGTATATATTCAACTAGAACCAGTGTACAATATGGCATCGGCTTTAAGTGCTAAAGACTTAGTGTTAGGGTATGAAATTCGTCGTACGTCAGAACTTAAAAATTTAGGCACTGTGCCAGAATTTGTGCCTGAACTGGCCGAGCGAATGGATATAAAGGTAGATAATCAGGTCAATAGTGTAGCACTTTCAGAAAAAGAGAATAAACGCTTACAGAAGAAATTATTGGGCTATTACTCTTATGGATTTAACTCCATTCCTGTGCCAGATGATTATACCCTATATGTGTTTAATGTAGGCGGTGTTCCTGACCACTAAGTTATGACTGGCGCTTTAGTAAATCCTGAAGAAACTAAAATTATTTACTTCTATAACCAGCATTGATTTGCTTCTATAACCAGCATTGATTTAGGTCTAGCCCCTATTACAATGAGTATTGTTTACCTTCTTAGTACGATATGTAGGTTTACGTTTGAAGGGTATAAAAGAAGCAGAGATAAGGCATCTGCATAAGGTAATAAAAAAGCGCAACTACTTTATTAACACTCACATACATCTTTATGATGTATTCCTATACAAAGTATATAAAGATTCATCATAGAGATGGTTTTGTATAGGTCGTGAGGTGTAATAAAAGCAGTTGCGCTTTTGTTATGCCTGAAAGGATTACACACCTGTTGTGCCTGAAAAGATTACACACCTTTGGTGTCGGGGTCCCAAATAAACTTATGAATTTGTAATTGTAAACGAATTGTTTGTAGATTGTATTTAAGTAGGTAATCCACGATGTATTTGGGATCGATTTTACCGAATACAGGGGATACAAAGATATGACCTTTTGGCTGTTTTTCTAGGACTAATTGTTTCATTTTATCTAAATCCTTAGGTGATGAAACAACAAATTTTAACACATCCTGTGGCTCAATTTGTTCTAACAAGCGTGGATGCATATCCTCTTCGGCTAAGGAGTCAGGACATTTGTAGTCAAAGGTGTAAATCACATTGTCATAGCGGAAGGGCGCTAATATGGAGCCATTGGTTTCGATATTGAACTCATAAGGGCCCCAAGGTGTTGTTTCTTGGCTCATGGTGCGAATTAATTTTTCCACTTCTTTAGCTTGTAGCAAAGGCTCGCCGCCAGTAATTGTGATATAGCGATTGTTAAAGGCCTTGAGTTGCTCTATAATGCGCTCTTGGCTCATCGTCTGAAAGTCTACATCTTCTCCATAGCTATAGGTGGTGTCGCAATATACACAGCGTAAATTGCAATCATAGAGCCGTAAAAAAGAGCAAGGGAATCCTTGACGAATTCCCTCTCCTTCGATGGAGCTAAAAAGCTCAATCACGTTCATAAATAGCCACATTCCCTTCTGATTCTTGCACGACTACTTTAAAGCAAGTTTCACCTAGTTCGTCAGCAATCCATTTTGCCATGTTTTCTGCCGTAGGATTGATGTCGCCCATAATATCATTAATATGACGATGGTCTAAGCGGCCGTGAATGGCTTCTTTGATATGACCGAAGTCAATTACCATGCCATTATGATTTAGCTCCTTAGCGCGAGCGTAAATATGCACAATCCAGTTGTGTCCATGAAGGCGTTGACATTTGCTTTCATAGTCGAGTTTTAATTGATGAGATGCACTAATTTCTAATTTTTTTACTACTGTAAACATGAATACCTCTTTATCTTAATGTTATGAAATAGCTAACTATATAGTAATAGACTTACTGAATAATAAAATCATAACATGTTAGGCGACTTTAGGACAAGAGTAAAGGGGATAATATATTGAAAAAATTATATATAGTGGTCGTATAGTGGTCGTATAGTGGTCATATAGTAATTATAAAGTGGTTGTATTGTGCTTATATTGTATTTATATTGTGATTATATATTAGCTCTCATATAATTAAAACGTTAGTGTTTTAATGCGCTCAATGGCTTTTTCAGTATTTTCCCGACTCCCAAAGGCAGTTAGGCGTAAATAGCCTTCGCCACAAGGGCCAAAACCTGCGCCCGGGGTGCTTACAATATGTACTTTTTCTAGCAATAGATCAAAGAACTCCCAGCTTGTATAGCCCTTTGGTACTTTAAGCCAAATATAAGGGGCATCTACGCCACCAAATACGGTGAGGCCAATGGACTCAAGGCCTTCGCGAATGATGCGGGCATTTTCTTTGTAATACGCAATGGCTTCTTTCGTCTGTTTTTGGCCAGCTGGTGAATATACTGCTTCAGCAGCGCGTTGGATGATATAGGGAACACCATTGAATTTAGTGCATTGGCGGCGATTCCAAAGTGGGTTTAAGGCCACTCGTTCACCGGCGGCATTTTTTATTGTTAATTCCTTAGGAATCACTGTGTAAGCACAGCGCGTGCCTGTAAAGCCTGCTGTTTTAGAAAATGAACGGAACTCCAAAGCGACCTCTTTGGCGCCTTCGATTTCAAAAATAGAATGCACTGTGTCCTCGCTACTGATAAATGCCTCATAAGCAGAATCAAAGAGGAGTACTGCCTCATTGGCTTTGCACCAATCTACCCACTCCTTGAGGCGTGCTTTACTAAGCACTGTACCAGTCGGATTGTTAGGGCAGCAAAGATAGACTAAATCTACAGGTTCTTTAGGAAAATCAGGAGAGAAATTGTTTTCTCCATGAGTAGGCAAGTAGACGATATGCTCAAATATGCCATCTATAGCTTTACCAGAGCGGCCACCCATTACATTGCTATCTAGATAGACTGGATATACAGGGTCTGTAATGGCTACTATATTGTGAGTGCTAAAGAGTTCCTGAATATTGCCACAATCTGATTTGGCGCCATCAGAGATGAAGATTTCATCTAAGCCTATTTGTATGCCACGTGCTTTATAATCATGATTTAGCACTGCTTGGCGGAGAAATTCATAACCTTGTTCAGGACCATAGCCTCGGAATGTATCCTTGTGAGCCATTTCATCTACGGCTTTGTGCAGGGCTTCAATTACAGCAGGCGCTAATGGTAAGGTAACATCGCCAATACCTAGACGAATAATATCTGCTTTGGGATGGTGCGCTTGAAATTCAGCTACTTTGTGGGCTATATTGGCAAATAAATAAGAACTTTGTAAATTTGAATAATTTTCATTAACTAAGGCCATGGGGGACTCTCTCCTTTATATACTTAGAATACAATGCTGATAGTCATTAGTGGGGTAACATATGAAATAAAATGAGACTTAAAATAAAATAAAACTTTAAAATGAAACTTTATGATTTATAGATATTCTATAGAATGTTGCGAAGAAATACAATATGATTTTTAAAACTTTTCATATCAATTATATATAGATTAGTTTTTAATTTTGCATAGTACTATAGAATATATAAAATATATAAAATATATAAATTAAATATTTTAATAAAAGAGAATTGAAACAATATTAGCTTTACTAGGGGAAGTATATAAAGGGCCTTAAAATAATAAAAAAGATTTAAAAAGGAGCCATATGAGGAAGAAATAGTGAAGGAAAATGATGAGAAAAATTAATTTTGAGAAAAAGAAAAACAGGAATCCGGGGATGGATTCCTGTTTTTCTTGTAAGGGGAGTGTTAGTGTTAATCAAATGAAAAAATTGACTACCTATATCAGCTGAACAGGGAGAGCTCAGTGATTGATATAGTTCCCTGTAATCAATAATAAAAGGTATACTGAATGGGGTATCAGTGATACCATTCATTTGATAGTACCAATATAATTCATCAAGATGAATTGAAAATGAATTAGAGGCTTAATTTTAAATTATTTTCTAAAAAAAGAAAATTGCTAAGAATACAGTTAATATATAGCTTTATGAAATGACCTATATAATTAATATACATTAGATTTTATAATATGTCCATTAACTCCATCGATAATTAATTCGTAGGTTAGGCCCCCACTTCGAGCAAATACATGATATAAAGGATGGGTTTTTAATTCCCCAGGCGGGGTGCGACTAAAGTCATTTTCAGGCAGCGAAGGCGCATTATTTGTAGGCCCCTGAGCCGTTCTTGAGGGACTCATATTGTTAGGATCACCAGGTCCCTCGTTTTGACTTGGCTGTGCATTGGCTACTTCAGCACTATTAGGACTGTCAGCGCTAGCAGTGCTGTTGGGGCTAGCCGCAGGGGCTACTGATTTTTGCTTTCCCTCTGATTGAGACGATTTCATATCAGGTGGCATTTTAATAGGCGGTAAGGACGCATCACTATTATTATCTTCAGGAAAATTTGTGTGCGGCCCCTCATTGGAAATATCCGTGCCTCTATGATGCTCATATACATGTTGCTTTAATGCCATTGACGGCATAGGTAGGTCATCAAAGGTAATGAGCCCAATTTCGATAAAACGTAAATTTTCTATAGGAACACCTGTGTTTAAAGCCGCAATTTTCTTGATTGTATCTTCACTGAGTAAGGTCAGTTGATTGGCACGGGCTTGTGCTTTAACCATTTCTGTGCGGGCATTTACTACGCGCCGTCGCTCTTGCGCTTGATAGTAAGTGAACACATTATACACAACAATTCCAATTAACACCATCACTAGTCCAACCCAGATGAAGCGATAGAGACGGTTGCTAGGCGCAACTGTACCGCTTTCAGTAGCGGCATTGGACTTGAAGGGGAAAAAAGTCATGTTGTATCCTTTCTATTTCTTAGGACTCTATAATGGGAAACTCTAAAATGAAACTAGTGGAATCACCAGGAATACTAGTGGCATAGGCTTTAGCATTATGGAGTTTAACAATATTATGTACAAAATATAAACCTAGGCCAAGGCCCTGGTCAGAGCTTTTCGTGCGGGATGGATCTACTTGATATAGACGATCCCAGATTTTATCTAAGTCATTTTGACTAATGCCGGTACCATTATCAGTAACAATAACTTTAATAGATTGCTCTTCTTTAAGGAGTCGTAGGGCGATGGAGTCTTTGGTAAATTTAATGGCATTATCCACTAGATTGCCTACGGCGCGTTTTAAAAATGGTAAATTACCTACTAACTCTAGATTAGGTTCAATCTCTGTAGTAAAGTTAATTTGTTTTTCTTTACAAATACGTGTATAGCCTTTGGCTACATCTTCGATGAGCTGACTCATGTTGAGCGGCTCTTTTTTTACACTTTCCATATTATCAAGGCGTGCAATATCGAGTAATTGTGTTACCATGGCAGTCATGAAACGACTTTGTTGGAAAATATGGTCAAAACTTTCCTTAGCTTCTTCAACAGATGTAATATAAGCTCGTCCATAATCGCTTTCTGCTTGAATAACTGCAATAGGTGTACGCAATTCATGGGATACATCGGAGCTAAACTGTTTCTCACGCTGTGAGGATTTTTCTAAACTATCTAGCATGGTATTAAATGTACGCGCCAAGGAGGAGATTTCATCATAGGTTTCAATGGGCGGTTTAATACGCTGCGATAAGTCTTGCTTTTCCCCAATATCAGAGGCT
Organism: uncultured Veillonella sp.; assembly: GCF_937981445.1. GTDB lineage: Bacteria > Bacillota > Negativicutes > Veillonellales > Veillonellaceae > Veillonella_A. The sequence continues at coordinate 97,233 of NZ_CALJON010000008.1, read as the reverse complement.
GTTTTAGTGAGAAGGCGAATCGGGCCAAGGCCACGCTTGATGAGCCAATATCCGCCAACGGCACCAATAATTAAGAACGTCATGCCTCCAAATAGGAGTGAAATGAGCATCACATTCGTTGTGCGGCTAACTGAAGTAGCCGGTAGCATACCGCGCACCCAGCCATGAAAGGCAGGGTCACCAATGGGTGAGTCATAATAGTAAAAGGTAGAATTACGTACGGTGATTTCTGTAATATGATGGGGGGATAACATACTTTCTGGGGGGAATCCATCTGGAATAGCCCCTTTGACGGCCACGCCATTTTCCGTATAAATCACAGTAAATACGCCATCTTGGAAGGGCCTAAATCGCGTTAAATTATCAGCTGTATTAATGACTCTTGATTGTAAGGTGCTGCGCATTTCTGAATCTTCCCATAATTGGGTGAATTGCAGAATAAAGATGCTCAATAAAAGCAACATAAGCAATAAGAATATAGAATACCAACCAGTAATTTTGATGGATAAAGGCAAACGTTTAAATGGATTGGAATAGGTTCCATTTTCGTCTTTACTGAAAAATGCTTTACATAATACGGAAGAGGCCGTTTGTTGTGAGTCTGTATTACTCTTCTTCTTCTTCAACTTTGAAAACATAGCCTACGCCTCGTACGGTCTGAATAAGTTTGGACTCATTGGCTACGTCTAATTTTTTACGTAAGTCCTTGATATATACGTCGATTAAGTTGGAATAGCTTTCATAGTCATATTCCCAAACATGATCGAGGATTTGTTGACGTGAGAGCACAATGTTCACATTACTTGCTAAATAGTAAAGTAAGGCAAATTCCTTGGCTGTAAGCGTTAACTTATGTCCGGCTAAGGTAGCGGTATGACTTTGGCTGTTAATCGTTAATGGACCAGCTACAAGGTCATTATGTGCATGATTATTGCTACGGCGGGATAGGGCGTAAATACGAGCGACTAACTCTTCAAACTCAAATGGTTTTACTAAATAGTCATCACCCCCTAGATTGAAGCCTTTGAGTTTATCTTGTAAGGCATCTTTGGCTGTTAAGAATAAAACAGGTGTTTTATTTCCTTCATTGCGAAGGTGTTTTACGACTGTGAAGCCATCCATTTTAGGCATCATAACGTCCATAACAACCACATCATAGCTAGAGGTATTTAAATAGTCGAGCGCTTGTTCCCCATTGTAACAGCAATCAACAGTCATCGCTTCTACGCGAAGGCGCTTGGCGATAATATTATTCAGCATTTCTTCGTCTTCAACCAATAAGATTTTCATAGGACCACTCCTCAAGAATTAGTAAATTTTGTACATTATAAAGAACGTCTATAAACGCATATAACAAATAGATATAGGGACATGCTTTACAAAATTAGGCTTTGTAGTGTAACTACTGAAGAAATGCACAGAAGGCACTATGTTTAATAGTAGTTTTTACTTCTCTATCTATATACTATATTTTACATATATTATATAGGGGCCTATAAGATGAAGGGGCAAGACCTTATATCTACGTGTCACTTTATTACCATTATTATATCACTAAAAAAATAATAAACTATGGTCATTAAATTGTGAAGAAAGTATAACTTAAGGGAATGAACTATATGTGAAGAGATAACTTAAGGGTATTAAAAAAGCGATAAGTGCATAATTTCTTACATTTTACGGAGAGACGAAAATAAGAAATTTCGATATACTGCCGTATTCAGAAAAGGCGTATTGAAATTTGTTTTCGTTTAAAAAATAAGTAGAAATATGATGAAGTCAACAAATATAAAAATACGTAGGAATAATCTAAGATTTTAAGGGGATTTGAAAGGAAAATGCAAATAAAACCTACCTAAAATTAGGGGAATTAACTAAATGATAGAAGTTATCAATTATCAACAAAACTCTCAGTTATGCAAAATATATTTTGGACAAAAACCTTGTCAAAACGTTATAATTTATATAACAACTATGGACTTGGTGCTTGTAGGTACAGGCATCAACGATAAGACTGTAGGTAGTAGGTACAAATTTTAGGAGGTAAGTATGGAACAATTTGATGTTCTAGTAATAGGCAGTGGCGGAGCGGGCCAACGTGCAGCGCTTCATGCAGCTCATCAAGAGGGCTTACGCGTTGCTCTTATTACAAAGATTTTCCCAAGTCGTTCGGCTACAGCTATGGCACAGGGCGGTATTAATGGGGCACTTAAAAACGTAGCTAAAGAAGATACAGTAGAAGATCATATCTTCGATACCATCAAAGGTAGTGACTATTTAGCTGACCAAGATGCAGTTGAATTCTTCATTAGCCGTTGTCCTGAATGTATTCGTGAATTAGATTACTTTGGCGTACCATTCTCCCGTACTGAAGAAGGTAAAATTGCACAACGTAATTTCGGTGGCCAAGCATATCCACGTACTTGTTACAGTGCGGATAAAACGGGTCATGTTATCTTGCATACTCTATACGAACAATGCTTGAAAGAAAACGTACATTTCCTTCAAGATTGGTACTTATTAGACATTGTAAAAGCTGATGATGGTTCTGTAGGCGGCGTTGTAGCATGGAACATGAAAGAAGGCCGCGTAGAAAAAATCGCAGCTACTGCAGTTGTTATTGCTACTGGCGGTGCTGGTCGTATGTACTGGACTCGTACATCAAATCCATATCTTTCCACTGGTGATGGTATGGCAGCTAGCTTCCGTGCTGGTTGTGCTTTAAAAGACCCTGAAATGGTTCAATTCCATCCAACAGGTCTTGGTAAGAGCGGTATCCTTATGTCTGAAGCAGTTCGTGGTGAAGGTGGCTACCTTCTTAACAATAAAGGCGAACGTTTCATGAAAGACTATGCACCAAGCAAAATGGAACTTGCGCCTCGTGACGTAGTAGCTAAAGCTATCGAAACTGAAATTGCTGAAGGCCGTGGCTTTGGTACTGGCTTAGATGCTTATGTAGTAGCTGATGTTCGTCACTTACCTAAGGAAACAATTCTTGAAAAATTACATGGTATTCGCGACTTGGCGATTACATTCGAACATGCGGATCCATTGAAACAGCCAATTCCAATTCGTCCAACTTGTCACTACTCCATGGGCGGTATTGATGTAACTGATTACAAAACTTGTGGTACTGTAATTCCAGGCTTATTTGCTGCTGGCGAAGCAGCTTGTGTATCCGTTCACGGTGCAAACCGTCTTGGCGGTAACTCCCTTGCTGACGCCGTAGTATTCGGTAAAATCGCCGGTGAAGGTGCTGTAGATTATGTTCAAAATCACAGTGCTAAAGACGCAAAACAAGCTCTTGAAGAAGCAGCTACTAATTGGGAAGCACGCTTCAAAGAAGTAACTGGCCGCAAAACAGGTCGTCCAATCTCTGAAATCCGCGATGAAATGGCTCTTTCCATGTGGAATAATGTAGGTATTTTCCGTGAAGAAGCTAAGATGGAAGTGGCTCTTGAAACACTTAATCGCTTGATCGAAGAATACAAAACTTGCTATGTAGGTGATACTAGCCGTACGTTCAACATGGCCTTTGTAAACTACCTTGAAGTAGGTAGCTTATTAACCGTAGCTAAAGCTGTTGCTCTAGGTGCACTTCGCCGTAAAGAAAGCCGTGGCAGTCATCTTCGTGAAGATTATACAAAACGTGATGATGCTAACTTCTTAAATCATACACTTGTAACATTAAAAGAAGACGGAGAATACGAAGTGGGTCAAAGCGAAGTTGTAATTACCCGCTACGAACCAAAAGAAAGGACGTACTAAGATGAGACAGATTACTTATAAAATCCATCGTTATAACGAAGGTCGCTCCTATGTACAGACCTATTCCTTTGATTATGAACCAGATCGTACAATCCTTTGGGGCCTTCAAAAAATAAAAGACACTATCGACCCAACATTGACTTTCATTGCTGCTTGTCGTAGTGCTGTATGTGGCGCTTGCTCCATTAAAGTAAATGGTCAAGCTATGCTTGGTTGTGAAAGCAAAATCGACGATATTACAGAACGCTTTGGTAGCGATACAATTGAAATCGCTCCAATCGGTAATTTCGATGTAATTCGCGACCTTGCCGTTGACTGGGAATCCAAGGTAAATCGCCTTAAAACTGTGGCTCCATGGATTTTCATGAAACCTGAATACAATCGTGATAAAGGGGCTCGTCAAACACCTGCAGATTTCAAAAAATTCGTTATGAACACAGAATGTATCCTTTGTGGATGCTGTGCTTCCGAATGTAATAAGCTTTCTGCTAATCGTGAAGACTTCCTTGATCCATATGTGTACACTAAAGCTAACCGCTTTGTACAGGACTCTCGTGATGCCGCACCTATGGCTCATGTAAATCCAGCCTTTGAAAATGGTCTTTGGAAATGTGTTCATTGTATGAACTGTATTTCTCGTTGCCCTAAACATTTAAAACCAGCTAAGGATATTTCTGAACTTAGAGCTGTAGCAACTCGCGCTGGTTTAGTAAATAAAGGGACTCGTCATGCGATTGCATTCAAACAAGACCTTGAAAAAACTGGTCGCTTGAACGAAGTAACAATGAGTTTGAAGACAGATGGTGTTGTGGACTCTGCAAAACAAGCTTTCTATGCAATGCGTTTATTTGCTCATGGCAAAATCAATCCAATGGATATTTTGATCCCTCATAAACCTGTAGACGGCATTAAAGATGTTCGCACCATTATTAAGGCAGCAGAGGAGGCAGAACGATAATGAAATACGCATTTTTCCCTGGTTGCGTACTTGAAGGTGCAGCCAAAGAAGATTTTATAGCCACTGTTGCGGTTGCTAAAAAATTAGGCATTCAAATCGAAGAATTAGAAGGTTGGACTTGCTGCGGTGCATCTCACGTACAAGATATTGATCCACTTGTTACATTATCTACTAATGCTCGTAATATCGCTCTTGCTGAAGCACAAGGTGTACAATTAATGACTGTATGTAATACTTGTACTTTAATGCTTCGTGAAGCTAAGAACGAACTTGACAATGATGAAGTACAACGTGCTCGCGTTAACAATATTTTAGGTCAAGCAGGCTTACGCTATAAAGGTACTAGCGATGTAACTCATTTCTTATGGGTATTAATTCGCGACTATGGTTTAAACAACTTAAAAGCAAAAGTTGTAAAACCTTTACATGGTCTTCGCGTAGCTGAATACTATGGCTGTCATCTTCTTCGCCCAGCTGAAGAACTTGGCTTTGAAGACTTCCAAATTCCAACTAGCCTTGCTGATGTAATTAAAGCAATTGGTGCGACTCCAATTGACTTCTCTCGCAAGCTTGATTGCTGTGGTTTTCATGCTGTATATCCAGCTCATGATTCCGTTATGAAAATGACTGGTACTATCAATGCTGATGCAGCTAAAGAAGGGGCAGATTGCGTAGTAACTCCTTGCCCACTTTGCCAAATGCAATTAGATATGTTCCAAAAAGAAGCTAAACAATATGTGCCTAGTGACAAAGATATGCCTATTATTCACATGAGCCAATTAATTGGTCTTGCTTTAGGTATTAGCCCAGCTGAGCTTGGCTTGACTAAACGTCATATGACAAGCACACAAGAATTAACACGTTTTATTGGGGCTTAATAATTAATTCGCTTACCTAATGGCCCAAAACGTTGTAATTTGCTTTGAATAGCTTTTATGGGAGCTGTAATGATTTAGGACTACTACCTATATCGTTGCAGCTCCTTTTTTCTTAAAAAATCTTGACATTAAGCTCGATTTAGTTTATTATGAATACAGTCGTAATGGACAGAGTTTCATTTTAAAAGGACAAAGAAGAGAGCTATGCTTGACTAAAAGAGACGGGATGAACATAGTAACTATATAGCGTCATTGTAGGTAAATGACGTGCCATTAAGAGCGCTTTGGGGGCGCTTTTAATGGAAGCTACCCTTGCCAACTAGGCTAAGGGTATTTTTTATTGCATAAAACTATGGATCTTAATGTAGTTTTTAAGTTATTGTGATTTAATAGTAGAAAGCATGTCTTGTGCTTTAATAGTAACGAGCATGGAAATACCATTTTGCTTCGTGAGGCTAAAACAGATGAGTGGTGTAGTGCGCAATAGATACCATCAAATAAAATTGGCTAGAGCACAATATTGATAATGAATTTCAATGATAGAAAAATGTGAGTATTCATGCTATAATAAATTTATTATAAAAAGCAGATAGGGCATCCTATCTGAGGAGGTTATGTATGAAATTATCTCGTATATTAATTGCAGCTTGTTTTTGTGCATCTACTTTTATGACAACCCAAGCAGCTGGTAATATTTGGGCCGATGTAACACCAAAGGATTGGGCCTATCAAGCTCTTCAGACATTGGTGAATCACGGTGCTATTGAAGATACAAAAGGGATTAATTTAAGCGGTCAGACTTATACACGCTATGAATTAACGCCTTTAGTAGCATATGTAGTTGAAAAAAGAGAGTCCATGAATGAGACTGATAAAAACCTAGCAATCCGCCTTTATAGTGAGTGGCGCGAAGAGTTGATGGCCTATAATCGAGAACAGGAAATCCGGGAAAAAGGCCATACTGATGATGAATTAGATCGCAAGCCTTTAACTGAGGCTGAAATCGCTGAAAAGATGGAAAATTTTACTATTTATGATCGTCGTATGTTTGCTGGTAATGACCGCCGCGTAGCTTTTGGTGGAGATGTGAGACTTCGCACTTCAAATCGTGATCGCGCTGACTATAGGACGCGTATTGGGGTAGTTATTTCCTCAAGTGGGACAGCGGCACCTGATGAATTATATGATAAAATTGGCAAGTTAGAGATTAAAAAAGCTGACGAAGAAGCGGCTAAATCTCGTGAGAAATTTAAAAAAATTAAAGCACAGCGAGACAAGGAAGATGCTGAAGCGATAGCTAAAGCACAAAAGGAAGCAGCTAAGGAGGAAGGCTCCAAGGGCGAAGCTTCTAAGGCTGAAGTTGCCAAGAATGAAGCTTCCAAGGCTGAAGTTGCCAAGAATGAAGCTTCTAAGGATGGAGTCGCCAAGAATGACGCTTCTAAGGATGGAGTCATCAAGAATGACGCTTCTAAGGAGGAAGCCTCCAAGGGTGAAGCTTCTAAGGATGGAGTCACCAAGAATGACGCTTCCAAAACTGAAATTGCTAATAATGATGTTAATGCTGAAGATGCTAATACTAAAGACCTGTCTAATGACATGGCTAAAGATGCTTCAGCCGTATAAGACGCAGATAAGACTGAGTCAAGTGTATTTGCATAAATTAGTAGCTTAATGGGGCATTTGTTCTTTGGGGCAGTGTGTAGTGTAGCACAAGGTTGTGCAATAAATAGAATGACTTAGGTCATTAAGATGGGAATGGTGAAGGGAATGTGGCTTACACGTATAAAAGATAAATTGAATACGGTTCATCAAAATAGCCGACAAGTGTCGGAGGTATCTCGATATATTGGACCGGGTATTATTGTAACAGTAGGATTTATTGATCCAGGAAACTGGGCTGCCAACTTAGCTGCCGGTGCCATGTTTGGCTATGATTTGCTCTGGGTAGTTACCTTATCAACAATCATGTTGATTTTATTACAACATAATGTGGCGCATTTAGGGATTGTAACAGGTCGTTGTCTTTCTGAATGTGCCTATGATGCATTGCCACGGTGGTTATCTAGTATTTTGCTTAGTACGGCAGGCTTAGCTGCAGCGGCTACGGCCTTAGCGGAGTTTATTGGGGCGGCCATTGCCTTAAAAATGCTCTTTGGTATCCCCTTATTTATAGGATCTGTATTGACGGCGATTATTTGTACATTAATGCTCTTAACAAATTCCTATAATAAGCTTGAAAAGGTAATTGCTGGCTTCGTATCCTTAATTGCGTTAGCATATTTATTAGAATTATCCATGGTAGATGTGAATTGGGCAGAAGCGGGACTTGGTTGGGTGAATCCAACCTTGCCTAATGAGTCTATGCTGGTAGTGCTCAGTATTTTAGGGGCCGTTATTATGCCTCATAATTTATTCTTGCATTCGGAGATTATTCAAAGTCGTGAGTTTAATAAGCAAGATCCGGCCGTCATGAAGAAACGATTGCGCTATGAATTCTTAGATACGATTTTTTCCATGGGTATTGGCTGGGCCATTAACTCGGCAATGATTATTTTAGCGGCTGCGACCTTCTTCAATGAAGGTATTATGGTAGAAGAGTTGGAACAGGCTAAGGAACTCTTGGTACCGCTCATTGGGCCGTCGGCAGGCTGGCTGTTTGCCTTGGCATTGCTCTTTGCAGGTTTTGCTTCCTCTGCTACAGCAGGTATGGCGGGAGCGAGTATTTTTGCCGGTATGTTTGGCGAATCCTATGATATGAAAGATATGCATAGCCAGATTGGCCTTGCTTTAACATATATTCCGGCAGTCGTGCTCATTTTATTTGTAGAGGACTCCTTCCAAGCATTACTTATTTCGCAAATGTTCCTCAGTCTTCAATTACCATTTACTATATTCTTACAGTTATATTTAACAGGCTCTGAAAAAGTTATGGGCATATATAAGAATAGGAAATCTACGGCTATCATGCTTTGGATTATTGGTATTATTGTAACGGTTATGAATTTATACTTATTGGCAGTGGCTTAGGATTAGTTTGATTAGTTATATTTTTTAGATTGAATATATTTAATGGATTGAATATATTTTAGATTAAATAGATTTATTAGGTTCATTAGATTAATTCGTTTTAATATGAATGATTCATTTGGTAGGAGCGCTATAAATTATGAAAATCCTTATGTCCCCAAGTAAAACGAAGGTGCTCAGCGGAACGCCAGCGGAGGCTGTTTTTGATGAGGCTACTTCTAGGTCCATTGTGGCACATATACAGACTTTGGAAGAAGGCGTATTCGCTAAGGCCTTAAAGTTAAAGGCGGATAAGGGGGCTGAATGGTATGAATTTTATCAGGCCTTTCTTACTCAACCTTTAGGGACGGCCATTGAGTCCTATTCAGGCTTGGCTTTTAAAAATTTAGACTGGCAGGGCCTTGATGAGAAGGCTAAAGATTTTGGTGCTGAACATCTTTGTATTTTATCTGCTCTTTATGGCATGGTGCGGCCTTTAAGCGGTATTACCAATTATCGTTTAGATTTTGTAGATACTATTTATAAGGGCTGTGGCACATCTTTGTATGAAATTTGGTCTGAACCTGTAAATGCTGCATTAGCACAGGAAGACTGGATTTTAAATTTGGCATCAAAAGAATATGCTAAGTTAATTGAACATCCGCACATGCTCACGGTGGAATTTTTAGAAAATAAAAACGGTGTGTGGAAGCAGTTAAGCACCTCCTCAAAACAGATGAGGGGCCGTTTCGGACATTATGTGCTCAGTCATGGTATTACTAATTGGCAGGATTTACCGAAGGCGATTGATGATTTTGTTTTAGATTCTCCCCTTCCTGCGGAATTGACGGAGCCTATGACGATTAGTTACAAACGAAATTCGTAATAAATAAAATTGATTTTAAACCGATTTTGCTATAAGTAGAATGAGTTACTAATACAACTCATAATAATGAAAAGGTAAAAGAGTCGCTTTAGCGGCTCTTTTTTGTTTTTATCTACAAAAAAATCAAGTAAATGTAAAATATCTTCTTAATTCTATTAATTTATTCTATATGAATAATTCTTGACCATTGAGTTTCTATGTGCTACTATAATAAAAATATAAACAACTGTCCATTGTATGCAGACTTCTTAAGGGCGTATATATTTTCTTATCTGTTTAGATTGATAGGGGTATGATCTAAACAGGTTAGAGGCTATACAGTGGCCATCACTATAACGAATTATACGTTTTACAATGGGTCAGACACTTTGCAGCGGTTTATATTATATGTTGAGAGATGAGTTGAGAGAGAAAAGAGGGATTTGTATGGAGGTTTTTATCTCTTCACAAATGGGCTTAATGACTGTATTAGTGCTCATGTTATTTGTAGGTGAAGTTATTTCTATTAGAACTAAGGCCTGGATACCATCGGTATTTATTACAGCAGTCCTATTTTTATTAGCCTATTGGACATTCTTGCCTAAAGATGCCATTGCTAAGGCAGGTATCCCCGTGGGCACAGCAACGATGTTGATGGCCTTGTTGATTACCAATATGGGGACCTTGCTTTCCGTGAAAGAATTGATGAAGCAGTGGAAAATTATTGTCATTGCTTTAGGTGGGATTGCTGGGATTACAGCCTTTTTATTATTTATTGCGGTCCATTTCTTAGATTGGAATACTGTGGTTGTAGCTACGCCGCCATTAGTAGGGGGCATTGTATCGTCCTTGATTATGAGTAATGGGGCAAAGGAATTAGGTCTAACAAGTTTATCTGTTTTGGCCGTGTTGATTTATGTAATTCAAGGATTTGCAGGCTATCCATTAACTTCTATTATGTTAAAACGTGAAGGACAGCGCGTCATCAAAGAATATCGGGCTGGCGCTATTAAGCGTGATGCAGATTCGGTAGATCCAACGAATATATCTGATGATAAACCGGCAAGACTGTTCCAGCGGGCGCCACATATTTACAATACAGCGTACTTTAAATTCTTGCGTCTATCCTTTTGTGCCGCTTTGGCCTTTTTAGCATCTGCTGGATTTGGTGTTATAGGCCTTAAAGTTAATGCCTTTGTACTTTGCTTACTCTTTGGTATTATCGGCAAATCCATAGGCTTTTTGGAAACCCACTGTTTAAAATCTGCAGGGGGCTTTGGCTTTTGCTTATTAGCCTTAATGCTATTTATTTTTGATACCTTAAAAGAAGCTACACCAGATATGATTTTGAGTTTATTGTATCCTTTAGTGGTCATTATTGTAATTGGCGTTATAGGTATGTTTGTATTCTCCACCATTATTGGTCGTATAGTAGGTGTTTCTAAGGAATTAGCCTTTGCTACATCCTTAACAGCTTTATTTGGCTTCCCTGCAGACTATGTAATTACTATGGAGGTCATTACGTCGCTTACAGATGATCAAGATGAGCGTGCTGTATTGACTCACCACATGTTGCCACCTATGTTAGTGGCTGGATTTATAACGGTTACGATTGTATCCGTTGTATTGGCCGGTATTATGGTGAATTGGTTGCAGTAAAATAATATGGTATAGAAAAGAGTACGTTATAAGAGTACGTTACAAAAAAAGAGTACATTACAAAAAAAGAGTGCCTATGGAGTACCCTAAGAAGACATTATAAATCTACATATATGAGAAAAAAGTTAGGAGTCCTTATAATGAAACAAAGTGAAGTAAAGCAGTTAATCTTGGCAAAAGAACAGGAGCTTGTAGCGCATCGTCGTTATTTTCATGAAAACCCTGAATTGTCTTTGGAAGAATTTGAAACGACAAAGACCTTGGCTAAAGAACTTGAGGCACTTGGTATTCCCTATCGGTTGACTGAGCCAACGGGGATTATTGCTGACATTCATGGCCGAGGGCCAGGTAAAACAGTGGCCTTGCGCGCTGATATGGATGCGCTTCCTGTAGAAGAAATTACCGAGAACTTACCATATAAATCTAAAGTACCGGGAAAAATGCATGCCTGTGGTCATGACAGCCATATTGCTATGCTACTTACAGCCGTTAAGGTAATTCATGCGGTGCGTGATCAATTCGACGGTACAGTACGAATTATTTTCCAACCAGCGGAAGAAGCGGCAGCCGGTGCCAAGCTTATGATGGAGCAGGGGGCTCTCGATGGGGTGGATAGTATCTTTGGGGAACATATTTGGTCGCCTTTAAAAGCAGGCCTTGTTTCCTGCATAGATGGTCCTTGCATGGCGGCTTGTGATGTATTTTATGCTACCTTTACGGGGAAAGGTGGGCATGGTGCCATGCCTGAGACGGCTATAGATGCTACTGTAATGGCAGGTAGCTTTGTGGCCAATGTGCAGACCATTGTATCGCGCAATATTAATCCTCTTGATACGGCCGTAGTTACAGTAGGTAAATTAGAATCGGGCACACGTTTTAATGTAATTTCTGGGGAAGCAAAGCTTGAAGGTACGGCTCGCACGTTCTCAGCTCATGACCGGCAGTTAGTAGAAGATAAACTTCGTAACTTTGCAGAACACACGGCGCACATGTTTGGTGGTACCGTTGAATTTACATATAAATATGGTACCGATGTGGTTGATAATAATCCAACTGAAGCTGCTCGTGTACGTAAATTGGCTGCTCGTGCCTTTGGTGAAGACCAAGTGTTTAATGAGCCTAAACGTTGCATTGGTGAAGATTTTGCTGCTTACATGACTAAAGTTCCTGGTGCATTTGCCTATGTAGGCGCTGAAAATGAAGCAAAAGGGGCTTGTTGGCCACATCATAATGGTCATTTTAATATTGACGAAGAAGCCCTAAAAGTAGGTGCCGAATTATATGCTCTCTACGCTTTAGACTTCCTTGGTGCCTTAGAGGACTAAATGAATTTAGGCATAATATAGGAATATAGGCATCCAGAAATGTAGCGGTACCGAAATATAGCAATACAGAAATATAGCGATACAAGAATAAAAAATATAAAGGCTAGCCCCTTTTTCCATGGTTAGAAAACAAATCGTTTTGTGTCATGGATTATCATAAGGGGGCTAGTTTTTTTCGTTTAAAATATGTCTTATTTTGGTAAAATTAGCCCTTTTTACTAGGAAAAGAGCCCCTTTATGATATATAATAATTATATTGGAAATATTAGATTTACTTGAGTTGAATTTAATGTATATAAGAACTGACTCATGAATGGAGTTAGGGGGCCATACATGTATGGATGCCATGTGATGGTAATTATGTAGTATATGTAACATGTGCAGTATATGTAGCATATGTAGTCGATTTAGTAAAGGCACAAGGGTAGCTATGAAGATAGAAGACATTTTAAAGAAAGACTTAGTAGGCAATGATTGGCTTACAGTTGAAGAGTTACGTGCGCTCATGCATGTTACTGATGAAGAGACTTTGCAGGCTATTTATAAAAAAGCCTATGAAGTAAAGGCTAAATATGTAGATAAGGTAGCGTACTATCGAGGCCTTATTGAATTCTCCAATCGCTGTATAAAAAACTGCGAATATTGCGGAATTCGTCGTGATAATGATAAAACTGAACGCTTTGATATGAGCCGACAGGATATTTTGATGATGGCTAAATGGGCCTATGATCACGAATATGGCTCTATTACATTACAATCAGGGGAGCGTAATGATCCAGTCTTCGTAGATTATGTAGTAGATTTGATTCGTGACATTAAAGCTATTGGTGATGGCTCCTTGGGGATTACTATGTGCGTTGGGGAACAGACGGAGGAATCCTATCGTCGCATGGTGGAAGCAGGGGCTAGCCGTTATTTACTTCGTATTGAAACGACAAATGAAGAATTGTATCACAAGATTCATCCTAATGACGAGCTCCATTCTTTTAAAACGCGCGTAGAATGTTTGAAATCATTGCGCCGCGTAGGATTCCAAGTGGGAACTGGGGTTATGATTGGCTTACCAGGACAGACGGAAGATGATCTAGTCAATGATATCTTATTCTATCGCGATATGGATATTGATATGATCGGCATGGGGCCTTATGTAGTACATCATGATACGCCATTAGGGCAGGAAGCGTTAGCCCTTGGCATTGACAGTGAAGAAGGTAAGAATCGCCGCATTCAATTGGGGCTTAAGATGATTGCCCTAACTCGTTTATTCTTGAAGGATGTGAATATTGCGGCCACAACAGCCTTGCAGGCTCTAGATAAATTGGGCCGTGAAAAAGGCTTAGCTGCTGGCGCTAATATTTTAATGCCTATTATTACTGTGCCAGAACATAGAGCTAAATATTTACTCTATGATAATAAACCTTGCGTTGATGATAATGCAGATAAATGTAAAAACTGTCTTACTCGACGTGTTATGTCTATTGGTGATACAGTGGGCTGGAAGCAAAATGGTGACTCCAAACATTATGGTAAGCGCACAGGCTTGTTTTAAGGGCTTTAGTATATGAACCTATAAAAATACCCCGATGGGATATCCCATCGGGGTTTCTTTATGTCTTCTTAGAAGTTTAGATTGAATCTACTATTAGACTCATACAGTGTTAGGCTGTTTTTGATTCTGGTTCAATTACAGAAGTACAATGAGGGCAACGAGTTGCATCATCGGCCACTTCTTGTTTACAGAATGGGCATTTGCGTGGATCTTCAACAGGTTCTTCTTTTTTAGGGAAGAGGCGATTTACTTGTTTAATTACAAGGTAAATGGCAAATGCTACGATTAAGAACTGAATTAAGGAATTTAAGAAATTACCATAGGCAATAACAGGAATCCCTGCAGCCTTAGCTTCTGCTAAGGAATTGGCATGTTCGCCGTTTAAGCTAATGAAAAAGTCGGAGAAGTCGATACCGCCCAATACCATACCAATTGGAGGCATGATGATATCGCTTACTAAGGATGCTACAATTTTACCAAAAGCAGCACCAATAACAACACCGACTGCTAAGTCGATTACATTGCCGCGTAAGGCAAAGTCTTTAAAACCTTTTAAAAATTCTTTCATAAATAAGTCCCTCCCATATATAGCAACAACTATATAAAATAACGCCGGCCATAAGGCCCGTGATTTTTCATAGATAGTATAGCACAACAAGAAAAAGATGTATACAACTATTTTCAAAAAAGTCGATATACCAAAAATAATTTATTAAATCGTGTAAATTGGTTGACTTATGAAAGTAGAGTGCCTTATGAAAGCGGGTCAGATTATAAAGATTAATTGATTTAGGCCCGTTTATTAGCGGTAAAGCGGCCTACTAGATAACTTAATAGGGTAATGGTAATCATCACAGGGAACGTTGTGCCAAGGGGTGTTTCAAAGGTGAGTACGCTGCGGTATAAAATAAAGCCAATGACCCAAACGATTGTATTGCGTAGATTAAAGGCATTCTGAGATACATCTTCTTTTAGTAGGAAGTATTGGCTAAATAAAATGGCAATCATAGGGGTGAAGACGGAGCCGATTAAAAATAAAAACTCTTCATATTCCGTCATGGGCACTACAATGGCGAGGCCTACACTTAAAATAGTAGCGCCAATGGAGACGATTTTTTCTGGTGCTTTAGGCACTAGACTAGCTACACTTACACCAGATGAATAGGCATCTAAATATGTAGTAGCTACGGTGGAGAAGATAATAATGAGTAAGGGAAAGAGCCCAATTTCTGCTTTGGCCATAACGGCAACGATATTATTTTCCCCCGTATAAAGGGCACAGCTAAGTCCTAGGGTATACATCCAGGCACTGACAGTACAATAGGTAAGGGTGCTTACGCCAGCAGCGGCAACAGGGCGTTTGGCATGGCGCGTATAATCAGAAATAAGTGCTAAATAGGAAATTGGCATGGCTGCAGCGAGCTCAACAGCGGCGCCAAAGCTTAGGTCAGCATTGAAGAAATTGGTTGCCCCTGTCTCTATTAATGAGCTAGCAGGGGTAATGATAATGGAGCTGAGCCAAAGGGCGAGGAGGAAGAGTAAGGACATGGCTACGGAATTTAATTTTGTTAAAGTCTGAGGGCTTACAAAGAGCCAAAGAATGATAATACAGCCCATAATGCCAGCCCATATACCAGTGCCTAAAGGATAAATACTTTGTGCAGCCGCAGACCCTGCAATGAGTACGACTGTGGCCCAGCCGATGAGTTGCATAATATTGGCTATGGCAAAGTATGAGGCGCCTTTTTTACCAAAGGCGATGCGTACTGATTCCATGGCGCTCCGCCTAGTTTGACCACCAATCACGCCGGCCAAGAATAAGAGGGTGCCGCCGATGATATGGCCTAGAATGATGGCGAAGAGGGCTTTAGTAAAGCCTAAAGGGGCAAATAAAGTGCCGGTAAAAATTTCCGCCATTGATAGGGCCGCGCCGAACCATATGAGGGAGGAAGAAAAGAGACTGGTCTGTTTTGTTTGCATAGGAAATCCTTTCTCAATAAAGGTAGTCTTTTATAACATTCTTTATTAAGTATACGTTAAATACTTGAAAAAGGGAATAAATAAGCAGGAATTAATTGTAATTCCTGCTTATTTTTTAATATTAATTTGTAATAGTGAATTATTAATATTAAGCCCTCAGTATAGATGTTTTAATCTTACGCCTTGCTTTTGATGCGCCCCACAATATATGTAAGGAAGGCAATACAAAGCATAACAGGCACAGTAGAGCCTAGTGGTGTATCCCAGGTTAATAAATTCCTATATAAGACAAAACCAATGACCCAAAGGATCAGGTTAGTATAGTTAAATTTACGCCCAGATGCATCCTGCTTAAGGAGAAAGTATTGGGTAAATAGAATCGCAATCATGGGCGTGAATATAGAACCAATAATGTACAAGAACTCTTCGTACTCAGTCATAGGTACAAAGATAGCTAATACAACACCAATCACAGTAATGCCAATAGCAGTAGGTACTTCTTGTAGTTTTGGCACAATGCTAGTGGCACTTACCCCTGCTGAATACGCATCTAGGTAGGTAGTTGTGACGGTGGAGAAAATAATAATAAGTAAAGGCCAAAGCCCTAAGCCAGCTTTTAGCATAACTTGAGCAATATCACTTTCCCCTGTATAGAGGGTAGTGCCTAAGCCGATAAGATACATCCAAATACTTACAAAGCCATAGGTGAAGGTACTTACTAATGTAGCGCCTAGGGGCCGCTTAGCATGGCGTGTATAGTCCGCCACTAAAGGGAGCCAGGATAAAGGCATTACCGTGGCGAGCTCTACAGCAGCACCAAAGGATAGGCTATCATCAGTGGCTACGGGGCGTATGAATTCTGTAGTAGGACTGAAGATCAAGGTGCTAAGCCATAATGTGAGTAAAAATAATAAGGACATGGCCACCATATTGAGCTTGGTAAGCTGTGTCGGTCCTACTAAAAGCCATACAATAATGAGTAGGCCTATAATAATAGACCAAATTGTGCTATCAAGTGGCATGACCGCTTGCGCTGCAGCAGCACCGGTTATAATCATAACTGTAGTCCAGCCTACAAGCTGAAGCACATTGGCTAGGGCAAAGAAAGACGCCCCTTGTGTACCAAAACCGATGCGCACGGTTTGCATGGCACTGAGTTTCGTATTAGCCCCGATAAGGCCGGCTAAGAAGAACAGAAAACCACCAATAATGTGACCCAGAATAATAGCCATTAGGCCTCTCTCAAAACCTAAGGGGGCAAACAGGGACCCAGTAAAGATTTCGGCAATCGAAATGGCAGCCCCAAACCAAAGAAGGCCATGAGATAAAAGATTTGTTTCATTAGCTTTCATAATAGCTCCTCACAGAATCTTTCGCTTATTCGCCGTATCGTATACCGTATGGATTAGCCTTATGGTTAAAATGCAGCTTAGTTAGCGAAGAGTCTGTTCAATGTGAGATAAAGCTCCTGAAGTTCGTAATGCGTATAATAATATTCCCGCCAATAGGGAGCCGCCTATGGTAGAAATTAAGAAAGGAATAACATACACATAAAAAGCTACTTGTCCTGCTGATTGGCCAAGGAAGAGAATGGCTATAGGATAGGCGGTAAGGCCACCAAGGATTCCTGTGCCAAATACTTCGCCTATAAGGGCGTAAAGAATATTATGGGTGCGCTTATATAAATAAGTACTTAAAAAAGCACCCCACATGCTACCAGGAAAGGCAAGTACACTGCCTAGGCCGAGGAGATTGCGCAATACACTGGCAGAAAACGCGGCACCTACCCCATAATAGGAGGAAAGCAATACAGCACAGAGCACATTAACCATATGCTGAACTGGTGCGCATTTGCTAGGGCCTACAGGAAATGAAATGGTGCTGCCCACAACGGCTACAGCTACAAGTAAACTAGTGATAGTTAATTTTCTTACATTACTGAATGATGAATTCATTACAAACACCCTTGCGGTCGAGACTTATTGGTCTCCTCTCACGCCGGAACACGGCTTCCCATCGCTGTAATGACAAATGTCGGGCGCTCCCCCGCCATTTGGTCTGTTATGACAGACGGCATAAAAAAACAGGGATACCAAATACGGTACCCCTGAAAGGTGTTAGCATGTATATATAACATCTTCCTACGACGGCATTATCCGTATCAGGTATAAGGGTCGAAGTTAGATGAACTTCCTCTCAGCTATAAGCTCCCCTGAATTTTTCTACCGTGATTATAGCATAGTCACAATGAGAGTGCAAGGAACTTACATACTTTAAAATTATAGATGCTTACATACTTTAGTGCTATAGGCACGTACACACTCTAAGTCATAAGGGTTTACAAACTTTAAAGTATAGGTATTTACATGCTTTACAATTAGATAGGAAAGGCGCTGCCTCGGCTTACTAACTTTACATGTGTAGGCAGGGAATGGTATCATAAACAAAGACTTTTACACCTTGGTGTAATTTTAGGATGTTATAGATAGTATGTATGATACAACATAAAATATATGAGGTATTGTAGTTTAGTTAGTATATATGAGAGTGGGGACATTTGATTGGTAAAAAAAGAGTATAAAAATCAGAACGCAGCAGTTGCTTCTGGAGAATCAAAGCCGACTATAAGTACGCGGCCTATTACGGTGGCTGATGTGGCAATTCTTCGCCCTTTGGCAGTTCAAACATTTAGAGAAACCTTTGGACATCACAATACAGAAGAGGAATTACAAGATTATTTTAATACAGCCTATGCAGTAGAGACCTTAGAAAAGGAAATAGCAGATCCTGAGGCAAAGCATTATTTTATTTTTGTAAATGATGAATTGGCTGGCTACTTAAAAGTAAATGTAGGTGCCGCTCAAACCGAGCAGGAATTAGACAATGCCTTTGAAGTACAACGAATTTATATCTTGCGGGCGTTTCAGGGACTTGGTCTAGGCCGCTATTTATTTGAATTCGCTTTACGAGAGGCTTGTAATACTACTTGTGATTGGGTTTGGCTTGGCGTTTGGGAACACAATATAAAGGCGCAGCGTTTTTACAGTCATTACGGGTTTGAACGCTTTAGTGAACATCGCTTTGATGTGGGCGGTAAAGTAGATTGTGATTTTCTTTTAAAATGCTCCGTAAATAAAATCAGAGAACTTTTGGCATAATATAATAGAATTTTTAGCATAAGTTGGAGAATTTCCAATATAAAAAATCCCCTTCTAAGGGCCACAGTAAATGTAGTCCCTAGAAGGGGATTTGTATTTTAAGGAATAGGAAAATTTGTTACAAGGGCTTATGGGATTTAAATTTATAGGATTTTGGTTTATAGAATTTAGATTTATAGAATTGAGTCTTATAAGATTAAACTTATGCTTTAATTGGCTTTTTCAAGAAGGCTAAGAGTAAGCAAGTTACAATGGAGCCAATTAAAATAGCCAATAAATACATGAGCGGATTACCGATAGTTGGTACTACGAAGATACCGCCATGAGGTGCACGAAGTGTGCAATCAAAAATCATGCTTAAGGCACCAGATACGGCTGCGCCTACTACGCAAGAAGGAATGACGCGAATTGGGTCAGCTGCAGCAAATGGAATGGCCCCTTCAGTAATAAAGGATAGACCCATTACATAGTTAGTAATACCAGATTTACGTTCACTTGGGGTGAAGCGATTACCAAAGAAGGTTGTGCAAAGGGCGATGGCCAATGGAGGTACCATACCACCAGCCATAACAGCGGCCATAACACCATATTCACCACTAGCAAGGAGGGCTGTACCTGTTACATAAGCTGCTTTATTTACTGGGCCACCCATATCAACCGCCATCATGCCGGCAAAGATTAGACCAATAAGAACACGGCTACTAGTGCCCATATTGTGTAGTGAAGAGGTAAGAGCTTCGTTAATGGCACCTACAGGTGGATTGATGGCAAAGGTAATTAAAACACCCATTAATAACACGCCAAGTACAGGATAGAGGAGAACCGGTTTAATACCTTCTAAGGACTCAGGCAATACAGAGAATACTCGTTTTAATAAAAGCATTAAATAACCGGCTACAAAGCCTGCAATTAAGGCTCCTAAGAAGCCAGAACCACCAGTATTGGCCAAATAGCCACCAACGAAACCAACGGCAAGGCCTGGGCGGTCGGCAATACTCATGGCAATGAAACCAGCTAATACAGGAAGCATAAAGCTAAAGGAGGCCCCGCCAATTTGCATGAAGAAGGCTGCTAGGGGCGTGCCAGAGCCAAACTTACTTGGATTGGCTGGATCAAATACATCTAGTAAGAAGGCGATAGCAATAAGAATACCACCACCAATGACGAATGGAAGCATATGTGATACGCCATTCATTAAATGCTTATAAATTTGACGGCCTATGCTATCTTGTGATGTGGGCTCAGAACTTACGGAATCAGATTGGGTGGATTCATAGCGAGGTACTTGGCCACTTGTAGCTTCCGTTAAGAGTTCCTTGGCTTTACTGATGCCAGCTGATACTTTGACTTGAATGACTGGTTTACCATTAAAACGAGCCATAGGTACATTTTTGTCGGCCGCTACAATGATGCAGTCAGCAGCCGCAATTTCAGCAGCACTTAAAGGATCTTTAATACCACTTTGACCATTTTTTTCTACCTTAATAGTAATACCCATGTCTTTCGCTGTGCGTTCTAAACTTTCAGCGGCCATAAAGGTATGGGCAATGCCTGTTGGGCAGGCTGTAACAGCAAGAACTCGATAGGGTGCCTCAGTGGCGGTGCTGTCTTTAGTACTTTGTGTTGCTTCTTCTGTTACAGGCGCTGATGGGGCTGTGCTATTACTATTAGGAGCCTGTGGTTTTAAGGCCACCGCATCTGCTTCTGTCATGCCTGCTTTAAATTGATCGGCCTCTTTGGCGTCAATTAAAGCTAAAAAGCCTTCTGTTGTTTGGGCTTTAAGTAGGGCCTCTCTAAAGTCACCATCCATAACCATCATAGCAAGACGACTCAATAATTCCATATGCGTATTGGCGCCATTTTCAGGGGCTGCAATCATAAAGAAGAGATTGGAAGGCTTACCATCGAGGCTTTCAAAGTCAATGCCATTAGGCACTACCATAGCGGCTAAACCGGCAGATGCTACGCCAGTACTTTTAGCATGTGGTGTTGCGATGCCATCAGTAAGGCCTGTTGTGCTCGACTCTTCACGAGCTAGGACATCTTTAATATATTGTTCTTTATTGCTTAAGTGGCCACCGGCCTCCATTAAATCGCCTAGGAGACGAATGGCTTCTTGTTTGTTAGTGGGGGCCGCTTGAAGTAAAATAGATTGTTCTTTTAATAAATCGGTAATCTTCATGGACTTACTCCTTTTCTAATAATGATTCAACTTGCTCACGAGTGGCTAGCCATTCGTTGAAGGCCGATGCGGAACCAGCTGCAATACCAAGGGATAAGGCGCGTTTATAATGGCCTTCGCTTTCTAAGTAGCCCGCTAGGAACCCCGCGACCATAGAGTCACCAGCACCAACGGAGTTTACAACAGTTCCTTGCGGTACGCCGTGACGATGAACAGTCCCTGTAGCATCGACTAAAATAGCGCCATCGCCGGCCAAGGATACAAGCACATTTTGAGCGCCTTTGGCTTGTAATTGGCGAGCTCCTTCGATGATGTCATCCTCGGAATGAAGCTCTTTTTGTAACATGGCGGCGAGTTCATGATTATTGGGCTTAATTAAAAATGGCTTATAAGGTAGTACATTGAGTAGTAATTCATTAGTGGCATCTACAATAATGCGAATCTGACGATTCGATAGGCGTTCCATAATATCTTTATATAAAGTACTAGGTAGGGTATTAGGAATGCTGCCAGATAAAATTAAAATATCCTGTGGCTTCAACCTATCAAGTTGATCATATAGCTTTTGAATATCCAATGGGCTAATGCTCGGTCCTTGAGCATTAATTTCGGTTTCCTCTTCACTTTTTAGCTTTACATTGATGCGGGAGTTACCTGTTTCGAGGCGGATAAAATTTTCTTCACACCCTTCAGCGCGTACTTGGCGTACGATTTCTTCGCCTGTAAAGCCAGCAATAAAACCGAGGGCTGTATTGGGATGGCCTAAATGCTTTAGCATAATAGATACATTAATACCTTTACCACCAGCTAAAATGGCATCTTCATAGGTGCGATTTACGGCGCTAGGGGTGAAGGTTTTTAGCCTCATAATATAATCGAGTGATGGATTTACAGTGACAGTGTAAATCATGGCATAACCTCCTTGATAGTAGTTTGGGCTTTGTAGGCCTCATTAGGAACCTTGGTGGTAATAATAGTGGCATCGCTTAGTTTTGCAAAGGTGACAGGGGTAATTGTGTCAAACTTTGACTGATCAGCGAGTATAAAAGGATGATGGCACCGATGAAGGGCGCTTCGTTTGATGGCCGCTTCGGTTGGGTCTGGTGTAGTGAAGCCACTTTTTAGACTGATTCCATTGGTGCCAAAAAAGCCTTTCGTAAAGTTAAAGGCTTCTAATTGTTGTAAGGCTGTTTGCCCTACGATGGCACCGGTAATGGCTTTTACTTCTCCGCCCAATAGAATTACGGATGCACTATGGCTGGCTAGCCAAGCAGCATGGGCCGTACCATTGGTTACAAAGGTGACCTGCCGGGCTGTTATAAAAGGCAAGACTAGTTCCGTTGTAGTGCCCGCATCAATGAAGACAAAGTCATTATTTTTGACCAGCGTAGCGGCATATTTGGCGATAGCTTCTTTTTCCGCGCGAAATAAAGCTGCTTTGGTGGGCACATCAGGTTCAGTGGTAAAGTAGTTGCTTTCATTGCTGACGGCACCACCATGGACTTTTTGTAAGAGTCCTTGCCTATGAAGTTCATTTAAATCCCGCCGAATGGTGGCTGGGGAGGACTGCAATCGCTCTGTCAATTCTTGTACAGTTGCAGTCCGTTGTGTTTTTAGCAAGTTTAGAATATGGACTTGCCGTTCTTCAGATAACATAGGACGTCTCCTTATAAAAAAATATGTGCATAGTATTCACTTTTGCTTGTATACCTATAATATACTGGTAAAATAATGACAAGTCAATCATAAGCAATCAAAAACAATCAATTATAATCAAAAAGCAAAATACTCTCGTAAATTGCTATATAGGTATGCATAATTTAAACTTGTCACAAGGGTAAAATAAGAGTATTCTTTATATAGAGAAATATAAATATAATAAAGATTATCATTTAGGGATATATATGTATTTTTCTACAAATAATGTATTATTCACATGCATAGCGCTGTATGGCTGTAACATGCAAGGCGTCAGTATTGTATTATGTCAGACGTAAGAGTGTAGCACGGTATATGGGGCGAGTAAGAATGTAATGCTATAGCTGGCGGTAATACGAAATCAGCATCGTACTACGTGAGACGTATAGTATGTAATGAGTAATAGTTAAGTCTCGTATACAGACGCTTAACTATATTAAATAGAAGGAGGGACTTATGAAGGATACTCATGTAACCCTAGTGAAGGAAGAAATTGCGACTTGGTTAGAGGAGCAAAAGTCTTGGAATGATCGGTCAGAGTTTTTTGTGGAACTTCATGAGCGCGATGACAGACGGGCACAAGTGGTACATTTTTTAAGTTATTTGAAAGAACATAATTTATTACCTGAGTTGCCAGCTAAAACATTAGATATTGGCTGTGGTGTAGGCGATTATGCCCTAGGGCTTGTAAAAGAAGGTTTTGATGCAACCGGTATCGATTTATCGGACGGGATGATTGAAGGGGCGCGAAGCCTTGCCGTAAAAGAGCATTTGCCCCTTGATTTATATGTAGGTCCTTGGAATGAAATTACGCGCCTATCCTTAGGCTGGGACCGAGAATTCGATTTAGTATATAGTTTCTTCTGCCCTGTTATGTTTGAACCAGACAATATTCGGGCTATGTCGCAAACGAGCAAGGGCCATTGTTTGTTAGTAGCCTTTGCGGGGCGTAAAGATACGATTGTAGAAGCGCTAACTACTCATTTTTATGGACCTGGTGATTTTGATTGGCAGGCCAATATTGATGGTGCTTTAGAGGTAGTTAATGAAATTGGCGATGCTGTGCATGTGGATTACATTACAACGCCAGAGGAAGAATACTTCACTGAAGAGGAGGCCCTTCGCTACTTTACTATGCGCCTTCACAGTGAGTCTTGGGGCTCCGTGGAAGACATGAAAGAGGCTATAAAACCTTTATTAGCGCCTTATAGAACAAGTGATGGACGTATTAAAAATACTACGGAAGACAAGGTGGCTTGGATCTCTTGGGCACCTAAGCAATAAAAAGAGTACTGGGCACTTAAGCAATAAAAAGGATGCTGGACGACTAAGCATTAAAAAGGATTGCAAGGTATAATCGATACATCAAAATATAAACTTTTAGTCTAGAGACCCTTTTCTTTTATTCTGTAATCTTGTAATATACTTAAGTAATATTAAGTATAGATTGCATATGGAGAGAAGGGGCGCTTTATGATTTGGCATATATTTTTGACTACTATTATGCCTATTTTACTGTTGGTGTTATTGGGCTATAGTATGGATCGTAAGTTCGGCATGAACTTAGATACCTTAAGTAAGCTAAATTTCTATGTGGTGGCGCCAGCATTTTTATTTTTAAATACCTATAAATACCATTTTACTGGTGAGAGTTCACAGATTATTTGGCTCACTATCATTAGCTTCTTTGTCCTATGGCTAGGTAGTTTGGCCTTGGAACGAGGTCTTCACTTAGAGAAAAGTCAGTGCGGCATTTTTAGAAATGCAGTGCTCTTTAATAATTGTGGTAATATTGGGGTCCCTCTTATTGTGTTTATTTACTCCAATGAGCCTTTCTTAGAACAAGGGGAACCAATATGGCTTGAAGCAGCTATTGCCGTGCAGATTGTAGTATATATTTTCCAGAGCATTGTAACCAATAGTTTAGGCTTTTATTTTGCCGGTGCAGGTAAAATGAGCCGCCATGATGCTATTGTATTAGTGTTGAAAATGCCCATTATCTATGCTGTTGTAGGTGCTTCCGTTCTTAATGTGGCGCAGATTCCGTTAGAAAATACATTTTTCTGGCCCGTCCTTACGAATATAAGTAATTCGCTTGTATTGGTGGCATTATTTACCTTAGGCGTTCAATTAGCGCGTACACCGTTTAATTTCTTTACAGGACAGGTTATGTGGGGCACAGTGACTCGCTTGTTCTTTGGACCATTGTTAACTTGGCTTTGTATTTTAGTCTATGAAGCTTTGGTGGAGCCAGTGGCGCCTTTAGTTAGTCAAGTGCTCATCATATCGGCTGCCGTTCCTAGTGGTGTTACAACAGCACTCATTGCAGCGGCTTTGAAGTCTCACTCTGATTACGCCACCCAAGTGGTAGTTAGTACCACTGTTTTTTCTGCTATTACCTTGCCTTTGGTAATAATGGCAGTTAAGATGATTTAACTTAATATAAGAGAATAGGACATAAAAAACTGAGGCCTCACTCTCATAAGAGAGGAGACCTCAGTTTTTTTATAGCTATTTCGTTAGCAAACTAAATTGTTGTAGGTTTACCAAGTCCAAGTGGCCATCCAAGTGATTAAGATGGCATTGACAAAGTCAATGAGGAAGGCCCCTACAAGGGATACTACGAGCCAAGCTTTAGGTGATGGACCATATTTTTCGGCTAAGGATTGCATATTAGCAAGACCATTTGCAGTAGCACCCATGGCGAAACCAATACCGCCAACGCCAAGCATTACGCCATCGTAGTTTTTGCCGAATAGTAAGAAGTATCCAAGCCAAGCAAAGACAATCATCAATACAGTTTGAGCAAGTAAAATAACAACTAATGGTAATGCAAGGTGAATTAATTCATACAGTTTTAAACTGTTAATTGCCATAGTAACGTATACAGTTAAGGCTACTTCGGATACAACGTTTAAGCCGCCTCCTTGTACACGGGCTAGTTTAGTAAAGTCACAGAAGTTACGAACTACTGCAGCTACTAACATGGAGCCGATATAGGCAGGTAAGGTAATAAATTGATTTAAATAGTCACTTAAAATAGAGCCAAGACCAACGGCTACGAACACGAAGCCTGCTGCTTTTAGTACGCCGTCTACATTAGTATGTTCTTCTTCTTCAAGAATGGACATATCATATACATGAGGTTCTAATGGATCCGATGAAGTGGAATTACCTGGTGTGGCAATTTTATAACGTTTGATTAAGAATTCGCCAAATGGACCACCGAGAACTAAGGCGATAACCATACCGAAGGTAGCAGCTGTAATAGCTACTGTTTTAGCCCCAACGATGCCATATTGCATTTCAAATTGAGGACCGAAGGCAGCCGAGGTACCAAGACCACCCATTAAGGATACGGCACCAGCTAAGATACCATAGTGGAAGTCAATGCCCATAGCTGAGGCAATAGACATACCTAGTAAGTTTTGGAAGAAGCCGAGGATGGTGGAAACAACTAGATAGAAAATAAGTGCAATACCACCGTAACGGACTAACTTAAGGCTCGCCATCATACCAATTGTGGTGAAGAATACGAGTAATGCTACGTTTGACAATGTATTGTCAAAGGTTACTTGTACAATACCCATGTCATACAAGCCAGACACAATAAATGCAAATGGTAGACCACCGATTACTGCTGCTGGCAAACTAAGTTTTTGTAAAATAGCTACATGATTTTTTATGTATAAACCAATGTAGTAGGTTACAAATGCTAGCGCTACTGCTTGAACGCTATTGATATTTATGGTCAACATTTCATTACCCATAAATAACGCCCTCCTTTTGATAATATTAGTGCATATAAAGCTCTATTTGACCTTTTCATTATACTATGTGAATGGTTAATAATACAATATATTTTTCGAGATTTTTCTATGTATACATAATCCATGTATTACAGATAAGCCCGTTATTTTGTAGAAAATAGGAGATTTTGTGTAGTAAGAAATAGAATACCATATTCTATACATTGATAAAAAATTCATTTTAAAGGAAAGAATATAAAAAATATAGACTCTACTATATACGTAGTGGCTATATTTAAATAATCTGCTGAAAATAAAATAGTTAATTAACATACATTGGATTGATTTATGCTTGATATAAAAAATATTCTTATTTGCTAAAAAATCATAAATTATATATAATTAAGTCATAATTAAGGTTTAATTAAAATTTTAAATAAATTAGTGGACGTGAATGATACATTAGTCATATGAGCATGTACTATTTAGTAGTATAAGCTATATTATTAATGTATATATTATTATGTAGTAGTATTTAGAAATATGTAAAATTTGTAGAAATTGAAAATTGTAGACATATGTAGTGATTTGAGGAATTGTATTATGAATATACTGTTTTGGGATATAGATGGCACAATTATTGATACGGGCATTGCCGGACAAGCGGCATTAGATGCAGTGTTTACTAAGCATGTAGGGGGCGAACGGCCTACTTTGAACATGACCATTGGGGGGCGCACTGATCGCTATGTGGCGTGGCAATTTTATATTGCTGCCTATAAAGCGGCTCCTAGTGAGGCCCAATTAGATGAGTTTATTAGTTATTATGAAGACGAATTGTGCGATGCCTTAATAAGATATAAACGCCCTGTGTTATCTAATGTGGCATCTATTTTAGAGCAGATTGATAAAAGTGACACTTGGGAAAACCGATTATTTACGGGAAATCGTTCGCGAGGAGCGAAGAAAAAACTAAGTGTATATGGTTTGGAAGACTATTTTAACTGGTCACAGAGTATATTGGCTGATGATTACATAACAAAATTAGAAGTGGCGAAAGAGATAAAGGGTAAATTAGGACTTTCCTATGCAGACTATATCGAAAAATTTATTTTTATTGGTGATACTATAGCCGATATCAATTTCGCTCATTGTGTAGGTGCTAAATCCATTGCAGTAGCCACCGGTGCATGTTCTAAAAATGCCTTAAAAACGGCAAATCCCACAATTTTGTTAGACACATTACCAGCTACAGAAGAATTTTTCCAATTGATAAACACACTTTAACTAATAGTATTTTTAAAAAGATTAACTTATCTATACAGAATAAAAACATAATTTGAGACCGCTAAAAATTAAGGAATCATATCAAATTTGTATAGCAATTTGATTCATTGCTAGTTATATGATGCTTGTGAATGTGTTATAGTTATTATGTTAAAAAGTGATGGCACTTGATATATGTGGTAAAGGTGTGCAATCACCCGCCTTTTATAAGTTCAATAAAATTTATGTACTCCATAAATTTTATTTGTGAATTGCATTTACCGCAATGTGTCATCTATACAATATTTGGACTATAAAAGCTGTTCTCATCTTTACATAGTAAGAAATAGTAAAGTCACGGATTGGGATTACAAAAGTTTGTAATAATTGAGCCATACTGGTTTTCATTTTGTAATACATATAGCTAACGCAGTAGCCCGAATTGTGCGTACTTTTTTTTAATCAAAAAAGAATGCATAATTAATATGCCATTTTGTAATGTAGCGAAAATCGTTTAAATTAGGGCCATAAAAGGCTTTATAGATATAAATTTGTTAATTAATCCAAATATAAAAGAGGTATTTGAGGAGGGATATGAGTGGAACAATTTAAGTTTACAGGGCAAGTATTTAGTGGCGACGATAGCCTGTCCGTACTGTCCCAGATTAACTGCCATAGTGCGTTGCTTGTAACCGACAAATTCATGGTTGAATTTGGCTACTTAAAAGAGGTTGAGGCCCTATTGGCTAATAAAGGCATTACCGTATCTTGCTTTGATGGTGTATTACCAGATCCAAGCACAGCAGTTATTGCTGAAGGGGTTAAGGTGTATGCAGCAGCTAAGCCAGATTTAGTGATTGCTGTAGGTGGTGGTTCCGTTATTGATGCGGCGAAAGGGATTATGTATTTTAATCGTCAAGTTGAAAGCAGTTCACAATGGCAGAAACCTACCTTTGTAGCGATTCCTACAACGAGTGGTACTGGCTCAGAATGTACGTCTTTTGCGGTTATTACTTCAGAAAAGGGTAAAATTTGCATCATTGAAGATTGGTTAGTACCAGATATCGCTATTTTAGATGCAAACTATACTATGGGCGTGCCAGAAAAGATTACCTATGATACAGGGATGGACGTTCTAACTCATGCCTTAGAAGCTTATGTATCGACAAATGCCACTTCCTTTACGGATGGGCTAGCTGAAAAGGCAACTCGCATGGTATTAGAAAATTTGCCAAAATTGAAGCTTAATTTAAAGGATAAAGCAGCACGCCATGAGATGCATAAAGCGTCTTGTATTGCGGGCATTGCGTTCTCCCAAGCAAGCTTAGGTTTAAATCACAGTTTAGCTCATGCCTTAGGTGGCCGTTTCCATGTACCACATGGGCGCGCCAATACAGTTTTGATTGAAACGATTATGGACTACAATGTAGGCGAAGGGCATCTAGAAGGTAATGCGGTGGCTAAAAAATATGCTGAACTAGCTAAAGCTGTAGGTTTGTCAGCCCGTACTGTGAGAGAAGGGTATATGAACTTACGCGCAGCCATTGTAAGTTTAAAGCAGAACTTAGGGGTTCCTAAAAACATTCAAGCCTTAGGCATTGAAGAAGGCGAATTTAACAGTGCAATTAGTGATATGGCAAAAAATGCTATGGAAGATAGATGTACGCCAACAGCACCTAGACAGCCTAAGGTAGAAGACATTGAATGCCTTTATAAAAAGGCTTATACGCAACGCTTTTAATCCTAGTACATAAGGTAAACAGTAGTTTGTGTAGGGGATTACGTAAGTGCCCTAGTGGTAGTTACTACTAGGTGGTACAAACGTTGTATACATTACACAGACCTAAGGTAGTTATACTGGATGGTACCAAGGCATTGTTTTATATGCTAATGAAGAGATTGGATGTGTTGGAATGAAGAATTTATTTTACGGCAATGGATCAGGGAATGATAAGGCACGTATCATACAAGAGATGGTGCCGGGGAAACAAATTAGTTTAGCCCATATTATTGCCTCTCCTAGTCCTGATTTATATGAACGCTTAGGCATTGATCCATGTGGAGCCATAGGGATTTTTACAGTCACACCAAAAGAAGCCGCCATTATATCCGCCGATATAGCGACTAAGGCTGCTAATGTAGAAATTGGATTCTTAGATCGTTTCACCGGCTCCTTGGTTATTTATGGTGATGTGGCTAGTGTGGAAGCAGCATCAGTGGCCATTTTAGATGTGCTAGAAAAGATGCTAGGATTTCCTCCAGCTGAAATTACGAGAGCGTAAATCCTATGATAAAAAAGCGCATTATGATTGTAGGGCCAGGGCGTAGTGGCAAGTCCACATTGGCCAATATATTCAATGAAGTGCAAAGACCAGCACGTCGTACACAAGATATTATTTATGGTAAGTACACCATTGATACACCTAGTGTGTATCTGGAAATGCCTCATAATTATAAATATTTAGTGGCTACGTCCCAAGAAGCTAATGTGTTGGTATGTGTTATAGACCCTCTAACAGAGACGACTACATATCCACCATTATTTGCTACATCTTTTAATTGCATTCCCGTGGGGGTTATATCAAAAGCTGATTTAGCTAATGAGCGACAACTACAAAATGCAAAGAAGTATTTAGTCCAACTTGGCATTGAAGAAGAACATATTTTTACTCTCGACTTACTAAAAGCCCTAGAAGGGGAGAGTACTGCTGAATTAGAGGCATTACTAGCATATCGAAAGCATTGCCGAATTTAGCATAGGCAGGAGGATAGTTTGAAGAATACAACAGATTTTACGTATTGTGATCAATTAGTTGATACATTTGAAAAAGTGGTTAAAAAACCAATTAAGAAGAAGTCCTCCACTTATTATGTTGGTGTTGACTTAGGTACAGCCTTTGTGGTTGTAGCCGTGCTTAATGAAAATAGAGAGCCTGTGGCAGGGGCTTACCAATTTGCCAATGTAGTAAAAGATGGCATGGTAGTTGATTATGTAGGAGCTGTACAGCTTGTGCGTGAAATGAAGGAAAAATTGGAAGCCACATTAGGGACAGAGCTAATTTATGCCGCTGCTGCTATTCCACCAGGTACGGAAGGTGTTGATGGAGGCGCTGTAAAGCATGTGGTACAGGGCGCGGGCTTTGAAATTACAAAGCTTCTTGACGAACCAACTGCCGCGAATGCAGTACTTAAAATTACTAATGGCGCCATCGTAGATATTGGCGGTGGCACCACAGGGATTTCCATTTTTAAAGATGGCAAACGCGTATATGTAGCGGATGAACCAACTGGTGGTACACATTTTTCCCTCGTTCTTGCGGGAGCTTATCAAATGGAATTTGACAAAGCGGAAAGCTTTAAACGAGATCCTAAGAAACATCGCGAAATATTACCAATTTTGACGCCAGTTATTGATAAAGTAGGATCTATCATAGAGAAACATATTGAAGGGTATGATATTGATACTATTTACCTTGTTGGCGGTACTTGCTGTTTAACGGGTATAGAAGATGCTTTGGAGCGTAAACTCGGCCTCAAAGTAGTAAAACCTCATAATCCAATGTTTGTTACCCCATTAGGAATTGCATTGGAATGTACTGATGAAATCATGCCTTAAGTTATATGTTGCTTGTGATATAGACTGGCTAGTCTCTATCAAGTTAAATAAAGCGTAGACATAATAGAGTATGTACAAGGAGTATAGTATGCTGGCAGCAAAAGTAATTGACAACATTTGGTCTACACGAAAGGCTGAGTCTTTAATAGGCTTAAAGCTCATGATTGTAGAAGTTTTAGATGATAAGGCCGCCGTATCCCGCCTCATCGCTGCCGATGTAATCGGTGCTGGCATTGGGGAACGCGTACTTGTTACTACAGGGTCAGCAGCACGCCGTATGGTGGGTGATGACAATATTCCTGTAGACGCAGCCATCGTTGGAATTATTGACGAGGACTGCACTTTCTAAGGTTTTTCTCAAAACATATATACATCACAATAGAAAGGAGAGACATGATGGATGCATTAGGAATGATTGAGACTAAAGGCTTAATCGCAGCCATTGAAGCCTGTGACGTGATGCTAAAGACAGCGAATGTTTCGCTCGTTGGTAAGCGGAAGTCTACTGCAACGTTGGTGACGATTTTAATCACTGGTGATGTAGGTGCTGTAAAAGCTTCAGTAGAAGCCGGCGCAGCCGCTGCTGAAAAAGTGACACCTGGCTCACTCTTATCTGCCCATGTGATTCCAAGGCCAATTCAAAACATTGAAAAAGCATTTGGTCCTGAAGATAAAATTAAAAAACCTTCTGGATCAGGGGAAAAAACAGTGGACGAGGTGATGCCGGAGGTAGGGAGCGCATCATCAGAAGATGATGCAAGCCATGCCAAAGCCGAAGAGGCTCCAGCCGAAGCTAGTTCAGAGGGATCACAAGAAGAACTAGTTGAGGACGCTGAATCTCAAGGTGAACTATCTTTTGATAGTTTACAAAAAATGTCTGTGTCAGAGTTACGCAAATTAGCAAGACGACAACCAGACTTAGGTATTTCCGGTCGCAAAATTTCATCGGCCAATAAACAAAGTTTGCTTAATTATTTACAAGCACATTACAAACATTAATCGTTTATAAGGAAACTGGAGGAACATGTTATGAAAAACGAAGCATTAGGTTTAGTGGAAACAAAAGGTTTAGTAGGTTCTATCGAAGCAGCTGACGCAATGGTAAAAGCAGCTAATGTATATTTAATTGGTAAAGAAACTATCGGTGGTGGTTTCGTAACAGTTATGGTTCGCGGTGATGTAGGGGCTGTTAAAGCAGCGACTGATGCAGGCGCAGCTGCAGCACAACGAGTTGGTGAACTTGTATCTGTACACGTAATCCCTCGTCCTCATACGGATGTAGAATTAATTATTCCTCATGCTAATGAAGCGTAATAAGGACTAGTTATTATGAATATGATGGAGCAAATCAAGGCCGAAGCAAAGCCGTGGCGCAAAAATATTGCAATGCTTATTGATGCTGATGCACGTATGCTTCAAGGGGCAGCACAAATTATAGATGCTGGATTTGCCACGGTTACCTTGATAGGTAAAAAACAAGAAATCTTACAATTAGCTGCCGCTAACCATATTGCGGTGCAGCATATGACGATTGTAGATGTAGCAACCGACTATCGGTTACGCTCTTTAGCTAATAGTTGCTTAAAAAACAAAGGGCAAGCACAAGGACTTGGTTATGAACGAGCCATTGAACTGCTCACGACAAATCCAGCCATATTTGCCTTAATGTTTGTAGCAGCAGGTCATGCGGATGGTTTAATTGTAGGAAACTCGTACAAGTATAGCACAATTGCAGAGGCAGCAACGCAAATTATAGGCCTTAAAAAAGGTCAAAGTGCCATTGCTTCTACTACAATTATGCATACTAAAACACCAGAGTATGGTCAGCAAGGCGTTTTATTCTTCAGTGATTGTGAAGTTGTAAAAAATCCAACAGCTGAACAATTAGCTGATATTGCTATAAACACTGCAGACCTTGCCGAAAAAGTATTTGGAATTGGAGTACCACGGGTCTCCTTACTATCTTTCTCTAGTAAAGGTAGTGCATCAGATCCGCTTGTAGACAAAGTGGTAAATGCCTACAACATTGTGAAAGAAAAGCATGTTGTACATAAAATTGATGGAGAGTTACAATTGGACGCTTCCATTGTGCCATCCGTTGCGAAAAGTAAGGCACCACAATCTGACGTAGCAGGAAAAGCCAATGTATTGATTTTCCCAGATCTTAATGCAGCAAATATTGGGTGTAACTTAGTGAAACTATTTGGTAGCGCCCAAGCATTTGGACCATTGCTCATCGGAGCAGCCAAGCCAGTGCAGCGTGTACCAGAAGAGTATTCAGTAGAGGATCTTGTGAACTTAGCAGCCATTACAGCTGTTGAGAGTACATTATAGTATGTATTAGCAGGAGGAACAAATATGAAATACCAAGGTGATGCGCTTGGTTTAGTAGAAACTCGCGGTATGGTGCCAGCTATTGCAGCGGCTGATGTGATGTGTAAAGCAGCTGATGTGGAACTAATTTCCTATGAAAACGTTGGTTCTGGTTTAGTTACTGTTCTCGTGTGTGGCGATGTAGCGGCAGTGACCACAGCTGTTGAAGCTGGGGCAAGAGCGGCAGCAGCTTGCGGCGAGATGACTGCGAAAAATGTAATGCCAAGACCAATTGGCAAAATTAAACATATTGTAGACGCACATGAACTTGATGCGGATGAGTAGGAGGTTAGTATGCAGCACAATGCATTAGGTTTTATAGAAACATTTGGCCTTGTATCGGTCCTTGAAGCGGCTGATGCGATGTGTAAAGCAGCTGACGTAGAGTTAATCGGTTACGAAAACGTAGCGTCAGGTCTCATTTCCGTAATCATCAGTGGTGATGTAGGGGCTGTTCAATCAGCTGTTGAAGCTGGCGTAGCTCGTGCACAGGAAGTGGGCGAAGTGTATTGTCACTTAGTATTGCCTAACCCGCATCCAGATATAGTGAAAATTGCGAGAAAATATTCTTTTACACTGTAATAGGCAGTGAATAAGAAGAAGGGAGGTGCACTGTGATACGGATTGATACGGATTTGATGTCCACTCAAGAGGCGCGCATATTGATAGAAAATGCGCGGGAGGGCCAGAAAATCCTTAGTACTTATACGCAAGAGCGAATTGATAAAATCGTAGAAGGTATGGCTAAAGATGTAGCTTTACATGCTGAGGAGCTAGCTAAGTTAGCCGTTGAAGAAACGGGGTTTGGCGTAGTTCGCGACAAATGCGTTAAAAATCAATTTGCTTCGGAATTTTTGTATTCTTATATTAAAGACATGAAAACTATTGGTATTATCAATGAAGATCCTGTGGCTAAAACCATGGATGTGGGCGTACCAGTAGGTGTCATTGTGGCGTTGTTGCCATCCACAAATCCGACTTCCACAGCAATTTGCACAACTTTGATTGCTATTAAGTCAGGCAATGCGGTTGTATTTTCGCCACATCCAAAAGCTAAAAATTCAATCATTAAAACCTTAGATATTTTGATTGAATCAGCTAAACGAAATGGCGCACCAGAAGATATTATCTCTTATTTAACTGTTTTGTCTCCACAAGGGACAAAGGCATTAATGTCACATAAAGATACATCGCTTATTATTTCTAATACGGCTCGACAAATGGCTGATATAGCTCATTATGCTGGCAAACCAACTATTAATGGTGGTCCTAGCAATGGCCCTGCCTTTATTGAACGCAGTGCGGATGTAAAGCAGGCTATTCACGAAATAGTAAGTAGTAAGACCTTTGATAATGGTTTACTTTGCTCCTCAGAGCAATCGATTGTAGCGGAAGAGTGCATTGTTGACCAAGTTAAAGAAGAACTTAAACATAATGGGGCCTATTTTATGACCCAAGCAGAATCGGATATGCTAAGTCCTTTATTCTACACTGTAGATGGACGTCATAATCCGGCTATTGTAGGCCGTACTGCTTATGAAATTGCTCAAAAAGCAGGATTTACAGTGCCTAAAGAAACTACGGTACTCATTTCCGAACAACAATATGTATCAGAAACGAATCCATACTGTAGAGAAAAATTATGTCCAGTATTAGCCTTTTTTGTAGAAAAGAACTGGATGTTTGCTTGTGAAAAATGTATTGAACTTCTCATTACAGAAGGTAAGGGGCATACATTAGTTATTCACTCGCAAGATGAAGCAGTTATTAGAGAGTTTGCTTTGAAAAAACCAGTATCCCGCATGTTAGTTAACACCTCAGGTGCATTAGGGGGCATTGGTTTAACGACACATTTACCGCCAGCACTTATTTTAAGTACTGGTAGCGTAGGCGGTGGGTTTACATCGGATAACATTTCACCTATGAACTTAATCAATATTAGAAAAGTAGGTTATGGGGTACGTCAAATTGAAGAGGCCCTTGCGAATCCAGATTTATGTAGACCGATTCAAGCTAACAAAGCAGCGCATACAAATGCAGTAGATCATTCCTATGAGGGTCAGGGAAGCGTAGCTCAGCCTTCCACAGCACCTGCAGTGGAACAGCCAAAACGTTGTAAGTTAGGACATTCTCTCTTAGATGGTCAAGATTATAATCTTGAAGATGCATTACAGGTATTATTAAAAAATCTACAATCCTAAGTGTAGGTAAGGGTTACCATATATTAAATGGGTAAAGGAGGATTTATTCATGAACATTCAGGAATTTACTGATAAATTTTCTGAGGCTACGAAAAACCTATCCAAAGAAGAATCTATTGCATTATTGAAGTTATTCCAAAACTTATCTCAAGATATTAAAGCTAATGGTGGCAGCACTACAAGCTATAAAGATTATAAAGCACCTCAATTTGACGGTGAAATCAATGAACTTACACCACGTATGAAACGCCTTCGCGAAGCATACTTAAAAGTTCGTCCAAGTGTTAGCATTCATCGCGCCTTAGCATTTACTGAAGTAACTAAAGCTAATGTAGGCTTACCTAAAAAATTACTTCGCGCTAAATGTTTCCGCCGCGCTTGCGAAACAGCACCATTACTTATTCAACCAGATGAATTAATCGTAGGCCATCCAGGTGGTAAGCCACGTGCTGGTTCTGTATCTCCTGATATTGCATGGCGCTGGGTACGCGACGAACTTGACACTATGGCAACTCGTCCACAAGACCCATTCTTCATTAGCGAAGAAGATAAACGCATTTTACGTGAACAAGTATTCCCATTCTGGGAAAACCGCAGCTTGGATGAAATTTGTGAACAACAATATCGCGAAGCTGGCGTTTGGAGTATTTCCGGCGAAAGTGGCGTAAGTGATTTATCCTATCATCAAATCAATGGTGGTGGCGATACTTGCCCAGGCTATGACGTAGTTCTTGTTAAAAAAGGTATCAATGGCGTTAAAAAAGAAGCTGAAGAACATTTAGCTAAACTTTCCATGGAACGCCCTGAAGATATTGATAAAATTTACTTCTACAAAGCTTGTATCGAAACTTGTGAAGGTATCTTGACGTATGCCCGTCGTTTATCTGACTATGCACGTGAAATGGCTGGCTATGAATCTGATGCGCAACGCAAACAAGAGTTGATGAAGATTTCTGAAATCTTAACTCGCGTACCTGCTAACCCACCAGAAACATTCCATGAAGCATTACAATCCATTTGGACTGTAGAATCCTTGTTCATGGTAGAAGAAAACCAAACAGGTATTTCCTTAGGTCGTCTTGACCAATACATCTATCCAATGTTCAAAGCTGACATGGATGCTGGTCGTATGAACAAATTAGAAGCATTCGAATTGTTGAGCTGCTTCATTATTAAATGTTCCGAATTCATGTGGTTGTCTTCTGAAGGTGGTTCCACATACTTTGCTGGTTACCAACCATTCATCAACTGTACAATTGGTGGCCAATTACGTAAAGGCGGCGACGCTACTAATGATTTAACTTACTTAATCATGGATGCCGTACGTTTAACTCGTATGTATCAACCATCCTTAGCAGCACGTATTCACAACCGCTCACCACAAAAATATATGCAAAAAATCGTAGAAGTAGTTAAAGCCGGCTTAGGCTTCCCTGCTTGTCACTTCGATGATTGCCATATTAAGATGATGCTTGCTAAAGGCTTCAGCCTTGAAGATTCCCGTGACTACTGCTTAATGGGTTGCGTAGAACCTCAAAAATCAGGCCGTATTTACCAATGGACTTCCACGTCTTATACACAATGGCCAATTGCTATTGAATTCGTATTGAACCGTGGTGTAATGCAGCTTAATCAGCTTAAAGAAGGTATTGATACTGGTGATGTGGACTCCTTCAAAACATATGAAGAGTTTGAAGCCGCTGTTAAAGCTCAAATCGCTCATATCATTAAATTGTCCGCTATTGGTACAGTAGTAAGCCAACGTGTACACCGCGATGTAGCTCCAAAACCATTGATGTCCATCATGGTTGAAGGTTGTATGGAATCCGGTAAAGACGTTATGGAAGGCGGCGCTATGGTTAACAGTGGCCCTGGTATCGTATTCTCTGGCCTTGCAACGTATGCTGACTCCATGGCAGCTATTAAGAAATTAGTATTTGATGATCACAAATATAAATTATCTGAAATCCGCGATGCCCTCAATGCTAACTTTGAAGGGTACCAACAAATTCATACAGATTGTGTGAATGCACCTAAATATGGTAATGACAATCCATATGCAGATAATATTTGCCGTGATATTGTTAACTGGACTGAAGAAGAATGTCAAAAATACGACATGTTATACGCTAAGTTCAGTCATGGTACTTTATCCATCTCCAATAACACACCAATTGGTGCTTTAACTGCTGCATCTGCTAATGGCCGTAAAGCATGGACTCCATTATCTGATGGTATCAGCCCAACTCAAGGGGATGACAAATTAGGGCCAACAGCGATTATCAAATCTGTAAGTAAGATGGGTAACGAAGATATGACTATTGGTATGGTACATAACTTCAAGTTGTTAAAAGGTATTCTTGAAACTCCAGAAGGTGAAAATGGCTTAATCACATTACTTCGTACTGCTTCTATTTTAGGGAACGGGGAAATGCAGTTCAGCTATGTTGATAACGAAGTATTGAAGAAAGCCCAGGTTGAACCTGACAAATATCGTGATTTAATTATTCGCGTTGCTGGTTACAGTGCTTACTTCGTAGAACTTTGTAAGGAAGTACAAGACGAAATTATTAGTCGTACTATGTTAGATCATTTCTAAAATAGTGCCAGTAAGGTGACACGATAGGGGTGGAATTTTTGGAACAAACAATACAACAACGAGCGCTTGTCTTAAAAGCAAAGCAAGATTCGAAGTTTAATCAAATAGGCCTCTTTATAGGTATTGGTAGTGGTTTTTTATGGGGCTTAAATAATTTATTATTCTCCTTGGGATATGGTTTCATACCAGAAGGTACGATAACCAGTATGATGGGCGCTAGTGCAGCACTTTATGCAATACCACTCGCTTGTGCCGCTATTAACGACGTTTGCGCAGCTATTGCGGTTCTATTTTACAATATTGTAAATGGCATGGGACAAGAAGTGTGGCGTACGTTTAAAACTAAGCCAGGAATGATTGTATGTTTAGCTGCTTTATTGGGTGGTCCTATAGGGCAATCAACATACTTTATGGGTTCAGCGTTGGCCGGGCCGGCCTATGCACTGACCATCACCGCATTGTATCCAATATTGGGTTGTTTATTCTCTAGAATATTCTTAAAACAGCCAATCAATGCGCGCATGTGGGTCGGCATTTTCATGTCAGTAATTGGGGCAATTATCGTAAGTTATGCACCACCAGATGGGGATGCACCTAACTTTACATTAGGCCTTATTATGGCAGGTATTGCGGCATTTTGCTGGGGTACTGAAATTGTATTAGCCACATTTGGTATGTCCATGGTGGATCCTAATATTGCTATCACATTACGTGAAATTACATCAGGTACAGTATTATCCTTAATTGTTCTTCCCATTGTTGGTGGTTGGACTGCAGTACATGTAATTGCTGGTGAAACGTCAGCGATTACAGCACTTGCAGCAGCCGGTGCTGTTGGTGGGTTCTCCTACTTATTATGGTATAGTGCCAATAATAAAGTAGGCTGTGCAAAAGGTATGGCTATGAACTCTACATTTGTTGTATGGGGTGTATTACTCAACATTATCTTTGGTAATATTACTGAGATTACAACAAATATGGTAGTTGGTTGTATTAGTGTAACAATTGGTGTAATTTTAGTTTCTATGAATCCACTCGATTTTTTCAGAAAAAAATAGGAGGCACATAATTATGGCTCAAGTTTTGCCTTTACGATTTCGTTTGCTTCACTTTTTTTCTACTGTAGAAAAAGCGAATGTGGATCAAATGATGGAAGGCTTACGCGCTGAATATGGCACGGAAAGTCAATTTAAAAAGAGTAAGTTTAAAGATCATGCTTTATCTATGATGGCCAATGGCGTAATTGATGAAGCAGAACTCGGTATTACAGAAGATGGCGAGTTAGATGTATATTATTGTATTAGTGAAGAAGGTCGTAGGTTATTGAAAAAGTACTTACCTAAATCCTTCCGTCAATAATACTGATGTATTAAGCACAGTAGGGAGGGCGTTATGTCTGAACAGCTTTGTATAGAGCGTAAGGCACGAATCTTTAACGTCCAAAAGTACTCGATTTATGACGGCCCTGGCATACGGACGCTCATCTTTTTTAAAGGATGTCCGCTCCGTTGCCGGTGGTGTGCAAATCCAGAGGGATTGGAACGTAAATATCAAGTGATGTTTCAAGATAATTTATGTACACGCTGTGGTCATTGCGTTCCAGTTTGCCCTATGGATATTCACTCCTTAGTGCAAAATGGTGACAAGATTGATCATATTGTTAATCGTGAAACCAACTGCGTCGGTTGTCGTAAGTGCGAAAGTGTATGTCCGCGAAAGGCGATACATATTGTAGGACAGGATAAAACAGTAACTGAACTGGTTGATACAGTGCAGGAAGACTCCTTGTTTTATCTTAGCTCCGGTGGCGGCGTAACTCTTGGTGGTGGCGAAGTATCTACACAACCAGAAGCGGCTACCGATATCTTGCGTGAGTGTCAAGCCTTGGGCATCCACACGGCTATTGAAACTTGTGGCTATGCAAAATTAGAAAATCTCTTAATGATGGCAGAACATCTTGATTTGTTCTTGTTTGATATTAAACAGATTGATTCTGATCGACATGCAGAACTGACAGGCGTTCGTAATGAGCTGATTTTAACCAATATTCAAGAAATCTTGAAGCGTGGTTACAATGTAAAAGTTCGTATGCCGTTAATTCGTGGCCTCAATAGTCAAGATGAAACAATTCGAAAGACAATGGAGTTTTTATTACCATATAAAGACTTACCAAACTTCAAAGGAATAGATATTTTACCATATCATAAATTAGGTGTTAATAAATACGCACAATTAGATAAGGAATATACTATTAAAGAAGATTTGTCTTTCAAAGCAGAAGAGCTAGATCATATTGAAGCGATTGTAAAAGAATATGATATGGATGTAAAAGTTGTTAAACACTAGCATTTAGAAAGAGGTTTTCCAATGGATCGATTAAATCAATTGCTAACAGAAATAGATAACCTCGGTCGACAAGGACGGGATGTGGAAATGC
Organism: uncultured Veillonella sp.; assembly: GCF_937981445.1. Taxonomy (GTDB): domain Bacteria; phylum Bacillota; class Negativicutes; order Veillonellales; family Veillonellaceae; genus Veillonella_A. Next base: position 55,966 of record NZ_CALJON010000008.1, on the reverse strand, counting down.
TGCCCTTGTTTGAAGATGCCATTCATGAAACGCGCAGTCGCAATGACAATGGTTTATTAGCTCGCATTCTTAATGACTATGGTGGGGTCTTACGCAACACTGGTCGCTATGCACAGGCCAAAGACGTTTTGGATGAAGCAAAATCATTAGTTGCGAGTACGAGTGGTGTTAAAAGCCAAGCCTATGTAACTACCTTACTTAATGCAGGCACAAATGCGCTTGATTCTAAGCATTTTGATGAAGCTGAGAAAGAATTTACTACAGCTCTTGATATTGCAAGACAATTAAACATTCGCAATATTGTATATGTGTCCTTATGCAATAATCTAGGTAATTTACATTTGCAACGCAGAGAATATGATAAAGCCTATACGTATCAAAAAGAAGCGTTAGGCCTACTTAGAACACAGGAAAAAAGTCGAGTCAAATTGGCCATTTCTTGTAGTAATTTTGCAGAGACTTGTAGACTCATGGGTAAAACTGATGAGTATCAAGCCTTGATGAATGAGTCCGTGGACTTACTCTCTCAGGCTGTAGGGGAACAGCATCCTCTATATGCTACAGTAGTTAATAATATTGCTACTATGTTCTACAATGAGGGGCAGTATGAAAAAGCCTGCTCCTTAATGGAAGAGGTGCTCCCCATTATGGAGCGAACTTATGGTACAGAGAGTAAGGGCTATCGGTTATTAACTCAAAACCTAAACATAGTAAAAGATAAATTAAATCAATCAGGCCGTTCTAGTGTTTCCACTAGTCCTGCCTCAAGTATTGGCTCTAACGCAAGTTCAAGCGTTACTAACTTAAATGAAAGTGTTACGAGCCAAACTTCGAGTGGTATTAGTAATTTTGCTACGCAGGGTAATATCGATAAGGCTCAGCCATCGGTATCGAATCAAAGCAATGAGTTTGATTTTGCTGATGTAGGTTCTTTAGAGGAATTACTAGCGAAAGCAAGCGCTGCTCTCATGGGCGAGTCAAGTAGTGCCCAGCGTACAAGTGGTGCAACGAATCGGGGCTCTGTAGCAGGTATTGCACCGAGCACAGGGACGGTTCAGATTAGAACTGCTGATTCGAGTACTGAGACTGCTACGAGCACAGGCATTGTACGGAACACGGGGGCATTAGATGAGGCTTTTTTAACAAAACAATATTGGCCAGGTTCAGGCATGGGCTTAGCACACAGTTTGTTAAAAGAGGAAGTATATCCTATCTTAAAACAATCCTTCCCAGAATTACTTGCGCGGATGGCGGCCGGTTTAGTGGGTAAAGGATCGGAATGCTTAGGCTATGATGATGAATTTTCAAAGGACCATGATTTTGAAAGCAAAGTACTCTTATTTATGAGTGCTGCCGATTATGAGGCACATCATAGGGAATTAGAAGAAGCCTTAAAAGGAATTACTAAAGGACATGCTTATGTAGTGCCGACTCAAGATTTCTATCAAAAATATACGAGTACAAGTCAGGGGCCTAAGACTTTGGCAGAATGGCGAGCGATTCCAGAAGATTTCTTGGCAACGGCTACATCAGGTGAAATTTTCTTTGATAATTTAGGTGAGTTTACTCAAATTAGGCAATATTTATTAGACTATTATCCACGAGATTTATGGTTAAAATACTTAGCTTTTGAATGTATTAAGCTCGCACAGGCTGGGCAATATAATTTCCCGCGTTGTTTGAAGCGCAATGAAATTGTAGCCGCTAATTTAGCCTTAAGCGAAGCGATGAATCATGCAATGGCTATCGTATATATTTTGAATAAAACCTATATGCCATTTTACAAATGGCGTCATAGAAAGCTTCAATCCTTGCCTATTTTAGGGGCGGAGATTGGACAAATTATTGAATCAATGGTAAAAACAGGCACCATTGATGCGGACAATACAAATCGTATTGAACGTATTTGTGAATATATTATCGATCGACTTCGTGAAATTGGCTTAAGTCAGTCGAAGGACAGTTTCTTATTAGCTCATGGGTATGAAATTTTTAAACAAATTTCCGAACCTAGCTTACTAAAAGAAAGTCCTTGGTCTAGATAGAGAGGTACATATGCAGGTTATTGATAAAATTGCTAATTATGAATGGGATATGTTGCTCGCTACGCGCAGTGACCAAAAACATTTAGAATGCAAAAACAATAAATACATGTTTCTCCTTATGCGGCGAAGCCAATGGAATGTATATCCGCTCCATATTCAAGCCTCCTATTTGAGAGACATCCATAAGGCTATAGCGGAACGGCGTAATCTTATGATTGAAAAATATGGCTATATGATGGAAGATACAGATTCATTGGTATATGAACGCATTAAGGGAGAATTACCTGCTAAAAGTCCAGAAAAAGTAGCCTTAGTTCAGGACCTTATGGCTTATCATAGGGCTTGGTATGATGAGGCGAAGGAGATAGTACCTAAAACAGTTACCTTTGGACGGTCCATAAGTGCTGATGGCAGTAGGGATACCGCCATTGATACGTATTTAAAAGGTGAGTTTTACACATATAGTATAGATACATTGACGCGCTTAGTAGCCTATGCTAAGGATATGAAAGAGGCGCAGGTGAATCTAATTGTGGAAACTTATAAGCAGTATGTGGCATTACAGTAGTGAGGTATATAATGGATGGATTAGAAACAAATAAACAACGAATTATACAAGAGTTGGTTCCAGGAAAACAAGTCACTATGGCCCATATTATTGCGTCACCAGATGAAGAAGTGTATCAACGGATTGGCGTCGACCCAGTGGGCGCCATAGGGGTGTTAACCATATCGCCTGCTGAAGGTGCTATTATTGCTGGCGATATAGCACGTAAGTCCGCCAATGTGCACTTAGGATTTTTAGACCGATTCACCGGTTCATTAGTTATTACAGGTGATGTATCCAGTGTAGAAACTTCAGTACATGCAATTAATGATACTTTGCATACGCTATTGGGTTTTACACCGGCTACGGTGACAAAGGCGTAGCGATGAGACTTAAAATTATAATCATAGGGCCTCGTCAGTCTGGTAAGACAACCTTGGCTCATGTCATTGAAGAAAACGAGGCGCCTTTAAAAGCTACCTCAGATATTCGCTACGGTGAGTACACGATGGATATGCCCAGTGGCTATTTAGAAAGCCCCTGGATGTATGACTGTTTAATTGCATCAAATCAAGATGCCAGTGTGGTATTTTTCTTGATTGATCCCTTAAAAGACAAGCAGGAATATCCACCATCGTTCTCGAAATCTTTTCATGGGAGGCTTTGCGGCATTATTACTAAATGTGATCTTGCTAGTGAAGCACAAATTCAAAACGCCTATGATGCATTGCGCTGGATTGGGATTACAAGTCCTATTATTGAATGGTCGAGCGTAACTGAAGAGGGCAAAGATAATATATTAGCCTATAAAGAGTTTTGTAAGCTTCTATATTAATACATGGGAGCCAATGTATGAAATTTATTACAGAAGATACGTTGCGGTGGCAATATCGGCAAGAGCCGTTTACGTCATTTCACGTACAAAAAGATACGCGCCTGACACCAGAAGCTTATCAGTTTTTAGTAGATCGTCGGATTGTAGTCCACTACGAAGACCCTAAGTTTCAACGAGTGCAAGGCAACAATAAAATACAGGCCGCAGGAGCCGGTAAGGTTGGCGCTAGTGAATCAGTGGCTGTACCAGCTATTGGGAGTTCATTAGAATGGGCCTTAGCTTATCTCTTTGTGGCACAAACAATGGCCGCTACCATGTGTAATCGAAGCTTTAGTAAGGCCTTAGGCTCTATAGCAGAACAGTTAGGGGCGGTAAAAAAAGCAGCACTAGAACAAACTGATATAAGCTTAGCCTTATTAGAAGGGATTCCTGAAGGAAGTGTAGATACTGATTTTTCGATTCATCATATATCAGTTGAAGCACCCTATGCAGTAGCGGCGGGACAGTTAAATTTAGTACGCGTTAGTTGTATTGACCTAGTGGAACAATTAAGCACTGCCAGCGGCAGTAGTATAGCAATGAATTATAAAAAAGTCATTGAAGCTTGTATTGTACAGCTGGAGCAGTTGATTAAGAGTTTAGCGGGGGAATGATATGGACTACAGAATTATAAAAGCACCTACGGCAGGGGTCAGCTCCATTTTGCAGCGCCGTATTGATATGTCAGCAAAGCTTGATGTGAAGTCCTTTGAAGCCATTGGACTTATGCAAGGTAAGCTCTGTGATATGGTATTTGCTGCTGATATTGCTGAAAAAGCTTCTGGCGTTACCGTAGTAGATGTACGAGGTAATTGTCCTCAAAATTTAGTTATGATTGCTGTATTTGGTGATACGGCCAGTGTGGAAACAGCAATGAAAAAAATAAGCGAAGAAATTGAGCATCAGAAGGTTATTTTTAGAGCCAATCCAAAGTAAAAGGTGGTGAGACGTGTTGAAGAAACTGATTACAGTGTCTGATGTGGAAAGCGCATTGTCAAAACAGCAAGTGACTATTGCTATTGATGATAATACACTAATCACACCAGCTGCAAAGGATTTAGCAAAAGCTAAAGACATTACTTTTATTGAACAAATTTCTTTAGAACCTACTAAGCCTTGTGCTAAAACAGAAGTTGTAGGGGCCATAGGTGGGGCTGTAGGAGTTCCGTCTACAGGCAATCAAGTGCTTGACTTATTGCAATCTATTTTAGTCAACAAGGTGGGTGGTTCAGTAGCGTCTGATGGATTAGTTAGGGATAAAGATGCATCAGGCTTACAAATTGTTCGCGCACAAGATGTGGACTTTGATGAATTTGATACAGGGGTACCGGGTGCCAATGTACAGTACAAAGAATTAATCGGATATAGTGATTCGCCTAATATTAGTGCTGGTCTATTAAAAATTGTAGGGTCAAAATTTCCTTGGAAATTGCTTTACGATGAAATAGACATCGTTCTTGAAGGTGAATTAAATATAACCATTAATGGAGTTAAACGCACCGCAAAAGCAGGCGACGTTTTATACGTGCCAAAGAACTCTGACGTTATTTGGGGCGCAGATGAATATGCAAAAGTATTTTATGTAACTTACCCAGCTAACTGGGCAGAAACTATGGCATAATTAGGTATGGGAAAGGAGGATGTAGAACATTGGAAACTATTTTCGATAAAGATCTACAATCCATACAAGAAGCTCGCTGCTGTGCACGTCGAGCAAAAAAAGCACAACAAGAATTTGCGAATTTTACAGATGAACAAGTGGACCGTATTTTACAAAATATGGTGCGCGTAGCTGAAGAAAATGCTGAGCGTTTAGCTCGCATGGCTGTGGAAGAAACAGGCTTTGGTAAAGTTGTCGACAAAATTACTAAAAATAAATTAGCGTCCACTATTTTATATCGCGATATTAAAGATATGAAAGTAAGTGGTATCATCAACAATGATACAGCTAAACGAGTTGTTGAAATTGGTGTTCCTGTAGGCTTACTATTTGGTATCATCCCTTCAACAAACCCTACATCTACAGTAATTTACAAATCCATTATTGCGTTAAAAGCAAGAAATGGCATTGTATTCTCCCCACATCCATCAGCTAAAAATGCAACTGGTGAAGCGGCTCGTTTAATGGCAGAAGCTGCTGAAATGGCAGGGGCTCCAAAAGATATTATTACTTGGGTGACTATGCCTTCTATGGCAGCAACTAAAGAACTTCTTCATGCTCCAGAAGTTAATATGATTATTGCTACTGGCGGTGAAGCCATGGTTCGCGCTGCCTATAGCTCTGGTAAACCAGCATTAGGCGTTGGTCCTGGTAATGGCCCTTGCTTCATCGAACGCACGGCAGACATTCCAAATGCTGTACGTCGTATTATTGCAAGTAAAACATTCGACTATGGTACTGTTTGTGCATCAGAACAAAGCATCGTAGTAGAAGAATGCATTAAAGATCAAGTAGAAGCTGAATTTACTCGTCAAGGTTGCTACTTCATGAGTGAAGAAGAAACTAAGAAAATTTGTAAAATCCTCTTCAAAAAAGGCTTTGCTATGAATGCACAGTTCGTTGGCCGTGCACCACAAGTATTAGCTGATGCGGCAGGCATTACAATTCCAGCCGGTACTAAGATTTTAATTGGTAAACAAACTGGCGTTGGTAAAGACAGCCCATTATCTTATGAAAAATTAACTACTGTTCTTGGCTACTATGTAGTAAAAGATTGGCATGAAGGTTGTGAACTTTGTATCGAAATTCTAAACAATTGTGGTACTGGTCATACGATGACACTTCATACTAGCAATCCTGAAATTGCTATGGCCTTCTCCATCAAACCTGTTAACCGTATTCTTGTAAATACATCTGGTTCTCAAGGTGGTACAGGGGCATGCACAGGCTTATTACCAGCCTTTACTTTAGGTTGTGGTACACAAGGTGGCAGTGCTACTTCTGATAATGTGTCCCCACTTAATTTAATCAATATTAAACGCGTAGCCTATGGTTTAGAAGAATGCTACCCAACAGATGAAGTACCAGGCGTGGGTTGTGGTTGCGGTTGCAATACAGCAGCACAGGGCACTAACAGCGCAGCAGGATCAGTTACTACTGATGAAAGCTTGCGCAATGCAGTTGCTGAAGTACTTGCATTCTTGCAAAAACAATAAAACTTTTATTATAGAGGTCATAGGCCCTATAACGCGCCCTGTGCGGCGCACTAGTAAGATGTAGTTTTATAGAGTACGCACCTATAAAAGGCAGATAAAATTAATACTCTTTAGTTAAGTCAGAAAGTTGGTTTGTAGGTAGGATTAGGTGCAATTTTTATACATTTGATTACTATGTATTTTTACATTTAGTTTTGTGTCATTAAGAACATAATTGGAGGTATTCATTATGAAAAACGAAGCATTAGGTTTAGTGGAAACAAAAGGTTTAGTAGGTTCTATCGAAGCAGCTGACGCAATGGTAAAAGCAGCTAATGTATATTTAATTGGTAAAGAAACTATCGGCGGTGGTTTCGTAACAGTTATGGTTCGTGGTGATGTAGGGGCTGTTAAAGCGGCTACTGATGCAGGCGCAGCTGCAGCACAACGTGTTGGTGAATTAGTATCCGTACACGTAATTCCTCGTCCTCATTCTGACGTGGAACTTATCCTTCCTCAAGTAGACAACAAATAATCTGCCTAGCAAACTGCTGCAAACCTGCTTGAATTGAATAAATAGCGAAAAAGGGCTTTGCGATGCATATCGTAGAGCCCTTTTTATATAACTTTATATGAATTAGAAGCACTGTTTTTATCTAATGTGGTACACATATATTTAAAGGGAGTTATATGATGTATAAAAAAAATACTAAACGAACAATGATACTATTGGCTACATTTGCTTGTTTATCATTACCTTATGTAAATGGGGCAGAGCCGGTAGAGGTAGCAAAAGGAGTTTATGTACAAGAAGGGGCAACTCCTATAGAAAACGGCATGGCAAATCATAAAGATGATTTTACAGTTATTAATAATAAAATAGCTGTTTCTTTTGCAGCTGGCTCTAATAATTATTGGAATATGACAAAAGGAAGTATCTTAGATATAGCCTTAGTTGATAAGTCAGGAGACGTTGGTATTGATTTAATAAATGATATAGAGTTTTTGAATAATATGTGGTCTGCATCTGCTAGTTATGATGGAAAAGATTTATTACATCCAGATAGAGACCAGATAACATATCGCAAAGATGGGGATAATGTTATAGTTCAAGCGGATACACAATATTATGTTGATGGACATGATAAGCCGCTCGATGTAAAAATAGAGTATACGATTAAACCTGATAGTAATTATATTCCAGTAAAAACTACCGTTACTAATACAGGTAATGATGATTATAAGGATATGTATTCGGGCTATTCAATTAGTACATTAGCTGATAGCATGTATGGTCCATTTGGATATTATCCAGATAAAAAAATTACTGGAATTCGTATGGGTTCGGATTTAAGGATTAACGAAGAGTTAGGCAATTACATTGTAAGTTATGGAAAAAACTATGCAATTTCAGTTCAGCAAGACGGTGCTGATGCTTATAAAGGTTCATCGGGGTATAAGGACTTATATACATTGAGAGATATTAAAGCAAAAGAGTCCTATATTTATACTGGGGAAATTCTTGTTAATAACAGTGGAAGTACAACACCTATCTTAGCGCGGTATTTGCAGAAAAATAAAGAGATTCAATCTATTAATGTAAAAGGACAGGTTATTGATAAATTAGGTAAACCTGTGCCAGGGGCTTATGTTATTATTTCAAAAGAAGGAGCCTATGTAAGAACTCCTAAAGCTGATGAAACTTTGAATTCAGATGTAGTGATAAGTCATAAGCAGCCTTTAGCATGGCATGTGACTAATGAAGCTGGTGAATATGAATTTTTATTGCCTACAGGGTCTTATGAAATACATGCTGAGGCAGCAGGGATGACACCATCACAGCCGATTAGTATTAGTAAAGATGATAAGAAGTTAGCTGATGCGAAACTAATGTTAAATGAAGGTGCTCAGATATATATTAGACCAGTTGATGAAAAAGGGAATTCTATACCTGCACGTATAACATTTCCGGAGGCTACAATGGGGGTTAAGACAATTGGAAGTACTGTTTATTTTACAAATCCATATGATAATGTAGCTAATTTTACGTTCCAAGCAATTGATGGTAATACAGTTATAGAGATTGATTATGGAAAGGATTTTTTTGCACGCACTGCAAAACTAGAGATTCCTTTAAAAGCGGGAAAGACATATGATTCTCAAGTTGTTATTCCAACTTTAATAGATATTAACTCTAAACATTGGTACTCTGTAGATAATCATCAACATTCTAATATTGGTGATGGGGCGACTACACCACAAGCATTATTTGATGCTCAAGTAGCTGCTAAATTAGATCTGCATGTTATATCAGATCATGACTCTATTAATAATAATAAAGAAATGTTTGAGATTACTAATAAGGCTGGACATAAGTTTTTATCTAGCTTAGAAGTGTCCCCTGGATGGGGGCATTGGGGAATTTTAAATGTGCCCTATGAAGGGATTGAAGGAACTCCTATAGCTCCGACATCTACACCTAAAGAAATCAATGATTTAGCTCATAAAATGGGGGCTACAGTAGTTTTAAATCATCCGTATACAGACTATGGTTTCTATTTGAACCGTCCAGGAGTTTTAGGTGGACAAGAGGAAGGTGCTGATGATTATGATTTAGTGGAGCTACAAAAAACAATTAATTTATATGGCAATAATAATGATAAAAATTGGGATAAACGGACATTAGATGAAGTCATGACCAAATTTTGGAATCAGGGGATAAAAAAATATTTATCTGCCGGTTCTGATCAACATGATGTAACATCTACTTTATACCCTGGGATTATTAGAATGATTGCGTATGTACCAGGAGAGTTTAATCATGAGAGTTATCTAGCGGCGTTAAAAGATGGACATGCTTATATGTCTATGGGACCAATTATTTTCCCTGATAAAGATAATTTATTTGGTGAAACTATATGGGGTTATAAAGGCGAAGCTATCAATTTAGGATTTGACATTCATTCAGTTAATGGCATTGCTTTAGTTAATGTAATTAAAAATGGGGAAATAGTTAAATCGGTGAATCTTGATACAAAAGATATATTTACATATCGCTTAGAGTGGAAAGATGAACTTGAAAAAAATGGTTGGTACAATATTGTAGTTGTTGATACTAATAATAATTATGCAGTTACAAACCCAATATGGGTTAATATTAATAATTAATTAAAACTATATATTTAAATCTTACCTAATATAATTAAAAGGGTGTAATAATTGAATGTGTATGAAGTTGTTACACCCTTTCATGTTTTAATTGGGGATGATTTTCTTAACCTATAAGTTTAAAACAAGCGAACTTGCAACTGTTTTTATGGGGCGATAAAACTCTTATGTTTCTAATATAAAGATATAAAATGTATTTATAGGCAGTCAAAAAATACGCTATACCTAAACAGTATTTTTAATAGAAATAAAGCGCATAATAATGTAAAATGGTGAGTAAGATACTGGTGGTGAATTCATAACGCTTGGAGGTATGGTTTATGGAGATTGAAGGGCATAAGAGTGAAGGACATAAGAATGAAGGCCATACAAGCAATTCCTTCTATGAGGTAGGAAGCACTTATGGAGCGACAGAGAAAAAAATCTTAGACAGTATACAGGGATTAGCGAGTCAGTTAAAGGAAATGAGTGATTTTATTTTCGATAATCCCGAGTTAGGTCATAAAGAAGTACGGGCTCATGCATTGCTCTGTGATTTCTTAGAAGATCATGGTTTTTCTGTGAAACGTGAAGTGTGCGGTTTACAGACGGCCTTTAAGGCTGTGTATAAGAGTGCTGGTGGAGGACCTAAGATAGGGCTTTTATGCGAATATGATGCCTTAGAAGGACTAGGACATGCTTGTGGTCATCATATGCAGGGACCATCCATTGTGGGCGCTGCAGTAGCTTTAAAGGATTGTTTGACTGAACCAGCTACATTAATTGTATATGGCACACCGGCTGAAGAGACGGCTAGTGGGAAGCTTATCATGGCAAAAGATAATGTTTTCGATGAATTAGATCTGGCCTTTATGATGCATGGCAGTGATTCTACTACCGTAGATGGTAAATCATTGGCATTAAACCTTATTGATTTTAATTTTTATGGTAAAGCGGCCCATGCAGCCATTGCTCCGGATCAAGGGATTAGTGCCTTAGATGGAGTACTATCTTTTTTCAATGGCATGGAGTATTTAAGGGAACATGTGCCTGATGAGGTGCGCATGCATGGCATTATTACGGATGGTGGTAAAGCGGCCAATATTGTTCCTGAGTTTGCCTCTACACAGTGGTATATTCGAGCTCATACACGGGATCGATTAAATCAAGTATTAGAACGGGTTACACAGGTTGCTGAGGGCGCAGCCTTGCAAACAGGCACAAAGGTGGATTTGGTGACAAAGAAGGCGTATGATAATAAGTTTAATGTACCCGTGTTGAATGAACTTTTATTGGCTTATGCGCATAAGATTGGGGCACCAGATATTTCAGAACCACGTAAAAAAACTGGCTCTACGGATTTTTCTAGTGTCACTTATAGGGTGCCTGGGGCTTGCATTCGCGTAAAGTATGTGGAACGCGGCGTTTCGAGTCATTCTAAGAGATGGCTTGATTTGGGTAAGAGTGAGCAGGCGAAAGAGACAATATTAAATGGGGCTAAGATTTTAGCTTTAACGATTCAGCATATAGTACATCGTCCGGCATGCTTAAAAGCGATACAAGAGGAGTTTGAGTCTGCAAGAAGAGCAGCAAAATAGGCTTACAAGAAGAGCCGCAGAAAAGGTTTAGGTTGTTGGTGAAGTACCTGTAAATTAGTTAGGGAGGCGATGCGTATGGCACACACAGGAGGACTTTTAGGTACTATTATTGCATTGGTAGTGACATGTATTACAGGCTATTTTATTTTGAAGAAGTATAAGGCGCAGGCTGTATTGATTTGTGGTGGCTTTGTTATGATGGCCATTGCCCTTATGCTAGGCTTAGGCCCCTTGGTATCTGGCAAGGAATCCACCGGTAATATGTGGTTTGATATGTTCCGATTTGTCGATGTATTGGCCAATACGCGAACTGGTAGTTTAGGCCTTATGATTATGGTTTGTGCTGGTTTTGCTAAATATATGAACATCATAGGTGCCAGTGAGGCCATGGTTGAAGTGGCGGCTAAACCACTTCATCTCATTCGTTCACCATATATTGTATTAGGGGCGGGCTTTTTAATTGGGCAGTGTTTACATCCATTTATTCCTAGTGCGTCGGGCTTCGGGTTGTTATTGATGGTGACTATGTACCCTCTGTACATTTCCTTGGGCGTTAGCCGCACTACAGCGACGGCTGTTATTGCTACTAATGGTTGCTTGGACTTGGGACCTTCGTCAGGGAATACGATTTTAGCAGCTAAGTATTCAGGCTTAACACCAGTCGATTATTTTGTAAGCTATCAATTGCCCGTGGCCATTGCCATTAGTTTAGTTATGGTAGTAGCTCATTATTTTGTAGCTCAATATTTTGATAAAAAACGTAAATTAGGTTTAATGCCTGATGGTGAGACTGTAGTAGAAACTAGCACTAAAGAAACTAAAGATGTACCTAAGATTTACGCTATTTTACCAGCTGTACCGGTTATTTTAGTCCTACTCTTTGGTTTCTTTAAAGTAGGGGGCATTAAAATGGGGATTAATGTGGCCCTGTATATTGGTTTTGCAGCGGCCTTAGTGTGTGAGTTAATCCGGACACGAAATCTTAAAAAAGTCTTTAGTAGTATGCAAGGCTTCTTTGATGGTATGGGGGTCCAATTTGCTACAGTAGTAACATTAATTATTGCTGGTGAAACATTTGCTAAAGGCTTACAGCAATTAGGGGCTATTGATTACTTAATTGGCCTTGCTGAAAATGCCGGCTCTGGGACTACGGCTATGATTCTTGTAATGTGTGCTATTATTGGTGTAGCCACAATTGTTATGGGATCTGGGAATGCGCCATTCTTTGCGTTCTCTGCTTTTGCCCCAAATGTAGCGAATAAGATTGGTATTGAAGCGGTTAATATGCTATTGCCAATGCAGCTAACAGCAAGTATATTCCGCTCCACATCACCAATAGCAGCGGTGGTAGTGGCCGTTTCTGGTGTAGCCGGTGTATCGCCATTTGAAGTGGTTAAGCAGACAGCGATTCCACTGATCCTAGGGGCTATTACAATTCAGGTTATGACCTTTTTGATGTTTTAACTAATGTAAAAGGCTAAGGTGAATTGAAACGGCTCAATTAATCTAAATAAAAACCGCTTCATGACGCAGTATGTAATATACGTCATGAAGCGGTTTATTTTTTACTTATTTAATAGGAGAGAGCGTGTATGCCTCTGATTCATTAGCTAACCTATTATACTGATTCATTAGTTAGTCTATTATTGTAATTTATTAGCCAGTTTATTCCTCTGACTCACTAGCTAGTTTATTTTTAAATTTCAATGTAAAGGTGGTTCCTTCGCCAGGTTCACTGGCTACGCTGACAGCACCTTCGTGGATTTCCATAATGTGTTTTACTAAGGATAGGCCAAGGCCACTACCTTCTCGCTTGCTATTGCGGCTTTGATCTGCCTGGTAGAAGCGTTCAAATATGCGGGCCTGTTTATCTTTGGCAATGCCAACGCCCTCATCAGTAACGGTAATAATGGTTTGTAATTCATTGGGCTCAACCTTAACCGTTATATGATTGTCGATGCCACGGCTAAATTTGATAGCATTGTCAAAGAGATTGATAAAAACTTCTTCAACTAATTTAGTGCAGAGTGGCAAATTAACTTCAGGACCTACAATGGAAATCGTAATATTTTTACCCTGCCGCTTGCCTTCCAACAATTGCCAAGCGGTGTGAATGATGCGACGAAGGGGGCTTATTTCAAAGGTAATTTCAGAATGCTCATCTTCAATGCGCGATAATTTCAAAATCGTATTGATTAAATCTTGCATATGAAGGGCTGCTTCGTGAATATAGCCACCCAGTACAGTGGCCTCCTCTTTAGATGGATACATGCCATTAGCTAAGATTTCAGAATAACCACTAATTGTAGTAAGCGGTGTTTTTAGTTCATGACTCACATTGGACGTAAATTCATGACGGCGTTGTTGCTCTAAATAGGATTGCGTAATATCTGAAATGATGATGAGCAGGCGGCCTTTATAGCGATCATCTTCTGTTATATGGAAGACAATGTGAAAGTGCTGGCCATCATTGTGGTACACATAGTCGCCACCTTGATGTTTTTTTAGGGCATTAATTACATGGCGGCGCCATTCTACATCATCAGATAAGAGCAATAGAGGTTCACCGTGAAGGGAACGCTTGGTGTTTAAAAAATCTGTGGCATGATTATTATATACAATGATGGTACCGTCGAGTTCAGCGAGGAGTAAGCCATCATTCATTTCTTCCATAATGGAACGCAATGTATTCTTTTCACCACGCAGGCGAAGAATCATGGTTTCTAATTCTTGGCGCTGAAAGGAAAGACGCGATAAAAGAGGCGTAATTTCATTATATGCTTCATCAATAACAGGTTGTGTGTCACTGTTGGAGGTCCAAGCCTTTACAATTTCTTCAATCGGATAAATCGCTTCAGATGTCCAACGGCGCGCCACTAAGTAACAACCACCAGTTAAGATGAGGAACAAAGCGATAAAGCCAGGGGCCGCATCTAAAATGACTTTATAAACGGTAGAACCTGTACGCGATACGCGGAGAATGGAATTATCTGGTAGGCGTAAGGCCTCGTAATAACTGATTGTATTGAGGGTGGAGGAGTCCCGTATATCGCTGCCCTCACCGTGAAGGATGGCCTCTTTAATTTCTGGGCGTTCCAGATGATTGTCCATTTCTTCCGGATCTGTTGTATTATCGTAGAGAACTTTTCCTTCATAGGAAATCCACGTAATACGCAGCGCATTATCGGTAGACTTACTTATTGTATCGAGATGCTCTTTGGTTAGTTTACCATCAGCGGCTATGATGCGAGTCTCTGTATATAGGACGGTTTTAAAATCATCTTTCCAACTATTATAGAAAAGGTAACTTAAAATAACCGTACTAAAGAGTAAACTCATCATGCCTAGACCAAAGAGAGCTCTAAAAAACTTCTTCCTCATACTTTAGTCTCCCAGCGATACCCGATGCCACGCACTGTTTTTAAGTGCTTACCGGCAGGGCCTAAATGCTGTCGCAGTGTTACAATATGCATATCTACGGTGCGGGATTCGCCTTCGTAGGAAAAGCCCCATACCACTTCCATAATGCGCTCACGAGATAGAGCAATGCCTGGATTTTCCATAAAGAAGAGAAGTAGTTCGTATTCTTTTAAGGTGAGAGGAATGACCTCACCTTGTAAGGTCACTAGGCGACTACTTTGATCTAAGACTAGATTGTCACAGACCAAAACATTGGATTTGGCTGTACTAGGGCCCTGAGCACGGCGTAATACGGCTTTGATGCGGGATACTAGCTCTACTACACCAAAGGGCTTAGAAATGTAATCGTCGGCACCATTATCTAGGCCTTGAATAATATCGATTTCTGACGTTTTGGCCGTCAACATAATGATGGGCAGGTCCTTGGTTGCTGGCGTATTACGAAGTTTTTGAAGAATGGTGAGACCGTCTTCACCTTCTAGCATAATATCCAGTAATACAAGTTGAGGCCGGCGCTCTTCGATAGCGGCCCAGAAGGGCTCACTCGATTCGAAGGTGCCGACCTCAAATCCCTGCCCTTTGAGTACATACGAGATAAGACCGCGGATGCTGTCCTCGTCTTCAACGCAATAAACTAAGGGTGGGTTGGATTTCATGGTACGCTCCTTTAACTATTCATCACGTGAATAGACTTAATGAGTACGTAAATACGATTGTGATAGATATTTTCTACCAATCAACCGAAGCGACCATTGATGTAGTCTGCTGTTTTTGGTTGATTTGGATCGCTGAAAATAATCTTCGTCTTATTATATTCTATCAAATCTCCCATTAAGAAGAAAGCTGTTTTGTCAGAAATACGAGCTGCTTGTTGCATATTATGAGTTACGATAACGATGGTATATTTTTCCTTTAACTCGAGAGCCAATTCTTCAATTTTAGCCGTAGAAATAGGGTCAAGGGCACTTGTTGGCTCATCCATGAGGATAACTTCAGGTTTAGTTGCCAGTGTTCTAGCAATACATAAACGTTGTTGTTGACCACCGGAAAGGCTAACGGCACTTTTCTTAAGACGGTCTTTTACTTCATTCCAAAGGGAGGCACGTTGTAAACTTTCTTCAACGATTTGATCGAGATCCGTTTTGTTAGTGATGCCTTGAAGGCGTGGGCCAAAGGCTACATTGTCATATAAGCTTTGAGGGAATGGATTTGGCTGTTGGAATACCATGCCTACGCGGTGACGAAGTACGATAGGTTCAATATCTTTGTAAATATCGTCCCCTTCGAGGCAAACACGGCCCTTAACAGTAATATCTCCTTCTAGGTCGTTCATGCGATTTAAAATACGTAAAAAAGTAGATTTACCACAACCGGAAGGTCCGATAAGTGCAGTGATTTCATTCTTTTTAATATTCATATTAATATTTTTTAATGCATGAAAGGAACCATAGAAGAAGTTTAAGTCTTCTACAGTAAAAGCATTAGCCAATGCTTCTTGAGCAACGGCCATACCTTGTACAGCACTAATAGATTGCGGATTTGTAGATAAGGCTACATTAGATAGTTCCATTATTTTGTATCTCCTAAATTTTTACGATTTAAATAACGACTCAGAGCACGAGCTCCAATACTGAATATAAAGACTAAGGCTAATAATAAGAGGGCACTTAGATTCGCCATTGCACTGGCGTGAGGGTCAAGGGACTCACTGCGGGAGGCCCAGATTTGTAAGGATAAGGTTTCACCAGAACGGAATGGGTTAAAGGCATTAGTTGGGGATGTAATATCTGTGTTACTCCAATTAATGTCAGTACTCATACCAGCAGTGAACATTAATGCGGCGGCTTCACCGAATACGCGCCCTGCTGCTAAGATAATGCCGGTAATAATAGCAGGAAAAGCAGCTGGAAGTAATACGCGGCTGATGGTTTGCCATTTAGTAGCACCTAGACCATAGCTACCTTTAGCATATGATACAGGGAGTGCGCGAAGGGCATCTTCTGTAATTGTCGCAATTAAAGGCAAAGTCAAGATGGATACGGTTAAAGCACCAGCGAAAAGATTCCATTGGGAGTTAGTCATGATGATGAATACTAAGTAACCAAAGAGACCAACTACGATGGAAGGAAGTGAAGACAACGTTTCAATGGAAATGCGCAAGATTTTTTGGCTGCGACCATTGGACGCATATTCTGCCATATAGATACCAGCGCCGATGCCAAGAGGCACGCTAATTAATAGAGATAAGAATACTAGATAGACTGTATTGAATAATTGATTGCCGATGCCTGTAGGTGAGAATTCCAATAAGGACGGCTGAAAATCAATTAATGCTGAGTAGGCAATGTAGCCTACAAAGGATAAAAGTAGTAATAAGGTGGCCCCAGCTAAGGCATGTAATGACAGCGTGATAAGGCGATCATTTGTTAGGGCACGGCGCCGAGGCGTTGGAATAGCTTTACTTGCTTGCAAGGGACGCGCCTCCTTTACTGGAAATATAGCGAATTAATAAAATGAAGAATAAGGAAATAACAAAGAGTAAAAGAGCCATAGACCAAAGAGCGAAATTGTACTCGCTGCCTTCCATTGTGCCCCCCATATCAGCGGCGATGGCACCAGTTAAGTTAACTGTAGGTGAAAGAAGTGAAGTAGGTAGGGCTTTCATTTTACCGATTACCATGGCAACAGCTAAGGCTTCGCCGAAGGCTCTTGCAAGGCCTAAGATAATGCCAGCTAAGATGCCATGCTTAGCTACTGGTAAGACAATTTTGTAAATTACTTCCCAACGAGTAGCACCAAGGCCATAAGCACCTTGACGATAGGTTTTTGGTACACTATTTAAGGCGTTCATTGTAACCGATGTGATGGTTGGGAATATCATAATGGCTAGTACGATAGAGGCAGCTAATACAGAGAAACCACTATCAGAACTAGTGTAGCGTTGAATAAAAGGGACTAAGATGGTAAGACCTAACCAACCATAGATGATGGAAGGAATACCAACGAAGATTTCAATAACTGGTTGCCAGAAACGGCGACCTAAGGACGGTGTAATTTCTGCCATATAAATAGCAAGGCCAATACTTACTGGCGTTGCCATTAATAGGGCGAGTCCGCAAGTAATAAGGGACCCGACGATGAAGATGGCAGCGCCGACTTGGCCACCACCGTCTAAGGTGTCTTGTGGTTTGAAAGTAGTACTAAATAAGAATTCTGAAATACTATGTCCATACGTTGTGAAGGTGCCTGTGCCACGATAGATTAGGAAAAAACCTATCGCTATGGTAAGAAGGAGCAGGCAAAAGCCTGCTCCTTGGATCACATGGCGCCAGATTCGATCATTTCGAAGTGTGCTTTCAATGTTCATCCTTTATTTCCCCGTTTTAACTTTAGCTGCGATACCATAGCCTTTGCCTTCAAGGATTTTGCCGAATTCATCGGACATAATGAAGTCTAAGTAGGCTTTTTGAACTGCATCTGGTTGACCTTTAGTATACATGTGTTCATAGCCCCATACTTTGTAAGTGCCATTGTAAGTGTTTTCTAGAGTTGGTGCTACGCCGTCAATGGAAAGTGGAGTTACGCTTGTGTTATTTAATAAGTAAGGTAATGCTACATAACCGATAGCACCTGGTGTGTTAGAGATGCTTTGGATAAGAGCGCCGGAATCATCAGTTTCTAGAGACTTGTTAGAAACTTCTTGGTTGTTGTTAAGTGCGAATTCAGTGAATAGAGCACGTGTACCAGATGTGGAAGGACGAGTTACAAGAACTACATTAACGTCTGGGCCACCTACTTCTTTCCAGTTAGTTACTTTACCAGTGAAGATGTCGATTAATTGTTGTTGTGTTAAGCTAGATACAGCAGCGCCAACTTCTTTGTTAGCTACAGCTGCTACAGTTACAACTGCTACTTTATGGTCAACGAGTTCAGCCGCTTTTTCTTTTGGAAGTTTAGTTTCTGCTGCTACGTCAGAATTACCAATGTTTACAGTGCCATCAGAAACTTGTTTTAAACCAGTACCAGAACCGCCGCCATTGAGTACGATGGATACATCAGGATTTTTCTTTTTGAATTCAGCCGCTGCTTCTTTAGCCAATGGAAGTAAAGCTGAAGAACCAGACGATGTGATTGTTCCTTTTAGGGCTTGACCGACTCCTTGTTGTGCCGTGTTGCCGCTATTGCCACAACCCATTAACCCTAGAGTTAGTAAACCTGCCATGGCCAAAACTGATAATGCTTTCAAGTTGAATTTCATTTCTTCAATGCCTCCTGTAAAATTGAGTAAGTGTTTACATTCTTAACTTGTGCATTCAGTATACACAAAGTTTGTAAAGTTTCTACTCCATAGTTTGTAAAGCTTTTGTAAAATGACAAAACATCAGGAAAAATCATGCTATCAATGCATTTTGGGTATATTTTGGCCTATATATATTATAGGTAAAATATAGTAGGTAGTTAGGGACTATATGTAAAATCAATGTATTAAATAGTTTGCGAATTGTAAAAGGTACACTGTGAATGCACATGGTATGGGCAGTGTATGCTAATTTTGTAATGTAAATTCTAGAGCTTGTCTTACATTCTTTTACAAAAAATAGTTGAGTATTTAATCCTTAGAGGTATACAATAGGAACGTACTAAAAGTTTTAATTTGAGGTGACTTATGAGACCGACCCATTTAAGAATAGATACTGCTGTTTTGCGCGAAAATTTGCGCCGCATAAAAGATAGTTTGCCAGAATGGAGTTCTGCTACGGCTGTAATCAAAGCCAATGGTTATGGTCATGGCAGCGTCATGGTAGGACGTATTGCTGTGGAAGAAGGGTATGAATCCTTAGCTGTAGCCTTTCCTGAAGAAGCTTTGCCACTTCGGCGGGCAGGCATTAATTTGCCTATTTATTTATTGGGGATCACATTGCCCCAATCCTATGATTTAATTGTGGAAGGCCATTCCATTCCGGCTATTTCAGATTGCACGGATCTAGAGGCTCTGGAAGCCTGTGCAGTGCGTCATGATGTAATCATTGATTGTTGTATTGCTGTAGATACGGGGATGCACCGCATAGGAATTCATCCTGACGAGGCCCTTGATTTTATGGCTAAAGTAGAACGTTTCCCACATTTACGTGTGGATGGGTTCTTCTCACATATGGCTAATGCAGATAGTGCTGATAAGACAAGTGCTCATAAGCAAACAGCAGCATTTCGGCATATGGTAGAAATGGTGCGAGCACATCGCAGTGAACCATTCCGTTTCTCCTTGGCCAATAGTGCTGGTTTATTAGATGTAAAAGATAGTTTGTTTACTGATGCACGGCCCGGTATTATTCAATATGGTATTATGCCTTCTTTGGATGTGCCTAATCGCTTAGGACTTAAGCCTGTATTGAGCTTTCACAGTAAAGTTGTGCATGTGCAGCATTTAAAATCAGGTGAACGCATTGGTTATGGTGGCACTTATATGACAAATCGCCTTACTACTGTTGCGACGGTACCAGTTGGTTATGGCGATGGGTATCCTCGAAGCCTTTCGAATCGAGGGGCAGTATTGATCAATGGATACCGTTGCCCTATTGTAGGCCGGGTTTGTATGGACCAGCTTATGGTGGCCATGCCTGAAGGAGTGCCCGTACAGCCAGGTGATGAAGTGGTGCTCCTAGGGACTCAAGGGGAAGAAAGTATTACGGCTTTAGAAATCGCCACTTTAGTGGGGACGATTCCGTATGAAATCTTCTGCGGATTTTCTGAACGAGTACCGCGCATTTATGTGTAAGAGTATACAACATCTGCGGTGTTTTCTGAACGAGTACTGCGCATTGATGTGTAGAAGTATGTAAAATCTGCGGTGCTTTCTGAACGAGTACCGCGTATTTATGTGTAAGAGTATACAACATCTGCTGCGTTTTCTGCGAACGAGCATGACATATTTATTAGTAACATTATATATGACATAGAAAAACTACCTTATTCTAGGCTTAGACTTATGCAAGCTTCTTACTGTTAGCTTTATAGTTTTAACAGTAGGACTTCATAAGAGTGCTTATAGAATAAGGTAGTTTTTTTATTAAAGTTAATGTCTTTATAGTAAAGGAAGACTGTAATTCTATATTAGTAATGGAAATTTTTCGTAGCCATTAATTTTTCAATAATGGTGCCATAGCGCCGAAGATTTTCTTTGATTGTTTCAATATGTTCTTGAGAGCCATCAAAAATGATGAAACTAATACTGAGAGCGGCTACAATTTTTTTATTCACCCGCAAAGGCCGTGCAATACAGCGCGCGTACTTTGTAATTTCTTCTTCTTCATAAGTGAATTCATTATTTGTATCGGCATGGATATTTTGATATAAAGCATGAACTGTAGGAAGAGTCTTTTCCGTCAGACTAGGCAATGGATCGGAAAAAAGCTCTGCTAATTGCTCTTCGCGATGGTCCATTAATAGGGCTTTACCTAAAGCCGTAGCATAGGCAGGGAGTCGTTTACCTACAGAGGAGATGAGTTGTAAGGGTTTAGGGCTAGTTACTTTTTGTAAGTACATAATTTGGCTGCCCTCTAAAACGCCTAAATGCACTGTTTCCTTACAGTTTAATGACATGATTTCCATCTGTTCCTTGATTAGATCAAGAATATCTGCTTGATGATCATAGGTGTTACCAATAATAAATGCTTGTTTACCCATAGTATATATGAGGCTATCCTCTTCACAATGTAAATAATTGGTATCTACTAATGTTTTTAATATGGGGGTTAAGGTACTTTTGGGACAGTCTAAGGTGTCAGCAATTTGCGATAAAGTAAGGCCATGACTACTGGCTATGGCTTCTAGGACTTTTACGACTCGCAAGGTCGGTTTGTGTTGATTACTATTTTGAATTGATTTCATACTAACTCCTAAATATATAGTAAATGAATTGTATGGTATGGAATATATGGTATGGAACATACCTCATGAAATATAGGGCATACAACGTATGTCATGAAATGTATGTTATGAAACATATGGCATAACATATATGTTATGAAATATATTGTACGAAAAACATGTTAATATTCGGATATACGTAATTTTGGTTTTATTTTAGCACATTAATTGATATATGCCTACTCATATGTGGAAAGTGCAAAAGTAATAGATATTTTAGCTTGCATATGCATTATTGGCAATACGTATATACGTAAATTATTGACTTATACGTATAACAAGTATAAGATTAACTCATAGAGCGTACGAAAAAAATATTAATTTACTTATATACGAATGTGTAGGCGTGTGATTATGACGGAGGTGTACGTATGAAAGGCATTCATGTGGGTGCAATTGACAATGTGGCAACAGCCATTGAACCTTTGCATAAAGGTGATGTTGTATTAGATGTAACGATTAAGGAAGATATTCCGAAGGGGCATAAATTTGCTACTGAAGCGATTGCTAAGGGCCAACCGGTTATTAAATACGACTCCCATATTGGCATAGCTGAAGTGGATATTGAAGCAGGTCAATGGGTTCATGTTCATAATATTGAAGGTGAACGCGGGCGCGGCGATGTGGACACTTCAGTTCGTCACATTGAACAAGACGGAAACCGCAATAAAGTGGTAGAACATGTAGATACAAAGTATCACTTAACAGGCTATCGTCGCCCTGATGGTAGTTTTGGCTTCCGCAATCATGTACTTGTAATTCCTAGCGTACATTGTGCTAATAAAGTAGTAGAGCGTATTGCTAATGGTGTTATGTATAGTGATACACCACGACGGGATGATACGAAGGTGGTATATGTAAGTCATCAACATGGTTGTAGTGAGCTTTCCTATGATGCAGATCAAACTACAGATGTTATTGTAGGGAC
The DNA here is from genome assembly GCF_937981445.1 of uncultured Veillonella sp. Classification (GTDB taxonomy): domain Bacteria; phylum Bacillota; class Negativicutes; order Veillonellales; family Veillonellaceae; genus Veillonella_A. The sequence continues at coordinate 33,345 of NZ_CALJON010000008.1, read as the reverse complement.
GGCAGCTAATCCTAATGTGTATGCTGTATTACTTGTAGGTCTTGGTTGTGAAGTTGTGCAGGCAGAAGAAACAGCTAAAAAGATTAAAGAGCGGGCACCATATAAGCGGGTTGAATTCTTTAATATTCAAGAATGTGGCGGCACTGATAAGAGTATTAAAAAAGGTATGGAGCTTGTGAAAGCTATGCTTCAAGATGCGTTAAAAGAAACGCGTAGTGAAGGGGACTTAACTGATGTAGTACTAGGTACTGAATGCGGCGGTAGTGATAGCTTCTCAGGGCTTAGTGCCAATCCAGCGCTCGGCGTAGCCTCTGACATAGTAGTAAGCCAAGGTGGTGCCGTTATATTAGCGGAAACAACGGAACTTATTGGGGCTGAACATATTCTAGCTCAGCGCGGTGTTACACCAGAAGTACAACAGGCTATTTTAGATACTATTAAAGGATATGAAAAGGTAGTACTCGATTCTCATGCTGATATTCGCGGCGCTAACCCAAGCCCAGGGAATATTGAGGGGGGACTTAGTAGTATTGAAGAAAAATCGTTGGGGTGCATTTATAAAGCTGGGAACTCTCCAGTGGTGGCAGTAAAACCATATGCAGCACCGATTACTGATAAAGGCCTTACGTTTATGAATACGCCAGGTAATGATATTGAACAGCTTAGCGGTATGGTGGCAGGTGGTTGTAATATTTGCGTATTTACAACTGGCCGCGGGACACCAACGGGCAGTCCTATTACACCAACAATTAAAATTGCATCTAACACCTTTACTTTTGAAAATATGAATGACTCTATTGATTTAAATGGGGGCACCATTGTAGATGGTAAGAAGACGATTAAAGACGTAGGCGTTGAAATTGTCGAAGCCATAGTTACATATGGTGATGGAGAAATGACTAAGGCCGAAATTAATGAGCAAAATGACTTCTCTATTTGGCGCTTAGCTACAACAGTTTAACTTTCTTGGTTGAAAATGGCTAGGTAAGGAGCCATAGGAAATATAATTTATATATTTTGTGTAATAGTGTATTTAGGAGGAATGAATCATGGATTTGCAATTAAAAGGGAAAGTAGTTATCGTTACAGGTGGTAGCAAAGGGATTGGCAGTGGCATCACCTTATCACTTGCTAAAGAAGGAGCGATTCCTGTTATTTTAACTCGTTCACCACTTGATGATGAATTTAAAAGTCAAATAGAAGCGATTACCACAGATTATGATTTCTATGAAATCGATCTTAATGAAACCGATAAAATCAAAGGCATTGTTGATGAAGTAGCTAAAAAACGGGGCGGCATTTATGGGATTGTAAATAATGCAGGGGCTAATGACAATAAAGATTTAGACTCAACTTCCTGGGAAGACTTTGAAAAGAGCTTACATGGTAATTTAACTCATTACTATGAACTCGTTCATGCATCCATTGATTATTTGCGTGAATCAAAAGGTTCTATCTTAAACATCGGTTCTAAAACAGCACTTACTGGTCAAGGCAAAACAAGTGCGTATGCAGCTGCTAAAGGGGCTATTTTAGGGCTGACTCGTGAATGGGCTGCCGCACTTCTTGATGATGGCGTGCGCAGCAATTGCATTGTTGTAAGTGAATGCTGGACTCCATTGTATGCTAATTGGATTAAAACTTTTGATGACCCAGAAGCTCGTAAAAAAGTAATCACTGATAAGATTCCATTTGAACGCCGTTTTACAAGCGTGGAAGAAATTGCCGATACAGCGGTATTCGTATTATCACCTAAATCCTCTCATACAACAGGTCAATGGATTTTTGTTGATGGTGGTTATGTACACCTCGATCGTGCCTTAAGCTAGGAGGAAGTTATTATGAGCAGTAATTCAAATGTAGTTAATAAGGTTGTAACGAGTAGAAATATTAAAATTGCCTTTTGGTTAGTTACGTCCCTATTCTTCCTTTGGGGCTTTAGCTATGGCTTATTGGATGTTATGAATAAAAACTTCCAAAACCATCTAGGCATTACTAAAGCCGTGTCGGGCTTATTGCAAGCGGCGTATTTTGGTGGATATTTTGTTATCGCCATTCCAGCGTCAATGATAGCTACAAAATTTGGCTATAAAGGCGGGATTATTATGGGGCTTGCCCTCTATGCCTTAGGGGCCTTGCTTATTATCCCTGCTAGTAATGCGCAGAGCTTTAATTTATTCTTATTAGCTTTCTTCATCATCGCCTGCGGTCTTGGTAGTTTAGAGACAAATGCGAACCCTTATATTACAAAGCTAGGGAGTGATGAAGACGCGGCGTTCCGTATTAATATGGCCCAAAGCTTTAATGGGGTGGGTCAGTTCTTAGGACCTATCGTAGGGGGCGCTTTATTCCTCTCCCTATCTCATGGCGATGTGGACCAAAACATGTCCAATGTACAAATGGTATATGTTGGTATTGCTGTCGTTGTATTAGCGGTGCTAGTATTGTTCTTCTTAGCTAAAATGCCTGAAGGCTCTGAAGTAAGCGAAGCCGCTGGCGATAAAGCTGTTACAGCTGCTGAAGGAGATACTGGTTCTTACAGTACCTTATTTAAATATCGCCATTTTCGTTTAGGTGTTATTGCTGAATTCTTGTATATTGCTGCACAAGTTGGTGCTGGTGCTTTCTTTATTAACTATTGCGTAGAACACTGGCAAGGTCTAGGGGACCATCAAGCAGCCTACTTCTTTAGTATTGCCTTGGTAGCTTTCTTAATCGGTCGTGTAGTGACTACGCCAATTATGAAAAAAGTTAAGAGTAATGTATTATTAGCTATTTATTCCTTAATCAATGCTGGGATTATGATTGTGTTACAATTCGTACATGATTTACCAGCTGTTATCGTGCTCTGGTTATCCTTCTTCTTCATGTCCATTAGCTTCCCTACGATCTTTGCCTTATCAGTTGTGAAAATCCCTGAAAACTGTGTAAAGAAAGCGTCTAGTTTACTCATTATGAGTATCGTAGGTGGTGCATTCATGCCATTCTTTATGGGGCATATTGCTGACCAATGGGGCACAGGGGCTAGCTTCTTACTCTTAACACCTTGCTTCTTGTATGTGGCTTGGTATGGACTTAAAGGTGTTCATCAAGGTGAATAAGGGATACTGTCCTTGCTTTAGATAGCAGGAAAGGAGTTTTTACATATGTTGGAGATAGTAGATTCCCATTTTCATATTTGGGATTTAGATGTGTTGCATCTACCTTGGCTCAATTCGTGCAAAGGGATTATTAGACGCAGCTTTTCTATGGATGATTTAGTAAAAGAATATGCTAAAGCAGGCGTAGATTTTAAAGGCGGCATCTATGTTGAGGTAGACTGTGATAATGCGATAAAAGAAGATGAATATATATTCAATCTTAATAGTCCATACATTTTAGCTAAAACAATGCGCGTGCGGAATTTAAGTGGTCATGTGCGCTTGCCATCAGGAATTGTAGGGGTTCGCGAACCCCTACACATTGATACGGCACCGCGCGGTCGCTGCTTAGAGCGCAGCTTTATTGAAGGGTTGGAAGTCTTAGCGGAAAAAGGCTTAATCTTTGAAAGCTGTAATCGCGTAGAAGAGTTGCTTGATATTTATCAAGCGGCAGCTGAAGTGCCTAGCTTGAAGCTAGTGGTTAACCATTGTGGCAATGTAACGGAATTGACGCCGGCTTATAAAGAGGCTATGACCAAATTGGCTAGCCTGCCTAATGTGTATTGTAAAGTATCAGGTTTTGCGACAGAAAATAAAACGTTTGTAAAAGAGCTTTTAGATTTTATTAGTGGGACTTTTGATCATGGTAAATTACTTTATGCGTCAAACTTCCCAGTAGTGGAATTATATGCATCCTTTGACAGTCATTTACAGGCGGTACGCGAGTATTTCCAAGATGACCCAGATATTTTCTCAAAAAATGCAAAGAAATTATACAAAATCAATACGCCTCAAGTGTTTGCCAGCGTTATTAAATTGCGTCCTGAAAAAGCAGAATATTACAAAGAGCTTCATGCCAATCCATTCTCTAGTGTAAACAAAATGATTCGCGAATGCGGGATTACAAAATACAAGATTTTCAATCGCGATGATTTATTATTCTCCATCATGGTTTATGAAGGTGATGATTTTGCCTATGATATGGCTAAAATGGCGCAGGACCTAGAAACACAACGATGGTGGCGCGAAACCGATCCATGCCAGACCCGCATTGAAGGGGCCTACAAGGATGAGTGGTGGGCTAATATGGATTTAGTATATGATTTAAACAAGAAATAAAAGGGAGTTAGACCAATGAATGCAAAATATATATGTCCTATACTGACCTCTATGAATCAAGATGAGTCAGTAAACTATGAAGAAATGCATGCCTTTTATGACCGTTTAATTGAAGCTGGCCTAGATGGTGTGTTAGTAGGCGGAAGTGCAGGCGAATTCTACGCATTTTCCTATGATGAAATTAAAGAATTTATTTTAGATGCTATTTCGTATACAAAGGGTAAATGGGAAATCATTGCCGGCACAGGGCGCATGGTTAAAGCAGAGACGATTCAGCTTTCCAATGAAGTGCTAGCAGCTGGTGCTGATGCGGTTATCATCGTGGGTCCGTATTACAGTGCTTGTAATGAACAAGATGTATGGGCTTATTATGATGAAGTATTGAGCGCTATTAATGGGCCTGTGTACTTATATAATTATGCGGATCGCACAGGTTATGATGTGAGTGCTGAAATGCTCCTTTCCTTGCGTGAGAAACATGATAATTTAGTGGGCGTTAAAGACACGCATCCTGTACTTCGTCATACACAGCGATATATTCAGTTTATCAAACCTAAATATGCAGATTTTAAAATCTTTACTGGTTATGATAATAACTGTATTCCATCTGTCATTTCTGGTGGTGATGGTTGTATAGGGGCACTGTCTAATGTAGATGCAGCTATGTGTGCTAAAGTTGTAAAAGCATTGAAGGCTGAAAACTTAGGCGAACTTCAAGAGTTACAACGTCAAATTGATGCTTACTTTGCTTTCTATGAAGTACATACGCCATTTAATCCAGTTATGAAATGGGCCTTAAAGGAAAAAGGCTATCCTATGCAGGAATATTGCCGTGTACCTATTAAGCCATTAACTGAAGGTGAGAAAAAGGCCTTAGAACCAGTGGCTAATGCCTTGTGGCGTAATAAATAATTTAGTTGACGCGTAAAATAAAAAGGGGAAATTAAAAGCAGGGAAATGACCCTTTATGGTCGAATAGTATAAGTATGATGTAAGGGATAATATAAAGCAGTATTTTATCCAAGCGGTATTTTATCCAGATGACAAATCAATTTTAGTGTTACTCAATTAGGAGGCATAGCATTATGGTAAACCGTATGATTTTAAATGAAACATCTTATTTTGGCTTTGGTGCCATTCAGAAAATTGTGGGCGAGTTGAAGGCTAACAATTTGAAGAAGGTACTTGTAACTACTGACAAGGATTTAATCAAATTCGGCGTAGCTACTAAAGTAACAGCTCTTTTAGATGAAGCTGGCGTAGCGTATGAAATTTTTGATGAATTAAAAGCTAATCCAACTATTAAAAACGTGCAAGATGGTGTAGCTGCTTGTAAAAAAGCAGGTGCTGACTGCATCGTTGCTATTGGTGGGGGCAGTACCATTGATACAAGTAAAGCCATTGCCATTATTATGACAAATCCTGAGTTTGCTGATGTGCGCAGCCTCGAAGGGGTAGCAGATACTAAGAATAAATGCTTGCCTATTATTGCCGTAACAACTACATCTGGTACAGCTGCTGAAGTTACAATTAACTATGTAATTACAGACGAAGAAAAACATCGTAAATTCGTGTGTGCGGATCCTCATGACATCCCAATCGTTGCCATTGTTGACCCTGATATGTCTATGGGTATGCCAAAAGGTCTTTGTGCGGCTACGGGGATGGACGCTTTAGTTCATGCTGTGGAAGGCTTCATTACTAAGGGTGCTTGGGAAATGACGGATATGCTTCATCTTAAAGCAATCGAAATTATTTCTCGCTCCTTACGCTCCGCAGTAGCTGGCGATGCTAAAGCACGCGAACAAATGGCTCTTGGCCAATATATTGCAGGCATGGGTTTCTCCAATGTAGGGCTTGGTATTGTTCACTCTATGGCACATCCGTTGAGCGCTTTATATGATATTCCACATGGTAAAGCTTGTGCTATGATGCTTACAGCAGTACTTAAATTCAATGCACCAGCTACAGGTGAAAAATATCGCGATTTAGCTAAGGCTATGGGTGTACAAAATGTAGACGGCATGAGCAAGGAAGAGTATCAAAAAGCAGCTATTGATGCCATTCAGCAATTAGCTGACGATGTAGAAATTCCTAAGAGCCTTCTTGCGGCGGGTGTAAAAGAGGAAGATATTGCATTCCTAGCTGAATCAGCTGCTAAAGATGCTTGTACACCTGGTAATCCTCGTGACGTATCTCAAGGCGAAATCGAAGAAATTTACCGCTCCATTTTATAAGATTTGACTTAAATTAAGGTTTATATAAGGTTAGGCTTATAAGCTTATAGGACAAAACAAAGAAAGAGACTGTAATGATATGGTACTGATAGATACCTGTCATTACAGTCTCTTTTCATATTGTGAGGAAGGATTAACATGGCAAGTTAATAGTCACAATATTATGTAAAATTTTTCTCAACATAAGTAGGAGAGAGTTTTTAATATACCGTAGGCTCCTATTATAAGGTGGTGGTATTTGTATTTGAAACGCTTTCGTTAGGAATATTTGGCGATTTATGTAATAGTAGTAAAGTTAATGATATTTAATCCACTATAAATAAAACAGTCTAACGTAAGAGACGTGTTCTAAATACTTTGATACGTTAGACTTATAAAATCCGTTCTATGTAAATGAGCCTAACGTGATGGTACATTAAAAACTCTCTTTGTAATTTTATTATATCATATGTAGTTGTAGAGTCAATTAGTAGAAGACTAAAATCTTCTTGTAATACACAAAATGAAAAATTACAAATGAAAGGGACCTTTTGATTTAGGGAGCCATAGTTTTATATATTGCTTAGGCATACTGATTGATAACCAAAAGCTATATATGACTAAAATCAAGGTAAAATACTTATCATCAATTAAATTAATAACAAACTTCGTCTTTTACTGTTTTACAGAATGAACTAAGGTAGATATAATTAGCCACTGTAATGAGGTTTTATTAATAATATTTTATTGAGGAGATGTTATTAGCTATGGAGGCTAAAAAAGAAAAGCTTTGGACATTACCGTTCATGCTTGACACAGTAATTAACTTATTGGTGTTTTTGATTTATTATTTATTGATCGTAATCATTGCGGTTGTGGCAAAGGATACTTTGCATGCCACTTCAAGCCAAGCCGGTCTTGCTGTTGGTATCTATATTATAGGTACCGTAGTGGCACGTATTTTTGCCGGCCGTTTTGTAACTACCTTGGGTAGTCGTAAAGTGCTTTATGGCGGACTTTTTATTTATCTTATTTCCACAGCACTTTATTTCTACATGCCAAACTTAATTGTTCTTGACATAGTGCGCTTTATCAATGGCTTTGCCTATGGTGTTACCTCCACAGCTACTAGTACAATCGTAGCCAGTGTTATTCCTAAATCGCGTCGTGGCGAAGGCATTAACTACTATGGTTTAAGTACTAGCCTTGCCGCTGCTATTGGACCATTTTTAGGTATTTTCTTATTATCTACAACAAGTTTTAATTTTATCATCGCCCTTTGCGTAGTGTTAGTAGCACTTTGTGTAGTTGGTGCCTTTATGATGAAATATGATGAACCAGTATTTAGTGACGCTGTTTTAAAAGAAGAATCAGGACGTAAAATTTCTGATTATTTAGAACCTCGTGTTAATTCCATTACACTTGTTTCCATTTTAGTTGGTTTCGCTTATTCTGGTATATTAGGCTTTATGGCGTCTTATACTCGTGAAATTAACATGGTACAAGCTGGTACCTGGTTCTTTGTTGTGTATGCCGTTATTATTACGTTAACTCGTCCATCTCTTGGCCTATTATTTGACCGAAAGGGTGAAAACTATGTATTATACCCTTGCTTTATTTCCCTTGCTATTGGCATTTTATTATTAGCCTATGCCACAGCTAGCTGGATGATTTTACTATCTGCTATTTTTGTTGGTTTAGGTTATGGTACATACATGTCTAATGGTCAGGCCGTAGTTGTAAAAATGGTTCCATTCCATCGCATTGGGATTGCTACTTCAACCTATTTTATTGCTCTTGACTTAGGTCTTGGCTTTGGTCCCTATGCCTTAGGTGGCATTAAGGAACTCATTGGTTTTACCAATATGTTCTTACTTACCGCAGCAATTGCCATTGTAGCCTTCTTGTGCTATCACTTCTTATATGGTCGACTTCTTGGTACACTTAATGATCCATCTTTAAAAGCGCAAAAAGAAGAAATGGAAATTCGCAATCAAAATGGTGAATTTGTACCAGATATGGAAGCATCATCCCTTAACTAGAGGTATCATTATTTAACTATAAGCATTATTTCTTAACTAGAAGCATCATCAGTTAACTAAAAGTATCATCAATTAACTAGAAAATTTATCCTTTAACTATAGGAATGATTTCAAGCTAGTACGTATTACAATTACACAGCATCAAATGTCTTGGTACTTATATTAGCTTATAAAATAGTACTTTTATAAAACAAAATAAAAAATTTCAATGCCCTTGTAAGAGTTTGTTCTTCTTTTACAAGGGCTATTTGTTTATCATAAAGACAAAGATGTGAAAAGTGATATGTAAGTATGAGAAATTATCATTGTAAAGGAGGGGCCATGAATCATAGACAAGTACAAATTTTGCAGCGCATTTTAGTAGATCCGCAATTTTATACAATTAAGAAATTGGCCACCTTGATGGGTCGGACGGAACGGACCGTTTACAATGATCTTCTAGAGATTAATGATTTCTTAAGCTCCTATCAATTAGATACTATTGAGCTCAGTGAGGATAAAAGCATTTCCTTAGAACAAAGGGAAGTGCTAGATAATTTTTTGAAGAATCAATTATCTTACAAAGATTATGAACTCACTGGGGATGAACGAATCGTTCTAGTTTTTTGGGCTTTGCTAGTGACGCCGGATATAACCATTGATCGCTTAGCTGAAATTGTATTAGTATCCCGGTCTACTTTGTTAAAAGATCTCAAATTACTACGACAAAGGCTAGAAGCCTATGATATTAGCATTGTAAATAAATCGGCGAAGGGCATCGCAGTGGAAGGTGATGAGTTCGCTATTCGCAAAGCATTTTTTAATGCCTATAAATCCCATTTATTTATATTGCGGCTCTTTATTCGCGATAGTATGCCGCAGCTCTGTCCTAATATTTTAGAATTAAGCCATCAAGTATATCTTCATATTGTTGATTTGATGATGGCACAAAAATTCTTTTTCACTGAAGAATCCTTAGAGGCCTTGCGGCAATATATTTTGCTCATTGCCTATCGAGAAACTGTGACGGCGGCCCCACTGGTTATGATGGGTGAGGAGAAGCAGTCCAAAGTGCGTTATGACATGGCCAAGGCCATATTGAGCATAGTGGAAAAGGATACAGCCATATGGGAAGTACAATTATTGGCTTTCTTTTTAAATAGTCTCTATGTAGTACGCGATCGAAAGCCAGAGTTTTCCTATTTATCAATTCAATTTTTAGTGACCATTTTCTTAGAAAAAGTGTCTGATATATTGGGGTTCAATCTTATAAAAGACCGTGATTTAATTGCTAATTTAAGTAATCATATGACAGATATAGCCGAACATGGTGTGCCCGCTAATTTAGAAAACTCATCTATCCGTATTTATATGGAAAAGAATATGGATATTATTGTGAAAATAAAATCGGCCGTATCAGTGTTTGAAAATTATTTAGGTCGTAGTTTGAGTGATTTAGAAATTGCCTATATGGCCCTTCATGTATCGGCGGCCATGGAAAAGCTTACTACCTTGAATGCTGATGTGAGAGCTCTTTTAGTTTGTAACAGCGGCATTGGAACGGTGCAATTGTTGAAGGCGAAGCTACTTCGTCAATACAAGATGAAAATTGTGGACACCATTCAGGTATTTGAATTGTACGAATACGACTTAACGAATATAGACTGTGTTATAGCTACGGTGCCTTTGCCAGATTGGCTCGATAAGGAACATATTACGGTAAGTGTTAATTTACCACGAGGAGACTTTGAAAAAATTTCAGAGTTACTTCGCAAAGTAACCGATACACACAGTAGTGTGCGCCATGTAGGGGACAATCAAAAGCTTAAGAAACTTCTTCGTGACTTAGGCGAAGCTACAAAAGAATATCCTGGTTTATATGAAGCCTTAGAGGTGCCGGCCTTGACATACTGGGAAGAAGTGGAAAATAAGAAAAAACGTCTTGTTTCCGATTTTATGGATATTCATTGCATCGACCTAGATGTAGAAGTGAAGGATTGGCAGGAGGCGATTCATAGGAGTTCCGATTTATTGCTTAAGGAAGGTTATGTAGATGTGACTTTTGCCCATAATGCAGTGAAATCGGTAAATCAATATGGTCCTTATATTGTTATTGGCCCAGGCATTGCCTTTCCTCATGGTGGGTTTGAGCAGGGGGCGTTGAAAACAGGATTTTCCCTTTTGAGGTTAAAAACGCCTGTATCTGTTGAAGAGGGCGGTGCTTGTGATATTTTTATCGGCCTTAGTGCTGCCGATAGTACAAGTCATTTAAATGCGCTGTATTCACTTATGGAATTAGTAAGCAATGAGGAGTATTTAAATAAAATACGTCATGCTAAATCAAAGGACCATATACTCGCTATAACGCGCTGGTATGAAACTCATGATAATGGTTGAGACCTTGTTGGCGGCTAATACAAGTACTACTAATACAAGTGCTACTAATACAAGTGCTGCTATTACAGCTTCTCTAAGAAGGGGCAGAAATAGTATGAAGTCTGTGTACTGCATAGAAAGGGTAAAATCCATGCAATGCATAGAAAACGTGCAATCCGTGTAAGGCATAAAAAGCGTAAAACCCGTGTAATGCGTAAAAAGGGTAAAATCCGCATAATGTATAGAACATGTGCAATCCATGTAAAGCATAGACAGAGATAAGGAGGTATTTACATGAAGGTGGAGCAGTTGAGTCCTGTAACTGTAATTTTGCGGGGCTATGGGTATGATGTTGTAAAAAATGTCTGTGAGGCTATTTTGCCTACAAAACATATTCATAATATAGAAATTACTATGAATACAGAGGGGGCCATTGACTGTATTAAAAAAATCAGTGCTGAATATGGAGACCGGCTCAATGTAGGTGCTGGTACAGTGACTAATTTAGAACAGGCTGAAGCGAGTATTAAAGCAGGCGCACAATTTTTATTAGCTCCTGTGGTACTTAGTAAAAAGATTATTGATTTTGCTAAGACGAAACAGGTGGTTACAGTAAGTGGCGCTTATTCGCCTACAGAAATCTGGCAGGCTCTACAAAATGGCTCTGATGTAATAAAGGTATTCCCTATTTCTAATGTGTGTGATTCCTATTTTAAAGATGTAAAAGCACCATTAGGGGATTTTCCTTTAATGGCTGTAGGCGGCGTTAAAATCAGTAATGCAAAAGAACTCTTACAGCGTGGCGCTAGTCATTTAGGTCTAGGCGGAGTATTTTCAAAAGACGTATTAAAAGCAAATGATTTAGAGGCCATGAAGCGCGAAGCCTTAGCCTTTGATCAAGTGGTAGAGGAGGCTCTAAAGTAATGGGTTCAAAAATGTATGACAAAAGTTGTGTCTTCTTAGATGTAGAGGCCAGTAGCAATGTAGCTGCTGTACGCTGGCTGGCTGAGCAGTTGTATGAGCAGGGCCGTGTAAAGGAAGGGTATTTAACTCGCATTATTGAACGAGAAGGGGAGTACCCAACAGGTTTATTATGTGGCGATATTAATGTAGCTGTACCACATACGGAAGTGGAGTTAGTAAATCAAAAGACGTTGGGTATTGCAGTACTAAAGAATCCTGTTAAATTCCACCGCATGGATGCACCCGATGATTTAGTCGATGTTAGTGTGCTCTTCATGTTTGCCCTTACGGAAGCACATGCTCATGTGGAAATGCTCCAGAAGGTTTTTGAGTTCATTCAAGGGGACGGCAACTTAGCGGCTTTGACTAAGGCTAAGGACCTAGATGAAGCCCTTCGCGTATTAGATGAGAAGTTATAACGTAATAGATGAAAAACTATAATGCGTTGGATGGAACGCTATAACTTAATAGATTAAAGGCAATAAAGAGTTGAATATAAATAGTATTTTGTAATGTATAGGAGGAATTTATTATGAAACGTGTATTGATCGCTTGTGGTAATGGTATTGCAACTTCAACAATGGTAGCTATGAAGGTTAAAGAAGCATTAAAGGAAAAAGGCATTGAAGTAAAAGTGGAACAATGTAAATTGTTAGAAGTGCCTGCTAAGGGTGCGGATTATGATGTAGTTGTTACAACTGGTCGTTATGACAATACAACGAATCTACAGACGCCTATTATTTCTGGTATGGCTTTCTTAACAGGCATTAACAAGGCGGCTACAGTAGATGAAATTGTAAATGCATTGGGCTAATTATATTCTGTTGCAACGAGCGCGTTGCTATTGTGTGGGCTGGCTGAAGTAAGACTTCAGCCCCTAGTTTTATATAGGAGGTAGTGTAATGCAATTTTTATATGATGCGTTTCAGGCTTTGCTAAAAGCAGGCGCCTTTGTTATGTTACCTGTAATTATTACAGTGGTTGGTCTTTGCTTAGGTATGAAAATTACTCGTGCCTTTCGTTCAGGTTTGACTGTAGGTATTGGTTTTGTAGGGATTAAATTAGTTATTGATATGCTTGCTGCCAACATCGGTCCTGCTTCTAAGGCGATGGTTGAAAATTTCGGCTTGCAACTCGATATTATCGACGTAGGTTGGGGTGCCATTGCATCAGTTACGTGGGCATCGCCAATTATTCCATTATTAATTTTAACCATTTTCCTTGTAAACGTTGTGCTCTTATCCTTAAAAGCTACTGATACACTTGACGTAGATATTTGGAATTATCATCACATGGCCATTGTAGGCGTACTTGTTTACTTTGTAACAAATAATATTTTTGTTGCAGTTGCATCTGCCGCTGTTATGGCTTTTATAACATTTAAATTATCAGACTGGACATCACCTTTGGTAGAACGCTTCTTTGGTATTCCGAATGTGTCCTTACCAACAATGTCCTTCTTATCCTCTGTGGTGATTGCCTATCCTATGAATTGGATTCTTGATCGTGTGCCTGGTATCAATAAAATTAATATGGACCTTAATAAGGCACAAAAATATTTAGGTATTTTCGGTGAATCCACTATGCTTGGTTTCATTTTAGGTTGTATTATTGGCGGTCTTGCTAAATATAGCGTAGGTGCGGCTTTTAACTTAGGCGTTCATATGGCGGCCGTTATGGTGCTCATCCCTAAGATGACATCGCTTTTCGTAGAAGGTTTGATGCCTATTTCTGAAGCAGCTACTGAATTTACGTCCAAGCGCTTTAAAAATCGTAAGTTCTTAATCGGCCTTGATGCGGCTGTAGTTGTTGGCGATAGCCGTGTTATTACTACTGCGCTCGTATTGATTCCATTGACCATTTTAATGGCTGCTATTTTGCCAGGTAACCGCGTAATGCCATTCGCTGACCTCGCTGTAATTACGTTCCGTATCGCCCTCGTTGTAGCCATCGCGCGAGGCAATGTATTTAGAAGTATTTTAATGGGTCTTGTTGTAATGGCAGCAATCTTGTATGCAGGTACATTAACATCTCCAGTACTCACAGCAGTAGCAACGCAAACTGGTCTTGATTTCAAGGGTCAAATGATTTCGTCTTTTGCCTCCGTAAGTATGACCTTAAGCTTCTTAGTATATCAAGTATTTATTAATAATTTGATTATTACAGTGCCTATTTTACTAGTTGTTCTTGGCGTAGTATATTATTTTGCACAAAAAGCGTATAAGAAAGCCATTGCTAGTAATGAACAAGGCGAAGCATAAGATAGTTGATTAGTACAGGGAGGTAATGAAATGAAAATTTCAAATATAGAATTATTTCAGGTAAAACCTAGATGGATTTTTGTAAGACTCACAACAGATGAAGGTATCACTGGTTGGGGCGAAATGATTTCTGGCACTAAAACAGAAACTGTTATTGCTGGCGCTTATGAGTGGGGCAATCGAATTTTACTTGGTCAAGACCCTTTTGATATTGAACGATTATGGCAAAAACTTCATCGCTCCTTCTTCCGCGGAGGTCCTATTAGTGGTACTATCGTGTCTGGTTTTGAAATGGCCCTATGGGATATTAAGGGTAAGGCTCTAGGTGTGCCCGTATGGCAGTTGCTAGGTGGTAAGGCCCGTGACCGCATTAAAGTATATTCTTGGATTGGTGGCGACCGCCCTTCTGATGTAGTGGCACAGGCACAAGACCGCGTAGACAAGGGTTTTGATTCTATTAAAATGAATGCCACTGAAGAGCTTCACTATATTGATAGTTTAGAAAAAGTAAATGCTGTAGTTGAACGGGTGGCGTCATTGAGAGAAGAGTTTGGCGACAAACTCAATATTGGAGTAGACTTCCATGGGCGTGTTCATAAAGCTATGGCTAAAGTGCTGGCCTGCGCGTTAGAACCATATCGTCCTATGTTCCTTGAAGAAGTAGTACTTCCTGAAAATGAAGAATCCTTTAAGGAAATTGCCCATCACACATCGACTCCACTGGCGACAGGGGAACGATTGTATACTCGCTGGGCGTATAAAAATATTTTCCGCGATAATGTCATTGATATTATCCAACCTGATGTGGCTATGGTAGGCGGTATTTTAGAAACTCGTAAAATTGCGGCCATGGCAGAAGCCTATGATATTGCGGTAGCACCACATGCCCCATATGGTCCTATTGCATTAGCAGCAACCCTTCAAGTGGATGTGTGCACGCCAAATGTGTTCATTCAAGAACAATCCTTGGGTATTCATTACAATAAAGGCTTTGATCTCTTAGACTTTGTAGACAATAAGGAAATATTCTACTATAAAGATGGGGACGTAGCCATTCCAGAAGGCCCAGGCCTAGGCATTAAACTCAATGAAGAATTTATTGAAGAACATGGCAAAGCGTCCATTAATTGGACTAATCCTCAGTGGGAGAACTATGATGGCACCGCTGCCGAATGGTAAAATCTGATTAAAATCTTAATATGTATAATTCAATAAAGACCTATAAATAGATAAGTGCAGAAAACCAGCTCCGAAAGGGGCTGGTTTTTGTTATATTGTATTTTAAAATTTTATTATAGTAGAGAATTTTAACCTGACACGCCCTTGTCCACTTCATTTGTTATGCTACTAATACAGAAGCGTACCCGCATACCAGGCGTCCTACCCCTAAAGTTACTGACCGGTAAGGGGGGAATCTATGAGGGGCAGAAGATATAAAGGGGAGAAGATATAAAGGTACTAATATGTGAGGATTGTAGCATATAAGGAGGATTAGTATGAATAACACAAAAAATACGAATAATGCAAGTAATACCAGTAATACGCGTAATACCAGTAATACGAATAATTCCAATAATAAGGGAGCGTCATCAAAATGGAAGTTTTCATGGAATTGGAAGAGTGCATTTTTTATTAAAGAGAAAAGGCAGGAGCCGTTGCGAAGGCTTTTAGATGAAACAGAATCCAAAGTTTTTTTATGGATTATATTATTAGGTGCCATTACATTAGGCTTAGGTCATATATTGTATTATTTAGGCGTACAACGGATGTATGGTTTAGTGGCCTTGCTTGCAGGTACACTATTTCCTATGTCTGCTTATACATTTCAACTAGTTAGCAAGCCTCGAAGTGTATGGCCGCTCGCTTGGTCCGCCTTTGTGGGGCTATGCCTGGTATATTTTTCTGCTTCCTTAGCGATACTGCCAATAAGTATTATGGGATTTACGATTTTTGTAACTTTGTTCTTAGGCATCGTAGCCGTTACTTTTTCGGATGTAATCAAACAAACGCCCTATATTGCTGAAGGCGTAGGGCTTTGCGTTGCGTGCTTTGCATTCTTCATGCTATATCTTTCACCTCTGCGAAGTTCAGAATGGTCACCACTCATTGAGAAGCTAGCTTGTTTAGGTCTAGTATTAAGCTTCTTTGGTATGCTTGTATGGCAGTTTGTGCGTGCTCGAGTGGCCATAGTTAATGATGTGAAAGCGGCAGCGGTTTATATGGTACGATATGGTGATAATGACGTATATAGAGATAATGGCGTATATGGAGATAAAGACGTATACGGAGATAATGTAGCTTCCGGGGAAAAAGCAGAGTCTGGAGTTTTGGGCATCTCTGGAGATCCTGCAGCGGATGTAGTAGAGACAGTCTCTGGATTTCATACATCTTATAAAGATGATACACCCGCAGATATGGACATATTAAGTCATTATGGAATCTTAAAGTATATGGCGCCTATTTGTGTTGAATATGGCAATCCAGAGGAAAAAGCTGTGTTCTATAAGAAGTTATTGGATGGGAAATTAGTTTATCAAACAGCAGCCTTAGCCGCAGATCCTACTATTATAGAGCGGGTGACTCAATTATTAGAAGATAAGCAAGTAGTGTCTAATTTATATAAGGCTACCAAGGTGTCAACTATTCGTTTAGCTATAACAAGATATGTTATTTTTGCAGGGCTCTTTATGAGCTTGTTGCGTTTAGTTTTACTATGCGTGTTGGGGTAGGTTTTTGAACATAGGTTGGCGGTTTTTGGAGCTGATTTTCACTTGATAAAATGATATAATGAAAATAACATGAATGAACGGACTTTGAAGTGAGAGCTAATAGCTTAGAAATAAGTTTTTTAAAATTTTGTGAGTTTATACGGGGATTTAATATATTGTATTGTCGTCAAGGGAGTCGATGATATTGCGTATAGGAAAAGACCAAGGCTCTTTATCTAAGGAGGAGAAAAGGGCGTATAGACAGCTTAATAAGGCATTGCGCGAGTATGATTTAGATAAGAACTTAGCCATGCTCATGGCGGTTTCGGAGGAGCAAAGCGACGCTACTGGTATGGAGACGTCTTTGTACATGATAGAGATTGATCAAATATCTGTAAATCCCATACGAGCTATGGGCGCCGGTTTTGCCTCCTTTGCTATGCCGGCTCATGAACTACAGGTATGGGAGCGAATCATTAGCAATCGTCTTGTAGATGTAAATAAGAGTATAAAGCGATTAAATGCGCAGGGCTTATTTGATAAAGTGCGAAAGATTGAGCCCTTAGTAGGTAAATTGAAAAAGATGCAAGGCCTGTTTAAGGAAAATATGCCTCAGCCGATTCAAAATACGGCACACCAGGTGGTACAACAAGGGGTGACGGTGCTTAATCGCGTAGCCGTTGGAACTACGGTAAAGGAAAGCCATATGGCGGGTGTTAAAATGGCCGGAAATACGGCACAATATATGGTTATAGTAAAAGGTTTATTGGAGCTTATTCATATACTATTAACTAAGAAGGCCTCAAAGGAGCGCATTTTAGAATTAGCTAAAAATATAGGCAAGGCCAGTGGGGATGCTTATATTAAAGGGATCGGTATTAATGTATTTAAGAACTATTTAAATTCTTCTTCCCATATTATAGCTAAACGACTGGGGCAGACTAGTTTGCCAGCTCTGTTGGTAATATATGCAAATAACATAATTTTCACCAGTAAAAAGTTAGTAGACGGAGAGATTGACACCGATCAATATGTAGGTGAAATGTCTAAAATTTTCTCTGAAATGTCAGTGTCTAGTGCCGGTATAACTATCGGCCAAGTGGTGATTCCCATTCCGGTAGTAGGTGGTATTATCGGTGGTATGGTGGCCTATACACTGAATCAGACATATTTTGACTCTTTGCTAAATTTACTAAAATCTAGAGTTGAATCTGAAGTGGCCTTAGAAGAAGAGCGTGTACGGGTACAAAATAAAATTGCTGAATTAAGACGGGTACGTAAAGAGTTTGAAGCAAAGTTTGAAGACCAGTATAATCAATGCCGACAGTTTTTTGAGCAAAAGCTTGAAGACGTACAATATGGCATTTTAAATAATAACCGAGATTCTGTCATACAGGCACTCAATGATATTACTCGCTGTCATGGTGGCGTAGTGGCTGAGTGTAGTACTGATGAGTTGGAAGATTTAGTGCGGTCCGGTAAAACGGTAACATTTAAAATTTAAGTATGAGGTGGAGACTATGGCAATTCCTCTTATAATCCTTGCAGTGGCAGCTACAACGGCTGCATTTGGTGTTCGTAAAGGTAAAAATGCACATCAAATGAAGAAATTAGCTCATCACATAATGGAAAAAAGTGAAGCAGAAATTACCGAATTAAAAGCAAAGATAGAGCGCGATATAAAAGCAGCTGAAGAAAGTCTTGAAACATTAGGTCGGAGAAAGCAAGAAATTTACGAATACTCCTTAAAGGACTTTGCAAGAACATTTAATCGCATTTCTAATATTGAAATCAGTGAACATCATTTCTTTGAAAATATGCAAATGGTTCGTGATTCTATGGATACTATTGAGGATAGTATTGCCAAGTCGGATGAAGTGAAGACCTTGATTACTAGTGGTGTTGCAGGGGCTTTAACAGCCTATGGGGCCTATAGTGCTATTAATGTTCTCTCTGTAACCGGCGCTGGGGTGGCTTCTGCTGGGGCAGCTACGGCTGGTGCAGGTACTGCCGCTGTGGCTGGAGCCGGCACTGTAGCAACGGGTGCTGCCGGTACGGCTAGTACGAGCCTAGTGGAGCGGCGGTGCTAAGTGGGGGGACTATATTAATAAGTGCCATGATAGGTCCTGCTGTAGGAATTTATGGAAAAATAGCAGAAACTAAAGCAGGTATAAAACTTAATGAAGCGTATAGACACAAGTATCAAACCAAAGAGAAAATAGAAGAAATGAAATTAAAGCGCAGCAGCTCGCGGGCTTTAAAATTGCAAGCCGATTTATATGCTAAGCTGTTGGGCACGATTAATTCATACTTCTGGTATCGTGTAAAGCAGTTAGATAAAGCATTGGATCAATATGGTACTGATGCGGCTACATTGCCGCAAAGTACGATTGACTTGGCCATGATTTTATTGGCTATGGCACGGACTTTAAATACCTTGTTGAGTACAAATTTGGTAACTAATAAAGGGGCTATCGATGTGAATTCTGAAATCGTATATAACAAAACGGTAAAAGATTGGCCTACCTTACGCGATACATGTCGCGCTATTACTTGCTGAGTAAAGCTGTTGAAGTGTGTTTATAGATTCATTTTAATCGGACGCCCTTCTGTCTTATCGATTTGTTATAGTACAGGTATAAGGCAGAAGGGCATTTTTATAGCCTATAGGTAAAAATGATTTGAAAATAGTTAGGAGTTATTATGGAGCAGAGTGTAGATAAATTGATGCGCGTGTTAGCTATTTTCTATCGCGCCATGAAGGGCGAAAGTATTAGTGTTAAATCCTTAGCATTAGAATATGGTGTATCGACGAAATCTATTTCACGAGATATTAATGACATAAAGAACTTTCTTTGTGATCACCGGGAACTCGTAGGTAATACGGAGCTCATGTATAATGGCCAAACAAAATCCTATGAGCTGCAATTTGATTCATTTTTATTAAATGAAGAGTTGATGGTATTGATTAAAATCTTAATTGGTACTAGGGCGTTGCGGCGCAATGATTTATTAACCTTAATTGGTAAATTAAAACAATTAACAACTATAAAAGACCGTGGCCTTGTGGAGCAGCTGATAAAAAAAGAACTCCATCGGTATATTCCGGTGGAGCATATTGAACAAAATGTGATTGACCGTGTTTGGCAACTAACACGCTGCATTCATGATAAAAATGAAATTACCATTTCCTATTACAAGGCGAATCGTGAAAAGGTAAGCCGCACCATACAGCCGGTAGCATTGCTGTTTTCAGAGTATTATTTTTACTTGGTAGCGTACTGGTTAGATAAACAGGGTGAGACCGATTATGTGCCTATTTTATATCGCGTAGACCGTGTGGTGGATGTAGTGGAGCATCGGAAGCATTTTGAATTAGATAAGAACGTCGATTTTGATGAAGGAAACTTGCGCAATAAGGTGCAATTCATGTATGCAGGAAAACCTCAAACGGTGAAATTTGAGTATATAGGTGACTCTTTGCAGGCTGTGCTAGATCGGATACCGACAGCACAGGTATTGTCCTTGGAAGGCAAACGGGCCGTTATTGAGGCTGATGTATTTGGGCAAGGCATAAAATTTTATCTCTTGGGACAAGGAAGTCGTGTGAAGGCGCTGGAACCGCCGGAATTTGTGGCGGAGATGAAAGCAGAAGTCGCGAAAATGAGCGCCCTTTATGCAGATAGGACTAGTTAGAAGCAGAGTGCAATAGATAGTATCTACTGAGTGGTTTTGTATAATTTGATAGGCTTACCATTATTAATTATCAAAGACAAGTGTTTAGTTATAGTTAGGGAGGCATACGTATGACTATCGTAAACATTAAAAGTAATGTTAGAAAATGTGCATTTTGTAAGCATTGGTATGACCCGACGAATAGTGCCATTAGCCCTAAGGCTCCTAATATTGGGCTGTGGGAAATCGTAGATACAAGTATGCGCAAGAAATGTTTATTGTACAATTCAGACCGTGCGGCCATGCATTTTTGTCCAAAGTTTGAAATGAAGCTATAGAGGGTAATAGATAGTATAGAGTGTATAGAGTGTATAGATAGTATAGATGCTTTATAGAGTAGATAGAGATGATTTATAGAGTCGATATAGTAGTTCATAAGTGAATCGGTTTCAATCCAGAAAGGGGGCACTATGAGCAAGGATATTAAGGACGGGAATAAAGAAAACCAGTTTAATCGCCGTGGCGTAGATGATTACCAGCGCCGTAATGGCGAGGCTAGAGGGAATACGAAAGAAGCGGAATATGATGTAAACCAAAGCTACAAGAACCGTCGCTTTTCTGGCAAAAAGTCAACCACTGATGAATATACGAACGAGCGCATTTTTTATAATCGTAAGGGCAATCGTTCGCCGCAAACAACGGCTAATGTGGACCATGTAAATCCATTGAAGAGCATTGTAGATGAGCGCCAAGCGGACCTTGATGCAGGGGTGCTCACCCATGAGGATATAAAAGAGGCGGCCAATCGCGATTATAATCTAGCTCTTACAAATGAATCCTTAAATAAGAGTAAAGGGGCTAAGTCGAATGCAGAGTATTTATTAGATGAAGCCTTGAAGGGCAATGTAGAGTCTCTCGATACGGCCTATAATATGCTACGACGCCAAGCGGCAGCTGAAGTGGGTACTAATGTATCCTTGGGGATGAAAAAGAGTGCACGCCAAATTGATTCATTATTCAAAAATAAACCAGGTCAAGGACTAGCGGATAATGTACATTTTAAGCGCATGGAAGCAGGGATTTCTCAATCAGTGGCTACTGGCGTAGATGCAGGGATTATAGGTGGTACACTAGCAGGTGTAAATAATTTAGTTCTCTGCGTTGCTGGGGAAAAAGATGTAGATGAAGCCGCCATTGATGTGGCTAAGACAACGGCTGTGGCTGGTGCCAGTGGTGTGGCCATGGAAGCGAGTGAGACCGCATTACTCGTAGCAGCACAAAAAATAGGGCTTCATCGCGTAGATAAGTACATACCTGGTGTCGTGTCTATGGGTGCTATGGTGACGGGCAGTGTATTGCGCTATGTGGAAGGTGAAATTTCTGGCGAACAATGTATAAAAGAAATGGCGGTCACCATTGGTTCATCCTATATGTTTACCTTTGTGGAAGGCACTACCTTGGCCTTTTTAGGCATTGCTACTGGTGGTTTAGGGGCATTAATTCTGTCCTCTGTGGCGCTTACGGCTATTAGCGGTGCAGTGTCTTGGATTTTAGGGAATACCCCCGATTTACATGCAGCTGAGTTAGCACGGATTGATCGTATTTTATACGAAACGGAAATAGAGATTCGAGCACAGCGGGAACGTTTAGTCATTTTAAAAGAGGCACAACAGGCTGAATATGTGCGCCTTGTGCAAATTGGATTTGGCAATATTTTTAAAGGCTTAGAGTATAATGATGCGGAGCAAATCGCTTATGGACTTGATACCTTAGCTAGTCATGTGGATGGTCATGTTCCATTTAAAACACGGCAGGAATTTAATACGTTTTTTGACGATAAACAAAGTGTATTTGAGCTTTAAATGCTGGCTTTATTAATAGTTAAAGTACTTACATTGTTAGTAGATAAGGTACGGGCTTCGTTAGTAGTTGAGATAGTTGCTTTGTAGCAGTTAATATGCTTAGTTGGTAGTTAAAGTGCTGATTTTGCTAGTAATAAGGTATTTACTTCGTTAGTAGAGACGTAAGGGAGGTTTTGTATGTTACCTTTAGTTGGAATTGTAGCAGGCGCTGTGGTAACTAGTTTTGTGGCTAGTATTCCAGGGCTTGAAAAAGCGGAACGCCTAGATGAGAAGGCTCTTAAAAAGTTGGCGAGAGCCTATGAACGGCGGGAACTGGCTGCTGAATTAGTGAAGAAAAAAGAAGCTGAATTAGAGACGGCGTTGAGGAAAGTCATGAATCGCAAAATGGGTGTTTTAAGTACATCGATTAAAGATTTTGTGGCTGTATATCAGCAAATTTTACGTATTAATTTCAAGGACACATCAGCATCCTTTGATATGTCTAAAGCATTGGTGCCTGTAGATGATGTGTCGGTGTACCAATCGTTGGCGTTTACACCTTGGTCGGGGCTCAGTGATAAAGAAGCTGCTACGGCACTTATTCGGTGGCATTGGCATGGGGGCCGCTAAAGAGGCGGAACGAAATCTATCTAATGCGAACCGCCAATTACGGGCTGCTAACTCTATTTACGAACAGGCTGAAAATATTGCTACAAGCTTTGATTTGATGATAAATGAATGTCATGCGGTGGCTGATATTGTGGCGAAGTTAAATGTGTTCTTAATTCGTAGTATTAAAACATCTAAGAGTCTCATTGAAGAACGGGGTCTTGAGGCGAGTGCGTATTCAGAAAAAGATCGTGATGTACTTATGACTTGTATGAACTTAGCGCAGACCATAAAACAGCTCATTGATGCGCCTATTTTAACTAAGGACAATGAAATAACTGGCGAAGTTAAAGCGGCAGTTCAAATTGGACAGTCCATGCAGAAGGCGTTGCAAGGATAAGATGCACTGAGAACGAGAAGTACTAAGAATAAGTAGTACTAAGAACATGGAGTACTAAGAATGAGTAGTATTAAGAACATGGAGTACTAAGCGTAAGTAGTGCTGAGGATAAGATGAACTAAGTCTAAGGTGCTATAGGGGTAAAACACGAGTTTAATTTATGGTATTGATGCGATTTAAGGTAATAGCGTGTTACTATGTGGGAGGCTATGATGGAGTATTTACAAATTGATGAATCAAAATGTGTGGGCTGTGGGGCTTGCTTGGGGGCCACTGATTTAGTAGAGGAAACGTCTGAGGGAAAGGCCAAAGTAAAAAGTAAGACAGTGTTGACGGGGAAACATCTTAGTACGGCTAAAGAAATTATGGCGGACTGTCCAGCGCAGGCTATTTCCCTTGTAAAAGGTACTAATGTGGTAACTAAGGATATAGGCCCTTTAGTTAACAAATTAGAGAAAGACCTTACTCGTGTGTGGCAAGAGATTAAAAAAATTAGCGTTGCTGATGTGAAGTTTGATGCTAATAATTATAGTGTGGATATGCCTGAAAAAGTATATATGAGTTATAGTCGATATGAATATTCTAGTGATAGTAAAGCGAAAAAGGCGGCATTGGCTATTTTTGATCGGTATGTATATTCTCAATACCGCCGCTTTATTTTAGAAGTTTTTGTAAAATATAAACTCGATAAATTAAGATACTATTATTCTCAAGAGAGCGAT
This sequence comes from uncultured Veillonella sp., assembly GCF_937981445.1. GTDB lineage: Bacteria > Bacillota > Negativicutes > Veillonellales > Veillonellaceae > Veillonella_A. The sequence goes on along the minus strand of NZ_CALJON010000008.1, from coordinate 9,294 downwards.
GGCTTTATTTATAAGCTAAATAAGAAATTTGAAGAGATTCTTAAAGAGTTTGCTAGTCAGGTAACAGCAGCGGGTAAATCAACACTGCCATCTGATTTTACGAAGTTTGAAGCAGTGCCAGAGTTCTTTTTTAAGCTCTTGAGTAATTTTGAAGAGAATAGTACGAATTCAGGGGTCATGAAGGAGTTTAGAAGTGGTAGCTACTCGTCTCTAAGTGATTATGATATGTACATAGATACTGACTGTATAGAAGTGGGTGAATCGTTCTTCGGTGGTGCGAAATTAAAATGGCGCCATGATAATATCATAGAAGCAGCTACTGAATATATTAAAGATTTAAAGAGCAGTATGAATTTTGTAGACATTGACGAACATGCCATGAATTTGGTCAATCACATGATTGATGATTACCAACAGGTAGCTAAAGAGCTAATTGAAACTAAAGTTCGCGAGGCCCAAGCTATAAAATAATTGCTTAAGTAGGAACTACATCTAGAGAAGATTGGTTACGTTAGATTACTCATATATTATTGTGTTATGTTGCTCATATACTATTGTGTTAGGGGCTCATATACTGTTGCGTTAGATCACTCATATACTGTTAGGTTATAGATAAAGCCTATATAAGTGGTTATATTCAATTCCTTTGGCTAACTGTCCTCTCTAAATGTACGCTTTATTTAACATTATGAAATTTTAGAATACTAGAAAAAATAAGGTTGTTTTTGTTAATCACTTAGTATAGACTAAATGTACTAAATCACACAAAGAGTTTATTGTCAGTAGACAATAAACTCTTTGTAGTATGTATAAGCTAATTTAAGTTAGGATTGGCATTTTGCCATAGATTCGCTTTTTATATAATTTCGTATGGCGGTTTGTAAGGTACAGAGGTGTCTAACATGTCGATTAAGCAAGCAGAATTGATGATGTTGTTTGTGACGTTTGCGTGGAGCTCGTCGTATTTATTGATGAAAATTTCACTTACTGGGGTGGATCCTTTTAATCTTATGGCATTGCGCTTTGGGATTGCCTTTTTTTGTATGGCGCCGATTTTTTATAAATCATTTAAACATTGCACTAAGAAGACTATCTTAAAAGGGTTTGGGCTAGGCTTTTTAGTCTATATTTCACTATTCGGTACTATTACTGGGGTTAAATACACGGCCGCTTCTACGGCAGCTTTTTTGGGGACCACAACAGTTGTGCTTGTGCCTATTTTAGAAGGCTTATGGCGTCGTGCTTGGCCCCCTCGTATGACAATGTCTAGTATTGCACTAGCGTTCTTTGGTCTTATTTTATTTACTGTAAAAGAAGGGTTATCCTTTGATGTGGGCGCTTTATATTGCTTATGGGGCACATTAGGTTATGCTACGTATATCCTCTTCATGAGTCGTATTGCGCGAGATAAAGATATTTTCTTAGTAAGTATTTTGCAATTTGGAGCTATCGCTCTCTTTAGCATCATTAGTTCATATATCTTTGAAGAGCCACGCCTACCACAAACAGGCTTACAATGGGGCGCTGTATTAGGTTTAGGCATTGTATGTAGCGCTATTTGCTTTACCTTGCAAGGGGTAGCACAGCGCTATATAACACCATCTAAAATTGGCCTCATTTACTCTATGGAACCCGTATTCGCAGCAGTCATGGCATTTGTTTTCCTTGGGGAAGTTATGGATGCACAGGGCTTTGTCGGCGCTTGCTTTATTATGATGGCCATTATTCTAAAAAATATTGTTCACCGAGCTCGCTATATGCAGTTGCGTCATCGTCGCAAAGTGTGGATGCGCAAGAGATTAGTGTGATTGAGTATTTACAAACTAAGCCAAAGTTGATAAAATATAAAAAGATTCGCGGCCGTAGTTCATCGGTAGAACGACGGCTTCCCAAGCCGTAGAGGTGGGTTCGACTCCCATCGGCCGCTCCATAGTTTCAAAGCTTATAGCCTTATATTTCTAGTTGTTTCTATTATGTAGAAAACAACGGTAATATAAGGCTTTTTCTTTGCTTTCAGTTGTTCTCAATATTTCTGTTGTATTCTAATTTTAAAGATTTAGACTTTTGTTGTGTTACTTGTTCTGCCCTTTATTTTGCCCTTTTGCGGGTGTTGCTCTTTTTGCCCTTTTGCGGGGTTGCCCTTTTTTCCTTTTTGCCGGTGCTACCGTTTTTCCCTTTTGCTGGTATAGCCGTTTTTATTGACAAAGTTTCGTAAATTATGGTACATATATATCGAAAAGTGATGATATTGTATATAATAATATGTAAGAGAATACATTATGGTCTTGTTGAATGATTTGACCGATTTAGTATGTATTACATCAGTTATTTTTATGAACAAGGGGGAATAAAGATGTCCTTTTTAGATGATGTATTAAAAGCGAATGAAGTGTATGTAGAAAATATTTTAGCAGAACATGGCGAGGATGGATCCCCTGCAGCTAAGAAGCCACAAAAGCATATTGCAATTTTAACTTGTATGGATACACGTTTAGTGGATTTGTTGGAAAAGACCATGGGCGTAGATCGTGGTGATGCGAATGTAATTCGCGTAGCGGGGAATTGCATTACCGATGTATTTAGTGATGTAATTCGCTCTCTTATTGTGAGTATTTTCGAATTGGGGGCTAAGGAGATTTTCATCGTTGGCCATGAAGATTGTGGCATGGAAAAAACTTGTCCTGATGAATTAGCTAAGCGCATGGTGGCGCGTGGCATTAAACCTGAGGCTATTGCTATGATTCGTTGTGAAATGGACCGCTGGGCTAATAATTTCTGCCATTCGGAACAAAATGTAATTAAAGCAGTGGCACAGCTTCGCCAAAACCCATTAATCCCAGATGATGTGAAGATTCATGGTCTTATGTTAAATCCTTATACCAGTAAATTAACATTGCTAGTTGATGGTAATAAACCAAATGAAGAATTAGATACAATGGATGTGTGTGCTTGTAGCTGCAGTATTGGTTAACTACCTGTGTTATAAATTTTAAGCTACTATTAATTGAATAATTTTCAAATGTATAATAGGTCTAGAATCGTTGGGTGATAATTGATTCTAGACCTATGTTTTATTTGACTAGCGTGCATGGTAATGAATGAGTACACAATATAAGTATAAAAGCTATGTATCTAGATTACATAATAGGGGGATACAAGACAAAATCAGGCTCACTAGGGGGGACTATGTTTTAGTCGCTTCCTATTAAGAAACTTGGCATGGATTAAATAAATGACTTGACAGTATAAGGGTTATACAGCGTATCATTAATAGTTGAGATGTAGAAATGGAGGTAGTTCTGTGGAGCTAAAAGAAGAAAATAAAATTTTGATTGCAGTTATGATTGGCTCATTTTTAACGCCCTTTTGTGGAAGTTCTATAAATTTATCTTTGCCAGATATTGGTAATGAGTTTTTAGTTAGTACTTCGGCACTAAGTTGGATTATTGAAATATTTTTAATGACTTGTGCTATTTTTGTATTACCTATGGGCCAGCTGTCCAATCGTATTGGTAAAAAAACGGTCTACTTGATGGGGACGGGTGGCTTTGCCATTGTATCCTTTTTAATTCACTTCACAAATTCCATTGAAATGTTACTTATTTTGCGGGTGCTCCAAGGAATTTGCTCCGCCATGATATTTGCTACTGGTACTGCTATTGTGGCCCAAGCATATCCGCTTGAACGCCGTGGCCGGGCTATGGGACTGGTCGCGTCAGTTGTGTATATTGGGCTCTCTATAGGACCAGTTGTAGGAGGATTTTTAAATTACCATTTTGGTTGGCGTAGTATATTTTACTTTATTGCTATTTTAGGCGCCGTAGCCTTTGGAATGACTGTGCTTTGGATGAAAGAAAATTGGAAGCTTGAAAGTGAAGGGCATTTGAATAGTTTGAGTATTGCTTTGTATGCGAGTACCCTGATTTTAGTAATGTATGGTCTTTCGGAAATTGTTAACCAATGGTGGGCAAAATATGTCTTATTCTTGGGAATCATAGTGGGGCTCATTTATATTTGGCATGAAGCGCGTGTAGAAAAGCCGCTCATTCCGGTGCGAATCTTTTTAGAGAATAAAGTCTTTGCCTTTTCGAATATATCGGCCATGTTAAATTATAGTGCAACCTTTGCTATTGGCTTTTTATTGTCGTTATATTTGCAAATGATTATGGGCTTTGATTCTGCATCAGCAGGCTTAGTATTATTAGTGCAATCGATTATTATGTCGGTTTTATCACCTGTGACGGGGGCTTTATCTGATCGGTATGGATCAGCTGTACTCGCGTCTGTTGGGATGGCGGTTATATCTGTAGGTTTAGTGATTATGGTGTATGGGACTCACGAAGCAGCATTGGCGGTTATTATTGGTAGTTTAATTGTTATCGGCTTAGGCTTTGCCATGTTTTCAGCGCCTAATAATAATGCAATTATGAGCTCTGTGCCACCTAAATATTTTAGTTTTGCCAGCTCGGTTATTGGCACAGTGCGTTTACTAGGACAAGTGTTGAGTATGGCTATCGTGGCGTCCATTCTATCGCGTACCGTTGTGGGCTTGGCGCCGGGGTCAAAAGAGCTGTTGCTGTCTAATATTCAGTATGCCCTTATTGTATTTACCGTTTTCTGTGTTATTGGTATAGTACCCTCTATGATTCGAAATCGCTAAGTGGCACTCTCTATGATTCGAAATCGTTAAGTATACCGACTAGGATATTCACTCGTGAAGCGCTAATAAAATAAAGAAATGCAAACGAAACAAAATATTTTATAAGAAATGTTCGGAACCAATATTGAGTAAAAAGTTTTCAAAATGCTGAATTTTGGAAAAAGTCTGCTTTATTTTGAATCTTAATTCATAGAAATTTATCTATATATAAAATAGTTTAATATTAAACTTAGTAGTGAGAGCGGGTGATAGATGGAGTAGCAATATAATCAAGCGAAACCATAAAAATAAATTTTGCTACAAGTATAAAGCCTCTCATAGTATAATAGAAGATACATGTAAGGTATAAGACGATTACGAGGAGCTTAAATAGATGATTTTAGAGTTTAGAACGTATAATAGATTGCCCGATGAAGCGCGTGTAGTACGAACTGAAGTCTTTATGCAAGAACAGGGCTTTGTTAATGAATTTGACGCCACTGATGCGATAGCAAAACATATTGTAGCTTTTATAGATAATGTTCCCATTGGAACGTGCAGGATCTTTGAATATGATGGTCATGATTATCATGAGGCAGTTCCTACCAATGGCAATGCAGTAGACACTGTAGCAGGTATTGAATCGCCTGTAAATAGCCAAGCAATAGAGAATGAAGTTATTGTAAGTGGCCGAGCAAATGATAGTGAAGTTGGCGCAAGTAGTCAAGTGAAGGCTAGTGAAGCTGCTGAAAATAGGGAGATGGCAGGACCTGAAGTGTTGGCTATGCCTAATGAAATACAATCAAAAACAGCTGAAGCGTCACCGCATAATTTAGTTTGGCAAGATTTACCAGATGATGAATGGAATGTAGCGTGGCGCGAAGAGCAGGAGCGTACGCAGAAGGTAGTGAAGGAAGTAGCACCTGATGTATCTGTAGAGGTTCCGCCTATGCTGTCTATAAAATCCAGCCCTAAGAACTTTAAAGAAGAACGTGAAGTTGGTGTTGTAAGATCATCTGCTTCTTTAGATGGTGCTATGGCAGTAGAAGGGCAAGGATATATTATTGGCCGTGTAGCTGTAGTAAAGGCCTATCGTGGCAAGAAAATTGGCGCGTATATTTTAAAAGATGCTGCTAGGGAAATTAAGAACTTAGGGGGCACTCATATTCGTTTGGCTGCACAAGTAGAAGCAAGGGGTTTTTATGAAACTTTGGGCTACGAAGCGTATGGCGACGAATTTGATGATGAAGGGTGCCCACATATTTGGATGCAAAAAAATCTCGTGTAATGAGTTCTAATATATAAAATAATCGTAAGTTAGCAATACAAAGAAAATAAAATAAAATAATAGCTACTGTGTAGTCCCTTATTCTATGAGGACCTAAGGAATAGCGTATCGATATGATATGGAGTTCTTTAATCGTCATAGAATAAGGGGCTTTTTTATTACTGTTAATACCATATACGTTTTTCATTATATTAATTCATGAATAAGTAAATAAAATTAATGAAAAAGTAGATATTAGTTAAAGAGATAGGCTTCGCAAAAAATGTATTAAAATGAATAAAAATGCAACTAAGGGAATATATTTTCTTTTGAAATAGTAGGAATTACATAAATAAAATGTTTTGTAAATATACTTATGTATTATATTGAGAGGATTTTAGGTGAAATGTATATAAAAATAATTCAAAATAATATATAGATTTCATGAAAATGATAAAAATATATAAGTAAACATAAAAAGTGGATTAAATTTTAAGATGATGTCATAAATTATGATTACAGGTTATATAAAGTGATATAAGTTATATAAATGCTGTATTTAAGCCTCTTTTGTAACTGGTAATAAATCGTATAAATCATAAATAAAATTTGTGTGTAAATAAAAAAATGCTTGAACTTGTAATTTAACTGTAATATAATCAAAAATGAAGATGATAATTTAATGAAAATGATAAAGGGGTTATTTTTTTTAGGATTTAATGCTAACCGGAGCGGTATTCTTTATATTGATAGTGTATTTATATACGGTTGGCATGTAACAGTAAGAGAGTTAGGTTATATTCATGCAAAGGAGAAAAGACCATGAATAAGATATATAAGGTAATTTGGAGTAAGACAAAAGGGTGTTATGTGGTCGCGTCTGAATTTGCAAAACGTGAGGGAAAAGCATCTAGCTCTCATGTAGGCGCTTTACGCGCAACATTTGCCGCTTTTTTTGTAGCCAGTGTATTGACTGGTAATGCTTTGGCTGCAGGCACTATTATGACACGAGATACACAACATAATCTTTTAATAGCTGATAATTATGATGTTAAGTCCGAAAATTCTATTGTAATAGGCGATAACATAACTGTTGGTGAAAAAGCAGATGGCTCAGTAGTTGTAGGCGGCTCCTATACAGAAGGAAATGTAACTACTGATACGAATGTGACAGCACTTAATTCTGTTGTTGTAGGTCTTGGTAATACAGTAAATGGCTATACAAAAGATTTAAATAACATCAATAAAGATACTAATGTTTTTAACACTGTTATTGGTACCGGCAATGTGGTTGAAGGCCAAAATGCAACTAATCAAGGGCAAGTATTTAAAAATGTAGCGATTGGTTATAAGAATAGGGTAGCGACTCAAAACTCTGTAGCTATGGGCTCAGAGGCAGAAGTAACAGGCATTTCATCTGTAGCAATTGGTGATAAAGCGAAAGCATTAAAGGGGAATACTTTGGCTATTGGTCAAGGGGCGACTGCTAATAACCAACGTTCCATGGCCTTAGGTGTCGGTGCTACAACTAATGGTGATGATAGCATCGCTATTGCTGCTAGAAGTGGTGCTAACTATAGTATTGCTATGGGTTCTAGTGCTAATACGGGCACTGGCGCGACTAGTTCGATCGCTATAGGTCAAAATGCCACTGTAGGAGCGTATTTGCCTGATGCTGTTGTTATGGGCCGTGGTGCTACTGCTTCAGGAAATGGTAATAAGTCGGTGGCCATTGGCTCGGACACAAGCGTAACCGTAGCCGGTGGGGTAGCCCTTGGTGACCGCTCTGTTGCATCTATAGTAAATGGACAAAAAGGCTATGATCCTTCTATTAATGCTAATAGCTCTAGCACAGATAAAACTTGGAATAGCACATATAGTGCTGTGTCTGTAGGCAATGATAGTGCTACACGTCAGATTGTGAATGTAGCAGCTGGTACAAAGGATACTGATGCAGTGAACGTAGCACAGTTAAAATCGGTGACTTTGACTACTATAGCTGATGATAAAACGCCAGCTAATCGTGGTGATGGTAAGGTTAAATTAGCTACAGAAAAATTAAAATTAACTGGTGGTGCCCAAGGTGAGGTAGCATCAACAAAAAATATTAAAACAAGATTAACTAGTAATCCTAACGAAATCTTAATTGATTTAGTGAAGGATGTTAATTTAGGTGCTAATGGGTCCTTAACAACGGGCAACACTGTAGTTAATAATGGCGGTGTAAAGGTAACAAATGGCACGCAATCCACGACCTTAACTGAAGGTGGTTTGACCGTTCAAAATGGCCCAACTATTTCTACTACTGGTATTAATATGGGTAATGACCAAATCACTAATTTGGCCAGTGGTTCTGACGGCACAGCTAATGGCAAACCAACTTATAACACACCAACAAATGCCGCTAATATTGGTGATGTGAAGAATATTACTGATGATGCTAAAAATGTAGTTATTAACAATTTAACGGCTAAAGGTTTAGATTTTGCTGGCAATACAGGTAAAGTACATCGTGATTTAGGTCAAACTCTTAATGTTGTAGGCGGTCAAAGTGATACGACTAAACTCTCTGAAGGCGCTAATATTGGTGTAGTGGCTGCAGGTACAGGTAATGATGCAAGCTTAACTATTAAATTGGCTAAAGATGTAACCGGTTTAAACACTGTAACAGCTGGTTCGGCTGTAATAGGTAACCAGAGTGGTACAGTAATCAATTCGGATGGAAACACATCACAAGCGCCGAATGGTAGCTATGTAACGGGTTTGAGCAATACCTCTTGGGATGTTAAAAACCCATCCTATGTATCTGGTCGTGCAGCAACAGAAGATCAATTAAAAGCAGTCACTGATGCATTGGGCAACCAAGTGGCAAGTAAAGGCGATGTGCGTTTAGTTAAAAATCCAGCAGCTTCTGATGGTGCTTACAAAGTGACGGATAATAAGGTGACTTTAAAAGTACAGGACCCTAATGATGTAGCTAATACAACGCAGGATGTAGTGATTGATGATGTAGCATCAGCTACTGATTTAAACAATCTAAATGACCGTGCTGTTAAATATGATTTAAATGACGATAAAGTCAATAAAGACCAAGTTACACTTGAAGGTACTAATGGTACACAAATTCAAAACTTAGCAAGTGGTTCTGACGGCGTTGATACAGAGGGTAATAAAACTTACAATATCGACACTAATGCAGCTAACATTGGTGACGTGAAGAATATCACTAACAATGCTAGCGAAGAGGTTATCAAAAAAGGCTTAGACTTCTCTGCAGATTCTGGTGAAAAGGTTCATCGTGACCTTGGACAAACATTAAAAATCGAAGGCGATGGTCAAAACATTACTACAGCTGCCGATAAAAAGGATGGTAAAATTACTATTTCCT
>NZ_CALJON010000007.1 GCF_937981445.1 uncultured Veillonella sp. | reverse complement strand
ATGGTTCTAATCAAAATAGTTTTATTTTTCAATGTATTTATGTGCCGTCTCTCTAGCCCATAAATCCATTTGTCTTAAATTAGGCAATGTAAATTCTGGCTCTGATTCCATCTGTTCAAGAACAGATACAACGGTTTTATAAATGTCGCCGAATCGTAATTTACCAGCCAAGAAGGCATATACTGCTTCTTCGTTGGCTGCATTGAATACAGCCGGCTTAAACCCACCAGCACGACCTACTTCAAAGGCTAGTTGTAAGGCTGGAAAATCCTCATATCGAGGGGGGAAGAATTCCAGCTGCAAGACCTTATCAAAAGTCAATACATCCATGTGTAAAGGCTTTCTTTCAGGATATGTTAACGCATATTGAATAGGCTCACGCATATCAGGATTGCCTAATTGCGCTAAAATGGCGCCATCCTTCATCATAATCATGGAGTGTACAATACTCTGCGGATGGACCGTTACCTTAATATGATCAAAATCAAAGCCAAAAAGCCAATGCGCTTCAATCACTTCTAAGCCTTTATTAAATAATGTAGCAGAATCAATAGTGATTTTATTGCCCATATTCCATGTAGGGTGGCGCAAACAATCAGCGGCTGTAGCCATTGGTATTTTATCACTATCCCAAGTGCGCAAAGGACCGCCGGACGCCGTAATAAGCAAGGAATCCACATTGTCACGCTTTTGCCCTTCTAAGCATTGGAAAATCGCACTATGTTCACTATCTATGGGTAAAAGCTGCACTCCATACTCTTTGCACAAAGAAGTAATTAAAGGCCCTCCTGCTACGAGAGTTTCTTTATTAGCAAGACCTATAGTTTTCTTCGCTTTAATAGCTTCTATCGTAGGCTCTATGCCAGCTGCGCCAACTACAGCAGTAACCACTAATTCTGCTGTTGGCCAAGTAGCTGCTGTGATAAGAGCCTCTTGACCACCAACTAACTTAGTGGGCCCTGTATAACGCTTCTTTAATTCTTTATACGCCTCTTCATCTACAAGGCCTGCCATTTCTGGCTTAAATTCGTTAATTTGAGCTTCTAATAGTTCTACATTTTTATAAGCAACGATGGCTTTTACTGAAAATAAATCAGGATGTTGTCTCACCACATCTAATGTTTGTGTACCAATAGAACCAGTACTTCCCAAGATGCTAATCGTTTTCATAGAAACTCCTTATGTTACTTCAAATCCAATAGGATAGAATCAGCAATTAGCTATATTATTTAATAACAAAAAATTACTTACTAAACAAGTAAAAAGTAAATAACTAACTCCCTGATTCAATACATTGAAATCTTACTTACAATAAATAGGCTAATACCATAGGGGCTGCAAACAATAAGCTATCAAAGCGATCTAATACACCCCCATGACCAGGTAATAACACCCCAGAGTCTTTAATGGAACAATGACGCTTTAGCTTCGATTCAAATAAATCCCCTAATGGTGCTACAATACCAGTCAAAAAGCCTACCATAGCGCCTAGTCCTACTGGAATTCCAGTTATCCATGCATAGACAACGGCCGTCAATATACAGCCAATAAATCCACCAATAAAGCCTTCTAAGGTCTTATTAGGACTAATTTTCGGCACTATGCGATGTTGCCCCCACTTACGACCTGCAAAATAGGCAAAGGTATCACTCGCCCAAGTACAGAATAAGAGGAGCCAAAGCATGAGTTCTCCCATATGAGGAGCCGAAAAAGGCACGGTAAAGAAATCATATACTGAATTTTCTCTTAAAATTAATAATGCCGCAAATCCCCCATTAAGATAGAAAAAACCAAATACTGCGTAGGTCAATACATCAAGGGTAATTCGCTTCTGACTAAAAATATATATAATGCTAAGTAGCATAACCGACCCTACAGCGCTAATTAAAGCCCATTTATATTGATGGAACATTAATGTGAGCATAATAATGGCCGTAAAAACATACCCCCAAGTGGCAGGTATCGTAATGTTGAGCTTGCGTATCATGCTCACAAATTCTCGCCACCCCAGTAAGGTCAAGAGCATAATGAGCCCGCTAAATACATAGCCACCTACAGTAATGGCAATAATGGCCAAAATAAAGCCTATGAGCGCTGTAATAACGCGTGTTTTTAACATGCTACTCCTCCGTCTTTAAACCTCCAAAGCGCCGCTCTCGTTGCTGAAAAGCACGAACAGCATCTTCTAAAATCTGAGGTGTAAAATCTGGCCAATTCGTATCTGTAAACCAAAACTCAGCATACGCTAATTGCCATAATAAAAAGTTACTAATTCGGTAATCCCCACTTGGCCGAATTAATAAGTCTACATTAGAAAATTCTTTAGTGAACAGATAATCACTAAACATATCTTCATTTATTGCACTAGGCTCCACAGAGCCGTCCTGTACATCAGCTACTACCTGTTTAATAGCTCGTACTATTTCATCGCGCCCACCATAGTTAATGGCTAACTGCAAGGTAAGGCCCGTATTATTCATAGTTAAGTCTTCTGCATCTTTAATAATGCGCTGTAATTCTTCAGATAAACCACCAATAAAGCCAATAAAGCGAATCCGTACATTGTGTTCATGCATATCGCGCACATTCCCAAGTAAGTATTCGCGGATTAAGCTCATAAGTAATGACACTTCTTGTTCAGGGCGTTTCCAATTTTCCGTGGAAAAGCCATAAACAGTTAAGGCCTTTATGCCCATATCATTAGCGGCTATAACAATTTTCTTTAATACATCTGCACCAGCTCTATGTCCCATGGTGCGTGGCATGCCGCGGCGCTTAGCCCAACGACCATTGCCATCCATAATAATCGCCACATGGGCTGGAATATTATGAGGATCGATTGGCACAACTCCATCAGCGGATGTGCTCTGTTTCCGAAATAAACTCTTTAGCATATTGTACCTCATTGCAGTTTTCAAATTCACTGGCTATCATGGGGCGAAATAGCAAAACCTGCCATCCCCCTGGTTTCATAGGGTCAGTCGTAACACGACCAACATAATAATTGGACACTGCAACCGTAAAAAAACGATTGTAATTAGCTCCAATAGTCACTGCATAAGGGATATTGGCAGCCTGCAATAAGCCCTCTGCAAGCTGCCAAGGTAATCCTATAATAGAAGTAGGTTGCATTATACTTCTAATACGTCCTTTTCTTTTTTGTCACGTAAGTCGTCGATAGCCTTGATTTTTTTATCAGTTAATTTTTGAATCTGTTCCTGACCATCTTTTACTGTATCTTCAGTAATAGTCTTAGCTTTTTCTTCTTTTTTCAAAGAATCATTAGCATCGCGGCGAATATTGCGAATAGCAATCTTAGCTTCTTCAGCGCGTTTGCTAACAACTTTAACTAATTCCTTACGACGTTCTTCAGTAAGCTGAGGAATAGCTAAGCGAATTGTTTCACCATCATTACTTGGATTTAAACCAAGGTCAGATTGTAACACAGCCTTTTCAATAGGACCAATCATAGAACGGTCCCAAGGTTTCACTAAAATCAAACGAGGTTCTGGAGCCGTTACATTAGCTACCTGATTCACTGGGGATTGAGAGCCATAGTAATCTACCATTACTTTGTCAAGTAAGGATGTACTTGCACGGCCTGTACGAATGGATGCAAACTCTTGTTTTAATGCTTCAATCGTTTTATCCATGCGAGCTTCTTCTTGTTTTAACAACTCTTGAATGTCCATTAATTTTCACCTCTTACAATAGTACCAACAACTTCACCTTTAGCAGCACGAGTAATGTTACCAGGAATATCCATGCTAAATACTACAATAGGAATATTATTATCTTTACATAAAGTAGTCGATGTAGCATCCATTACTTTAAGTTCACGGCTAATAACTTCCATATAGGTTAATTCATCATATTTTTTTGCATCTGGATTAGTGCGTGGATCGCAATCATATACACCATCTGCAAATTTCTTAGCCATTAGAATGGCATCTGCTTCAATTTCCGCAGCGCGAAGAGCAGCTGTTGTATCTGTTGAGAAGTAAGGATTACCTGTACCTGCTGCAAAGATTACAATGCGGCCTTTTTCCAAGTGACGGATAGCACGACGACGGATATATGGTTCAGCTACTTCTTGCATAGCAATGGCTGTTTGAACACGGGTAGCAGCACCTTCATTTTCAAGTGCATCTTGAAGTGCCAAGGAGTTCATAACAGTTGCAATCATGCCCATGTAGTCGGCAGACGCACGGTCCATGCCTTTAGCACTACCAGCAAGACCACGCCAAATATTGCCGCCACCAACAACAATAGCAATCTCTAAATCAGTGGATTTTGAAAGTTCAGCAATTTCCTTAGCAATGCCTTCTACAACGATTGGATCAATGCCATATCCTTGTTCACCAGCCAATGCTTCGCCACTTAACTTTAATACTATACGTTTAAATTTTCTATTACTCATCGCTATACTCCTCTGCTTATTGCAAAATAAGAGAACACTGGACGGTGTTCTCTTATCTGTTAACTCTTATTGACCAGCGGCTGCACGAACTTCAGCTTCGAAGTCGTCTTGGCGCTTTTCAATTCCTTCGCCTAAAGCGTAGCGAACGAAACGACGTACGTTGATATTTTCACCGATTTTAGCAATTTTTTCAGTAATAACATCAGTAATAGTTTTGTCACCATCTTTAATGAAAACTTGTTCCATTAGGCAGTTTTCTTTATAGAATTTTTCTACACGGCCCACAACCATTTTTTCAAGCACTGCTTCTGGTTTTGGTTTTCTGCCATTTTTAACATCTTCAGCCGCTTCTGCTTTGGCTTGTTCTAAAAGAACTGCTTTTTCGTGTTCAATTACTTCAGCAGGTACTTCTTCACGATTTAAGTAAGTAGGATTTGCAGCTGCGATTTGCATTGCAATATCTTTTACTAATTCTTGGAAGTCATCAGTTTTAGCAACGAAGTCAGTTTCGCAGTTAACTTCTACTAAAACGCCGATGCGGCCGCCACCATGGATGTAAGAAGCAACAACACCTTCAGCAGCAATACGACCTGCTTTTTTAGCAGCCGCTGCTAAACCTTTTTCACGAAGAAGGTCAACTGCCTTCTCGATATCACCGTTAGCTTCGGTTAATACCTTTTTGCAATCCATCATGCCTGCGCCTGTAAGTTCACGCAATTCTTTTACTAATGCAGCAGTAATAGCCATGTTTAAATCTTCCTCCTATACATTAATTAAGGTAAGGTCACAATGCCTTACCTTAATTTTATATTGTTTTACAATTTTTATCAATTAGTAAGTCATTCAATTGTATGTCATATATGCAACTAAGTCTTAGTATATGCAGTTCGCTAATAATAGCGCTTTCATAGCTAGCAACTTGTGGCAACCAAACAATGAAACTTACTTTTAAGTCTTAGTTATTAGCCTTGACCGTCTTGCACCATTTCGCGGGAATCAGATACCATTTGATTTAATGCTTGGTCAGCTGCGTCTTGGTGTTCACCTTGATCATCTAAAGATTCACCTTGACGACCTTCTAAGATAGCGTCAGCCATTTTGCCAGTTAATAATTTAACGGCACGAATAGCGTCATCGTTAGCAGGGATTGGGAAATCGATTTCGTCTGGATCACAGTTAGTGTCAACAGTTGCTACTACTGGGATACCTAATTTCTTAGCTTCTGCGATTGCGATGCGTTCTTTTTTAGGGTCAACTACGAATAAAGCACCTGGCATTTTAGGCATATCTTTAATACCGCCAAGATATTTTTCAAGTTTTTCCATTTCATGACGAAGACCGATAACTTCTTTTTTAGGAAGAAGTTCGAATGTACCATCTTCAGCCATTTTTTCTAATTCTTTTAAGCGTTTAACGCGAAGTTCGATAGTTTTGTAGTTAGTCAACATACCGCCCAACCAACGTTCGTTAACAAAGTACATACCGGAACGTTCAGCTTCTTCTTTAACGGATTCTTGAGCTTGTTTTTTAGTACCTACGAAAAGTACTACTTCACCGTTTTGAGCTACTTCACGTAAGAAGTCATAAGCTTCTTCTACTTTTTTAACTGTTTTTTGAAGGTCAATGATATAAATACCATTGCGTTCAGTGAAGATGTACTTAGCCATCTTAGGGTTCCATCTTCTAGTTTGGTGACCGAAATGTACACCGGCCTCCAATAATTGTTTCATTGATACTACTGCCATGTTGGCACCTCCTGTTAATAAACCTCCGCAGCTTCATATCCAAGAATAAATCAGGAACATCCCTGACACAGATATTGGATCAGTCTGCGTGCGTAATTTCATACCTTAAGAGTATATCATAGGCACTATTGGTATGGCAAGGGGATTTTATTATTTTTATAAAAGCAGAAAGACTCATGCCTTCCACTTTAGTGAATAAGTAATTTAATGGACTATAAGTTTTATTCCCCTTATTTTCTTACATGCATACCAAGTTTAGCTTTTCAAACCTTAAACACCAAATGTAAGAACATATCATCATTTTATTAACAGAAAGAACCAAAAACAGTACCACAACCACTGCCTACACGAGCACCATTTTTGTGCATAAAAGAAAGCGACACAACAAATATGTTATATCGCTTTCTTTTTTATTGTATTCTTCATAAAACAAAAAGAATTATTTTATAGAATGTTTAACCATCACTGTGAATACAAGGTTTGCCATCACACGATGTGCTACATTTTAGTATAGCCACCATATACATCACGGCTTTCTTTATCTTCACTATTAACGCGAATACGCTCTACTTTATAACGATCGCTTGGTTTACCATGAACTAAATCGACACGGAAGCGATCTGCTTTTTCAACAGCAGCCATTTCACGAGCAAATTCTTCTGTAGCCCGAGCCATAGTACCATCAACTAAGGCACCATTTTGTAATGCACGATAAATTACTGCCGCAAATTCATAGCGTGTCATAGTTTGATTACCTTTAAACTGACCATCTGGATAACCTACTAGTAAGCCTTTATCAGCCAAGGTTTTTACATAAGCATAGGCCCAATGATTAGCTGGTACATCAGGGAAATTTACATCTAAGGCAGCACTAGTTTGCCCTGCATTATTTATAACCCCTGAACGCTGTTGTGCTTCCAATTGATCAATGCGAGCCTTGAGAGTTTCAATTTCCTTAGCCATGGCCACACGGGAACGAGACACACCACTGCTTTGACCAATATTGAAATTAAGACCGGCGGAAATCATATTTTCTCCATTGCCCATGGAAGACGCCACATTAACCATCACATCTTCATTAGGACGATAAAATGCGCCTACCGCCATAGCATTCGCATTGCCATAATTACCATAACCTACAGAGAAACTCCATTTATCATCAGGATTAAAATCCAATGGATGTAAGCCCGCTAAAGCAGCTGCACCAGCGCCCACTTTATCCATGCGATTATCAAGACTATTAATACGTCCATCTACACCATTAACACGATTACTCAAATCATTAATCTGTTCAGTATGAGTGTTAATAGTTTGTGTATTATTATTTACTTGTGATTTTAAATCCTTAATATCTCCAGTATTAATCGTCACTTGGTCCCCGAACACAGTCACTTGATTGCCTATAGTACTTACTTGATCACCAAGCTTTGTAATATTATTTGTATTATTGGTAATGGAATTTCTTATATCTTCAGCTAGTGAAACTGTAAAGGTATGCTTTGTAGCATTGCCCTTTTCATCTTTACCGGCTGGCGTTTCTGTTACAATAATGCCCTTGCCTTGTTTTACATCTACTGCATTAGCATTTACATATTCTCTTACAGAAGTTTCTACAGATTTTAATTGCGCCACATTGACAGCATCACTATCTTCTGAACCAGCTGCGACATGAGTAATTTGACGAGTCGCTGAATCACTGCCTACTGAAACGGCACCTAGATTGCCTTTTACAGTGGCTGCAATAGCCGCCTTAGCTGTATCAGTGCTATTAGCTGCTCCATAGACTTGATTATTTGCAGCAGAGGCTGTATTAGTTACACTCACATTTTGTAACGCCTCACGACTCGCTACGGATTCACTACCTAGAGCGACGCCACCCTCTACGGAACTTTTTGCATTATATCCCAGGGCTACACCATTAGCTTTTGAACTCTCTGCAGTGCGCCCAATCGCCACGCTATTAGTATCGGTACTTTTCGCTTCACGCCCAATGGCTACAGTATCAGCAGCCGTGGATGTAGCATTACGACCTACAGCCACAGCATCATTTGCACTTGCTAATGCATCAGTACCAATGGCAACTGAGTAGTCACCAGATGCATTCCATTGAGGCAATTCAGTGGCATACGTAAATTTTTCGCTGCCTTTGGTATACCAAGTTTTTATGGGTTTTGTAGATGTACCAAGAGCAATGGCGTTTTTACCACTCGCACCAGCACCCCAACCAGCTGCCAAAGCCTGATTACCTGTAGCAGCAGCACCAGCCCCTAAGGCAGCAGACTGATTACCTAACGCTTCGGCACCATTACCTAAAGCCGTAGATTGCTCACCAGACGCATAACTATGAGTGCCTACAGCACTAGCTGCATAGTTCATAGCCTTCGCATCATCACCTAAGGCTGAGGTTTGACTGTGTAAGGCATATGCCTGAAACCCAATAGCCGAAGCCCCCCAGCCACTAGCAACAGCACTAGAGCCAATAGCGACACCACCAAGACCATTATAGGCTAATTCACCAGTAGTTTCGTTAAATTTTTGATTGTTAATAGTTAAACTCTTAACCAACTCTTTAATTTCAGTATTATCGGCTTCGAATGCTCCATTAAGAACCCGTGCCTTATACCCATAAGCAGTACTATTTAAACCATCCGCTTTAGAATTCGAACCTACAGCCGTACCATAGCCCCCTTTTACGCCTGCACTATTGCCGACAGCAGTGGCATCGCGCATATCATAAGTAACTCCATAGTATACATATGATTCTGAGGTGCTAGCATTACTCCCAAGGGCTAAACTATTTTCACCATAAGACTTGGCATTTTGACCTATGGCAATGGTGTTTTGGCCAGAAGACACTGTATTTACGCCCATTGCAATTGCTTGACTTCCAATTGTATGTGCATTAGTCCCAACAGCTATGGAATGTTGCCCATTTAACTTTGCCTTATTACCATTTGAAAGCCCCTCACTGTAATTAGGAGCTTTCTCAACAGTAGCCCCTGTCCCTATAGCAATGGCGCCGGCAGCAACTTCACTAACAGATGACCCTAGCCCCTCAGCAATACTATTCAATGCATTTGCCTTAGCACCATTACCCAAAGATAGTGCATTTTGTCCTTTAGCTTCAGTGTTTGCTCCTACTGCCACACTATTATTACCAGTCGCTACCGGTTTATCTTCAGTAGAATTTACCACCACATAATCAACAGATGCCGCTCCTACGTTCACAAAGGATCCCACAGCGTACATAGCACCCAACACCAACGCAGTGAGCGCCTTTTTAGTATGTTTTACTGAAAACTTGATTTTTACATTGTTTCCAATATTTGTATTACCATTTTCTTTCATAATCAGTTCCTGTCATAACTCCATATTCACAACACAATTTTTAATGTAATTCATCTAATTAATTATTGATGATGATTATTATATTACATTTATTTGTTATTAATCAAGTTTTTATTCAAGAATCTGATTATTACATTTAATTCTTAACAAGCACTATACATTAACCCCTTATTTATTGGCAATATTTTCATATATATCATTTGTAATACGTCAAGTTTAGATGAAAATAATGCATCAATTTAATTGTTAAAATAACAGAAATAAAGTCTTTATCACATTAATCATAATTTTCTATCGTTTATATCACAAATTTGTATCTTTTAATTATAAATTTATATCTTTTTTTATCATAAAAAATAAAGAGCTAATAACACATAAACTAAATATGTGCATTAGCTCTTATTTATTAAGTAACTATGTGATTAAATGAACAAATTCAATAGTTCAACACCGATTAAACCACAAACAGCAATGGAGGTTTCCACAGCACACCAAGTGCGAACTGTTTGTTTTACGCTTAAACCAAAGAATTCTTTGAAAAGCCAGAATCCTGGGTCATTTGGAGGACTAAAGATAACACTACCAGCACCTACAGCGATTACCATAAGCTCTGGGCTTACTCCAGTAGTAGCAATCAATGGCGCCACAATGCCACCAGCTGTCATAGCCGCTACTGTGGCAGAACCAACAGACACGCGGATTACAGCAGCAATTAACCAAGCCAAGAATAATGGGGATAAATTAGCATCTTTTACTAAAGAACCAATATAAGTACCTACGCCACTATCAATGAGAACTTGTTTAAGGGCCCCACCAGCACCAACGATGAAAAGAATCATAGCTACTGTTAAAATAGCTTTTTCAGATGTTTCCATGATGTCATTCATAGATTTGCCACGAGCAAAGCCAAAAGTATAAAAAGCTACAATAATAGAAATCGATAAGGCTACACTTGGATCACCAATAAATTTAAGAACATGGTAAATAGCCGTACCTTTTTGTACCCCTACCATAGTGCCCACAGTATTAATAGCCATTAAAATAACAGGTGTTAAAGCGGTTAAAATACTGCTCCAGAAGGAAGGCATTTCTTCTTCAGTAAATACTTTGTCATTATGAAGACCTTCAGGAATGGAGTTCTTAATATTCTTAGCTGTATTATAAAGTAATGGACCTGAAATGATAACAGTTGGAATACCAATGATTAAACCATAAATTAATGTTTTACCAATATCAGCATTGAATAATACAGAAATAGCTGTTGGACCTGGATGAGGTGGTAAGAAACCATGTGTTACTGATAAAGCCGCAACCATTGGCATACCCACTTCAAGAAGAGGAATATCAGCCGACACAGCAATCGTAAATACTAGTGGAATCAATAATACGAAACCAATTTCATAGAAAAGGGCAATACCTACAATAAAACCAGTTAAACAAACTGCCCATCTTACATTTTTGCGACCAAAAATATTAATCAAGGTTGTCGCAATACGTTGTGCTCCGCCGCTATCGGCCATTAATTTACCAAGAATAGCACCAAAGCCTACTACAATAGTTAAACCACCGAGCGTAGAGCCTAGGCCTTTTTGAATGGTTGGGAAAATTTGATCAATAGGCAAACCTTCCGCATAGCCTACTACAACACAGACCAACAGCAAGGATAAAAAGCTGTTTAATTTTAGTTTTACAATCAAGAAGAATAGTAAAACAATACCTAATGCCAAGATAATGAGTGGCATCTTGACGCCTCCTTTCACAAAGGCAACACTTAAAATAACATAAAACAATATAACTTAAATAAAATAAGTTCCTATTATAATCTAGCTAGGCCAAGTGAATGTACAATACAATGATGCTAAAACGCTGTTACGGCAACACATTGTTCTATCAAGCCCTCTTTTTCTTACACCAAAGGCTGGCAATCATACTAACTCAGCCTAACTAAATAATAACCAAAAAATTTACAGACGACTAAATGGATGGTCTTGTTGGAAATTTACTAGACGGGCTAAGTCATCCTTCATGTTTTTATATAAGGATTCATAAATGCTGAAAAGTTCATCATATACTTCACGATGATTTTCCTTTGGTTTATATACTTCTTGTGCCTGTACTAATTGAGCTGTATCTGTAATATCCTTCAAAGTACCATCGGAGATAAAGCCGAGTACAGCTGCACCAAAAGATGCCCCTTCACTATTAGTTGGCAATGTAATATTTTCGTTGAAAATATCGGACATAATTTGAAGCCAAAGTTCAGATTTCGTGAAGCTGCCGCTAACGCGAATATCTTTTACATCTTCAAAATCGCGAAGTGCATCAAGAACGCATAGCAAACTATAGCAAATGCCTTCCATAGTTGCACGAATCATATAGGAGCGACTATGGTTCAAAGATAAACCAATAAAAGCACCACGAAGGTCAGAGTTCCAATAAGGAGCTCGTTCACCTGTAAAGAATGGCAAGAGGATAAGTCCGCCGGAACCAGCCGGTACATGACGGGCTTTCATGGTCATCAGATCATAAGGATCCACATCGAGTTGCTCCATTTGAGAACCATGTAAATGTAAAATACGGTCACGCATCCAACGCATGATAATGCCGCCATTATTAATAGCACCGCCAGCAACCCACATATGATCTGTTAAATTATAACACCATGTACGTTTTTGTTTATCCATGCTTGGTTTATTCGTAAGCATGCGAATGGCACCACTGGTCCCAATGGTACAGCTCAACTGCCCTGCTGATACAGCGCCAATCCCTACATTAACAAGAACACCATCAGTAGCACCAATAACAACAGGTAAATCAGCTGGCAAACCTAAACGCTCTGCTACAGGCGCCAATAAAGCATTACTATACGTAGTAGATACCACTTCAGGTAATTGTTCTTTTTTAATCCCTAAGAAGGATAAAATGTCTTCATCCCATTCTTCCTTGTGAGCATTATATAACCCACTACTGCTTGCTACAGATTTATCAGTCACCCATTGGCCCGTTAAATTACGGAAAATATAGTCTTTAATGGAACCAATATGAGCCATACGATCAAATACAGATGGTTGATTTTCTTTTACCCAAAGGATTTTAGCAAGTGGATAACAAGCATGTAAAGGACAACCTGTATTAAAGTAGAACTGTTCACACGCTGGATCTTGTTCCAAACGGCGTACGATGGCAGCACTGCGGCTATCTGCCCAAGTCATCATATTGCCGAGGATTTGAAAATCCTTATCCTGAGGGATAAAGCTATGCATAACAGAACTTAAAGCTAAGCCTGAAATAGTAACTAATTTATACTGTAATTGGTGCACTGTACCACTAATTACTTCTTCCACAGCATCATAAATTTGCTGAGGATTTTGTTCAGCCCGGTCATACTGTGGTGTTTCTAAAGAATAAAACGCTTCTGTTGTAGCCACCGCTTGCCCTACTGAAGTATAGGCTGTAGCACGAACGCCTGTAGTTCCTACATCAACACCAATCCATACAGGTTCTTTTACTTTTAATGTCATTTTGACCTCCTTGTCAATGTATTGCATATATTACACTCAGCCGAAAAGACTAATTTGCTCATCTTCTGGTAAATCGGCAATACAATTGATTTCTTTCATTTTTTCCACAATGGTTTGTGACACACCACAACGACGGCGCAAATCACGAATTGATGTAAATGGTCGTTTTTGACGCTCTTCTACAATAGCATCAGCTACTTTTTCACCTAAACTATCAATGGCTAAGAATGGTGGTAAAAGCTGACCATCTTCAATCTTAAATCGCCGTGCATCGGATTTTAATAAATCAGGCGGCATAAATTTAAATCCACGCTGAATCATTTCCATAGACACTTCCAAAGCGGACATCATATCCTCTTCTTTATTGCAATTTTTATTGAACTTCTTCGCTTCATCTACTACAGCTTTTAAGCGCATAAATTCAGCTTTTTGTCCATTCAAATCGCGCTGCATAATCTTTACATCAAAGGATTTAGCTCGAATGGAGAAATAGGCAGCATAAAAAGCTAGAGGATAATTAATTTTAAACCAAGCAATGCGGAATGCCATCATAACATAGGCCACCGCATGAGCTCTAGGGAATAAATAACTGATTTTCTTACAGGAATCGATAAACCAATCTGGAATACCGCCCTCACGCATTTGTTCTTCGTAATTGGTCGTTACTTCCCCTTGGGAATTCTTTTTCTCAATGCCCTTC
>NZ_CALJON010000006.1 GCF_937981445.1 uncultured Veillonella sp. | reverse complement strand
GGAGCGCCTCACACCGCCTACGAGATATACTTCGAGCATTCCACCATTATTAGAATCAGCAGTGATGAAAGCATTAGAAAAACGGCCAGAAGATCGCTTTGCCACTGTTTCAGATATGATCAGTGACCTCCGTTTATCTCAAGGCTATGCCACAGGCCGTACAACACGTGTGGTGCCTCATGATTTTGTAACAGATGTTATTCATCCTGTAAGTGATGACACCGTCTATATGGGCTCCATTGATGATGACGATTCCAATAAGGAAGGATGGCTTGCCAAGCTCAATAATTTACCTCGTAAGTACATTATTTTAGCAGCTCTTGGGATTTTTCTCTTTGCCTTTGCATGGGCCTTCTTTAGCTTTGGTAATTTCTGGAGCAATGCCACTGTAGATGTACCGAATGTAGTAGGCAAACAAGTGTCAGTGGCTAAACATATATTAGAAGACAATCATTTGCGCGTTACTATTAGCGAAGTATCAAATCCTGATGTACCGGCCGGACAAGTAATCTCACAAAGTCCTGGGGCTGGTGAGTCCGTAAAAGAGCAACGTCCTGTACATCTTGTAGTTAGTAAGGGCGTCGGGGACATAACGATGCCTGATTTAACGGGACTTACTTTAGACCAAGCAAAATCACGCTTAAAAGGCTTAGGCCTAGTTATTGGTAAAATTAGCAATGAATCTGACGATAGCAAAGAAGATGGGGTTATTTTAATGCAATCGCCTCCTGGAGACTCTAAAGTCAACAAAGGCGCCACTGTAGATATTGTAATTAACCGCGTCAAAGCTAAAAAGGTATCCATTCCTAGCTTAGATGGTATGACGCTTAAAGAAGCCAAAGAAGCTCTTAGTGCTCTAGGCTTAAGTGTGGGGGCTATTTCCGGCTCTTCCGATGATGATGCTACCATTACATCCCAAAATCCTGCTTCTGGTTCATCTGTAGATTCTGGTAGTACTGTAGATTTACAAACTAAGGCGAAAGAAAAAGCCGCTGCTGCACCAGCTAAAAGTCAGGAAACCAGTGGTACTGTAGATATTACGGTTCCATCTGGTAAAGCAAATCAAGCAGTGCGCATCGTAGTAGCTGATGATAATGGTTCGCGTACCGTATTTGATGGCACCGGCCATCCTGGCGAACGCATTGTAAAAGACGTATCAGGTACAGGCAATGTACGAATCCAAGTGTATATTAATGGTACAATGGTTCAAGATCAAAGCTTATAGGAGATGTATGAATACAGGTATTGTAATAAAAAATGTAAATGGTTATTTTTATGTGCAAGATGAAATGGGTGGCATCCACGAATGTAAAGTTCGTGGACGCCTAAAACAGAAGCGATATTCTCTGTTAGTAGGAGATCGTGTTACCTATTCTACAGATGGTACGATTGAAGAGATTTTGCCTCGTCAAAATCAATTAAAGCGGCCTTTTGTAGCTAATCTGGATCAAGTTATTTTAGTAGTAGCTGCTCATGAGCCAGATATTAATGAGCTTTTATTAAATAAACTATTAGTTATGATTGAACATGCCGATATTCCTCTTATTCTATGCATTAATAAATGGGATTTACATACAGAGGAAAATGAAAGCTTAGTCACTATGTACCAACAGGCAGGGTATGAAGTCATTACCGCCTCCACCTATACGGGTACAGGTATAGAGGAGCTAAAAAGCAAACTCAATCATAAAGTCACTGCCTTTGCCGGCCCTTCAGGGGTGGGGAAAAGCAGTCTCTTAAATGCTATTGAACCTAAATTCCAATTTCAAACTGGTGAAGTGAGTGATAAAATTAAACGTGGTCGTCATACTACGCGCCATGCCTCCTTATACAGTATTGATGAAAATTCCTTCATTATGGATACGCCAGGATTTAGTGCCCTTGATTTTAGCGATATTTCAGAGGAACGATTAACTTCTTTATATCCTGAATTTCATGACCATGAAGAAGGCTGCAAATTTAGTCCTTGCTACCATGAGCATGAACCAATCTGTGGTGTTAAAGCCGCTGTAGAAAGTGGTAAGATTGCTAAAGAACGATATGATTCATATTTAACAATTCGCGAAGAAATCAAAAGTCAAAGAAAGTGGTGACATTATGAAACGCAAACGTCCTCATATGGGTAATAGACCTAATCATACAAATACTGTAAAGGGAACTGAACCAACTATGCCATCAAATACAGTAAATAATGTGGTAAATAATACAGTCCATACAGTAACTAAAGAAAGCAGCGCGGAGCCTAAGAAATCTTCACTTATTAAAATTGCCCCTTCCATGTTATCGGCAGATTTTACTATATTAAAAGAAGATATCTTAAGTATTGAAACGCAAGGGGCCGATTTACTACATGTGGATATTATGGATGGTCATTTTGTTCCTAATTTAACCTTTGGTCCTTCCATGTTAAAAGGCTTAAGTAAGGCAACTAAACTACCTTTTGATGTTCATTTAATGGTGACGAATCCTCAGGATTATGTAGATGAAGTAGCCGCTTTAGGAGCAGAATATTTTACCTTCCATGCAGAAGCGACACCTCATATGCATCGCTTAGTACAATCTATAAAAAAAGCAGGTATGAAAGCAGGTATCGCCTTAAATCCATCGACGCCAGTAGCTGTTCTAGAGGATATAGCCATTGATATTGACCAAATATTAATCATGAGTGTTAATCCTGGCTTTGGTGGCCAATCCTTTATTCCCCAAGCAGTCAATAAAGTTCGAAAAGCTCGTAGCTTGTTTAATTATGTAAAGCGCTATGATGCCATAGTAGCTGTTGACGGTGGTATTAATCCTGAAACAGCCCCACTAGTACGGGACGCAGGGGCTCAACTCTTAGTAGCTGGGTCTGCTGTATTTAATGCCCCTGATCGTGGTGCTATGATTAAAACCTTACGCGGTGAATAGGAATATACATATTAATAACTTGATAGAAGCCCTTTTTATAGGGCTTCTATTTGTAAATAAACCTAGTGAAAAGTTCGTATTGTAAATGAAATCTAAAGAAAAGATTCGCATTGAAAATACCCCCATAGAGATGAGTCTTACTAAAATTAAATTTCTAAATACGAATAGTTTATAGGAGGTACTATGAAAATTGGCACCGATATTATAGAAATAGAGCGCATTGCTAAGGCTATGGAACGGGCCCATTTTGGAAGCCGCGTTTTTACAGCTCACGAATTGGCTTATGCGAAAAGTCGTGGCAAACAAGAATCAGCCTCTTTGGCTGGCATGTATGCGGCTAAAGAAGCCTTTTTTAAAGCCTTAGGCACAGGCTTTCGTGGAGGTACTTGGGCGGAAGTCGAAATACATCGAGATGCTTTAGGTGCCCCTTATATAGTATGCACAGGCTTTTTTTATGAGCTATTAAAAGAAAAGAATCTCACAACGATTGAACTATCCATTAGTCATTGCCGGAGCTATGCTACAGCAGTTGTTTTACTGTCGTAAGGAAAGGATAGAACACACTCAGCACAGTCTAACAAAATGTCTAACTAATGTGATTTAGTTCTCTAAAAAAATATAAGTAACCTACGTAAAAAAGGAGAAATATACTATGCGAATCCTTTCTAGTAAAGAAGCCCATTTTGTTGATACTTGGGCAGAGAATAAAGGGACCTTGCCAACAGCCCTACTTATGGAAAATGCAGGCCATGGGGTAGCCCTTGTTATTGACGAAGAATTAAATAAAAAATATGGTACACACCGTTTTGAAAAAGAAATTGTAATTTTAGCTGGCCCTGGCAATAATGGTGCCGACGGCTTAGTGGCAGCTCGCCATTTAGATGAAAAAGGTTATGAAGTCCGCATCATATGTCCTCACTCAACCGGTAATGAATCAGAATTATTTAAAATGCAACAAAAAATTATTGACGGCCTCGATATTCCACTTATGACACTAGAAGATGGTGTAGATAGTTTAGAAGGAGTCGCTGTTATTGTAGATGCCTTAATTGGTACAGCTTTAAAAGGAGAGCTAAGAGAACCTTATATGGCAATCCTTGATGCAGTAGAGTCCTATTTAGATATTTATAAAGATACTTTAGTGGTAGCTGTAGATATGCCTTCAGGAGTGCATCCAGATGACGGTTCTGTAGCCAATGGTACCTTAGGTGTTGATCTAACTGTAACCTTTGGGGCACCTAAACAAGGCATGTATTTATATCCCGCCCGTGAATATTGTGGACACATCATTACACAAGGCCTAGGATTTAATTGGGAATTAGCCTTATTTGATGAAGAGAACCAATCATTTCCTACCGAGTTAATCGATGAAGATTTGGCCACCGCTTTACTACCGGAGAGAGAAATGACCGCTCATAAAGGAACTAATGGGCATGTCTTAATTATCGGTGGCGCTGCCGGCATGATTGGTGCACCTGTTATGGCTGCTGAAGGGGCTTTGCGCACTGGTGCCGGGAAAGTGACTACCATTGTGCCTACTGATTGCTTAAGTTCTATGCAAGCAAAAGTACGCCCTGAAATTATGACTGGTGCCTTCAGCAATTTAATCCATTTACGCATGCATGGAGACAGTAAAAACGCCATTGTTATTGGTCCAGGTCTGGGACGGAACGAAGAAATTAGTAACTTAACCAAAAATTTTATGGCTCAAACTACAGCTCCTTTAGTGGTAGATGCAGACGCATTATGGGCTATGGGGAATATTCTAACCTTTAGCGAACAGTTACAAGGTAAAGAAGTCCCTCCAATTTTAACGCCTCATCCTGGCGAGTTTAGCCGTTTAACGGGTAAATCCATTGAATATATTGAAGCCCATCGCGTTGAATTAGCTCGTGATTTTGCTATTACTCATAAGGTGGTATTAGTGCTAAAAGGGGCCCCTACTGTAGTGGCCAGTCCAGATGGCTTTGTAGGCATTAATAGCACTGGAAATCCTGGTATGGGCTCTGGTGGAATGGGTGATATTTTATCAGGCATTATTGCCGCCCTCTTAGGTCAAGGCTTAGAAGCAGTAGAAGCAGCATTACTTGGTGTTTATTTACATGGTAAAAGCGCTGATACATTAGGAGAACAACGACCTTGGGGCTTTACAGCGTCTGAAGTAGCCGCACAAGTTCCATATGAAATAGATCGTTTGCTGTCATTAGATTAAACATTTACATATATAAATGTTTACGTATATTAATCTTAATGTATATTATTGCGGTTAAATATAAACATGTAGAATAGATAAATTGTGTTGCATTTAATAAAGATAAAATGAAGTAGGTAGTATATGTATATGAAAACCATATTTGCTTTTTTCAAAAAGCTTATTCATAGTAATCCTAAGTCCATTCCAAAAGTCTTAGGCATTATGATGTTAACTCTATTGTTAACCCTTACCTTAAGTGGTTGCAGCTCTAAAATACAAGATATGGTAAATGCCAATCAGTCTAAAGCGGCCACATCAACAGAAGCTGTGCAGGGTACATTAGATGTGTACGCCTTAGATATAGGGCAGGGGGATGCCTTCTTAATTCGCGTAGGTGATGAATACTCTCTTATTGATACAGGGGATGTAGATCACCGTGATAATTTAGTGGCCTATTTAAAACAATACAAAGTAAAAAAGCTTAAAAATGTGATTATTACACATCCTCATGCCGATCATTTAGGTGGCTTTTTTGCCATTGCTGATGCGGGCATTCCTATGGAGCATGTGTATGACAATGGCATGACCTATAGTAGCTCCGTATATCGCACCTATATGAAAACTGTAGATCGCTTGAAAATTCCTCGCACCGTATTGTATAAAGGTGATGTTGTAGACTTTGGCAATGGAGCTAAGTTTACCGTTTATGCACCATGGCAAGGCGACCCTGTTATGGATAATAAGGGAAAAGCAGATCTTAACAATAATAGTATTGTTGGCAAATTGGAATTTGGTAAATTTTCCATGCTTTTCACTGGTGATGCGGAAAAGCCGGAGGAAAATCGTTTAATAAAAGAACAAAACACTAAATTGTCGAGCCGTATTATAAAAGTGGGACATCATGGAAGTAAAACATCGTCTCAAAAAGATTTTCTTCGTTCCGTTCGTCCTGAATTTGCTATTATTTCTGCAGGACAAAATAATGATTACGGACATCCTCATAAAGAAGCGTTAGAGCGTCTTAGAGCAGAAAATATCACTGTATATCAAACAAAAACTATGGGCACTATACAGATTCACAGTGATGGCAATACATGGCAAATTACCCAAGAGAAGTAATTTCATAATTTTAAAAAAATCTTGTCAACCTTTTAGGTAAAACTCAAATACGTTATATAGTACCACGCATATATTTTGTGTACTATATAGCGTATTTTTTTGTGAACTATTTATGAAAATTCGATACATATCATTTTATTTCAAAAAACTATGGTATAATAAACTAGTCTTAAAATGATTCTTTGAAAATTTTAAATAATTACGTATGACGCTTGAATTAGTTTATCTTGTACAAACTAAAAAGCAAGCCGCGCAAATAGTTGATGGGAGTGATTACGTTGCGTAAAATTTGGATGATGCTATTACTAGCAATAGCTATGATACCTTTTTCCATAGTATCAGCTAAATCCGCCGAAGTAAGTGATATGTATTGGGTAACCCGAAATGATGCCCCCGTACCCTTTGTACGAGTAGTATTAAATTTAACGGCCCCAGTGGAAGCATCCGCATCAATTGATAAGAGCGGTACTACAACGACGGTAACATTAAAGAACACAAAAGAAAAATCAAAGAACAAAGAGTTGAATATGAATCCTAAGATTGTAAAGTCTGCTAAACTAGACCAAGATGGAAAAGCAACCAATGTGATTTTAAAAACACCAACTTCTATTGATGTAGGCGATATTAAAGTCTTTTCTTTGAAGAAAGATAAGGCTAATAATAAGCCAGATCGTATGGTAATTGATATTCAACAAAAAGGGGTAGAACCTCGTACTACCTACTATGGCAGTACTAAAACAACCCCAACAGTCGCTGTAAATACAAGTAAAACAGCTCCTAAAGCACCTAAGCAGCCCGTAGTTATTCCTAATTCCAATACGGCGCCTGTAGCTGCTAAGGTAGACTACCGTACAACAGGTGGCATTGCTGGTAAAGTTATTACCATTGACCCCGGTCATGGCGGTACTGACCCAGGTGCTATTGGACCAACTGGTTTAATGGAAAAAAATGTAACATTACCAATTTCCATGAAATTGAAGAAAGCCCTTGAAGATAAAGGTGCTAAAGTGTATATGACTCGTACTACTGATGTAGATGTATATGGTCCAAATGCAAGTGGGCCTGATGAATTACAAGCTCGCGTGGATGTGGGCACACGCTCAAAATCAGATTTATTTATTAGCGTGCACATTAATTCCTTTAGTAATCCATCAGTAGGTGGTATTGCTACGTACTATTACGAAAAAACACAATATGACACTAAATTGGCTAATCGAATCCAAAATAATATTGCTGATGAATCTGGATTTGGTGGCGACCGTGGTATTCAACCAGGTAATCTTTATGTCCTTCGCAGATCGTTAATGCCTGCTGTTTTAGTTGAACTTGGCTTTATCTCCAATCCTTCGGAAGAAGCCTTGCTTAAAAAAGACAGTGTACAACAGCAATTTGCTGATGAAATTGCATCAGGTGTGGAAAATTATTTTAGGGGGTAATAAAGATGACTAAGCATGTACGTCTTATTGTAGTAGCCATGGTCAGTGCCCTTTTACTAGTGCTCGCCGGTTGTAGTGCAGATCAAATTACACCAACCTCAACTAATAAAGCCACTGAGGCTACAGCAACTAAGGAAAGTAATACAACAACGAAGCAAAGCCAAGATAGCATGTCAAAAATGACTATCTATGTGCCGCTAGATAATGGTAAAGGGGTTACACCAAAATTATTCACTGTTGATAGCGACAAAAAGACGATGGCTTATGCCATTACCTTCTTATTAGATGAAGATAGTCGCCAATCGTATCCAATCTTTCCTAAGGGAACCAAAGTAAATGGCGTAAATCTAAAAAATCACACGGCCATTATTGACTTATCTAAAGAATTTTTAGATAAATCAAATGTGGATGGTTTAACAGCTCAATTGCGACTTGCCGCATTGGTTAATACAGCCACTGAATTTGATGGTGTAACTAGTGTACAATTTTTAGTCGATGGTAAAACCATTGATGTGTATGGCGGCTATGATGTATCCGAGCCGTTAGAGCGCATGGAAAAACAAATTGTAAAATAAATTTAATTAAAACTCTTCCTATAGACTGACTAGGTTATATGGGAAGAGTTTTTTACATGTTTTAGGCCTTCCTTAATATGATATAATTAAATGTACATGTAAAATATAAAGAAGGGTATATTATGAACATAAAAGATTGTGGTGAATTTGGTTTCATCGATTTAATAAAAGACAATACCATATATGAGCCGAAGACTGTTGTCTATGGCATTGGTGATGACTGTGCAGTTTATAAAGCACAGCCTCACATGGAGCAGCTTATTACCACCGATATGATGGTGGAAGGGATTCATTTCTCAAAGCAAACAACAACGCCCTTTCATGTAGGCTTTCGCTTAGGCGCTGCTAATATTAGTGATATTGCGGCCATGGGAGGCACTCCGCTAGAAGCAGTTATTTCCATTGCCTTACCGCCAGAAATGGAACTTAGTTATATACAGGATATATTTCAAGGCTTAAAAACAATCTTAAAAAAATATAAGGTCAATTTAATTGGTGGTGATACTGTTAGCACCACAGGTCCCTTAGTGCTTAATGTAACACTTATTGGTCAAGTACCAAGTGGACAAGCTATCTATCGTCATGGAGCTCAAGTTGGTGATATAGTCTTCGTAACTCACACCGTGGGCAGTGCAGCGGCTGGCCTTTATGCGCTGACTCATGATTTACTGCACTATGAGGAAATAAAGAAAGCCCATCAAATGCCAATTCCGCAAGTTGAAATTGGACAAGCGTTAAACGATTGTGGCTGTCATTCCTTAAATGATATTAGTGATGGATTAAGTAGTGAATTAAATGAAATCGCCAAAGCGTCTCACGTAGAATTAGTCATTGAAGAAAAACAGATACCACTTCATAATGAAACACAATTATTAAGTGCTAAGGCCTTACTCAATCCATATGAATTTGCTTGGTTTGGAGGAGAAGACTTTCAACTCGTAGGTACAATGAGTGAGGAATCCTATATTCATTGCACCTTGAAGGAATACATTAAGCCCATAGGATATGTTAAAGAAGCTCATCCAGTCGGTACTGTAACAGTCCATACGGCACAAGGGCGCACTGTAACAATGGATGCGAGAGGGTATAATCATTTTACAAAATAAGGAGCTACTATGAATCAGCAAGCATTACAATATATGACATGTCTTTCTTCATCGGTGGAAGAGACGAGAGCAATAGGCATACAGTTAGGACAGTTTATAAAAGAATATACTAAGCCACTTTGCATTGCATTAGTCGGTGATTTAGGAACTGGCAAAACTCATATGGCCCAAGGAATTGCCGAAGGCTTTGGCGTAAGTGAAGAAGTGACGAGTCCCACCTTTGCCCTCATGAATACATATGAAACAGGCCATGGACCTTTATATCATTTTGATGTGTATCGTTTAGACGATGAAGCAGAGCTTGATGGTATCGGCTTTGCCGAATTTACAGAAGATACGCTCAGCATTGTAGAATGGGCCGATAAATTTCCAGATGCATTGCCTTTAGAAGTATTATGGGTTCGAATAGAACGGACTAGTGAAGACAGTCGAAGGATACAATTTGAAACAGCGGAACTAAGTCAAGATGAATTAGAGCAAATTGGAGGCACCTATGTATTTAGGAATTGAAACGAGTAGCGCCGTATCAAGCGTTGCACTTATGAATGAAAAGGGCATTTTTAATGAATTAACAGTCCAAGCGGGGCTAACTCATTCAGAACAGTTAGTGCCTCATATTGAAATATTATTAAATGAAAGTAAAGTACAGCGCAGCGATTTAAAAGGAATTGCTGTAAGCATTGGACCTGGCTCCTTTACAGGCTTACGTATTGGCTTAGGCACAGCAAAAGCCTTAGCATTTGCTTTACAGATTCCCCTTATAGGGATTATGACCTTAGACGGTATGGCTCACAATTTTTATAATACGCAAGGTCTTATAGGTATTATGATTGATGCGCAGAAAAAACAAGTCTATGAAGGTCTCTATCGCTGGGAAAAGGGACAGTTAGTTTGTGTTCAGGCACCTGTATTAAAAAAGCGCGACGATGCCTTACAAGCCCTTAATGATAGGGAAGAAGCTGTTACAGTATTGGGTGATGGGCTTAGTAAAATACTCGCTGACATTAAGGAAACATATACGAATATAACTGTTGCGCCGCCTCATTTACGAGTACCTAAAGCGAGCTCCTTATTATTGGCAGCCCTACCAAAATTTCAAGCTGGCCTAGATGAAAGTGATACCTTAGTCCCTTATTATATGCGCCGCTCTGAGGCTGAAGTACTGTGGGAGCAGCGTCATCCGGAAGCTAAGATTGCAGAATCCTTAGCCAAAGCTGAAGTTATCGTTACCGAAGTAGCCTCACAGATTAAATAACATCGGGGAGGTAGCTATGCTTACATTACGTCGTGCAACCATAGAAGATGCTAAGGCCATTTATGAAGTGGACGCGGCCTGCTTTTCCACGCCCTGGTCATTAGAGTCGATTACAGCTGAGCTAGAGGAAGCGAAAGAAAACGAACGGCTATATATTTTAGCGGACCTAGATGGCAAAATTATAGGCTATGCTGGCGCTTGGTTAGTGCTTGACGAAGGGCAAATTACTAATATTGCTGTTCTCCCAGAATATCGCCGCGAAGGGTATGGCGCTATGATGACAAGGAAGTTAATTCGCCAGTTATTTGAAAAAGGGATGAACGAAATTTTCTTAGAAGTACGCCTATCAAATTTAGGTGCCCTAGCCCTATACCGCCGTCTCGGTTTTACTGTAAAAGGGGTGCGCAAAAACTACTATTCAGATCCTCAAGAAGATGCGTACATCATGTCCCGCATCAAAGAAGAAGGAATATAAAGGAGAATATATGAATCATACATATACATTGGCCATAGAGAGCAGTTGCGATGAAACATCAGCAGCCGTTCTTAAAGATGGCCGAACTGTTTTATCTAATGTAATATCCAGTCAAGTTCCCATTCATCAAAAATTTGGTGGCGTTGTACCTGAAATTGCCTCTCGACATCATATTGAGCAGGTCATTCCCATTGTGAACAAAGCCTTAGAAGATGCTAATGTAAACTTAGATTCTATAGATCACATTGGTGTTACTTATGGACCTGGTCTAGTGGGGTCCCTCTTAGTGGGGGTAGCCGCCGCTAAAGGCTTGGCATTTGCAACTGGGAAGCCTTTAGTAGGGGTACATCATATGGAAGGGCATATTTTTGCCAATTTTCTAATCCATAAAGAGTTAGAGCCGCCATTTTTAAGCCTTGTTGTATCTGGTGGGCATACAATGCTTGTTATTGTAAAAGACTATGAAACCTATGAAGTACTTGGCCAAACTCGGGATGATGCGGCTGGTGAAGCCTTTGATAAAATCGCACGCGTATTAGGTTATCCCTATCCAGGCGGTCCTGAAATTGAGCGTGTTGGTGCTACTGGTAATCCTCATGCTATTGAATTTCCTAAAGCCTTGCAAGAAAAAGGAAATTTTGAATTTAGCTTTAGTGGTTTAAAATCCGCAGTCCTTAACTACATTAACAATGAACGTCAAAAGGGGCATGAAATTAATGAACCAGATGTAGCAGCCTCATTCCAACAATCTATTATTGAAGTCCTAGTAGAAAAGACGAAAGCAGCCGTCTTAGCTACAGGGCAAACTAAAATCACTTTAGCTGGTGGCGTTTCCGCTAACAAGCATTTACAAGCTGCATTACGGGCCATGTGTGAAGAATCAGGCTTTACCTTCTATGAGCCAAGTTCAATCTTAGCCACAGATAATGCGGCCATGATTGGATGCCGCGCCTACTATATGGCAAAGGCAGGGAAGTTTTCAAATTTACATTTAAATGCAAAACCCTCTATTCCATTAGGGGAATAAATATATCGTACTAATTTCGAGGTTATATATGGCAGAATTAGCTCAATTAGATATTCTAAAAAAGGTTACTAACTTAAGCGATATGCAGCAGAAGCTTCTTTTAACAATTTTAGAGCTTCTACCTTTTGCTGCCTCTTTACCGCAGCAAGAGGTATATGTATATACCACTAATAAGGACGGAAATATTATATATTGGTCCGAGGAGAATATAGATGCTAAGTTAGACCAATATAAAGAGGTGCAGCCCTTTGAAATGGGACTCTGGCAGAAGGTACTTCATACAGGGGCGCCTGTAAAAGGATATATGGAGCGAAAACTAGGCCATATGGAACGCCTAGTAGCTTTTCCTATTATTGACAATGGGGGCCGCTGTATTGGTGGTATTGCCATTATTCACGCTGGCCTCGGTCACAAAGAAAGCGAAGAGGAAACTAAACTAGCTGATATTTTGGCAGAAACCACCTATATGGCTATGCTCGTCCCTATGCAACAGGAACCAGAATTATATACACCTCTTTCTTATCGAGATGGGCTTATTATCTTTGATGATGGGGGCCTCATTCTATATGCCAATGAAGCAGCATCAAGGCTGGTGGATTTACTCGGATTTGATCGACGTCTACTTCATACCTCTGTATATGGTGGCTCATTAAAAATGAGTTGGGTAAAACAAGCCTTACAGATGCATCGGGGGGCCATTGCAGAGGAAATTTATGGCGATATTGTATTAGAGCAAAGAGTGATTCCTATCAGTATTGGCAATCGAAAGAAACGAAGTATGTTAATTCTCAAGGATCGTACGGAGTATCGCCGCCAAGAGCAAGCTTTATTAGTAAAAAACTCGGTAATCAAAGAAATACACCATCGCGTAAAAAACAATTTACAAGTGGTAGCAGGTTTGCTGCGTATGGAAGGGCGCCGCTCTCATAATGAAGAAGTGAAAAAGGCCCTACGTGAAGGAGTAAGTCGTATTGAAAGCATGGCATTAGTTCACGAATTAATCTCTCATTATGATGAAGATTACATAGATTTGCGCACCATTGGGGAAGAATTATTTCGCCTCTTGCGCCTTGCTATGATGCGGCCCCATCAAAAAATAGAGTTTATATATGAGGGACCTAAAATCGTCGTTTCCTCTCATCGAGGGAGTTATATATCACTTATATTAAATGAACTCATTTCCAATAGCCTAGAACATGGCTTTAATATACTTAATGAAGCATCTCCTTCTGAAGTTACTCAAACTGAAGTTGCTCAAACAAAAGAGTATCAAATACGTAGTGAGATTAATCAAATTATGGATCATTATAATCTTACTGAAATAGTTCAAACGAAGGAGCATCAACTTCCTAGTTATGGAGCTACACATTTTTATATTAAAATCAAAGCAAGTCATATACTTAATAAAATCCTATTAATTGTAGAGGACAATGGTTGTGGCTTCGGACCAAACTTCGATGTAACTACATCCTCTCGTTTAGGTTTACAGATTATAAAGAATTTAGTAGAAAATGAGTTAAATGGTACCTTGTTATGTAAAAATAGTGAAGGTGCTACTGTTAGTTTGGAGTTTCCGGAAGAGCAATAATGAACCTAGCGCTAATTATCTTTAGCACTGGTGAGAAATGAAGGAAGAGACAATGAAAGTTTTAATTGTAGATGATGAATCACTGATTCGCATGGACTTACGCGATCAATTAGAATCCGCTGGCCACGAAGTCGTTGGGGAAGGACGAAATGGCGTAGAGGCGCTTCAATTAGGAATTACCTTACAGCCTGACTTAATTCTAATGGATGTAAAAATGCCTGACTTAGACGGCATTGAAGCGGCTCGCCAAATTCGTCATAAAGGAATTGCCCCCGTTGTACTACTCACAGCATATAGTCAAAGTGACTTAGTAAAAAAAGCTGGCCAGTCAGGTGTGTATGGCTATTTAATAAAGCCTGTACGGGAGGAGCAATTATTGCCAACCCTTGAAATGGCCTATCATCGTTATAAAGATGATATGAGATTAAAACAAAATATTTCCCAATTAGAAGCCAGCCTAGAAGAGCGAAAATTAATTGCCAGAGCTACTGGCATTCTACAGGATTTATATAGCATAACGGAAGCTGAAGCATATCGTAGAATTCGCCAATTTAGTATGGATAAACAAATCACAATTATTGCCACTTGCGAGAGAA
>NZ_CALJON010000005.1 GCF_937981445.1 uncultured Veillonella sp. | reverse complement strand
AGAAGCGGCCCGGGGATACACAGTGAACATAATTTGAAGGAGTGGTAACGACGCATAAATTATTGTGAATCGTGTAGCTCATGGCGTAAGATTTCTCGGAGAGAAATCCACAGCCACTGAGCAGGAAGTTGCTGATAGAAGGCTAGATTTCAGCTAACATAGCAGAAGTTTTGCTATGGATCATAGTATAAAAGAAGCTTTATTGTAAGTATAAACTCAAAGTAATGTTTTATATAACAGAGTATAATATATTTTGTTATACTATAATAAAAGAACAGGTATTCATAGGCTCTTCGGATTTAATTTTGTATTAAATGTATTTGTAAAAGGAAAAATTATATGAGCAAAAATAAGGTTACATTACAAGAAGCTATTGAACGTAATTTAATGATTCGTGAGGCTTATCATAAATTAGAAGATTCCATTAATAATCAACGTTGGACTGTTGAAGAAGATGCATTAGGTTTCCTTACAGATGCAGCCTTAGTAGGGCGTCTGGCTATGGCTTATGAAAAAACATGGCCTACAGCTAATACAGAGGAGGATCTTAATAATTTACTTCCTCATAAAATTGGTGAATGTGTATGGTGGTTAGCCTCATTATCAAATCGGATGGGCATAGATTTTGAAAAAGCAATTATAGATTTTATAGAAGAAAAAGAAAGAGATTTAAAGTAGGCTTTGTATACTCTTCATGATATTAGCAGTTAGTATAAATATAGTGGTGCAGTGATATTGTGATATAGTGGTGCAGTGATACTGTGATATAGTGAGGCAGTTATATTGTGATATAGTGATGAAGTAGTGTTGTCATGCTGTACTGTAGTAATATTTGGAGTATAATAAAAAAATAACATCCCCTTTAAAAGCAATCAAATAACTTAACAAGGGGATTTTTTCTTAGGACATGGATAGACGTCATCATTCATTTCATAAGAAGAGCTGCTTTTTATATTAGTATTCATTTCCTACATGGAATGAGGTTGTATTTCATGATATACTAAGATTAAAGTGTATATAAACAACATATATAGGCTGAATTATTTTAAAATTATATATAAAATATGTAGGATAGTAGTTAGGGAGGTAGTATGTCACTAAAAGAAGTACAAGATAGACCATTGGTGGTTGGCGTGATTACTGTATCTGATACCCGTACACCTGCTACGGATAAAGGTGGTAATAAGGTGGTTGAGTTACTAGAGACGGAAGACCATATTGTAAAAGTACGAACCTTACTACCTGACGATGCGTCTAAAATTACAGAAGTGCTAGATCGTTGGATTGCCATAGAGGCCTTGGATGCTATTATCTTGACCGGTGGTACTGGCATTGCTAAGCGCGATGTTACCATTGAAGCGGTAGGGAGTATATTAAGTAAGGAAATCCCCGGCTTCGGTGAGATTTTTAGATACTTAAGTTATACTGAAGATATTGGCACAAAAGCCTTGGCGTCCCGTGCTATAGCAGGGGTGGCAGATGATGTACTTATTTTTGCCTTACCCGGTTCAGTAGGTGCCGTTACTTTGGGCATGAAAAAATTAATTTTGCCAGAAATTAAACATTTAGTCTTTGAAGTAAATAAATAACATCATTATTTTAGAAATAAATTCATACTTTGCAAATTGGATATAACATATTCATAAATATATGGATTTTGCAACTTACCAATCATTGGTAAATCGTTTATTGATATGCTATAATTATTGAGTATGTAAATATACTTTTCATTAGTTACTAATGGTGCCAGCATAGGTTTTGGAGGATACTATGGCTTTTCATTTAAAAAGCAAAGAGGAAAAATTTTTTAACCTTTTAAATAGTCACGCTGAATTATGTCATGAAGCGTCTATTATTATGGAGAAGGCATTTGAAGGGGAATTAACAAAAGAAGAAGCATTAACAGTGATTGACGCAAAAGAAAAAGATGCAGATAAACTTGTTAATGAAACAGTAGAAAAATTGCGTTCTACTTTTATTACCCCAATGGATCGTGAAGATATTCAATTATTGATTTCCCAATTAGATACAACAATTGATAGTATGAAAGACATTATGGATAAAATGTGTATGTATAATGTAGGGAAACCTAATGAAGGGGCCGTAAAGCTCATTCAGATTGTACAAAAATGTTTAAAACACATTACTAAATCCATTTCGTATATGAATAGCTTAAAAAAGAATCATGTCAAAGTGGAAGGCCGCGTGCTTGAAGTATTGCGTCTAGAAGAAGTAGCTGATGGTGTATACCATGAAGAAATGGCGACTTTATTTAGAGATTGTACAGATCCAATTGAATTGATTAAATGGAAGGAAATTCTCAACTCCATCGAAGATGTAATTGATGGTTGTGAGGATTTGGTTGGCACATTCCGCCGGGTTGTATTGAAGTATGCTTGATCATTGGTTAGTCTGGTTTGTGGTGTTTTTAGCATTGGCCTTTGACTATATTAATGGTTTCCATGATACAGCGAATGCTATTGCCACATCTGTATCAACGCGTGCTATTTCACCACAAAAAGCTGTTATGATGACGGCGGTTCTAAACTTTGCAGGTGCCTTAGTTAGTACGGGGGTAGCTAAAACAATTGGTGGCGATTTAGTTATTTCTGCTAGCCTAATTAATGCAGAAGTAATCAGTGCTGCCTTATTGGGTGCCATTGCGTGGAATTTAATTACTTGGTGGTATGGTATACCTAGTTCATCTTCTCACGCCTTAATCGGTGGTGTAGTAGGGGCTGTAATGGTATCTGTAGGGTATGAAGCGCTCAATTTTACCGGTATTGGCAAAATTTTCTTATCCCTTGTATTATCACCTATTATTGCCATGGTGTTTGGCTATATTATTATGAATGTACTTTTACTTTTATTTGGCCGATTTTCACCAATTGCTTTAAATGATAGTTTCCGCAACATGCAATTATTATCAGCCACTTTGATGGCATTTTCTCATGGTTCCAATGATGCGCAAAAGGCTATGGGGATTATTACCCTAACATTACTCAGTGGTGGTTATATTGAAACTTTAGATGTTCCTATGTGGGTTAAATTATCTTGTGCTACAGCTATGGCATTAGGTACAGCTGCCGGTGGTTGGCGTATTATTTCCACCATGGGGACTAAGATTTTTAAACTTGAAACCATTAATGGCTTTGCAGCAGACCTTAACTCAGCCATTACAATTTTTACAGCTACCTTTTTACATTTACCAGTGTCTACAACTCATGTAGTAAGTGGTTCTATTATGGGTGTTGGCACAGCTAAACGTGTTAAAGCGGTAAATTGGGGCGTAGCTCGTTCAATGGTTATGGCGTGGTTTGTTACGATTCCACTTAGTGCGATTATGTCAGCTGTGGCATATTCCATCATTCAAGGGATTTTATCCATAATTTAAATTTAAATATAATTAAAGCCTCGTTACGAGGCCTTTTTTATGTGAAAAAAAGAGCAAAAATCAGTATTCTGTACTTAATGACTAAGGATTGACATGTATGACTTGTTGAAAAGAGGACGAGTAAAATGTATATTTGGTGCCGAATTGTGAATTCTTATTCTCATCATTATGGTAGGAATTAAAAAGATAACACCTTGTTATGTAGTACTAAAAGTGAATGAATATGCAAGATTATATTGCATTTAATGGCAGGATTGTCTATAATGTATTTGAGAATAGAAAAATGCTCAACTTATGAGCTTTTTTTTATAAATGTAAAGTATACTATTTTTGTTATGTAAAAATAAAAAAAGAAAAATCGAAATATTTCGAAATAGTTTAGTTTTACAAAATCGTGATTAGGTGGGGAGAAGAACAATGAAACTAAATACGGCCACAGACTATGCATTTCGCATGGTTTTACATATGGCACTATTGCCTAACGGGACGAAAATCACAGGTAGCGAACTGGCGAAGGCTCAAAAAATTCCTGATCGGTTCTTATTAAAAATTATGAGACCTCTTATTGCCAGTGGCATTATGCGTTCGTTCCGTGGTGTTGATGGCGGGTTTGCTTTAGCTAAACAGCCGAAAGAGGTTACTTTATTTGATGTAATCGAAGCGGTTGAGGGGGCTACGTATTTACAGCGTTGTCTCTATGATAATGAAACCTGTTCCCGTGGATGTCATGGCAGTTGTGCAGTACAAGAGAGCTTTTGTCATATTCAAAAGAATCTTATTACTGAACTGAAGGCAGTAGATTTTGAAACCTTGGCTAAACGTGAACGAGAAATTCATTTAAAGCGAGGATGTCCATCGAAGGCGCAAGCGCGCGATTGTTAATGTGAGGAGGTATTAATATGATGGATGCAATTATGTTAGCTCGATTGCAATTTGCGTTGACATCGATCTATCATTGGCTGTTCGTTCCAGTAACCCTAGGGATGACAGTAGTTGTTGCTTGCATGGAAATTGCCTATGTATCAACAAAAAATGAAATGTACAAAAAAATGGCAAAGTTCTGGGGGAAATTATTTTTAATCAATTTTGCCATGGGTGTTGTTACCGGTATCGTTCAGGAATTCCATTTTGGTATGAACTGGTCTGAATACTCCCGTTTTATGGGCGATATCTTCGGTGCCCCTCTAGCATTGGAAGCGCTAACCGCT
This sequence comes from uncultured Veillonella sp., assembly GCF_937981445.1. Lineage (GTDB taxonomy): Bacteria > Bacillota > Negativicutes > Veillonellales > Veillonellaceae > Veillonella_A. Next base: position 1,958 of record NZ_CALJON010000005.1, on the reverse strand, counting down.
TTCTTCCTTGAATCCACTTTTATGGGTGCTTGGATTTTTGGTTGGGATCGTCTTTCTGCAAAAGCTCATGCTACAGTAGCGGTACTTGTAGCAATTGGTACTAATTTATCTGCATTCTGGATTTTAGTAGCAAGTTCTTTCATGCAAAATCCAGTAGGCTTTGTTATTCGTAATGGCCGTGCTGAAATGGAAAGTTTTGGTGCGATTTTAACGAATGGTTATGTGCCAGGCCAATTTGGTCACATTTTTACAGATGGTTTATTAACTGCTGGTGTTATTATTGCGTCTATTAGTGCATGGCATATTTTACGCAATAATGCCTTAGACTTCTACAAACGCTCTATGAAATGGGGCTTAGTATTCTCTATTATTGGTGGTATTTTAGTAGCTGGTGCAGGGCACTTACATGGTCAATATGTAACTAAAGTTCAACCAATGAAAATCGCATCTGTAGAAGGTCTTTGGGAAACAACTGAAGGTGCTTCTTTCAGTATGTTTGCTACAATTGATGAAAAAAATCAAACAACTAATAGCTTTATTGAAATTCCTAAAGTACTAAGCTTTGTAGCCACTGATGATTTCAATGGCGAAGTAAAAGGTATGAAAGATCTTCAAAAAGCTGATGAATCTAAATATGGTCCTGGAGATTATGTACCACATGTAACGTCCATGTACTGGACTTTCCGTGCCATGGTATTCTCCGGTATGTTAATGTTATTAGTAGCTATCGTTGCCTTTGCAATGAATCGCGCTGGTAAGCTTGAAACATCTCGTCCTATGTTAAAAACTGTGTTCTGGATGTTGCCTTTCGTTTACATTGCTAACGCAAGTGGCTGGTATGTAGCAGAAATGGGTCGTCAACCTTGGCTTGTTTATGGCTTACAGAAAACAGCGGCTGGTGTATCGCCAACTGTAACAGCTAATGAAATCTTAACAACAATTATTGGCTTTACTGCAGTGTATGTATTGGCTGCTATTGCTGCCCTTTATCTTGCAGTAAAACACATTAAAAAAGGTCCAGAAGGCAATCCATCTCATGATGTTAGAGAGGAGGCAGCATTATGGAAGTAATTTTACAACATTTAGATGTAGTATGGTTTATTCTAGTATGCGTTCTATTTGCTGGATTCTTCGTACTTGAAGGCTTTGACTATGGTGTTGGTATTTTATTACCATTCCTTGGTAAAACTGACGTAGAACGTCGTCAAATGATTAATACAGTAGGTCCTGTATGGGATGGTAACCAAGTATGGATGATCACCGCTGGTGGTGCTACATTCGCGTCCTTCCCACATGTATATGCTACTTTATTCAGTGGCTTCTATCTTGCTTTATTCTTAATGCTTGCTGCCTTAATTGCTCGTGGTGTAGCATTTGAATTCCGCAGTAAAGACAAATCCTTAGCATGGCGTAAAACCTTTGATTATTGCATTTTCTTTGGTTCCTTGATTCCAGCTCTTCTTTGGGGTGTTACGGTAGGTAACTTGATTCAAGGTACACCAATTGATGGCAATATGAACTTTGTAGGTGGCTTCTTTGATTTATTAAGCCCTTATACAATTCTTTGCGGTATTGCTTTCATTTTAGTATTCGTATACCATGGTGCGCTTTATACTTCACTTAAAACCTTAGGTGATATTTCTGAACGCGCTCGTGCAACGGCTTTAGTTGAAGGTGTAATTACAGCGGTAGGTGCTTTAGTATTAGTTGGTGCTACGTATGTATACACTGATTTATTCAATAGCACATTCGCTATGGTTGCTTATGCAGCAGCAATTGTATTCTTCATCGTATCTTGGGTATTCACTCGTATGCGTCGTGTAGGTTGGGGCTTCACTTTTAGTGTATTAACTATTATCTCCATTACTGTTGCATACTTTGCAGGCTTGTTCCCACGCATTATGGTATCTAGCCTAGATCCAAGCTATAGCTTAACAATTACTAATGCAGCATCCTCT
>NZ_CALJON010000004.1 GCF_937981445.1 uncultured Veillonella sp. | reverse complement strand
TTATGAATCCTAAAGTGCGCGATGTATTTAAAAAGCGGGCTCATATTATTGCTTGTATTAGAGATTGGCTTTTAAAACGCAATTTTATGGAAGTGGAAACGCCGATGATGCAAAACCTATACGGTGGCGCTGTAGCACGGCCTTTTATTACCCATCACAATGCCCATGATATGGATGTGTACTTGCGTATTTCGCCTGAATTATATTTAAAACGCCTCATCGTAGGTGGTTTTGACCGCGTCTTTGAAATTAACCGAAACTTCCGCAATGAAGGGATTGATAAGAGTCATTACCCAGAATTTACTATGGTGGAGACCTATCAAGCATATGCCGACTATAATGACATGATTAAGCAAATTGAAGATTTAGTTTGTTATTGTGCGGAACAAGTGACAGGGTCCACCAAGGTCATGTACCAAGGGGTGGAGATTGATTTTAAAGAACCTTGGCAGCGTATGACCATGGTGGAAGCGATTAAAAAGTACTCCGGTGAAGACTTTGACGAAGTAGAAACACTGGATGATGCCCAGCAATTAGCGGATCGCTTAGGCGCTGAGTACAGTGACCATGATGGCATTGGCAAGGTCATGAATGCATGCTTTGAAAAAGTAGCGGAAGGGCAATTAATTCAGCCTACGATCATAACTGGTCATCCATTGGAAATATCACCACTAGCTAAGCAAAGCCGAGAAAAACCATGGCTTACGGATCGATTTGAAGCTTATATTTTTGGCCGTGAATTAGCGAATGGCTTTTCCGAGCTCAATGATCCTTTCGATCAGCGGACGCGCTTTGAACAGCAAATGCGGGAACGTGAATTAGGCGATGAATCAGCACATCAGATGGACGAAGATTTTATTGATGCCCTAGAATATGGTTTACCTCCAACGGCAGGCCTCGGTATTGGCATCGACCGATTAGTTATGTTCCTAACAGATAGTCCATCCATTCGCGATGTTATTTTCTTCCCTTTGATGAAACCTGAAGAAGGACGCGAACGAGGGGAATAAAATAACAAAATATCCCGAAGCGATACATATAAACAAATAGTATTGTCATAGGGAAGATAGAAAGTAATAAGACGCTAACAGTAAGTGTAAGCTGGCTGCTATTAGACTAGAGCTCCATCTAATAGTAGGACTTACCTACTAGTTAGCGTTTTTTTATTAAAAAAATAAAATGTAACCATTGACATTACATCTTGAGTGTCGTATAATCATCATGTAAACAAAATCATTACAAGATAAATAATAAGCACTAACGATTTGATTAAGACATATGCGTGTTATGTAAAGTATCTAAGCGATATACATTACCTAAGATATGTAAGGTATCTAAGTTATCCAAGCTATCCAAGCAATCCAAGCAATCCAAGCTATGTACCGTATATATATTATTGTGTCTGCCCCATAGGTAATTATAGGGTTGTATTTGTCTTGTAATGATAAGAGTGTGTAGAGAGTAGGCCTATATGAAGGCCCTGTATAATGGAGGATGAGTATATGAAAATCGCAGTAGTAAGTTCAAATGGTAAAGTTGGTAAATTAGTTGTTGCTGAAGCATTGAGCCGTGGTCACGAAGTAACTGGTTTTGCTCGCAGTGCCAATAAGTCCGAAGCAAAACAATTTGTACAAAAAGATATTTTTGATTTAACTAAAGAAGATTTAGCTGGTTTTGATGCTGTTGTTGATGCCTTTGGTACATTTGCACCAGATACGTTAGATCTTCATACAAAATCTGTTATGCATCTAGCTGATTTACTTTCTGGTAGTACGACTCGTTTACTTGTAGTAGGCGGGGCTGGTAGTTTATATGTTAATAAAGAACATACTGTGCAATTACTTGATACGCCAGAATTCCCTAAAGTATTCTATCCATTGGCTAAGGCACAAACTGATGAATTAGCAGCGTTACGTAAACGTAATGATGTAAAATGGACCTTTGTAAGTCCTGCTGCTGATTTCCAAGCTGAAGCCCCTCGTGCAGGTGAATATATTTTAGCCGGTGAAGAATTTACTCTTAATGATAAGGGCGAAAGTGTAGTAAGTTATGCGGATTATGCCATTGCTATGGTTGACGAAATCGAAGCGGGCAAACATGTACAAGAACGCATCAGCGTAGTGGGTCGCTAATACATCTAAAAAAATAGATTTACTACTTGACGAATGATAAAATTCTCGTTATAATACAACATGTAATTGAGAATATTACTAGTTATTGGCTAGTGATACATAGGAATGAATTAGTTGTTGTATGTATAATGTGTGAATTAAAGTATCACAAATAAGACGACAGAATTTGTGATAGTGGAAAAGGAGTCGTGTAGTATGAAACAATTATTATTTAACTTTAACTTAAAAGATCAAGGCTTATTATTTTATCGTATTGTACTTGGTTTATCCATGATGGTTCATGGGTATTTAAAATTTGCCGGTGGCGAACAAATGCTATATGGTGTAGGTTCTATGCTAGGTCAATTTGGTATTACAGGGGGCTATTTATTCCTTGGTACAATGGCAGCCTTTGCTGAATTAGTGGGAGGTCTATTAATTATCCTTGGTTTATTTACTCGCTTAGGTACTTTGCTAGTAGCAGGCACTTTATTAGTGGCTACTTTAGTAGACCTTGGTCATGGGTTCTTTAAATGGGATTATCCTTCTCAAATGATGTTTGGTGCGATTATGCTCTTCATCGTTGGCCCTGGTCGCTTTAGCTTTGATAATCGTTGGATGAAAAAAAAAGCTAAAAAATAACAAATAAGTTAACGAAATAAAGAAACAAGCAAATAAATAAAAATAAAGAAACAAGCAAAGAAGCCGCTTCATTAATCTAGTAAGAGATTAGTGAGGCGGCTTTTTGTGCTATAGTTTTTGATGTTATATGCGTGTACTATAGTTTTTGATGTTATATGCGTGTACTATAGTTTTTGGCGTTATATGCATGTGCTATAGTTTTTAGTGTTATATGCATGTGCTATAGTTTTTTGTGTTATATGAGTGTGCTATATTTTTGGCGTTTGCCATATTGTATAGAACAATCTAGGGTGGATTTAGATTCTGCTTTGAGTACGTGGTCTTATATGGGAGCTTTACATTCTAGTCGTGATGATTAATTTTTTTTATTGGAGTGATTAGTTTATTTTTAAAATTTTTATAAACTTTGCATTTTTCTATACTGACGCGTATTATAATCGTATATACTATAAAGTAAGATTTTATATAAAGAGAGTTATAGTACACGATATATAAGAAAGTCATAGTACATAATAGGGAGTTCGTATGAAACAAATTTGCGCAATTATCCTTGGTGGCACAGAGGATAGTTTTGACCAGATAGAACGCGCCGATTATATTATTGCGTGCGATAGAGGCTATACATATGCTAAGAAAAATGGAATCAAGCCTCATTTATTAGTAGGGGATTTTGATTCCTATGAAGGACAAATACCAACTGATATACCTGTCCTTACGTTACCTGTAGAAAAGGATGATACCGATGCATTAGCAGCCCTTCGCTACGCTATAGGAGAAGGGGCCTCTCAGATTTATATGTATTGTGCTTTTGGTGGTCGCTTTGACCATTTGTGGGGGAATATTCAAGCGGCCACATTTGCTGTCAAAGAAGGGGCATCGGTAACCCTGTTTAGTCAAAATCAACGGGTCCATGTATTGAGTGAAAGGACTATTACCTTACAGCCGAGATTGAATTATGCATTATCTGTATTTTCCCTTACGGATATTTGTGAAAAAGTACGTATAAAAGGTACAAAATATGAAGTAGATGAGGTTACCTTTACTAATTCATTTCCCCTGGGCGTCAGTAATGAATGGCGGGGACCAGCGACTATTTCTGTAGGGGCTGGTATTTTGATGGTAGTGGAGTCAAAGATGATGTAAACGCGTAGTGTCTAGTGCTATTGTTGCCGTGTAGCCTTAGTAGGATTGCATTTTGTGGTGTAGTGGCAATAGCATGGCGTTTTTATACAGTTGACTGGAGTCGAGTTTATATTTTATATATTGCGCTACTTAGCGTTTTGGAGGCATGTATGTTAGTATCCTTAGCCTATATATTTTTAGGCGGTATGGCTGGTTCTTATGTAGCCAATTTGCTGCGCATTCCACGAATTATTGGGATGATTCTCGTAGGAATTGTTTTGGGGCCTATGGGATTTCAGTTATTAAGCGATGATATGATAGCTGTAAGTGGTGAGTTTCGCACTTTGGCATTGCTCGTTATTTTATTAAAAGCCGGCATATCTCTTCGCATTAAAGACATTCGCACTTTAGGACGGCCTGTGGTGGGCATGGCCTTTTTGCCCTCAGCGTTAGAAATTATTACTTTGGCCAGTTTGAGTCATTGGTTATTTCAACTCTCTTGGGTGGAAGGTTTTTTATTTGGTGCCGTCGTATGTGCCGTATCACCAGCGGTCGTAGTGTTTAGAATGACGGAATTAATAAAGGAAAAATATGGCATTAAAAAGGGGGTGCCACAATTATTACTAGCTGGGTCAGCCCTCGATGATATTATTGTAGTTACCATCTTTGGCGTGTTGCTTGATTTTATAAAAGGCAATATGACTTTATTACAGGTCGTAGAAGAGTTTCCCATTGCCATTAGTATGGGCCTTGTTATAGGGACTTTGGGTGGTTTCATTATGTGGCGCCTATTTATGATGTGGAAACCTACTAATGTGATGAGTGCCGGTATTGTGCTAGTGGGCGTATCGATAGGATTAATGAACTTAGGCAATTATATAGGTCAATGGATTCCTACATCAGGTCTATTAGCTGTTATGGTCATGGCCAGTTTAGTGCGCTCCTTAAGTACTGATGAGGTGGGGCAACATATATCGCATAGCGTGTCAGTTTTATGGGGACCTACAGAAGTACTCTTATTTGTCCTCGTAGGGGCAGCTATTAATATTCCATACATTACCATGGCAGGGGCTACATTAGTGGTGCTTTTAGTATTAGGATTATTGGCTCGGTCCTTAGGTGTATTGATTAGTGTGAGTGGCTCACCGTTAAATAAAAAAGAGCGTCTTTATACGATAGTGTCCTATTGGCCTAAGGCATCTGTGCAAGCTGCCATTGGTGGGATTCCCCTAACTATGGGCCTTGCTAGTGGTCATCTTATTTTAACCGCAGCTGTTATGGCCATCGTTATTACTACACCTTTGGGTGCTATTTTAATGGAAAAAAGCTATAAGCGTTTACTTGAAAAGAATGAAGAGTTGTAATATATATAATTTGAATGTAGTGGGTGTAATGAAGAATTATTAACTATAATGAGTTAGAAAGAGTATGGAGGGCTTTAATGACAATAAAAAATCGATTATCTATTTCTAACTTTTTGATGATTGCTATCCCCGCTGTATTGGCCGTGGTAGTGCTGTTTTTTGGCATTACCGCCTTGTGGGCTCCTTTAGTGCAACAAAATAATATAGGCGTTCAGGATTTAGAAGATTTTGAGCAAAATAGTACCTTTATGTTGACGCAGATTGAAGGCAAGATTTTAGAAACAAGTCGCCGTGGTCAAAATCCTAAAATATCTGATGTGGCCACGTCTTTGCGGTATTTAACGGGGTACACAGTGCAAGTAAAAGATCCAAGTGGTGAATTGTGTACTTGGGGCATTGAGCCTGATAATGAGGCCAATCGTTTACGTACTGTAGCGGATACCTTAGATCATACGGGCATTATTTCAGCTGGCGAAGAGGCTGTATCAGTACGCCATATCATGACGGAACAAGGGCTATACAAGGCCTATGTATTTGGTTATGAGCTTAACACCTTGCATTGGCCAGGGAAAAATACTGTAAAATATACGCTTATTTTTATTTTTATATGCATTGTGGGAATTATTTTAGTGGCAAATCGACTGCTTACACGATTTACGTTTAATTCTATAAAATCGGCTCTAACTACTTTATCTAAGGGCGTAAAGGAAATTAAAGAGGGAAATTTGAGTGTAAGCCTTAAGTATGATCGGAATGACGAATTTAAGCCAGTGTGCGAAGATTTTAATGACATGGCTAAACGCTTGAAAGAGTCGGTGGAACTGGTGCAGCGGCAAGAGACAAATCGAAAAGAATTACTAGCCAGCATTTCACATGACTTACGGTCTCCTTTAACATCTATTAAAGCGTATGCAGAGGGTCTCGCTGACAATGTGGCGTCCACGCCAGATAAGCGGGCCAAGTATGCACAGATGATTTTGACTAAATCTAATGAATTAGAGCATATGATTACAGAGCTATTTGCTTTTTCTAAAATGGACTTAGATGAATATCCCTATTATCCAGAAGCTGTGAATTTACAGCAGTTTTTACAAGATTTCTATGAACGAGAAAAAGACAATTACGCTCAAAAAGGCCTGCTTGTGGAGCTCGAGCCAGTGGATTCCACGATAGCTGTATGGGCTGATACATTCCAGCTAAATCGTATTATTACCAATATTCTAGATAATTCTGTGAAATACAAGGTGCAAAATCAGGGCCATGCCGTTATATGCTGTAAGCTTGTGTCCTCGGCAAGTGATGCACCATCGGCGGGACTGCTAGGTAAGACTAGGGCTGTTCAATTATGTATTGCCGATGATGGTCCAGGCGTAAACTCTGATGTTTTGGCGCGTTTATTTGATGTGTTTTATCGTGGTGATGCGGCACGGCGTCAGCCACAAAAGGGCAGTGGTTTAGGCCTTGCTATCGTGCAAAAATTAGTGCATCGTATGGCGGGTCAGGTCGAAGCGTCCCTAGTAGCACCACAGGGATTAGCCATAACCATTACCTTACCGCATTTGGATGAAAATGCTAGATAAAGGCTTAGCATAGTATAGGATACAATATTAGATTTAGGATCAGCTGAACGTGCTAGGTGAAGGACGATATAAGGAATTATAAAAAGAGTGGTAAAAGGTTTTGTATAAAGAGTTATACAAAGAAGTATAAGGGCTTATATAAAAGGGTATATAAAGAATTGCATAAAGGGGTATATAAAGGAGTTAATTCATGAAACGGATTTTAATTATAGAAGATGACCAAGCTATTGCTGAAATTGAGCGAGATTATTTGGAGATTAATGGCTTTGAAGTGGAGATTGTGGCCGATGGTCAAGAAGGTTTAGAACGAGCCTTATCAGGACAGTTTAATTTAATTTTACTAGACGTGATGCTTCCGACCATGGATGGTTTCGCTATTTGTAAAGAATTGCGCAAAGAACTTACGATTCCTATTTTACTCGTTACAGCAAAACAAGAAGATATTGATAAAATTCGTGGTCTTGGACTAGGGGCTGATGACTATATTGAAAAACCATTTTCCCCTAGCATTCTAGTGGCTCGTGTGAAGGCCAACTTGGCACAATACGAACGCCTTGTGGGCTCCCATGGCGTTGGTACTGATGCGCGTGATACAGAATATGTAGTGGGCCATTTGCGCATACAACCAAGTGCTCATCGTGTTTTCGTACATAATGAGGAAGTGTATTTAAAAAATAAGGAATATGAATTACTCGTTTTTCTAGTGAAAAACGCAGACATTGTATTCGATAAAGAAAGCTTGTACGAAAAAATATGGGGTTTTGATGCTGTAGGCGATGTGGCCACGGTGGCTGTTCACATCAATCGCTTGCGAGATAAAATTGAAGATGACCCTAGTAATCCTAAATATATTGAAACCGTTTGGGGTGTAGGCTATCGATTTAAAATTTAGTTTACATCTAACGCATAGAACCTTAACGTAATACAATCGGGCCGTGTTACTAATAGAATAAGTAAAAAGATCTACTCATGTGGGAGCATGGGTAGGTCTTTTTTTATGTGCATTTGTTTAAAATTCTTTTAAAACTTACTAACAAGTTGTTTAAGTCTTTTGTGTATACTGAGTGCAATAACATTAGAATTAAGAAACATAATGATATGAGGTACGTATTATGGATTGGATTACACAGATTGACTTAACTATATTACATATGATTGTACAATATATTCATACATCTTGGCTTGATATGGGCATGGTGTGGTTTACCAAGCTCGGTGACAGTGGTGCTATGTGGATTGTATTAGGCCTATATTTGCTAATAAATAAGAAATATCGGAAGACTGGATTTACTATGATAATCGCATTATGTCTTGGCGTATTAATTTGCAATATAGGACTTAAGCCCCTTATTGCCCGATTTCGGCCTTTTATAGTGGACCCTTCTTTGTCCTTGTTGATTACGCCACCTAGTGGCTATTCCTTTCCGTCTGGTCATACGTGGTCTTCTTTTGCTATAGCTACGATAGCACTTATGCATCGACTTAACGGTCGTTACCTTGTATTGGGGCTAGCAATTAGTATGGCTTTTTCCCGTTTATATTTAACCGTACATTATCCAACAGATGTATTGGGTGGTATCATTCTTGGACTATGTATTGGATATGGCAGTGTTAAATTAGTGCAATACTATGGCATGACTTGGTGCAATTCGTGGATTGGATTGAAACAAAATATAGTAAGCCACAAGGAGACTAATATGAAACAAGAAGCTGTTGTACAAGGCAAAGAATAAGGGAGAGCCAAGAGATGAAAGCGAATATTAAATTAAAGGCACAAGGCGTTTTAGGTCATCAAGAGTTAGCAACATCTACAATGCATAAAATAACTTACCAATCGATTAAGAAGGCTTTATTTCAAAAGTATGAGTTACAAACTCATCTAGTAATATTGACTTTAGTTAGTATCTGTCTATTTTTTCTTGGTAATGATGCATTATTTATTACAGATCCAGTAGAGTCAAATTATGTATTAACCGCTAAAGAGATGGTGGCAGCGCATAATTATATGTCACCGCAAATCTATGGTAATTATTGGTATGATAAGCCTATTTTCTTTTACTGGGAACTAATCGGTGCCTTTAAATTATGGGGCATTTCTGAGTGGTCAGCTCGATTTTTTACGGCCTTAACAGGACTCTTGGGCTTATACCTAACCTATGGTTTTACTACTTATTTGTATAATCGTAAAACTGCTTTGGTTTCTAGCTTAGTACTAGGCACATCATTTGAGTATTGGCTCATTTCTAAGGCCGTGATTACTGATATGACCTTATTTGTATTTTTTAGTGCCAGTTTGATTTGCTTTTATTTAGGCTATAAAACCGACTATAAATGGTATTGGGGGGCTTATGGGTTTGCTGCTTTAGCCGTACTTACTAAAGGGCCCATAGGGCTATTATTGCCAGGTTTAATTGCTATAATATTTCTTCTTATGAAGCGAGATGTAAAGGCTTTTAAGCATATGAAATTGTTTTCGGGTTTCCTTTTCTTTTTTGTCATAGGCTTGCCTTGGTATCTCTATATGTATGCAGTGCATGGTATGGATTTTGTCATGGTATTTTTAGGTGTTCATAATGTATTACGTGCCACCGTATCGGAGCATCCTAATGTAGATGTATGGTATTATTACACCGGTATTTTTTGTATTGGATTCGTTCCTTGGGTATTTACTTTGCCTATTGCCTTACGTAACTATTGGAAAGAGCATAATGGTCAAATAGGTTTATCTTGGTCTTGTTTAAAAGATAAATTGAAAACCTTGGATGATACGACTTTATTTTTGCTAATTTGGGCTGGCACAGTGTTTTTCTTTTTTCAAAATATGGCTACTAAATATACAACATATACCTTGCCATATATGATGCCCATTGCTATATTGATGGGGCGCATGTTAGTTACACATGTAAAAATAGTAAGATACTTGTCTATAGGAAGCATGATTGTATATACAATTTTAACCTTCATGGTAGCCATACCATATTGTTATATGTACTCAGGCGGAGCTATTTCAAAGGCTGTAACTACAATTGTTAAATCTGGCGATATAGTAGTAAGTTATGGAGACTATCGAGCTTCATCAGTATTTTATAGCAATCAGTTAATTTATCGCCTTGCTAAAGCCGAAGACATTCCAAGTCTTAGGCCATCTGCTATGAATTGGAATAATAAAAATGTAATGCCTTTTGTGGCAGAAGAGAAAATTAATCAGACTAGTCATGTAGTAGCTTTAGTAAGTAATAAAAGAGAAAAAGATTTCTTAGAAAACTTGTCAGGCCGTTGGGAAGTGGTAGAACGATTCCCAAAGGATACTTTATATAGAAAAGTAAGCCTTGAAAAATAAATTTAATAGTGTTAGATATAACAATACGTTGTATATTAATAGGTCTGTATTCTATTATTAACACATTATCTATTGCCGGCACCTATGAAGAGGCAACATATTGTTTATATAAAATAAACTAGCCATAAGAACGGGCCCCTATGTAGTCAAATCTTATGGCTAGTTTTATTTTACTTAGCCGTTTGAATTTTTTCTGTAGTCTCGTTAAAGGGACTCGAACAGAGCGAATGACCTACATACACATATTGGCGAATTAAAGGCGTTGATTTTATAATTTGCAATGTAAAGAAGAAATAATGGGCACGATGATCTTTGGCATTTTCTTTATTTAATTTAAAATAATTACTTTGTGCTTCAGCCATGCTATGTAAAATGTCGTCTGTTAAAAAGGTTAGCGGAATGTGCATGGCGGAGTAGCGATAGAAATCAGCTTCAAATTTTAAATAATTTTCCGAAAAATAGGCAAATTGAATTTCATTTTTTTGAAAGGGCCTAGAATGCATCATCATCACCACCTTTGCTTAGCTTTATAATATGTATAATTTCAATTCGTTCATATGTAGGCGTAGCTGTATCAGTCGGGACCTGGAGTATCATATGGTCCAAGGTGAGCTCTAAGATACGACCTTTTATTTCTTGAATACCTTTTTTAGACTTTACATAATACGTCATGATAAGTTGTTGAATATAAATTTGACTGAGCCATTCTAGGATTTCGTCCACACTTACATCCTCTGCAAATTCAACAGTAATCGCACTTTCTTGCAAGGCCGAGAGATGGTCAGAAATAAAGAAACCCATCCATTTAGCCATACCTCGATCGCGATAGGCCCTAGCGGACTCATAGGGGAGATACAGTCGTTTTATCATGTGAGACCATCCAAGCCACCGGCTGAATGCCCACCGATAAGGCGACTGCGCTTAATGGCGCGGGAATAGGATAATAAGGAGGAGCCTTTTTGGATGGATACAAAACCGTGGTGTTCGCGAATACTATCAATGGCACGCTGCAGTTTGTAGTTTTTTTCGACAGTGTCCGCATCTTCGAATAGGGATGTAATACGATATTCATCACTACTTAGCTTGGAGTAACGCACTCCTATTTGTCGCACGGCACCACCTTTATAATGCTTACGAAATAGAGTTTTTACATGGGCCACTAAGTCATCTGTCAGTTGTGACGGAGGAATTTTCATTTGCCCTTGTAAGGGGCGCTGAGCGACCTCTTTTGAAAAGCCAATATAAATAGATACACATTGGGCTAGTTGATGTGTTTTTCTTAGCCGAATGGCCACTTGTTCCGCCATTTCCGCTAAGAGGAGTTCAATTTCGTGCTGCTTGTCATAGTTGCGCGGCAAAATTTGGGAATTACCAATGCCTTTAGACTGTGGTCGGTAAGGCATGTGTACATTGCTTTCATCAACGCCATTGGCATGAAACCAAAGTTGCAGGCCTATAATGCCCATCTCCCGTTGTAGTATATCGGGATTGCTTTGGGCTAAGTCTTTAATCGAAAAGATGTGAAGGCGGTTCAAATGAGCTGCTGTACGCCGGCCAATGCCCCAAAAGTCTGTGAGCTTAGGGAGACTCCAGACTTTGGTACACACATCTTCGTAGGACCAATTAGCACGCATTGTTTCGGTCGTTTTTGCTTCATTATCAAGGGCGAGTTTGGCTAGTAGCGGATTGGCATTAGACATGCCCACGGTGGAGTAAATTCCTGTAGTTTGCCAGATGTCATGTTGAATTTTAGCCGACACAATATCGAGTTTTTTCTTGCGACTTAATTGGGGGTCAGGCAAAAAATAATTGAGTGACTGTGTTAAATCAATGAAGCCTTCATCAATGGAATAGGGGCAAATATCTTCAGGTGCTGCGTAGTTATGAAAAATACGTTGTACTTCAAGATTTTTTAAAATATACACACTCATGCGCGGTGGCACGAAGAGTGTACGTTTGGCCCAATCTTCAATATATTTTACGAACGTTGGTGTAATGGGGAGCCCTTGTTGAAGGGCTCTTTTGTAGTTGAACTTACGCGTGTCTACATAAAAGGGCAAGTCATAGGCACGACTTACATTTTCCTTACCGAATACTTTCTTGAAAGTCGGCGAGGATGCTAAGATAAGGCCTGTTGAATTGTCGGCGCGACTCATTACACAGAGGGAGGTCGTGAGGGGATGAAGACCGCGCTCTACGCATTCCACGCTGGCATAAAAAGACTTCATGTCCACAAAGGCTATATCCGATTTTGGCTCTAATTCATAATTAATCAAAGACATAAGACCTCCGCAACATCCAATAGATACAACATCTCTTTTAAGTAGGGCAAATAGCATTTAAATAACCGAACAAATAAACGATATAACTACCTATAAATATGTTATTACAAACAAATGTTTGTGTCAATAGGGCGTAAAGAGCGGAAATTATGTATTACATAGGAAAGTAATTAGGGCGATTGAATAAAAGCTGGCGAGAGGCTTTTATTGAGTGCAGAAAAGTTATTTCTTATGAGTAGTATGTATTTTACAGTTGGACAACTTAAAGGTATAATGAAAATAAATATGCAAAGATTGTAATGCATAGCGAATGAGGAATAGGTTGTTATGTATGAGGTGCTATGCAAGGGTTGAGGTTGGAGGTCTAGGTATGGGACAGAAGCGAAATACCATTATTGCTATTGTAGCAATACTTATTGTCGTTATTATTGGTGGTGCCGCAGGTGGCTATTGGTATTATAAGCGGACACCGACCTATTCATTGAAACTTATTGGGCGAGCCATACAAGAACATGATTGGTATACCTTTGATGCACAAGTTGATGTAGATTAGGTAGCAGAAGACTTTGTAGCTGGTTTATTAGTTATGGGTATGTCAGATAACTATACATCTATAAAGCAATCCGACAAAGATGAAATTTTTGATAATGAAGAATTCGATATTTTAGTAGATAATGTAAGCGCTGAAATCGAAAATATTTTGCGTAATAAAAAGGCCCCTACAAGCTATGGTGATGATGTAACCGAGCGAGAACTTGTGGAGCGCATCTATAAAACATTTGATTTTGTAAAAATAGATTCTGTTGAAACTCATGGTAAACAGGCCGTAGCCTATGTTATTTTAAAGCAGAATAAGCTTGACAAAGAGATTACCTTAGAGCTTGAAATGACTCAATTAAGCGATGGTACCTGGGAGATTATGTCCCTTGCGAACGCGGAGGATATTGGTGAAGAACTATATGAGATAGCACAGGCTAAGCTGGCAGAAATAAACAAGCCTACACAAGAGGCTATTGATGCAGCTGTTAAAATAGGAGAGGTGAAACCAACACTGCGCCGTATGGGACGCAATGCGTATTCCCCATTGTATACCTACTTACAAGTTAATATTGCTGTGACTGTGGGGGAAAAATCAGTAAGTACCATTGAAGGGGACATTGTCTTTGAAGGAATTGGTTCTAATAAAAATGAAGTGTTGCGCGTTCCAGCAGTATTAAAAAATACAAATATTGCTATGACAAATACGACGCGAACTTACTATTATTCTGATCGTTTAGTAGAGGATTCTGATATGTATGAAAAACTTCGGGCGGCGAATATGAATAACTTTAATGATGTGAAGATGTCATTTAAGGTAAAACGTGTAGAATTTGCAGATGGCACGGAGCTGGCATTGAAGACGAAGATGAATGATGCAGAAGCATTTTAAATACGATGCGTGATGCGGAGATAGTTTTAATACGATGCGTGATGCAGCAGGCGTTTTAAATAGGATAGTAATGCGGAGGCATTTTAAATAAGGTAAGTTTGCTTAATTTAGAGCAATCTGCGTTATATGATGTAGATAGTTATGTTAAATATGATTCGATAGTTATTTTCTATGAAATTGTAAGGTGATGAGGTGGCATGATGAACGATAATGAACAAACTGTAAATCCTAATAATTCCATGAACCCCAATGGTTCTACGGCACCAAGTGGTGGGGCGTATCAAAATAATCAAGGCTTTCAAGGGGCTCAAAATCCACAAGGGGGCCCAGGGTCCTCAAGGGCCACAGGGGTATCCAGGTCCGCAAGGCTTTCAAGGACCACAAGGTCCGCAGGGTCCTATGATGGCACCACAAGGGGCGAAGAAGAAAACGGGGCTCATTGCGGCCATTATAGTTGTAGTAGTGCTGATTGTAGGCGCATTGGGCGGTTATTTTTACTATAAACAAACACCAACCTATTCCTTGAAGCAAATTGGTGCGGCTATTGAGAACCATGATTGGAGTACTTTTTCACAACATGTGGACGTAGACCAAGTGTCAGAGGATATTCTTACAGGCGTTGTTAAAAGCATGGCGCGTTATCAAGTGGTAGGTTCTAGTGACGCTATTATTGAAGACATACTTGATGAGTATGAAGATGAAATGCAGAGTGATATAGACAATGTAAGTAAGAATTTAGAAAACTATATACGAGGTAAAAAGACTGACGCCGATAAAAATGGAAAGATTGATAGTTTTAATTTTAATAAAAAATTCTTCGATCGCTTTAAATATAAAAAAATAGAGTCTGTTGAAAAAATAGGCAATCATGCAGTAGCCTCAGTTATCTATGAATTACCAGACCTTGGTACAGAAGTGACTGTAGAGCTTGAAATGAGTAAGTTAGATAATGGCTCTTGGATGGTTGATTCCATTGCTAATGCAGATGCAGTATGGACCACGATTTATGATGCGTATCAAAAGAAACTTGATGAAGTGAATGAGCCTATTAGAGCTGAAATAGCAAAATATGTATCTGCAGATGAATTGATTATTCGATTGAATCGCATTTCAACTAACCCCAATTTATTCTATATAGCAAAAATAAAAACTATGGAAAAGCCAGTGAAAGACGTTGAGCTAGCCGTTACCATTATGGGGGTGGGTGAATATAATCGCATCGTTGAAAAGACTGTAACCTTCCATAGCAATGTTCAAGAAACAGGCTATCATGGTCCTTGGTATAGAAGCGAGCGATTAAATAGCAGCGATGATGATGATCGTTTATTATACTTTGACTTTAAAGATAATACGCCAATTGACTTTGAAGTTAGAAAAATTACCTTCTTCGATGGAACTAGCATTGAGTTGAAAGATGAGCTGTAGGAGAGGGCGTAGGAAGTAAATAAATAGAAATAAATAAAACGCTTAGTATGTGAATACTAGGCGTTTTGTTGTAGGGGGGAGTTAGTATAATCTTAGGTAGAAGCGTTGATAGAGTTTTATGTGAGGGACAATATTGCTCTAGAGGGGCTTATGATTAATTATTTTATTAATGATATAATTATATGTTAAAATAAGGAAAACTGACTTGTAAAATAATGGAGCAAGGATATGATTAAGGATAATATTTTATACAATAAAGATGTAAAGTCTAATATAGCATTTTATAATGAGTTAAGAAAGGTATTACCAGCTTTTTATGTCGGCTATAGAGAAGATGAAAATGGAAATGTAATTAATAAAGGGTATTTTGATACACAAAAATTCCTTGATGCCTTAAAAGAACATAATGTAGATGAAATAAAAAATGGATATCATCTAGACTTTGTAGGTAAAAATTATGCTAAACGACAAGCGGGGGAACAACCGTTAACAGTAATAGTTCCTGATAGAAATCATAATAGTAAAGGGGAGAATAAAATAAGTAAAAATTTATTTTTCTCAGGAGACAATCTAGAAGTATTACGCCACTTACAAAATAATTATGAAAATAGCATAGATGTTATGTATATAGATCCTCCATATAATACAGGGAGTGATGGATTTATATATCCAGATAAATTTGAATATTCTGATGAAAAATTACAAGCTATGTTTAATTTGAATGAGAATGAATTAGCAAGGTTAAAATCAATTCAAGGAAAAGCAACTCATAGTGCATGGTTAACATTTATGTATCCTCGCTTGTATTTAGCTAAAAAGCTGCTTAAAGATACAGGTGTTGTTTTTGTATCAATTGATGATCATGAAGATGGTAATTTACGTTTATTAATGGATGAGATTTTTGGGGAAGATGGATTTTTAACACAGATTATTTGGGAGCGTGCCTATGCACCAGTAAATTTGAAGAAACATTTTTCTACTAGTCATGACTATATTCTTTGTTACGCTAAAAATATTAATTTAGCTGTTTGTAATGGTTTACCAAGAAGTGATGAAGCGAATAATAGGTATAGCAATCCTGATAATGATTCTCGTGGATTATGGAAAGCAGCTGATTTATCCGTTGGACCAGCAGTTGAATCTAATATTTATGAAATTACAACACCTAGTGGGAGGAAAGTATTACCACCAAGCGGTAGGAGTTGGAGCTTATCAAAGGCTGTATTTGACAAGCATGTAAAAGATAATAGGATTTGGTTCGGGGTGGAGGGGAATAATGTACCTTCAAGTAAAAGATTTTTATCAGAAGTGAAGCAAGGCATTACTCCAATGACAATTTGGAAATATACTGATGTAGGCCATTCACAAGATGCTACTAAATGCTTAAAAGATTTGTTTGATGGAAAATCATATTTTGATTATCCAAAACCAGTAGAGTTAATAAAGCGGTGCGTACAGTTATATGGGGATTCGAATTCTATTATTATGGATTTCTTTGCAGGATCAGGTACAACAGCGGATGCTGTAATGCAATTAAATGCAGAAGATAAAGGAAAACGGCAATATATTTTAGTACAGTTACCAGAACTAATAAAAGAGAATTCTGTAGCTTATAAAGATGGGTATAAAACCATTGATGAAATTACAAAATACCGTCTCGATAAAAGCATATCGAAAATTATCGATGGGGGGGGGAGCCCCTATCTGGCAGCATAGATTTAGGATACAAGCATTATTATCTTATGCCGCTTAGTGGTAATCTGATTGAAAAAATTGAGTTTGAAGATGCAGCGTCTAAGCTTTTTAATGATGATATGGTTACCTCTTTTTCTGGTGAATCTTTAGGTCTTACGGGAGATGCTACAGGATGGGACACAATTTTGTGGACTTATTTAGTTAAGGATGGATATAAATTTGATGTGGATATAGAGTATAAGAAATTTGCTAATGTCGAAGTTCCATATATAAATAATCAGAGATTATATCTTTTGGCTGATGGATGGGGAACAGAGCAAACTAAAGATTTGATTAATCAAATCGGTTGCAATAAAATTATAGTTCAATCTATTGTGGTATATGGACACACATTGTTTGGTGAAATTTATAGAGAGCTAGAAGTGGCCCTAAGTCAATTAGATTGCTCTATAAATCTTATTACTCGTTATTAATATAAGTTAGTAAAGGGATACTTTATGATACGAGATGCAATAGAAAAAAATAAGACAGTAGAATCTAGTACAGCTTTTTTAGAAGAATTAAAAAATAAGCTTCCTTCTTTTTTTAAATCAGAAAAAGTTGATGAAAATGGAAGTATTATTGAAGAAGCAAGCTTCGATTTAGTGAAATTTCAGAAAGAGTTACAAAAAAATAATATTAATGAGTTTATCGATGGATACCAGCTTGATTTTATAGGTAAAAATTATGCAAAAAAACAAGCAGGTGAAGCATCTACCGCAGTTATTTGTCCAGATATTATTCACAATAGTAAAAAAGAAAATCAACGTAGTAAAAACTTATTTTTCTCAGGAGACAATCTTGAAGTATTGCGTCACTTACAAAATAATTATGAAAATAGTATAGATGTTATATACATAGATCCCCCATATAATACAGGAAGTGATGGATTTATATATCCAGATAAATTTGAATATTCTGATGAAAAACTACAAGCCATGTTTAATTTGAATGATAGTGAATTAGCACGGCTAAAGTCAATTCAGGGAAAAGCAACTCATAGTGCATGGTTAACATTTATGTATCCTCGCTTGTATTTAGCTAAAAAGCTGCTTAAAGATACAGGTGTTGTTTTTGTATCAATTGATGATCATGAAGATGGTAATTTACGTTTATTAATGGATGAGATTTTTGGGGAAGATGGATTTTTAACACAGATTATTTGGGAGCGTGCCTATGCACCAGTAAATTTGAAGAAACATTTTTCTACTAGTCATGACTATATTCTTTGTTATGCTAAAAATATTAATTTAGCTGTTTGTAATGGATTGCCAAGGAGTGATGAAGCGAATAATCGGTATAGTAATCCTGATAAGGATTCTCGTGGATTATGGAAAGCAGGCGATTTATCTGTAGGACCAGCAGTTGAATCTAACATTTATGAGATTACAACACCTAGTGGTAGAAAAGTTATGCCACCTAGTGGTTACTCTTGGAGAGTGAATAAGGACACTTTTGAGGAATATGTAAGTGATAATAGGATTTGGTTCGGGGTAGAGGGAAATAATGTACCTTCAATTAAAAGATTTTTATCAGAAGTGAAACAAGGCATTACTCCAATGACAATTTGGAAATATGATGATGTGGGGCATTCGCAAGATGCTACAAAGTATTTGAAAGATTTATTTGATGGAAAGGCATATTTTGATTATCCAAAACCAGTGGAGCTAATAAAGCGGTGCTTACAGTTATATGGGGATTCGAATTCTATTATTATGGATTTCTTTGCAGGATCAGG
>NZ_CALJON010000003.1 GCF_937981445.1 uncultured Veillonella sp. | reverse complement strand
ATGTTCATTTCGTTTGAAATGATTACCTTACATTGTTCAGTTTTCAAAGATCTGAGTTTGCACTCCAGTTATATTAGGTTTGCTTTTTACTCACCGTCATCTCTGACGGTTTTTAAATTATAACACTCATTTTTTAATCCGTCAACTGTTTTTTTACTTTTTTATTACAGTAAGTTTACAACAGTTCATGATTTCTTATCAGTATTATAATCTATGTAAACGCCGCCCGAAGTGTTCCTTCGGGAGACGACTTGTATATACTACCGCAAACAAAGTTCTAAGTCAAGGACTTTTTAAAAAAATCTTCCTCAAAGCCTTTTAAGGCTTCAAGGAAGATCTGCTATGAGCTACTTATTGGGTATCTATTAAGTAGTTATTCGCAAACTATTATATAGTTCTTAAGTATCATTTTGTAGTTATTAAATATCACTTTGTAGTTATTAAATATCACTTTGTAGTTATTACGTGTCTATTAGCTAACTATTATGTGGTTATTGCGTAACTACTCTATAACAACCTTTTCCCCTAATTCATATTCACCTTTAGATGTAATAACTTTTTCACCTTTATTTAAGCCCGAGGTAATAGCTGTATATCCATCAGCTGTTTCACTTACTTCTACAACACGCACATCCACAGTATTGTCTTCAGTAATGACATACACAAATTTTCCATCTTTATTTTCTCGAATTGCCGATTCCGGCACTGCCATAACCGGTGCCGTTACATCAGATTCAATAACTAAAGTATAAAACTCACCAGGACTTATCTTATTGTCTGGATTATTAAAGGTTGCTTTAACAAGTACACTTGGCGTACCTGCCACTGCATTTGTGTCTACATATGTTAACTCACCTGGAATTTGCTGATCATCAATTTTTAAATATACTTTAATTCTTGGCTTATTAGCTGGATCTGCTAATTTCAAAGCAAATCCTTGAGGAATGCTCAATGATGCTACGACTGGAGTATTTTGTTGTATTAGCATAAATGGTCGTCCAGCAATGGCTACTTTTCTATCTTCATTATATATAGCTGCTACACGCCCATTCATAGGTGCTACAATTTGCGCTTGCGCAATCTGTGCCTGTACTTGCGCAATAGCCGCTTGAATGCTAGCCGTTTCTACACCACCACCAGTAGCAACATATCCGCCACCACTAGTTACAACTGTCGCTTGTGAGCGCTGTACAATTGTTTGATACTCTTTTTCTGTAATAATACCGGCAGCCATCATATCATGAGCTCTAGATACATCAGCAGCCGAAACAGCTCCCGGAATTACCGTAGTTTCTTGTGGTACGGCCGCCAAAGTTTGCCCTTGCTGCCGTTCTCCTAGTTCCTGAATTAATTGATTCAACTGTGTCTGTAATGTCGCTGTATCAAGCATAGCTACTACTTGGCCCTGTTTTACCTCATCCCCTACTTTTACAGTCATCGTAGCTACCTGACCTGATACAGTAGGTTCAATGGTAGCCTTATTCAACGCAGATACGCTGGCATCATTACTTATTTTTACCGGCATCTCCCGCTGCTCAACGACCACACTCGTTACTTTAGTAGGACCAAAACAGCCGCCTATAGCAACAGCTAAAGTGATTATAGCGCCTATAGTCAAAGCTTTATGTATCATTTTATAGGATTTATTTTTATTATAAGCAAATCCAAACACTTTTTTCCTCCTATCCTCTTTAATAAGAGTTTCATTATATCAATCCATGTCAGCCTTAGGATCTATCACCGTTCCAATAGCTGAACTTATTTAACGATTGCTTCAAATTGAGGATTACCATGAAACCGTACAAAATGGTCTTGAGTTCGCGCTACAGATTTAACTTGTTCATCTAAGGCAATAGCTTCTCGCAATTTTACTAAAGCCATACGATCATCACCTTGGTCTGCATAAATAGTAGCTATTCCATAAACAGACCACACATTGCGCGGGTCTTTTTGTAATACTCGTTCAAACCATTCTTTTGAATTATTCAAATCGCCCTGCAATTTATATAACATGGCCAAATTATAATAAACACTTACATTATCGGGGTTAAGCTCATAGGCTTTTTGTTCATTCCATAGCCCCGCTGCCACCTCGCCATTTAAGCCCTGTGCCATCCCTTTGATGGCATATGCTTCATCGCTTTTCGGATATGTTTTTAAAATTTCATCCGCTTTAGCAATCGCTTCATCATACTTATTATGTTGTAATAATTCTGTCGCTGTTTGCACCTCCGCAGGTGGCACTTCATGTGTCACAACTACAGAATTAGGTTTTACTGCTTCACTTTCACTAGGCGTAGGTCCGCCGCAGCCACTCAGGAGAATCACCATGGCTAGCAAAATACTTCCATATGTTTTGCTAATTTTTCTTCAGCACCTTTCTCACGTATACATACATTCAATATCCCCTTTACGTTTTCTCTCTTATTATATACTATCTTAGCATTTTACAAAACTAAAAAGAGGTCATAAGTTTATTTAAGCATGTTCTGCCTCTTCATCTTATGACCTCTTATGTGAACCCCTAAACTTGTAATATTATCTATAAATACGGCCCCATGAATGTATCATCATATTCTTTGCGCACGCATTGGGTTTATTACACTATTACACTATTACACTATTTACATTATTATACTATAGGTCTATTACATTATAGCTCTATTACAGTATAGGTCTATTACATTATGGGGTTATTACATTATGGGGCTATTACATTATGGGGTTATTGCACTATAGCCACATGTAAATACAGTCTCTTCTTTCGCAAAAAGGGCTAAGCCTCTCCTCTTAGCCCTTACGACTCTTTTCTGTTTAGATTCATCCTTTCCATCTAACCTGCTAGCGACCAAGCTAAACCAGTAGAGTTGGATTCATAAGTATAAAGTATTTATTATATCTCCGAAATATAATACCTGTCTTTATAAACTCGTTAATTGCATTTCTATAGAAAATAGTCTATCCCTATTATAATAAAGTACACCAGAAAAAGCACTAACAAATTTGTAATATAATGCATAACTATACAGCATGTATACAATGTTCAAAATAAGAAAAAAGACCTGCTATAAGCAAGGGCACACTTATTACTATATGAATTGTCTAATAATAGAGCAATTCATATACAACAAGGTTCCTATACGTAATACAGGTCTTTTTATGTATTCCTATTCAATTTTACTAAAAAATTTGCTTAGAAGTATACATGCATTCCACATCTATTTAACCATCGGTGCCTTGCTGCTCAAATCATATACTGCAAGGCCTGGTACCGTAAGTGCTGTTTTAGCTGTACTTTGTTGGCAGGTAAAGATTAATACTTGACCTTCCTTGCCCACATGAGCCAATACATCAAGCGCGCCTTTTTGACGTTCTTCATCAAAACGAAGTAAAATATCGTCCAAAATAATTGGTAACGAATCCACCCGTTTGCTAAATACATAGGCTAGACTAAGGCGCAATGCTAAATACACTTGATCACCTAAGCCACTACTCCAGCGATCAGAAGTTAAGCCATTACCATTGGAGTCAATGGCTTGTAGATTAGCTACCTCACCTTGTAAGGCTAGAGTATATTTCCCTTGCGTCATAATCTGCAAGTACTCAGAGGCTTTTTCAATCGCCTCTGGCTGACGATCTTTTTCATAATCAGCTTGTGCTAATTCCATAAAATGGCTAATGAGAACCTGCGTAGCCCAAGAGGTTAAAGACTCTTGTAACTCCCCTTCTAATTGTTGCTCTTTTTGCAGCGCTGTAGCGAGGGCTTTATCATTACTTAATGTACGCAAAGTTTCTTGCAATTGTCCGCGTTTCTCATATAAATTAGCTAAGCGTTTTTTTAGGCTTGCCACTTCAGACTCACTGCGTGCTGCTTCTGAATGCCATTTTGTTTTATTTCCTGACTTTAGCTTGCGCAATAAGGAATCATGTTGATCTTTCTTAGGCGCAAAGAGGGATAATTGATCGATACTTTGTTCATACACAACTTTCCACTGTGTATATTGATCTTGCAGCAACAAACGCTGACGATATTCAGCCGCCGATGGCACACCTGTTCTTTGAAGAATCTCATCTTGTTCTAAAAGCAATGCCTTTTCCTTGCGACTCCATTGTTCATATTCTTCATGATAACTGCGGCGCTGTGATTCTTTCTGTTCCCAACGCACCTGATTCTGGCGATGTGATTTTAATAAATTATATACTCTTCGTACTTCAACTGGTGTAGCCGGAATCGTCAATTCTAGCTTATTCCACAAGTTCTGACATTTAGCTTCCAATTCAGAGCGCTGCTCCTCATGGTCTTTTAAGATTTTTTCGTATTCCTTATACTTATTTAAATCTTCCATGTATGTGTCATATTCTTGTTTCATAGCAAAGAAATGATTGTCTGTCAGTACGCGGCTCGCACCAGCTGGCAGCCACCGTTGCCATGCTTCCATAGCTTTATTACCAGCTTCTTCTAATGCCTTGCCTTCATCTAGCCAGGCATCCAAAAGCTGTTCATAACTATGTACCTTCGCAAGTAAAATATTTTGCTTCCCAAAATCTTCTCGAGCCTTCTTTACGGTCTGTTTCAAGTCCTCTAATTCATCTCTTGAATTTGGCACCGACCAATTATGTTCCTTCACGACTTCATTAAGAACATTTCGAATACTCTTTTCCCGGCTTAGCAAATGGTTCAACTCATTAGTACATTGCTTCTTTTGTTTCCAAATATATGCAAAGGCTCCGCCACCTAAAATGACTAGTATAGCGCCCAACCAATATAGAGATGGATTCATGAGCCCTAGTAAAAGGCCTATCACGACTAGTGCAACTGGCACTAATTGAACCATCGTATTGGCATAAGGAGATAAACGAACAGCCAATAAGGCTTTATCAATGACTTCCTTCTCTTCATAAGTAGTAATCAAGGTCTCTAAGCTCACTTCTTCTTTTACAAGCTTAGACTCTTCTTGTTTCACCGTAGAATTAGCAATATCTTCTGGCTCTTGAGGTTTTCGCTTTTGCCAGTGCAAATAATTATCTTGTGCACTCCGTAAGTCACGGGCCAACCGTTCCCCTTCGGCCCAATTCACCTGAGCCGGTAGTTCTGTGTTAGCGTCCCACGCCGTATGCATGGTGCGCGAAATATCTAATTGCTCCTTAAATCGCTTAACATAGGCCTGACCTTCTTCGCACTCTTTTTGTAATTGTGTCCACTTTGATACGTCTTGATATAAATCTTCAATATCTTGGCCATATACACCAATCAAAGAATCTGGCACAAAATTGTCCGGTACTAAGCCCTGCTCCTTGCCGCTCCACATTTTCATATTATTACGGCATTCACGAAGTTTCTCTTCAATAGCCATAAATTCATTTTTTTCGAGCAAATCAGTAACAGCAAAAGTATTCATTTTTTCTTTAGCATGTTCTGCTCGTTTATATACGTCCCAAGCACGAAGAACTAAATCAATATCACATCCATAATCTTGCCACTCTTTTAGACGCTCCTGTAATTCATTTTCTGTAATAGTTAAATTATCTAATTCTTGCTGATAGTTTGCATAGGAGTCTTCGGCCTTAGAATAATCCTCTATATTTTGGCGAATTTGTTTCAACTGCTCTACCAAAACATTTATTTTTCTTTTTCCTGCTGCAGAAGCTACTAATAAGTCTGCTGAATTTTTTTCTATATCTTTAACAGCCGTACTTAATCGCTCGCCTCCTTCACCACCAAAGAAACGAGCTCGCACTTCCACTTCCGTTAGCACATCGGCACCCTGTAATTCATCTACAGTGATAGCAAAAATACGATCATAGGTTTTCTTCTCGAGTCCATGCCACCATAAATCAGCCGGCTCTTCCTGAATCGGTTCGCCCCCAAGAGGATAAAAATCTAGTTTTTTCTCCTTGCGCCCAATATGATACACCGTACCGCCATGCTCTACTACTATGTGGCCTGTACCATAGCCATAGGCCTTACTCTTTTTACCAAATAGTAAAAATCGCAACGCTTCTAATAAGGATGTTTTGCCACTCTCATTGGGCCCAAATACCATCTGCACGGAATCCTCGCTCGGTACAAAAGACCAATCACGGTAAGGGCCAAACTCTTGTATATAAATTTCTTTAATCCTCATCCGTATCTCCTATTAAACACCGTGCGCCTTCACTTTCTGCACGGCGTAATGCATCCCATAATAATTCATCAGTTAACAATCGATTATACCTACCAAGCCTTTTAGTTTCAGGCCGTTCATTAATGATACGTCGCAAAGACGCTAAACACGCTTCCTTAGGCAATGTACTTACTAAATCATAGCTTTTCAAATAATCACTAACCATATCGCCCATGGCTCTACGGCCTTGCCAATCCTCATGGGACTTAGTTTCATTGCTTATGCGAAAAGGCATAATAAAAGCAAACTTATTTCGCGCTTCTTCCTGACTCATCATAAGCCAAGTTTGACGCACCTCTTCCTCTTGGCAAAGAGCGCTTAAGGAGCCTTCACCAGTCAAGGTAAAATCAACTAACACTGGGCGTTTAAGCTTGCGCAACATTTCCTTTTTATGACGAATCATTTCTAAAATCTCACTTTGGTTCGCCAAAGAGCTTATATCAATGTCCTCATGTTCAAAACGAACTGCCCCCGTTTCATGGAAGTTCAAATGTATATGTCCATTCCCTGTAACGTCTACAATATAGCACCCTTTTGGCCCCTGCTCTTTACGATGTAGCCCTTGGATATTCCCAGCATACACAACATGTGGATATTCATGAAGTACTTGACGCTTATGAATATGACCTATAGCCCAATAATCCATACCACTATCAATTAACTCATTTAATTTAGCAGGCCCCACTAATTCATGATCTTCACTGGCCCCTACGGTGCCATGGAATAGACCAATGGAGAAAGGATCATCTGCCTGTGCTACCAAGGACTTGGCCACTGCATCCTCACGATTTTGTCGGCTACAGCTAATACCATATATATAGGCCAAGGTCCGACCATGGGCAACTAAAGGTACTCGTTCTGAGGACTGTGCCGAAAACACATGAACATTCTCAGGTAAATCAATGTGAGCTGACCAGCTTTCTGCTGGGTCATGATTTCCTTGCACCATAAATACTGGAATATGACCTTGGCTTAAGCGTTCGCACTCATGGGCAAAACGAACTTGTGCCTCTAAATTATGTGTTTCACTATCATAAATATCACCAGTAATAATAAAGGCTTGCACTTGCTCTTGTAAGGCTAAGTCCACAATAGCCTCAAACGATCGGTAGGTGGCACGGTTAGCAAATTCGTCCACTTGTTTACCTAAGGACTTTAAATATTTAAAGGGTGTCCCTAAATGAAGATCCCCACATTGTAGAAATCGAAATGGTTGAATCATGTTAAATTCCTTTCCACGCCTTAGCGAGTTGCTTAATAGCAACCCCTAATTGATTTGTTGGAATCGCACTAAACGAAAGAATACACTGTACGCCATAGGGCGTATCTTCACCACGGCGCACATCACAGCCGTCATGACGAGCTAATGCTACCAATTCCTTAGCATTAACTTTCATTTGTACTACTAAACTAATATATACACCACCTTCTGGTGCCTTTACTGTAATCTTAGGTCCAAATTCTTCAGTCAAATATTGAACCATCAGCTTGCTTTTATCGGCATAGTGTTTGCGCAACCGCCGAATCTGCTTAGACCATTCTCCCGCTTCAATAAAACGAGCCCACACAAGCTGTTCCATAACACTGGCACTTTGCTTGTATCTATGACGATAAGGAATAAACTCCATCCAAAGAGGCGGTGGCAATACCATATAACTCAAGCGAATCGACGGCGGCAGCACCTTAGAGGGTGTGCCTAAATAGATTACACAATCAGCGCCATTCATCCCCTGTAAGGACTCAATAGGGCGGCCATAATAACGTAATTCACTATCATAGTCATCTTCAATAATATAGCGTTGCCCCTGCTTGGCCCAATGTAATAATTCTTTGCGCCGTGCTGCGGTCATAACACTGCCGCTTCGGTCACAATGTGAAGGCGTACAATATACAACCTCCACCTGTGCTTGTTCTAGTATATCAAATAAAGTTTCACTGCGCTGTTTTATTTCAACTACAGTAAAGCCATAATCTTCAAATATGGTCTTAACACCACTAAGGGCCTCTTTTTCTATGCCAATAGTAGTGAGTCCCTGACGCTTTAGCAATGACGCAATAGCTGAAACCATAGGCTGAGTACCACTACTTACAATAATTTGCTCTACCGTAGTATTAACACCGCGAGCAGCACTTAAATAAGACTGTAATTGCAAACGCAACTCGCGCTCACCTTGTGGATTACCATATGCCATAAGTCGCTCAGGCTCCCGTAATACATAGCCAATATACCGTTTCCATCGACTATAATCAAAGCCTTCCGGGTCCATTGCACCAGTGGCAAAGTTATATAACAAGCTTTGCTTTCTTACTTCTTTTTTTATTGTTTTACTCATCATATCATCAAAATGACTGACTTCACGGCGCGGTTGATCGTAATTCAAAGGTAATTCTAACACCTCATAAGGCGCCCTATCATGAGCCTTCAAATACCCTTCCGCAGCTAATTGTACATAGGCTTGCTCTACAGTAATTTTACTAACTCCGATTTCACCGGCCAAAGCACGTACAGAAGGCAATCTACGACCAGCAGCTAATACGCCGCTTTCAATGTTAGATTTTATATACATATAAATTTGTTCATACAGAGGTGTTCCACTCTGTCGATCCAACACTAGCATATAGCCCTCCTTACGTTAAAACTCAACTATATTTATTGTATCACAGGGACGGCCCTTAATAAATTATTTGTAGCATTTCTTTTTTATCTCTAAGCAGTAAATATCTCTCCCTCTATTACTGAACAGTACACTGCCGCTCTTTTATTGTTAACCTATTGTCATTTTATCCCCCGCCTTATTGTTCGCCTCCTATCATTGTATAGCACTCTTTATTATTATCCTACTATCATTTTATAGCACTCTTTATCATTATCCTGTTATCATTTTATACCTTTTCTCATTGTTAACCCACCTATATTTTGTAGTTGACTATATATTTTGCCACGAGTATAATAGCACCATGGTATAAATTTTCAACGAAAATACAAAGAGGTGTAAGTTCATGAACGAAACAGGTAAAACAATAGGATATCAAGATATCATCACCTACGCAGAACGCGTGCTAAATGGTGGTGAAATTACACGGCAAGAAGCAGAATCACTTATTAAAGTGTCTGACGAAGATACGATGATTTTATTAGCTATGGCCGATAAAATTCGCCAAAAATTCAATGGTGATGAAGTCGATTTATGCGCCATTGTAAATGCGCGGTCTGGCAAATGTCCAGAAAACTGTAAATTCTGTGCCCAATCAGCCCATCACGAAACAGGCGTTACAATTTATCCATTTATGAGCACAGAAGATATTGTTGACCACGCACGTAAAGCTAAAGAAGCCGGTGCCATTCGTTTCTCCATTGTAACTAGTGGCCGAAACACAACTAACCCAAAAGAATTTGACCAAATTTTAGAAGCCCTAAAACAAATTCATGACGAAACAGGTCTTGAAGTATGCTGCTCTTTAGGTTTATTAACCTATGAACAAGCCTTAAACCTCAAAGAAGTTGGGGTTACTCGCTACCATTCTAATATCGAAACAGCGCCTAGTAACTTCCCTAACATTTGTAGTACTCATAATTTTGAAGATAAAATGAGCACCATCTCCAATGCACAAAAAGCAGGGATTCGCGTTTGCTCTGGCGGCATTTTCGGCCTTAACGAAACCTTAGAACAACGTGTAGAAATGGCCTTTGAACTTAAGCGCCTCGGCATCGACTCAGTGCCTCTAAATATTTTAAATCCTATCAAGGGCACTCCTTTTGAACACAACAAACCATTAGAAGCCTTAGAAATCCTTCGAACCTTCGCTACATTCCGCTTTATTCTTCCAAAAGCCCAAATCCGCACAGCTGGCGGTCGTGAAGTGAATCTCCGCGATCTTCAAGCCTTAGCTCTTACTGGCGGGCTTAATGGTATCATGGTAGGTGGTTATTTAACTACTGATGGACGCTCTCCACTAGAAGATTTACAAATGATTGATGACTTAAAATTAAAACGTGCTGAACCTGCCATGGCATAACAAGCTCCTTAGTCGTATGCAAACGTGTACCCGAACTCTGACAAGCATACGCTAGGATACAATTAACAATCCCATTATATTAATATAAATATTAATATAAACATTACTATAAACATAGACAGTAATGTAAATTAAAATTACCTGATTTCCATAAAACAACAAAAACTTCTAAAAATAGAACTGCATGTCTTCAGAGCCTTTGGCGTTTAGCCGAAAGTGCTGATAGACATGCAGTTTTATTATATACGTAGCCCTATTCTTTTATATCTTAAGTTATAATCTGATATTTATATCTTAAACTATAACTCCATAGTTACATCGTAACTTGTGCCCCTACATATTATAAGCCCCACATAGCGAGTAGTGGTTCATAGATAAAATGCAAGAAACTCCAAGCGCCTAAGCCGCAAACAGCGCCCACAATAGCACCATTAATACGAATCCAGCTTAAATCATCTTCTACTTTTGATTCAATAAATTGTATAAATTTTTCAGTGCTTAACGCCCCTAAGACTTGTCTTACAACTACACTTAACATAGCATGGCCACGAGCCAAAATATATTGTCCCATGTGCTGACACATGTTCTCAATTTTCCGATTAATTTCTGGCTTTTCACTATATACAGCCCAAAGTTCTTGTAAAGACTTCTCTAATACAGTAACCGGTGTTTCCTCTTCAAAGGCATCATTCGCGTCAGCCATATGAATAATATTATGAATATAAGGACATACATAGGTTAACAAAATCGTATCCCAATCTTGATCATCAATCCACTGCTGCCAAGTAGAGTCGATAGTCTTAGTAACTGTACTATTGTATGCTAACTCCTGTAGCGGCGTAAGCCATTGCTGCATCCATACTAAACGCTCCGTACTACCTGGTCGTTTCCAGCGCTCCAAAATCATATATAACTCGCGCAACATAGCCATAGCCATATCACGGGCATTAATAATATCAGTGGCCTCTGATACGCTAATCACTAAGGCTGACAAGAAATTATCCTTTCGTGCTTGAATTTCTTTATCAATCGTATCAGTTAACCAATGTAGGACTTGTGGCTTATCAAGAGCCCCTTGCAGAACAATGATAAAGCGAATAATCAGTGTTTCATGTTTATTACTACCACAAACCTCAGTAAGAAACTGCTGTATAGGACCTGTAATATTTTGCTTATGCAAAAATTCACTCAGCACTTTACTGCCCCACTGCGCCCATTCGCGCTCGCTGCGACTATGCCACAGCACATGCAGCATACTGCGCAAGGATCTTCGAATGGCTTGCCGTCCACGATCTCTTTTCACATATCCATTAATATAAGGCACAAAGCGCACATTGCGTAATGCTCGTTCGCACTGTTCATAGGTCAACAGCCTCGTTTCAACAAGATGAATGATCCCATTGATTAAGCGGTCTTTATTCCGCGGTATTAACGCCGTATGATAAGGAAAGCCCAAGGGCTTACGGAATAAAGCAGTTACGGCAAACCAGTCAGCTACACTGCCGATAAGTGCTGATTGAACCAACCAATATAATGCATCATACCAAGTGGCTGTAATGTAAAATTGACCAATAAATACCAAGCCATATAGAAGCGCCGACACCGCTAAAATGCGATTCGCCCATACGCGATAGGGTACGCCTCTAATCATAATGCCAGCCCTCCTCGAATTAAATATGAAGCCACATAAAATAGGCCCCCTAACACCGCTCCTACTAAGGAGCCATTAATACGTATCATCTGTAAATCGTGATATAATTTTCCTTTAATCACGTCCGCCAATTGCCGTGGTTCATAAGCATTTAACTCCCCCACCACAGACTGGTCTACAAAGGGGCGAAGCTTACGTAAAAGTGGTACGCATTGGTATAGCAACAACCGCTCTAAACCAGCCATTCGCACCTTATCTTTTAACAATCTAAGAGCATACTGCTCCGCTTCTTCCTGTACTCGATTTACCATACCTTGCCAAGTCAATTGCTCTGCACCGATATGTACGTCTTCAATAATTTCCGTAAACCAGCGATTTTTAAGCTTCTCAACAGTATCTTGCCATTGTGTATTACGGTCAAGCTCGGCTAATAACCATAGTACTTTATGATACACATACTGCCCCATTGGCGAGTGCAACGATTCTTGACTGGCTAAAAATTGCGTACCCTTACGCTGAATCAAGTCCGCCACCTGCTCCGCTGAAAAAGTATCACTGCCAAAAGCTAAAGCTAATTCGCGCCAAAAAGAATTTTCTGCATAGCGATTCATCATAGCCCGTACAATGCCAACTAAGTATGGCTGTATAGCGGCTGAACTCAGCACGCCTTGCATCATGCGATTTACATACAGCCACAAAATACTAGCTGTATCTTGTTTCATAATGATATGGCCAAATCGAACAAGCAAAGGCGCAACCTTCCAATGTTCGATGCCCTTTTTTATGGCTTCTGTTACTTCCTTTTTTATAGGCGTTGCATCGAACTGATTGGCCAGTTGACCACCTACTTCCGCTAAGAAGTGTTTAATCTGATTACGCCCTTCAAGGCTTAAGAAATAAGACAGAATTTTATACAACAATTGCTCGCGCTTAATCACATGATACATATGAGAAACGCGTAATAATTCTTCTACCATCATATAGCGTGCCGTTTCTACTAGACGGGCTTTACTTCTTGGTATTAATGCGGTTTTATAGGAAATGCCTAAGGGCTTACTAAATAGCGCTGTAACAGCATACCAGTCGGCTAAGCCACCAATCATGGCGGCCCCACTGACATGAGTTAAAAAGGCAAACCACGGATTTGCACGAAAAGGATATACAATTAAAAATATTACCATCATCACCAATAGCAATGCTGTTGCTATTGGAAATGCTGTACGTTTCGTCATACGCCATCCTTTCTAAAAGGACTATTCTCTATGAAGTAACATACCTGTATCAGTTATTATTAGCTACTATTGTTCAATGCTACACCATTCACTGATGTGCCTTTCACTAATAGTTTATTCACTGATTTGATATGCACTTACATCCACGACATCGCCCGATGCCTGTGGCGTCCAAATAGGTAATGTTTCATACAATGCTTTAAAATACACACTTGGTGTCCATACAGGACCATTGCTATGCATAGGCACAAGAAGTTTTGGCTGTGGCACTTTATGTAAAAATTCGATAATGCCCCATTCACGTGCACCTTCTAGGCGTGCATCTACAGGGAACATAACTAAATCAGCCTCCATGCCTGCTACGCGATTAAATTCGCGCACTGCATTGGCCTTCGCCTCTCTATTATTTTCAGCGGTATCGCCGAGCCAATGCCACCAATTCAAATCACCAGCATGGAAAATGCGAGCGCCCCCAATGGTTACTAAGAATGAGCCTCCTTCATCGGTCGAACCATACATATGAATCGGTATCTCTTCGACTTTTGTGTGCTCGCCTACTTTCATAACCGTAGTGCGGTCCACCGGCATTTCACTATGAGGCACATCTTCGTGCACAATATAGTGCGTTGTAGGGCTATTAAAAGTTAAAATCTCTGGCACATAATGATCGTGATGCCAATGGCTTACAAAAAACCATAAGGCTTTGCCCTCGGCCTGGGCACGCTTTACTTCACCAGTAGAATCTTTATAATAATCAAAAATATAGGCTCTTTCACTTGTTTCTAGCATAAAGCCACTGTGTTGTAAGTAGTGTAATTTCATAATGCTCACCTGTCATTTCCTTTTTACACCTATGAATTAATTTTACTATCAAATCTAACCGCATTTTATTCTTTATACACTACGCCTTACAGGACTAAGAGTCTACGCATTTATATAGTACTTTTGTCGTACTTTTTGCCGTACTTTATGTACTACATTTTGAAGCACTTTATATAGCGCTTCATATCCCCCTTGCACTTGCCTTGGTATTTAATTCAGTTAGATTCTCAATTATCACATTAATCACTTAGTGGGTAAAACATAAACACGAGTTTCACACACAAAAGACTAGGTTAATATTGATAATATTATTATTTAACAATTTTTATTATACCATAGAATTGTAATATTTATAGTAAATCTAAGTAAAAAAAGGACCCCGAAGGGTCCTCTTTGTAATTCATAATACATCGACTTCATCGCAATTAGAAACTCAGCTAGTACAAGTATACTTGTTTTAAATCAAATTACTGTTGTGTACCAACTTGTTGAATCAATGCCGCTATTTTTTCATCTTGTACTTTTAATCGATTCTCTTGGGCTGCTAATTGTTCTTGTTGTTGTACTACCAAAGATTCTAAATAAGAAAGTTTTTCTTGTAATACATAGGTAGAGCTAATTGGGCCCTGACGATAGGTTTCCTCAAGAGCACGTTCCTTTTTGCTATCACCAAACTTCCAGGTTACCCCTGCATTAGCCATTACTTTACTATTACCACCATTCATAGCTACACCAGCGCGGAACAGGAGCGATTCATGTTTATAATGGGCAAGACCTAATGCCACTGCATTTTCACCACCATAGTAGCCATAGCCAGCCATAATCTGAGTTCGCTCTAGTGGATCATACTGGAGTGGACTTAATGCTGCTAATGCAGCGCCCATAGCATCAGCACGATTGCTATTTTTCTCCAATCTATGAATTGAATGTTTCATACTATTATCTAATTCTCGAACTTGGCCTACATTTGCTGCATCAGTATTCTCTACACCAGCCGCTACATTTTTAATGACTTTACCATTACTATTTAGACCTTGTTCACTAATATATATGTCATCCCCTACTTTATAAGTATCTGCTTGAACAACCTTCGCATTGATTGTATTGACTTTCACCTCATTGTTCAAACCAACCACTAAGGTATTATTTTTTACCGTAGTATGAATATTGGTATCCCCGTTTATACGAACATTAGGTGATTCTTTAGCCACTGTAATCGGTGTCATATTATCTGCTGTTATGGTAAAGTTAAATACCCCATCTTTACCATCTTTACCGTCTTTACCGTCTTTGCCGTCTTTACCATTCTGCCCATCTCTCCCCGGCTTACCTTCTGGCCCCTTTGGACCTACTGGCCCGGTTCACCGTTCAGACCTGGCTCGCCTTTCGGACCGGTTTCTCCTTGCTTACCTGCTGGGCCAGCTTCGCCCGGCTTAATAAGGCTCTTATCAACTCCGACTAAAATAACATCTTTGCCATCAGCATTTTTTTGTTTTTCTGCATACAGCCCCTCACCAAAATCAAACATCATACCATGTATTGCTTGATTCTCTACAATAGAAGTACCGGCCGTATATGCATTATTATCTTTTACACCTTGACTCAAAATAGAAATCGTAGGATTTATAATCATCCCTCTAAGGGATTTTAATTGAGCCACATTCACAGCATCAGTGTCCGCCATACCTGCTGCTACATTAGTAATTTGACGAGTACCTACAGCTTTACCGTCAGTGCCTCCATAACCTACTGACACAGCACCTAAGGTAGACTGCCACACAGAAGTAACTTCATTAGCTACTTTGGCTTTATCTGTCACCGGATCATAGCCTACAACTTCAGCCTTTGTATTGGCAAGAGATTGCGTGCCTAACGCTACACCATTTATAGCTTCCGTCTTAGCTTGAAAGCCTATGGCTATACCATTTTCAGCTTCAACATTAGCCTCATACCCCATAACAACAGCGTAATCTTCAGTAGCCTTGGTTTTATTGCCTAAAACAACGGCATGTTTCAAGACCGACTTTAAGGCCCCCTTATCTTCTCGCTCTCTAAAGCCTAGTATAATATTGCCCTCAGCTTTAACTGTATCGTCCCCTTGAAGGCTCTGATAATTACCAACTACAATATTGTGCACCCCATTCTCAAGCGTATTATGAGACCCCATAATATAACTGTGAGATACAGCTTTGCCTGTATTCTCATAGCCAGTTATAGCATTAAATGCAGCAAATGTATCTTCACTTGTTACTTGATCAAGCTTTGTATTTCCTGAGTTCAAAACCGTTGAATTACTTGCACCACGACCGGTGAGCGTATTGCCTACGCCAGAAACAGTGGAGAAGAGAGCATAATCTACTTTATTAGCTCCGCCCATAATCCCCACTGACCCCATGCGATTATCATTAGAATATTTACGCAATGTGTCGGCTAATTCTTTGATTGAACTACTACTTACAGTAGGCGTTAATGATAGTGTCCCAATAAATGGAACATTAGTGGATAAGGAGTCCATAATAATGGGACTATCTGGTGTAATATAGGAATTAGTAATTTCATTGCCCGTGCCAAAAATTAACGCGCCATTACTCTTACTAATCCGATTCGCTGTAC
The DNA here is from genome assembly GCF_937981445.1 of uncultured Veillonella sp. GTDB lineage: Bacteria > Bacillota > Negativicutes > Veillonellales > Veillonellaceae > Veillonella_A. The sequence goes on along the minus strand of NZ_CALJON010000003.1, from coordinate 59,211 downwards.
CCACAATATTAGACGCCGTCCCTGAATACATGAGTCCCGACACAGGGTCCGAAACACCCCCTAATAAAGAGAAAATATTAGCATTTAGGGGCTCATTCCCTTCAATGCTATTTAAAGAACCGCTAATACTAGCACCAAAGCCTTGGATGGCAGCCCCTGCATTATGAAGTGCATTAGTCCCACGCGTAATCTGATTTCCAACCCAACTTGCCGTAGGTTTATCATAGGCCTTCGAAATTACATTATAGGAGCCATTGATGCTAGAAAAATTACCCATATTAAAAGAGTTATCGCCCACCGTAGTGGAACCTACACCAGTGGTTACATCTGAGTTTTTTAACTTACCATTATTAACTATAGCATTCCCACCAATATTTCCATCAGTCGTGGCAAAGTCAAAATCACCAATCTGCCCCCTATAGTCTCTGTTCCCCAGCTCCACATTACCAATTCGTGCATGTGTGTCTTGACCAATGGCAATGCCACCAGTAAGCGCAGCTTTGTCACGACCAAATTGAATAATACTTTCGTGATTGCCATTACTCATATTATGAGAATACGCATTATGGCCAATGGCAATACCGCCAATCGCCGAGCCTCCCTCATTATTTACCTTAGCCGTATTGCCAATGGCTATACTGTTTATTGTACTAGCCTGGGCATTTACACCAATAGCAAGGGCATTTTCCCCTGTAGCCTTTTCCCCTTTTTGATTTTTTAAGTCCTGCGCAGTGACTGGAGGATTAATCGGCCCTATGCCAAAAAAATTAGCCCCCGTACTAGCCGCATCTACATGACTCATACTACTTGCTGTTAACCCCATTAACACCAATACACTCAATATATCCTTTTTCTTCATAACAAGTCCCCTTCATACAAAATCTTTAAACTACACACTCTCTTATATTATAGGCAAATTAACTCATTATTTTTTTTAATCACTCCCTTCACTTTTTTAAATAAACTCCCTGTTATTATACACAAATTGATTCTTTTAAGCTATATCATGATGTATGATATTTTTGAAACGTAATGTTATTAATTTATTCAAGTGAAAAGAAGTGTTTTTCCCATAAAAAAAGGACCCCGAAGGGTCCTTTTCTATATATAGCTTATGCCATATTATATTAAATTATTCAACGCTTTCTGCCGCAGCAATAGCTACTACATCAACAATATCAGTAGCGAAGCAACCACGGGATAAGTCATGAATTGGAGCAGCAAGACCTTGAATCAATGGTCCAAGAGCTGTTGCACCAGCAAAACGTTGTACTAATTTGTAACCAATATTAGCAGCTTGAAGATCAGGGAAAATCAAGATATTAGCTTTACCAGCTACTTTGCTGCCAGGTGCTTTACGTTCTGCTACAGATGGTTCGATAGAAGCATCTAATTGTAATTCGCCATCAAAGTCAAAGTCCACATTGCGAGCTTTTAAGTCTTCTACAGCGGCAATTACTTTATCTACTTCAGGAGAGGATGCAGAGCCTTTAGTGGAGAAAGACAAGAAAGATACACGAGGGTTAGCCATATTAGCTACTTTACGTGCTTTTTCTACTGTAGATACTGCAATATCAGCTAATTGTTCAGAAGTTGGGTTAGGAATAACACCACAGTCAGAGAATACTAACATGCCTTCATCACCATATTGTGCTTTGTCAGTGAATACGAACATGGAGCTAGATACAGTTTTAAGACCTGGTTTTGTACCAACAACTTGTAATGCAGCGCGAAGTACATTAGCAGTTGGGCTAGCAGAACCAGCTACCATGCCATCAACTACGCCTAAATGTACAAGCATAGCACCAAAGAATAAGCAATCGCCAAGCATTGTAGCGCGCGCTTTTTCAGGAGTCATGCCTTTTTTAGCACGTTTTTCAGTGAAAATTTCCACCATTTTATCTAATTGTGGGAAAGTTTCAGGATCAATAATTTCTGCCCCATCAATGTTAAAACCAGCTTTTTGAGCTGCTGCTTTTACGTCTTCTACTTTACCTACAAGTACAGGATGAGCAAAGCCTTCTTTTAAAATAAGAGCCGTTGCTTCAAGTACACGTTCGTCTTTGTACTCAGGTAATACGATTTTTTTGCCTAATGGTTTTACTTTTGCTTTTAAATTTTGCACGAGTTCCACAATATCATCCTCCTAGATAGTGAATCGCCTTTTCTAACAAGGCCTTTACGATTAAATTATATCATTTAAGGCGTTTAGATTAAAGGGGCACTTGTTATATCTCTTCATATTATCATTCATGAGTTTTTTAGATACATACAATCTATTTTGAAAGAGTCATTTCATCAAACAAGGTACCATCTTGTAAATAGGCTTTGACGGTTAAATCAGCCCCTTTTCGTTCAAGTACTAAATAGTTATCACCATCTACATAAGGGGACACATATTCATCGAATGGATGCGATAGCCAAATATTCGCATATTTTACATCCCCTGCCACACCGGTCAACACATAGGAGGGACCCGTTTCACTTCGTTTAAAATCTTCTACATGACCACGACGACGATACATATGAAGATGAGCCGATAACACTAAATCCACTTTATATTCGTCAAATATAGGCATAAACATATGGGCTAGTTCATTAAACCCAGGCTCAATATTAGGATTTTTGGTGTATGGATAACGGAAGGTATCCTTATGCATTAACACAACCTTCCAAGGCTTAGTTGTGGCAGCTAGATCAGATCTTAGCCAAGCTAATTCTTCATTCATTACGGCGTCGCGATAGGCTTCATCCATTTCATTAAATTGTGTGTTCAAAACAACAAAATGAACATCGCCATAATCATATGAATAATACGCCCGGCGCGACATATTGCTAGCCACTTGCTGCTCTTCTGTAAGCACCACGCCCGCTAAAGACGTATTACTACGAGTCGCCGTATCCTGGCTCACACCGCTATTATCTGTAAGGCGCCCCCCTGAAGTGCCATTAGCTGTCACTGAAGACGTACCGTCTCCCAATATAGGCGAGTCATAGCGGAAAAAATGATCAAATGCATTCGGTGTCTTCACTTTCCAATCCAAGGAATAGTATTCATGATTGCCCATAACAGCAGCCAATGGAATTCTTGCCGCCATAGGTTCTACGGCATCAAACCAAGAGTCCCATTGGTAAGCAGATTCTCCATTATCTACTAAATCGCCCATATTAACGTAAAATGCAGCTTCAGGATATTGCGCATAAGCTGTTTTTACTAACTCTTTCCAGCCCCTATAATCTGAGGATTGCGAATCAGGAAATACTAAGGCTGTAAACTCACCATTCACACGCGTATTGAGCTCACTCCAGTCTGGTCCCACCATATTAGGCCCTACGCGATAGGCGTATTCCTTATTAGGGGTTAAATCTTTTATATGAGCGCGATAAATATACCGAGTCACACCATCCTCTGTAAAAGTATCCATCGTAGCCGGCACAGTAATAATCGTCGTATCAGCAGCGCCTTTCTCTTTGTATAGCACTACAGGATCTTCTTGTGGCTTTTCCGTTTCCCACATAATAATACGGGATGTACTCATATCAGGCGTAACTAACTGACGTATATACTTAGGGGTTAGGCCCGCACTTGGCACAGTGGATACCACGGCACTGCGCCCTTCACGGACTACATAATGAGCTAAGGCGCGCCCCCAAGGCGTAGCTATTACAGCTACAGTAAGCACCACAATAACAGCTAATATACCACCCCAAATAAATTTTGACTTGCTTTGTTTCAATACAGTCTGACTCCTTTCTCAAAATTAACTCTATGCTATTTTATAACCTACGCTACGCCGTGCATTACTTATAGGTAAATACCTCTACCTATACATCAATAGAAGGCTATAACTAAATTTCAATTACAAAATATCTATATCTCTCTATGTTTTAATTATAAAACTTAAAGTTAACTTTAAGTCAAGCCACTACTTATACAATTCGCAATTTAAATCGACTCGCAAAGGACGTAAACGACTTAAAGAGCTGAAAGAATTTAAAGGAATTCGAAGCGCCCAAAGAACTTAAAGAATTTAAAGGCAAATATCCCAAAGAACTAAAAAAGCTTAGGGAGTGAAAAATACTACTTCTATATCTCCTTGTTGACTTAAGGCCTCCCAGTCTACAGGACCTTCGATATAACCTAAATCTGTATACGAATACGAGCTATCAAACTCTATACGAATACGAGCTATCAAACTCTTTATAGAAAATAACGATGCCATTTTTGCCCCATAACTTTACCTGACCAGGCACAATATGGCCTGCTACGTTAGCTTGCGTTGGTAAGGATTCAGAAATCTCTGCATATTTTTCATTACTATTTACGTCTTTCATGGTAAGAGTTCTTGGCAAATTAGCTTTAAATGCTGCCGCTGCTTCTGTGCGAGCTAGTTGTAATATATAAAGCTGTCCATTAATTGTAATGTGTATACGTTCCTCCTTAAAGCTCTTTGAGGATTCGTTCTCTGCTCCGTCCTGACTAACTGCCACCCCTTTAGTTTCATCACCAGCCTGCACCGTACGGACTTGACTCATTTGTTCTGATTCGGCATTACTCTTAGTCGTACTACAGCCACTTAACCCTAAAATCAAGAACAAGCAAGCAATATAAATAAACAAAGGCTGTTTTCTAAAAAACATACATATTACCTCCGAAAGTATAACTCCTATATAACTCCTATAAAAATCTATAAAAATCTATAAAAATGCTAAAGGAGCCGCTAATGCAGCTCCTTTAAAACACAGGCCTAAGAAAGTAATAAAACGAATTGTATATACAAACTCTTTACATACTTTCACACCATAGATTCTATTTTAAATGATAGATTCTATTTTAAATTTTTGTGGAAGAATTCTGTAATTGCTTGGAATGGTATTACATCAGTTTTGTCATAGAAATCTACGTGATTAGCACCTGGTACGATAATGATTTCTTTATTATCACCAACTAATTTCTTCATTACATCTTCGGACATGTAACGAGAATGTGCATCAGAGCCTGTTACCATAAGTACAGGACGTGGAGCGATTTCATCTAAATGAGCATCCATTCTAAAGTTCATGAAACCATAAGGCATGATGTCTACCCAAGCAGTTGTGGAGTTAATAGAACGTGGATGATAGCCGCGTTCAGTACGATAGTAGTCAAAGAACTGCTTTCCTACTGGATCCATATTAGCTGGTGCTACTTCAGGCAATAAATGACCATCTTCTAAAGTTACAACTTCTCCGTTAACAACAGGTACTTCATGGTAGCCTGGTGCTGTTGTACCACGATCCACCATGTCCCAGCGTTTATCTGCTAAGTATTGTAATACTTTTTCGCGATCAGCTGGTGTATAAGAGTCGTTTAATGCATAACCAATGGAGCGGGACATATCATATAAAACGGAGGTAGCTACTGCTTTAACACGTTTATCCATAGCCGCATCAGAAAGAGCCATGCCACCGAAACCACAAATGCCCATAAGACCAATATTGTCGCGGTCAACTTGTTCTAAAGAGCCTAGGAAGTCAATAGCGGCACTGAAATCTTCTGTATTAATATCAGGAGATGCCATATTGCGTGGTTCGCCACCACTTTCACCAGTATAAGAAGGGTCAAAGGCTACTGTAATAAATCCTTGTTCCGCTAATGTTTGAGCATATAAACCAGATACCTGCTCCTTAACAGCACCAAATGGGCCACTTACAGCAATAGCTGCCAATTTGCCTTCTGCATTTTTAGGAATATATAAATCGCCAGCTAATGTAATGCCATAACGATTTACAAATGTTACTTTTTTATGATCTACTTTATCACTCTTAGGGAATACTTTATCCCAGCTCTGCGTTAATTTCAAATCTTCTGGTTTATTCATTGGGGAATTAATTTTATCCTGTGCATTCGTAGTAGGCACTACAGTTTTCTGTGCTTCCGCTACATGAGCTGCATTGCTTGCTACTGGCACAAAGGCTGGAATTGCCGCATCAGCAGCATGTACATTAGCAAAACTGCCCGCTCCATATAAAGCAGCTACTGCCGCTAATGCTAAGGCTTTTTTCATCATTCGTTTTGATACATTCTGTTTCATATTATCTCTCCTTCAACTACAATATTTATAATAGTTTAATTAATATAATTTTTATATATACATGCAATTTAGCATGCACCTATTAACTTTTTGTGGACACAGGAACTTGTATTCCATTCATTACATGTCGCTCATACAAAAGCTGTATGCTGCCTACTACCATAGCGACCGCTAGCATAATAATGCCACCATACATAGTTCGTTCAAGGCCCCACGCATTAATAATGACACCACACAAGGTCGTGCCTACAATAACACCTACATTAGCAGCCGTTAAAAATAGCCCATTGGCAAAGTTTAATGCTTCATACGCGGCAGTGGTGATCCAGTACTGTGTAATATTAGCAGATAAGCCAGCTAATACGCCCCAAATAACAACTAATGCTACGCCAATACCTAAAGTTATGACTTGAGATAAACCATTAACATCCCCCTGTGAAGGGCTTTGACTAATAGCAATAAACACAGCATATAAAGCCACTAATATAACAAGGGTGGCCTGAATTGTTTTTAGCGCAAATTTACTGAGTAAGTGTCCCGCCATAAAGCTACCTACAATATTAAGTGCACCATATACAAGTAGAACGGCACTTACTAAAGATGCATTAAAACCCATGACCGTAGTCGCATACTCAACGAAATAATTATATACGCCATAAATAGAGCCATTTAGAGCCATTACAAATATAATGGCTAACCATACATTGACCTTTTTTAGCACCTTAAGTTGGTCACCATAAGAAATAGCCTCTACTGGCAAGTCATTTGGTATTTGCCAAATAGTGAGCACAAACACGATGGCTGTTACTAAAGCAGCAAACAAAAAGGCAAAAGATAGACCCCATTGCGCTGCTAAAAAATTACTAATCGGTACGCCTACAACCATACCTGCGGCAACGCCCATGTTTATTTTAGCCACTGCTTTAGGTCCATCGCCTTTTTTTACAGACGAAGCTGCCAAGGCAAAGGCCATGGCACAATAGACTGGATGGAGCAAGGCCGGCACTAAACGGGCTATCAATAACACTTCAAAGGACGGTGCCCAAGCTGCTATTATGCTAGTAATTGTAAAAATTCCTAATACTAACAACATTAAAGGCTTTCTAGCTATTTTAGACAATAGCAGTGGCATAGTAGGCCCTGATAAGGCTACCCCTAAAGCAAATACACTTAATAAACTAGCTGCCATGACTAATGAAACATCATAGCTTTCTGCTATATATGGTAGCACGCCAATAATTCCCATTTCTGTATTCAATATGCCAAATACACCAACTGCTAATATACCAACCATTTTAGTTGACGTATCCATACTTTGTATCCCGCCTCTCCTTTTCATCAACGCTTTCAATATCTTTATTATATTCAAATCATTAAATATAACAATTATTTATATATTATATCCAGATATTCTTTTCATCTATATCTTGATGTGTATGAGATTCGTGCCGTATAATACAGGTAAAAGGCATATAGTATTAGGAGTACATACCACACAGCATTAACAGTAAAATCACTACAGCTAGTACTCCCATTCATAGAAAGGATATCTTATGGAATTACGCGTACTTCGCTATTTTCTCGAAATGGCACGGGAAAACAATATGTCACGGGCCGCTCAAAATTTACATATTACACAGCCCACTATGTCAAAACAAATTCGCGAACTAGAAGATGAGTTAGGCGTTAAATTGTACAATCGCACGAACTATAATATTGAACTTACAGAAGCTGGTTTTTTGCTACAAAAAAGAGCCCAGGATATTATTGACTTAGTCAATAAAACTGAGCTCGAATTTAAAGATTTTTCGTCCCTATATGAAGGCACCATTTACGTGGGTAGTGCCGAATCCCACTCGTTTTCCTTTGTGGCGAAAACAATTCACAATTTGCAAAAAATTTCTCCCAAGATTCAAGTCCACCTATACAGCGGCAATGTAGAAGATGTATTAGAAAAACTGGAGAAAAATCTCTTAGACTTTGCTCTAATTATGGATTACCAAGAATCTACCAAGTATGATAGCATTTTCATACCCTCCACTGACACCTGGGGCCTCCTCGTGCCCAAGGATGATCCCCTAACCGCCCGTAAAAGTCTACGCCTTGAAGATTTAATAGATCTTCCTTTAATTTGTTCAAGACAAAATATGATTATAGACTTTCCTAGCTGGTTTGGTCCCAAAGCAGAGGAGCTAAATATTGTGGGTACCTATAATCTCTTATTTAATGTCATTATTATGGTACAAGAAAAAGTAGGTTATGCTCTAACTTTCGATAAAATTGCCAACACCACTATATCTAGCAATCTTACCTTTATTCCAATCGAAAATGTAGCACCATCCTACATGTACTGCTTATGGCGAAAAAATACGCCGCTCTCATCAGCTGCTAATGTATTCAAGCAAGAATTACTTCAGCTCTTAGAGTCCTATAGAGGCTAATAACGCCGCCTTGTACGTATATGCTAGGTATACTATGTCATATCCATGGGCTACTAATTCACTATTTATGCGTTCCTATCTCATCGTTTTGGATTTCACCAATGTATCCCCTACCGGTTTCTGCCATGCTATTTCGTAGCTTACTGATTGGCATTTGACGTTTTATTTAACCGAACCGCATCAAATTGAGTGCCATTCATAAAATAAGCACTAATGAGAAGTGTGTTCCCCTGTTCTGTAACTACCAAATAATTGGGCTCCTTATTATTAGTAAGAACATATTCATCCAGTCTATGAGGTCCCCAAGAGTCTTCCCCTTGCCAATCACCCGCTTTACCACTGACTATATAATAAGGTCCCGTTTCACTGCGCTTAAATTCTTTAATATGGCCACGCCGTCTATACGTTTCTAAATGACCTGATAAAACTAAATCGACTTGTCCTTCTTCAAAAATCGGCATAAATAAGCGCCCCACATTACTAAAGTTTTCACTGACCTGGCCTAGTGCTTCACTGGTATATGCCAAGCTGTCATGATGCATAAATACGACTTTCCACTTTTTCTTCGTACTATGTAAATCCTCTTTAAGCCATTGCGCTTGTCCTTCTTTAACAAGGCTTTGCTGGGTCGTTGGTAATGCTTCAAACTGTGTATCCAGTACAACAAAATGAATGTCACCATAATCAAAAGAGTAAAATGGCGCTCTTACAATATCGCTTTGCTGATTCGGCCAAGCAAATAAATGATTAAACATATGTGCTGCCTGCTTATGGGCATCTAAACTAACATACTATTGTGAACCCGTCATAGGCGCTAAGGGGATAGATTTTAGCAATGGCCCCGCCCCATCAAACCAAGCCATCCATTGATCATGGGCTTCGCCATTATCCACAAGATTGCCTAAATTCACAAAGAAATCGGCCTTTGGAAATTGCTTATACGCCCCCTGTGCTACATTGCGCCAGGTCGTATAGTTGTGCGACCGTGAGTCGGGAAATACTAAAAACTGTACATCCTGTCCAGGTCCCGTTTGCAAGGGATACCACTCCGATACATATAAGCCTTCTCCCACTCTATATTGGTAGGATGTGTTAGGCTCTAAATCATGTAATACTACTTTATATAAATATTGTGTTTTATTATCATGAGTAGAACATTCTGAAATGGCCGCGTAACGCCTTATACTCGCCGCCTCGTCACCGACTTTTCTTAGCTCCAATGATGAGTTGACTACCAAATCCTGCGTATCCCACATAATCACTCTTGAATGAGCCATATCCTCGGTAACTAACTGTCGCACATGGTGAGGCGAAAACTCATACCCCATATATCGATGAAGTTGAACACTCCATTGCACACCATTTTGCGCCAAACTCTTCATATTCGTCAGCACAATTACAAGCAATAATCCCACTATGGCTATTACACCTAGAATAAGCCCGGTTCTTCCTAGCTTATATATTTGTTTCATCTATCGTCCTTTTTATATTATTCCGTCTATATTATCTCTTATATATTGTTCCTTGTATGTTGTTCCTTTTATTATTACGCTTTATTTATTATTTATACTCATATATATAATACTATAAAAACTATAATTTATAAATATCTGACTGGCAATATAAAAGCTGAGGCTTATCTTCGAAGTCTTAAACCATGTAATCCATGTGTCTAGACGATTCGCAGGCCTCAGCTGTTTATTTTATTTACTATATACGATTTTACTCACTATATACTATCTTACTTACTCAATACGATTTTACTTACTAAATACAATTTTACCCTACAAAATACTATTTTACCTACTATATAGTATTTAGACTCTTACAATTGTATTTACTATCCACTAATTAACTGCTTATGCATTACTTGCGTGCTAAATACTTACGTACGTCTACAGCTACAGCAATTACAATGATTAAACCTTTAATAATGAGCTGCCAATAAGGTCCCATACCAACGAAGGTTAAACCATAGTTAATAACTGTAAAAATAAGTACCCCTGCAATAATGCCAGGCACAGTACCGATACCACCCGTAACAGATACGCCACCCACTACGGCTGCCGCGATGGCATCTAATTCATACATATTACCATAGTTATTAGTAGCACCACCAGTACGCGCTGCTTCAAGTACGCCGCCTAAACCATAAAGAGCACCAGCAATTACATAAATACAAATTAATGTAGTAGCCACATTGATACCTGATACAACAGCGGCTTGTGGATTGCCACCAATGGCAAACATGTTCTTACCCAATACAGTTTTATTGTACACGATGTACATAACTAAAGAAATAATCGCTGCAATAATTACTATGTAAGGAATACTCATGAATCCAAGGTCAAGAGCACCGGACCCGAACACAGTAAATTCAGGGCGCAAACCACCAACTGGTTGCGAATTATTTGGCGGCATATCAAAATACAAGGAACAAATACCATAGGTAATAACCATCGTACCTAAGGTTGCAATAAATGGCACAATCTTTAAATAGGCCACAATAAGTCCTGAAATTAAGCCTACTGAAGCACCTACCGCAATAGCAATAATAATAGGTAATAAAACTGGTAAATCAGGCGCCGTTTCAAAGAAAGGATGCGGATAAGTCGGCATCTGAGACAAAGAAGCCGAAACAACGGCGGTAAGACCTACTACACGACCAGCTGACAAGTCACAGCCGGCGGTAATTAAAATCATAGCGGATCCCAAGGTAATAATAACACGTGGTGATGACTGAATTAAAATATCGCGAAAACTAGTTAATGATAAAAAATTAGTGTTATAAATAGATATTGCTGCCACTAGCACAACTAGCACGATATAAATAGCATTTTGCGTCATAAACTGACTAAGGCGATTTCTACTCATATCTAACTCCTCCTACACTAAGCCTGCCGTAGCAAGCTCCATTATTTTTTCTTCTGTTGCTTCTTTAGCGTCCAGTATACCTTCCATAATGCCATTACTCATAACCATAATACGGTCACTCATGCCGAGTAATTCTGACATTTCTGAAGAAATCATAATCACGCTCTTTCCCTGAGAGGCAAGGCGATTAATAATTGTATAAATTTCATACTTTGCCCCTACGTCAATACCGCGCGTCGGTTCATCTAATAACAAGATGTCTGGCGCTGTATTTAGCCATCTAGAAATTAGCACTTTTTGCTGATTCCCACCGGACAGGGATTGAATCCGTGTTTTGGTGTCTGGAGTTTTTATGCGAAGAGAGGCTACGCCTTCTTCCGTATCAAGCTCACGCAATTTATCATTTAACAAGCCTGTTTTGCCACGGTATTTTTGCATAGATGCTATCGTATTATTATCCACAATATTTAACATCGGAAAAATCCCCGTTGCCCGCCGCTCTTCAGTGAGTAAGGCAATGTGATGTTTTTTAGCATCTCGCGGACTTTTAATCTTAACTTCTTGGTCATGTAAAAATATTTTACCTGCCGATAAATGTCTCAGCCCAAACAACGCTTCAATAACCTCAGTACGCTGTGCCCCTACGAGCCCACCGATACCAAGAACTTCCCCTTTTCTAAGAGAGAAACTTACATCTTTAAAGGAATTCTCTCGAATGGAGGTAATCCCTTCCACCCGAAGTACTTCCTCCCCAGGTTCATTAGTTTTCTCTGGGAATAACTGCGTCATTTCACGGCCCACCATGCGCTTAATAATAAGATCTGTAGTTAATTCGCTAGCTGGCCAAGTTCCTATATAATTACCATCACGCATAATCGTTACTTCATCGGAAATGCGGAGGATTTCTTCCATTTTATGAGAAATATAAACAATGGCAACCCCTTTTGCCTTCAAGCCTTCAATAATTTTAAATAAATGCTCAACTTCATCACTTGTCAGTGAAGACGTAGGTTCGTCCATTACAATAATACGAGAGTTGTGAGAAACAGCCTTAGCAATTTCTATACTCTGCAATTTTGATACTGATAAATGTCCCGCCAATTCTTCTGGGTCAATATCTACGTCAATCTCTTTAAATAAAGCCAGTGTATCGGCCTTCATCTTGTCATGGTCTACTAATTTAATAGGACCCCATTTTTTTACTGGAAATCTGCCTAACCAAAGATTTTCCATAACACTTCGTTGTAATACAGGATATAACTCTTGGTGAATCATAGAAATCCCTAAATCTAAGGCCTTCTTAGAATCCGTAATAGATACTGGTTCACCATTTAATATAATCTGCCCCTCATCTTGCTTATAAATACCAAATAGGCATTTCATTAAGGTCGATTTACCTGCTCCATTTTCGCCCATGAGCGCATGTACGGAGCCAGGACGGAGCTGTAGAGATACATCATTAAGCGCTTTTACGCCGGGAAAGGTTTTAGTAATGTGTTGCATCTCTAAAATATATTCACTCATGTTGCCCTCCTACCAACTGGTAAGTCTAGGAGATGGCATACGTGCCACCTCCTGACTACCTAATGTAATATGTATGCTACAGCGTTAAAGATTTTAAAACTAGAAGTCCTAAATCTAGAGACTTTAAAACTAGCAATTCTAAAGAATCTATTGTTACGAGTCATACATATTACGAGCCCTTAAAGCTTACGATTATTTATCGCCTAAAATTTTATCTGCATTGTCCTTAGTTACGATTTCATAAGGAACCCAAATATATTGATTGTCTACAATATCAAAGCCTACATTTTCTTTTGTTGGAGTTTCGCCTTTAGATAGTACTAACATTAAGTTAAATACAGCATCCCCTTGTTTTTTAGAGTTATTTAATACTGTACCTAATAAAGTACCATCTTTAAGTGCTTGTACTGCTGGTGCTGTAGCGTCAACACCTACTACTGGCATATATTTGCCATTTTGGAAGTAACCAGCTGCTTTAAGTGCTTCGATAGCGCCTAAGGCCATGTCATCATTATTAGCGATTACTGCATCAATTTTATCGCCATAGCTAGCTAAGAAAGCAGCCATTTTTTCCTGACCTTTTACACGGTCCCACATAGCTGTATCTTGTGCTAACTCTTCAACTTGAATACCCTCTTTTTTAAGGGATTCAATTACATATTTTGTGCGAAGTTCTGCATCTTGGTGCCCTGGTTCACCTTTGATCAATACATAGTGAAGTACATTATCTTTGCTGCGATATGCTTCTGGATGTGCTTTGAAATAATCAGCTAAGATTTTACCTTGCATTTCGCCGCTTTGTTCTGCCTTAGCACCTACATAGAACACTTTGTCCCATTTAGCCATATCATCTTTTAATGGTTCACGGTTCATGAATACAACTGGTACATTAGCCGCTTTTGCTTTGTCAATAATAACGCCAGCAGCTGGACGGTCTACAATGTTAACACCAATCGCTTTGTACTTTTTGTTTAAGAAAAGATCAATCTTTTCATTTTGTGTTGGTTGAGAGTTTTGACTGTCTACAATATCTACCTTAGCTTTATCTTTAGCATCAGCTTCGATACGAGCTCGTACACCACTCATAAAGGTGTCGTCAAATTTGTAAATGGCCACGCCTACTTGTGGAAGGTCACCACCAGAGCTGCTGCTTGAGCCGCATCCACTCACCACCAATGTGGCTACCGCTAAGGTAGCTAATAACGCTGCTTTCCATGACTTTTTCACGAGAAACTCCTCCTTTGAAAAGAAAATGTAGATTCTATTAATTCGCTATATTCTCATAGCGTATCTACCTAAATAATAGGTCCTACGATTAAATAAAACTGCACTGTATCTTTCATTAAGCCATATTTCTTATCCTGCACTAAGCCATACGTCTTATCTTGCACTACATCATACGTTTATCTTGCACTACATCATACGTTTATCTTTCATTAAGCCATACTTCACTGGCTCTTCGAGAGCTTACAATATCCACCATACCTAACAAGGTATAATAACTGCCACTACCAGAGTACACAAGGTCAACTGATTGTATGCGTCTCAAGTTTTGCTCCAAGACTTTGCGTAAAATTGGGTCCATCGTCCCCACTGCATTCCCCATAACCGAGCTAATCACAATGCGTTGTGGATTAATAATATTGTATAAATTAGCTAGTGTAACGCCCAAGTATTTACCCACTCGATTGAGTGCTTCTAAACAGATAGGATCCCCTTCAACAGCGGCTTCATAAATAGGTTCCACTCTAAAGGCATCAGCTAAAATGTCCTGATTGTCAGCCACCATGGAGTGACGGCCCTTTTTAATTTCCCCTAATACATATTCTCGAATCGCTGTTTCCGATGCAACAGATTCTAAACGCGTGAACACCACATCACCATCTGTGTCAGAATCGTCCATATCAATGACTGTATAGCCCACTTCACCAGCACAATCATTAAAACCACGATAAATATTGCCTTTATATACTAAGGACACGCCAAGACCATAACTGAATTTTAAAACTAGTAAATTATCAATACCTTTGCCGCTCCCGAAATGATATTCCCCATTAGCTAAGCAACGCACATCATTTTCCACATATGTAGGCAAATGAAAACGCTCTTCCATAATGTATTTAAACGGAATATTATTCCATTTTGCATTAGGGGAATAAATGGAAATACCTTTTTGAGAATCTACTGGACCACGTAAAATTAGGCCAATTACAGCAATGCTCCAGCGGATATCCTCTAAGATTTCTTCCATCCCCTTGTACATTTGGTTCATAATTTCATCAATAGTTGAGCCAATAATGGAATGTTCTACTTTATTGAGAATAATGCCGCCTGCTTGGACTACATAAAAAACGATTTTATGAGTTCGTACGTGAACAATGAGCATCATTTCCTTTTGCTCATTAAATTTCAACAACATAGATGGTCGCCCTAAAGCACTTCGCTCCTGACGATCTTCATAAATCAAACCTTTTTGAGCGAGTACAGTACAAATATTAGTAACAGTTGGTGGCGTAATACCTGTATTACGTGCAATAATTGCTTTTGATACTGAGCCATGTCGTCTAATATAATTCAAAATAATCTCATCATTACTAGCGGCTTGCTTTGACTGCATTCTCTCACCTCCTACTTTATAACTCACATACTCCATCACCTAAATCAGCCATGTACATATCTGGACGTACGTTTTCAGCGGCTTCATAAGTGTCACACACAGCCTGCATAAAGGATTCAAGCTTTTCTTTCTCTACAATGGCAATAGCACAACCACCAAAGCCCGCACCGGTCATGCGAGAGGCTAAACAACCTTCTTGAGCGCGCGCAATTTGTACAATTCGATCTAATTGGGGACCACTCACTTCATAATCATAGCGAAGCGATTCATGGGATGCGGTAATAATCTCTTTAATTTTATCCATGTCCTTAGTACGCAAGGCTTTCATAAACTCTACAACGCGCAAGTTTTCTGTAATGGCATGCTTAGCACGGCGACGATTGACTTCATCTTCAACAAACTCTAAATCAGCTACCGAGCCCAAACTAAGCCCCACTAATTCATGATGCTTTCTAATGTCCTCAAGAGCCGCATCACATTCTGCTTTACGCACATTAAATACAGAGTCTACCAGGCTGCGCTGATGATTCGTATTCATAATTACCAATTGATAGTCACCAAAATCAACAGGTACATGTTCAAAGGTCATATTCGTACAATCGAGGAATACACCATGCCCCTTTTTACCATGACTAATGGCAAATTGATCCATGATGCCTACTTTTACACCTACAAAATCATACTCCACATCTTTGGCAATTTCAGCAAGCTTAGTTCGATCCACAGAAATATGCAGTACCGCCATCAACATATATACAGTTAAATCTAAAATACAAGCTGATGAAGATAAACCTGCGCCTTCTGGCAAATTGCCTTCATAGTATATATCTAAGGACGGAATCGTATAGCCTTGCTTTTCAAAATAATCAATAACACCAAAGGGGTAATTAGTCCAACCAGCCTCGTCATGATAAGTAAAGTTAAACCCTTCACCATTCGTCTCAGCCAAGCTATATGACTGAGTTTCTGTTTCTGGTACACCATTCATATTAGCTGAATATAAGCGAATGGTTCTTTTATCTGAAGACGCTTTCCTATTCACACGAATGGCGCCCCAAGTCCCCATCGTTAAAGCCGCTGGAAATACATGCCCACCATTATAGTCTTGGTGTTCTCCAATAATATTTACCCGACCAGGGGCAAAAAAGTATTGAATCGGATCCTCTGTTATGCCAAATACCTTGGCAAAGCGGTCCTTCAATAGCTCTTTAGTCAACCCAGCCTCTTTTATTCTATTATCCATCAATCTAAAATCCTTCCTATACTGCCTAATTCATATCAATACGTCACCAAACAATCTATTGTTGCTCCTAATCACGTTGTTTATCCTAATCACGGGCCAATATATCTTTAATTAGCTTGCGCAATACTGGTGCTGTTTCTTCTACGGCACTTGTATTAGCAGCCGCCCAAGCGCCCATTTCAGACGATGCATAGTACTTAATCTTGTTAGCATCCCTAAATGGTGGGTAAAATTCGATATGGAAATGATAATAGTCTTTTGAATCTTCATATTCAGGACTATTTACAGGTCGTTGGTGATATACCATCATATAAGGGAATGGCATATGAAATAACTCATCAAATGCCTGTGTTAGCACTTTAAGAAGTCGCGCTAAATCCGCCCGTTCGTGCGCCGTACATTCAGATAAATACCCTAAATGACGCTTTGGTGCTACAAATACACCATATGGATAATCTGTAAAGAACGGAATATACGCCATAAAGCTATCGTTTTCGTATACCACGCGATTCTTTGCCCGTAGCTCAGTCTCGTTAATATGACAAATTAGGCAACGCCCTTCTTCCTCATAATGTTTCTTAGAGTTCATGAGCTCAACTTCTAGCTTTTGAGGCACATACGAATAGCCATAAATCTGTCCATGTGGATGAGGCATTGTCACCCCCACAGCTTCCCCTTTGTTTTCAAAAGGATAGACATACTTAATCTTTTTATCTTTACTTAATTCTGTGCATCGTTCGGCAATTAAATTGAGTAGCTCTACTAAATGATGCACCGATAATTCATAAAACTTCACATTATGTCGTGGGGAGTATAAAATAACTTCACATTTCCCATAGTTTTCTGCACTTTTATAAAATCCTGTACTATCTACCGTTGGCGGTTCAGGATTTTGAGTCAAAGCTGGAAAATCGTTGTCATAGCTGAAAACTGTAAAATCATCTGGCACATGCTTGCCTTCCCCTGGGCAGAAAGGACACCAATCTTTTGGCATATTAGGGCGGTGCTTGCGGTTTGACGCTACCATCGTCCATGTGCCAAGCAAAGGATTCCATCTCAATTCTGACATAACACTTAGCTCCTCACTTTAATAAACTATTTAAGAAAATACATTACAAATACATTTTTTCATACTTTAATAAAATTTTCAACTAAAACTTTACATTTTTATCATACCAATTTTACATATCAACTCATGTAGGTTTCGACCATGAAAAAAAGCCAAAGACAGCACGTTTTTCAACGACTATCACTTGGCTTTTTTCTTTTATAATATATTCTTATATGTTAAACGCTATCATTTCACACCAAATTCGCCCCATCCATGACTTAACTTCATAGGCAAAACATCCATCATTTCGCCTCATATTACGCACATCCATGATTTAGCCACAGAGGGCTAAAAACCTATCGTCTCACCATAAGCTTTGAGTATTTCTTTAAAATATTGAATGCCAGAACCTAACGCATCAACAGGAATTCGTTCATTCACACAATGCGCCTTCCCCCAACGCTCATCTTGGAAGAAGCCACTGAACCGAAATGCATTAGGAGCCACATTCTTATAATAGCGCGAATCCGTAGCACCTAACATTAAATAGGGAATCACATAAGTGTCATCCCCATATATATGTTGCACCGTCTTAGCGAGTAAAGCATACTCTTTACTTTCCACGGTAGCTGTAGGCTGAGGGTCTACGCCGGATATATGACGTACACTTACGGTCTTTGGAATAATACGTTCTAAATAGGAAATAATGCTTTCTACTGTATCGCCCTGTAATATGCGGCAGCTAATCCCCGTTGTCGCATGAGATGGCATTACATTAGGTTGAGCACTCCCCGACGCCATAGTAACAGCAAAGGTGGTATGAAGCATTGCATCTAATTCCACGTCCCCTCTAGCTAACTCGCAAAGTGCCTCCCAATGCCCTTCAGGATCGGCATATATTTTGGCACGTTCCCCCTCTTGAAGCGCTGCACTAGCCTGTAAATGAGCCTTAACTAAAGGTGTCAACCGATAGGGTAAGGGATGTTCCTCAATTGCCACTATAGCCCGTGCAATTTGACCCAGTCCCGTCCCCTTACCAGGCTTACTCGAATGGCCCCCATCAGTATGACAAAGAAGTTCAAAATTAACAGCCGATTTTTCACCTAATCCGATATACGCCGCACACTGACCATTAGGCGTCTTCTCAATTCGACCGCCCTCATCTATGAGGCACCCCAATGTAATCCCCTGCGCCTCTAGGTTCTCTGCCAACAAGCGGCCCCCATCGGCACCATCAATACGATACACTTCCTCACTATAGCCTAAGGAAATATATACATCATAGGTAGGTCTCCACCCCGACAATAACAAGGATTCAACTGCTTCTAGCTCAGCAAAGACTACATGTTTACAATCAGTAGTGCCACGCCCCCATATAAGGCCCTCCTTATGAACCGCCGAAAATGGTGCTTCCTCCCATTGTGCCAGATCGCCTGGTTCCACTACGTCTTGGTGGCTCATAAGCAATAAAGGAGCGGCTGTTGGATTTGGCGCTTCGTAATAAAATTGTAAGCCTGCCTCACCAATGTCCGTTAAATGAAAGTGCTCATATATCATTGGGTACTGCGCTTTAAACACTGTATGTAAGGCATCAAAGGCAGACCAATTCACTTCACTTGGGTCTGAGTTCGTAACCGTCTCACATTGAATTAATTTTCTAAACCGCTCCACCTGTTCCGCTGTAATCGTAAAAACGGGATTAGATGAATTGCGTCTTCCAACGTCTTGTACTGCTGCCATAGAAATGACCTCCTTCTATAAAAAATCGACTTATGCCTTTACGGACATAAGTCGATTGAACTCTTACCATACAGGTACAATGGCACGATCAAATTCTTTATTAATAAAATCTTTTACTTCTTGTGATTGGAAAATTTTAACAAATTTTTGGTACGTAGCATCGTCCTTGTCTTTAGCGCGTGTGGCAATAATATTTACATAAGGACTTGTATCCGACTCAACCGCAATGCCATCACGAGCACTATTTAAGCCTGCATCAATAGCATATCCAGCATTGATTACAGAAGCTGCTGTATCATCTAATGAACGAGGCAATTGCGCTGCATCAAGTTCTACTAATTTTACATTCTTAGGATTTTCTACCACATCTTGAGGTACTACTTTCAATGGGTCCTTATTAGGGTCCAATTTAATAACACCTTCTTTTTCAAGAAGTACTAAGGCACGGCTTTCATTAGTAGGATCATTAGGAATCCCTATGCTAGCCCCTTCTGGAATATCCTTTAAGCTCTTATATTTATGAGAATACGCCGCTAATGGTGCCAAATAGGTTTTGCCGATACTAACTAAATCAGTACCATTCTTCGCATTGAAAGCATTAAGGAATGGCTGATGTTGGTACATATTTACATCAATGTCCCCAGAAGCTAATGCTTGGTCAGGCGTAATGTAATCGGAGAATACTTTTACATTAACTTTAAGTCCTTGTTTTTCTGCTTCTTTAGCCACAAGTTCCATAATTTTTTCGCTAGACCCTGGTGTTACCCCCACAGTAATTTCTTTCTTTTCACCAGACGCACCGCCTTCAGATGTATTAGATCCACAACCTACTAGAACAGCTAGGGCTGTAATCAAGCTTAAAGCTATTAACAATATACGTTTTAATTTCATGGGCTCTCTCTCCTTCTCAAAAAAAACATCTCCGTTTGAAACGAAGATGTTATATACACATAATCATCTGTCGAATCATAGAATTCGCTGGACTTGGCACCTTTTCTTACGAATGGTTGCCGCAACTTCATTGGGCCAGTCCCTCAGTTGCTCTTGATGATATCCTGTTTAGTTGATGGGATTATTCTACACTGCCATATGTATACTGTCAATGAACTAAAATCAATAGCCTGCTATAGGCAAAATCTATAGCAACATTTATAAAAACTATAAAATAAGAAACTTAAAATAGTAAATAACTAACATCAAATAACAAACATTCAACAAACATTCAGCAAAATCAAATAACAAAGATTGGTATCAAACTGAACATAGTCAAATGGTAAACTCTTCTATACTCTCCGTGAATTGATCTAAACGCGCGCTCACCACATTAACACCTAAACCTACGCCTGTGGGTACCACAAGGGATGAATCAGGTCCTACTTTTACGGCACTGTCCACCAAATCCACCGCCCAATACCGCTCTGAAGCGGGAATATCATGAGGCAAGGAGTAATTCGGCAACGACGCGATAGCCAAGTTATAGGCCCGGGCAATGCCCGTATCTAACATACCACCACTCCATACAGGAATTCCATGGGCTTCACAAAGATCATGAATCTTCTTCGCCTCTGTAATCCCTCCTACACGGGCTAATTTTATATTAATCGTTTTACAACTGCCTAGTTCAATGGCTTTTCTAGCATCCTCTACGGAATCGATGGATTCATCAAGACATATAGGCGTCTGAATGGCTCGCTGTAAATGACGATGGTCCACAATATCATCACTGGCCAAAGGCTGCTCAATCATGAGTAATTTATATTCATCCAAGGCTTTAAATGTCTCTATATCCTCTAAAGTATACGCCGAATTAGCATCCGCCATGAGCATAATAGGGCCAAACTCGTGACGAACTTTTTTAATATAGTCCACATCATAACCAGGCTTAATTTTACATTTAATTCGCTTATAACCAGCTTCTAAATAGCCCTCAATGACACGGCATAATTCATCAGGACTCTTTTGTATACCCAAACTAACGCCCACTTCCACAGTAGCCCGCGTGCCACCTACTGCGCGCGAGAGACTCATAGCATGTTCTTGCGCATATAAGGACCAAAGCCCACAGTCAATAGCTGCACGGGCCATTTTATTACGACGAATCCACTGCGTGGCATTATAAAATTCTTCTGGATGCTCTATACACTTCATATCAAATAAAGCAGGTATTAAATACCGTTTAATGATTTCATAGGCGCCATCGCGAGTCTCTTCATTATACCAAGGATGTTCTATGGCTGAACATTCGCTATATGTCATATAACCATCTTCAGTATACAATTCCACTACAGTAAAGGCCTTATCATGCATGTCTGCAAAACTCGTTTGAAACCCTTGTTTCAAGGGCTGTCTCATCCTTCGAAGAACTACCTTATTAATCTTCATCCCCATCATCCTCTCTAAACTAATGCATTCACTCTTTTTCTCTCAAACTAATATATAGATTCTTTAAGCACCCTATTCTTCTAAATGAATAGAATATATGGCTTTATTATATATAGACTAAACTAAAAAAACTAGAGCCCCTATGGAGACTCTAGTTCATTTTAAAGTACTAATTTTATATTAAATATCTAATTCTATATTAAATGTCTAATTCTATATTTAACGTCTATATTGATTTTATATAAAATCATACTTTCTTTATTTTTTTGTTTCCTTAGTGGTCAAATTGGATAAATCTGTATCAAATACATTTTCCATTAGATCTTCATAGGATATGGACTCAGTTAATGCTGATTCGTCCACTGCGCCTTGCTTCCATTGGCCTTGACTGCGCTCTCTAGCTTCAGCCTTAAAGCCATGTTCTTCTAGCAATTCATCATCATATGCATCAAGTAGTGGATTGTGATCACTTCCAGCGCCAACAGCCTCCGCTTGACCGTTTAAACTTTCATGTAATGTATTATGCCATACCTCTACTTCATCACTATCAACTAAGGCATATAAATAGGCCCATACAATGCGATTGTATCGTCTAAAATCAGTCACCACTTCAGCTACGCGGGACTTAATACCTACTTCGCTGGCGACCTTCTCGATAACACGAAGAAGCTCTGCGGTGCGCCCATTGGCGATTTCCTTCACACAAGATGTAATAACTTCAGTTAAGCGATGTTTTAATGCATCTTCTACTTGGTGAATACCTTTCTGTTCATATTGTTCACGCAATTTAGAGCGTACTAACATGGCCTCTTCTTTACCAATATGTAAAAATACAATGCTCATGTCCTCATCAGCTAAGCGCACTCCAAATAACCGGTCCATCCCGGCCGCACTAACTAAAAATGTGCCATCACTATCGCGACACTCCTGCTCACTAAAGGTATCCGTGCCAATCCCTTGACAGGCCTTGATTACCGCAGTTAAGCCCACTTCCCAAAGTTTTGCCGCTTCCCGATCTGTAAATACTTCATTAACTACAGATTTAGGGGCTCCATCATTTGTAACAGGCTGCACCGCTAACTCCGCCAAAGTACTCGTAGAATGCTCTTCAAAATAAGGCCGTTCAAACTCGTACCGCGCTCTAGCTACCATTTGTAATAATACATCAGTAGGTTCTTCTACATAACGGCCATCAAAAGGCCCCTTGCCATACCAATTCACAACTACATCATCTATTACGACTAAATGCAGTGTATCATACACGGATAAAGTCCCCTTTTCAATGGCCTTACTCACCTGAGCGGCTAAAGCCATATATCCTTTTTTCATAGTCTCCGAATCACAACGAAACTGACGCATAATACACTTCCTTTCTGAATCAGCTTATGTACATCTCTCTTCATAGTAATACCATTAACATAACGCCATACTAGTACTTTTACCACAAAGCAATACTAACGTCATTACCAATATACAGTATTAACACTATAACTATGATATATTATAAAATTATTTTTCAAAATTTTATACGCCTCGCCTATCCTTATAAGCCTTATCATATAAAATCATATTTAATATACCTTCGCCGTATAACTACGTCCTTTATATAATAACATAAAATGCCCAAATAACTAATAGTTTTTTTATATTCACATTGCTATTTAATCAAATTGAAAAATCCCTTACCATTTTCTCAACTCTACATGAGTTGCTAAGACTATCTCAATTCCACATGAGTCGCTAACACTAGTTAATCATTTTATATTTTTAGTTACCTAAAATCACGTATCTAAAATCGTAAACATATTTACGAAATAGAAAATCCGTCTCAACTCTCAATTTTATTATCAATATCCCCTACTTCATATTGTCAATTTTATTGAGTGCAATTTATCGAAATTAGTAATATATATTATAACAATTAAGCATTATTGCTATTTTTTCAGATAAATTAATTATAATTTTTACTGAAATTTTACAATCAATTCATTCTCATTTACAATGCATTTTCTATAGTCTATTCATTATATGATATAAGCTATTTCATTTTTAATTCATTTTTGTAATACATAAGTGCTTTATTTTACGCATTTTTACTTTTACGCATATCTTACATGATTTTTAATAATTTTCAATTGACAGATAGAGCTTTTAGAGTACAATAAGACGTAAGAAATGATTACATTTAGCAATAGATTGAATCTTCAACCTTATTGCACCGGGAATGTGTAATCATATGAAGTATATAAAATAATCTCAAAGCACTAAGCGAAGATAGGGCTCTAAGATTTTATTTACTTTTCTTCTATATTTCCCGCGAGCGCATTGAGGGACAAGTTGATATCTTTTTTTGAATTTATTTATCTTATCATTTGTCCACTTTCAGTGCGAGTATTTACTGGAGGTGTTTTCAGTGGAAATGAATGGTCTTTATTTGGTAATTGCCTCCGCCTGTGTATTAATCCTGGCGTACCGCTTTTATGGGGCATTTATTGCAGCCAAAGTACTAACTCTTGACCAATATCGTCCTACACCAGCTGTAGTGCACAACGATGGTCATGACTATGTACCAACTAACAAATGGGTTACATTTGGTCATCACTTTGCTGCAATCGCTGGCGCTGGTCCTCTTGTTGGTCCAGTTATTGCCGCTCAATTTGGTTATTTACCTGGTTTACTTTGGATCTTAATTGGTTCTGTTGTAGCCGGTGCCGTACACGATATGGTAATCCTCTTCGCATCCATTCGTTACGATGGCAAATCTATCGCCGATATCGCTAAAGAAGAAATTAGTAATCTTGCAAGTGTTGGGGCAATGTTGTCCACATTATTCTTGTTGATTATTACCCTAGCTGGTATGGCCGTAGTAGTTGCTAACGCACTTCATGGCTCTGCTTGGGGCTTCTTCTCCGTAAGTATGACAATTCCAATCGCTATCTTCGTTGGTATTTACTTACGTTGGTTACGTCCTGGCAAAATCCAAGAAGCTACTATCATCGGTGTAGCACTTATCTTCGCAGCTATTCTTTATGGCCCAGAAGTTGCTGCTTCTCCTTACGCTTCTTGGTTCTTATACGACTTACATGAAATCGAAATCATGTTAGCTGTATATGGCTTCTTCGCTGCTGCATTACCTGTATGGTTATTACTAGCTCCTCGTGACTACTTATCAACTTACTTAAAAATTGGTACAATTGGTGCCCTTGCATTAGGTATTATTATCGTAATGCCAGTTATCCAAATGCCAGCTGTTACTCCTTTCATTTGGGGTGGCGGTCCAGTACTTAAAGGTGCTGTATTCCCATTCATCTTTATTACTATCGCTTGCGGTGCTTTATCTGGTTTCCATACAGTAATCGCAACTGGTACTACTCCTAAGATGATTACTAATGAAAAAGAAATTCTTCCTATCGGTTATGGTGCTATGCTTACTGAAGCATTCATCGCTATGATGGCTTTAATCGCAGCAACTGCACTTCATCCAGATGATTATTTCGCAATCAACTCTACTACTGAAACTTTCAAAGCCCTAGGCTTACAAGTTCATGAATTACCTACACTTTCCGCAATGGTTGGTGAAGACTTAATGCATCGTCCAGGCGGTGCTGTATCCTTAGCAGTTGGTATGGCTCATATCTTCTCCCGTCTTCCAAACATGGATCACTTGATGGGTTACTGGTATCACTTCTGTATCATGTTCGAAGCTTTATTCATCATGACTCTTATCGATGCTGGTACTCGTGTAGGTCGTTACTTATTACAAGAATTATTAGGTCGCTTCTACAAACCATTGGGCAATGTAAACTGGACACCAGGTGTTTATGGTTGTGCTGCTCTTATCTGCTTAATGTGGGGTTACCTAGTTCTTCAAGGTAACATTGGTATTATCTGGCCTCTATTCGGTGTATCTAACCAATTATTAGGTACTATGACATTGGCAGTTGGTACTACTGTTATTATGCGTCTTGGTCACAAACGCTACGCTTGGGTAACTGGTGTTCCTTGCTTCTTCATGGCAATCATCGCTGTAGCTGCTGACTTTGAAAACGTATTCTACAGCTATGTTCCTGCAGGCAAATGGACTCTTGTAGCCTTCAGTGCTGTTATGTTCTTAATGATCGTAATCGTATTAGTTGAAGCAGTTCGCAGCTGGATTCGTCTCGCTAAGATGCCTCAAAGCTACAAAACACAAGCTGAAGTTGAAGCTGAAAGCCTCAAAAAATACGGTGCTCCAAAACCCATGGAACAACAATAATATGACACGTACCTATCTATAAACTTTAACTAGTACATAGAAGGTAACCATATAAAATAGGTCCTATCCTCGATAGGGCCTATTTTTTTATTTACTTATCTATCTTGTTTACTTCCTATTAATTTCTTATTGATTTCGTAACTACATCATATTGATTTTATATCTATTTCGTATTTATTTCATATTTAGTTCTGTCTAGATTTTAGCACTTTCTCCCTTTTTCTTCCTCCCTTCAACCTCTGTATATACCGCATTTTGTCTATTACAAGAAACATTTAATATGCACAGAAAGCACTCTTAGTCTCTTCCCAAAATACATTTATTGAACTTTCTTCATTCCAACTAAAACTATAGCCTTTTAACAGTATTTAGTATAATTATCAATGTTTTACATTCCGCCTCAACAAATAATCACTTTATTTCATAACAAATATGATAAATACGCATTTTTAATCGTTTTACATAATAAAAAATAGGAGTATAATGTGTATATCGAAATTCGATAAATACATTTTTATAACACAGGAGGACACTAAGATGGGTCTATTAAAAAACTGGAAAATTCATCTGCTCTGTTTACTCATTACATTACTAGCTGAAGGAATTGGTATCATCAAATTTGGTATCGTTGTATTCTTACCACTACTGTATTCACTAGTAATTGGTCTTATTATTTCAATTCCTAAACTTAAGATTATGTCAGAAGAACAAATGGAAGCAGCTACAGATTATTTAAATATTTCCATTATGCTCTTAATGACTAAAATAGGCCTTGGCATCGGACCTAACTTGCACATCATTATGAATTCTGGTTGGGCCTTGCTTATGCAAGAGTTAGGCCATTTATTGGGCACCATTATTTGTGGTCTTCCTATCGCCTTACTAGTGGGCATGCGCCGTGAAGCCATTGGTGCATGCTACTCCATCGACCGTGAAGCC
This sequence comes from uncultured Veillonella sp., assembly GCF_937981445.1. Classification (GTDB taxonomy): domain Bacteria; phylum Bacillota; class Negativicutes; order Veillonellales; family Veillonellaceae; genus Veillonella_A. Next base: position 32,071 of record NZ_CALJON010000003.1, on the reverse strand, counting down.
AATGTAGCCATTATTATTGATCGCTATGGTTTCCATTCTCCTGAAGGACGTGGCGTAATGGGTATGTATATTTGTGGTACCCTTTTTGGTGCTATGTGGATTTCTATTTTATCTGGTATTATTTCGCAGCTCAATTGGTTCCATCCTTTAGCCTTAGCCATGGGGGCCGGTATCGGTAGTGCCAGTATGATGGCCGCTGCTACAGGATCAATCGTAGCAGTTCATCCTGAATTTGAAAAAGAAATCATGAGTATTGCCGGCGCAGCCAATCTATTAACTAGTGTTGTAGGTGTATACTTTAGTTTATTCGTTTCGTTACCATTAATGGAACGCCTATATACCTTCTGTGCCAATAAATTAAAACACAGTAGCCACGAAATGGGCGGTACTAACCAAGCTACAACAGCGGCATCTACAGCAAACAAAACAGCTGAGTCTAAAGTCTATGAACCTAATGCAGGTAGTGCCAAACCAGCTGCTCCTGCACTTTCATTCAGTCAAAAATGTATAAAATTCTTCGTTGTTGCCCTAATCGCCGCTATCATTACTTCTATTGGCAATATTTTAGATGGCAAACATATCTTTAGTGATAGCTTACAAGGCTGCCTTATCTTAGCCGGTATTGCCTTTTTAGGTGCTGTAATTTCTTATTTACCAGGTTTTAAAAAATTACCAATGGTATTCTGGGTATCTATTTTAGGTGTTATTTTCTCAATTCCAGGCGTACCTGGTGCGTTATGGTTTACTCAGGAAACAGCCGAAGTTACCTTCCTAGCCACCACTACCCCAGTACTCGCTTATGCAGGTCTTTCCTTGGGCAAAGACTTAGGTGCCTTCAAACAATTATCGTGGTGCATCGTGCCTGTTGCTTTAGCCGTTGCCACAGGTACATTCATTTGCGCTACTATTGTGGCCCAAATTGTGCTTCATTGGGAAGGCATGCTATAAGCATATAAAATCGTATGAAGTCGCATACTATAAGCGCATGAAGTCTTACACTTTAAAAATAAGATAATTCCGTTATGTACTAACTAATTGAAAGAAGGATATATCAAAATGAGTACAATTGCCAATCAACTTCCTATTGCTGAAGTCAAAGCCCGTGTATGTAAAGCGATTGAAGAGAATATGCCTCGTCTTATGGAGATTGCCGAACGCATTATGGCCGCTCCTGAACTAGGCTATAAAGAACAAAAAACATCTGCCGTTGTTCAAGAAGTATTTAAGGAACTACAAATCCCCTTTACCACAGGCCATGCGCTTACGGGTGTAAAGGGTCGTTTAAAAGGGAAAGATAGCAAATATACAGTCGCTATGATTGGCGAGCTTGATGCCATCCTTTGTCCCAAACATCCTCGCGCTGACGAGCTAACTGGCGCGGCCCACTGCTGCGGTCACAATGTACAAATTGCCAACTTAATTGCTGTAGCCCTTGGTCTTCAAGCACCTGGCGTAATGGACAATCTTAATGGTGATGTAGTTCTCTTTGCTGTACCTGCGGAAGAGTATGTAGAAATTGACTATCGCAATAAACTTCGTGAAGAAGGTAAAATTCGCTATCTAGGAGGCAAACAAGAGCTCATTTACGAAGGCGCCTTCGATGATATTGATATGGCCATGCAAATGCATGTAAACCCTGCAACAACACCAACTGGCGAAATGGGCCTTGGCTCAACTTCTAATGGTTTTATTGGCAAACTCATCGATTACCATGGTAAAGCAGCGCACGCAGCGGGTGCCCCTCACGAAGGAATCAATGCACTACAAGCCTGTATGATGGGTATTATGGGTGTCAATGCTATCCGTGACACCTTCAAAGAAGCAGACTACTTCCGCTTCCATCCTATCATCAATAGCGGTGGTGATCTTGTTAATGTCGTACCTGACTATGTTTCCATGGAAAGCTATGTACGAGCTGCCACAGTAGACGCCATGGTAGATGGCAATTTCAAAGTTAATCGTGCCTTAAAAGCTGGTGCTGATGCCCTCGGCGCCACTTGTGAAATCCATGATTTACCTGGCTATTTACCAATGAGAAATGATGCTGTAATGAATCGTTTTCTAAAGGAAAACTCCATTCCACTCTTTGGTGAGGACAATGTATTCCAAGGTGAACATATTACAGCTAGTACAGATATGGGTGATGTGTCCCATTTAATCCCTGTTATTCACCCTTGGGTTGGCTGCATTAAAGGTGTTCTTCATGGTGCCGACTATGAAATCGTAAACCACGATGTAGCATTTACTAAAACAGCCCAAGCCCTAGCTATGACCATTGTTGACTTGCTCTATGGCGAAGCTAAAGGTGCTGACGAAGTCAAAGCCGGATATAAAGCAGTATTTACTAAAGAAGAATACTTGCAGTTTATGGATCGCATTGCAGAAGGCAAATAAAACGGCTCATTCTAATTTCAATCAGTAAGCAGACAAACCAAAAGCCCCCTATCGAAAACCTCGAGTCTAGCTCGAATGGTATTTCTTATAGGGGGCTTTTGGTGTTTGTATAGCTAGCCTCAGAAAGAAATGACGCTTTAAATTGATAATGCTATTTATTTTGTCAAAGCGCCTTTAGGTGAGTTATATAAAAGTTATATAAACCTACTATAAAACAGTACAGAATCTATTAATTAGCCGAAACGAGGGATTCTAATTTAGCTAAGCGTGCTTTTAACTCTTCGTTATCAGCTTGTAAGGAGGATACATTGTTTTTCAATTCATTGTTGTCTGCTTGTAAAGATGTCATGGCTTTTTCTTGTGTTTCTAATTTAGTGGCCATTTCATTTTTGCTCATATTGGTATATGGTGAAGATTCGCCAAAGCGGAAGGATACGCCTGCGTTGTATTGATTATTAAATATAATTGACTCCCATTTACTGCATCAGTACTATCTGGTGCAATACGACCAGGCACTACATTAGTAATAGTTTGATTTATACTCAACAAATACATACAATACATACGACAAGCGCAATAAGTAAAATAAGTCAAATAGGTAAAATAGCATATGAAAATAAAAAATACAGCCAATACGTATTTTACGAAATGTAAAGACTCGTATTGGCTGTATAGATTATTCTATAATATTCAGTTTTATTAGTGTTTATTCAGTTTTTTTCTATTTCTTCAAAGCTTATTTAGCTATTACTAACGCTTCCAACTTAGCTAAGCGTGCTTTTAATTCTTCATTATCAGCTTGTAATGCAGCCATGTTTTTATCTTGTGTTTCAAGTTTAGCTGCCATATCAGCTTTGCTCATGTTAGTGTATGGAGAAGATTCGCCAAAGCGGAAGGATACACCTGCGTTGTATTGATCATTGGAGTTACCTACAGTAGCTCCTAAGCTGAACATTAAGTCATCGTTAGCACGGTAGAACGCACCAAGAGCGGCAGCATGTTCCCCTTTGTAACCACCAAAACCAACAGCGAAGCTTAATTTGTCATCAGAATCAAAGTCTAATGGATGTAATGCTGCCAATGCCGCAGAGCCAGCTGCAACCTTGTCTACACGATTGCTCAAACGATTTACAGCAGAGCCTACATTGTTAACACCTTGAGCGACTTCGTTTAATTGATTCATGTTAACTGCATCAGTGCCATTTACACCAGGTGCTACACCAGTAATTACTTTATTATTAGCATTTAAACCTTTGTCTGTAATGTAAGTGTTGCCACCAACAACGACTTTATCAGTATTAACTGTGCCAGTTGTAATGGAATCACCAGTAATTTTAGTGGAGCCTTCTCCATTTGGATTGTTTACTGTAATACCATCTTTGTCGATAGTTGTATTACCACCAATAGTTGCTTTTTCAGTATTTAGCTCTTTACCATTATTTTTAATTGCATTATTAAGGTCAGAAATATCACCAGCAATATCTTGAGCTAGCCCCTGTAATTGACCTTCAGTGGCTGCACGATTCTCAACAATATTCTCTGGATTCCAAGTAGTATTAGTAAGACCAGTAATTTCGCCTTTACCATCTTTACCATCGATAGCTACTTGACCGACATTTACTTTATCGTCTAGCCCCACTACAGTATTACCGTCATTATCAGTATTTACAGTGATACCATCTTCGCCTTTAACATTGAGTTTTAAATTTCCTTTATCATCAACAATGTTATTGATTTTGTTTATAGTATCTCCATTTAAATCAACTTTTACGCTTGTTGTTTTAGTAGCCGGATCATTTGCAACTGTAACAGAAGTATATGTGCCATTTACAAATTGTACTGTATCACTAGGGGCCACAGTAATTGGATTGTCTGTATTGCCTTGAATTTTCCAAGATGCAGAGTTTTGCAATAATTGATCAAATTTTTCTGTGTCAAGTTTTACATTAAAACCAGAATCACTAGCAGTAGCTACAATTGGACCTTCCCCAGTAATAGCTAATTCCTTTTCGCTCAATTTTATAGAACCCTTTGTATCGTCATTGCCAGCGATGTTTAATGTTACATCACCAGCTGCAGCAGTTGCATTATTAGCTAATGTTACCACTTGTTTCAACTGTGCCACGTTAACGGCATCAGTATCTAATGAACCAGCGGCAACACCGGCAATTTGACGTGTTTTGTTACTAGCTGTATCACCAATAGATACTACCCCTAAGGTAGATTTCCAAGTAGCACTTTCATCCGTGGAATCAGCATTAGTAAGAGGATCATAACCAAGCTTTGCCCCAGCAAGACGATCAGTTTTTGCATAAGAGCCAAGCGCTACACCAGAGTCATGCATTGCATTCGCTTTTCTACCAAGTGATAAACTATCAACTTTAGTAGCATAGCTAGCATAGCCTAAGGCAGCTGCGCCTTCTACTTTTGCTCGTGCATCATAACCTAGTGCAGTAGCACCTAAGCCAAATGCTTGTGCCGAGCGACCTATAGCCACACCATCAGGAGTCGTTACCTTTGCAGTTGGATCAAGTACACCATCTTTATAACGAGGCCCATTTTCCACTTTTGCATTATAACCAATAGCAATAGCATATCCTTCTAGAGCATTAGCGCCATTCCCCAAAGCAACACCATTTTCTCCTGCTTGTGTGGATTTGCCAATGGCCACCCCAGAAGAGCCAGTAGCAGATGCCATCAAGCCAATAGCAATAGCATCTGAGCCGGTAGCGCCATTATTGTCTGCATTACTAATTTTACCTGCTGCTTTTTCTTTGCTAGTTAAATCCGCATCAGTTTTAATCGAATTAATAGACATATATTTCACAGGCGTAATGGAATCAATTTTAGCTTTAACTTCTTTGGACAAACCTACAATCATGCCATTGGCTGCCGCAGTAGTTGTAACATTACCATCACCAGTAATACTAAAGTTTTGTGTTGCTAAATTAACTGTCCCTGTCCCTACATTGCCACTGAATTTTAAATTCACATTACTTGTATCTCTAGCAAGCGTTTCAACTTTTTTTAACTGTGCCACATTAACTGCATCAGTATCCTGTGTACCAGCTGCTACATTGATAATTTGACGAGTTAAACCATTTGTGCCATCACCAACGGATATAGCACCACTTGTACCTTTTCAGGTAGCATTTGTTAATTTGGACGCCGTACCTGTTAATGGATCATAACCGGCAGTACCAGATGCTCGATCAGCCAAAGACTCCCAGCCTAATGCAACGCCACCTTTCACAGTAGCCTGCGCAAGTGCCCCCATAGCGACAGATACTTCACCAACCTTCGTTGTATTAGCTTTGTCACCAATAGCAATCGAACTCTTACCAGAAGCCGTTATATCACTACCAATAGCAATACCTTGAGGATTTTCAACCTTTACATTCTTACCAATGGCAACGCTTTTCTCTTCCAAAGCTTGACTACCACTACCAAGAACTACGGAATACCCATTAGCCTTTGCGCCTCTACCAATGGCCACATCTTCTGCCCCGCTTGCCTCAGCACCAGTACCAATAGCCACATTATTTTCCTGAACAGTTGTTGCGTTAGTCCCTATTGCAATTGCATTCATGCCTACCGTCTTCGTATTCAAACCAAATGCAATAGCACCATTTCCATCAGAATCCGCACCATTACCAATAGCAATGGAGTCTCTATATGCAGCAGCTGCTGCCTCACCAATAGCGATAGATGTTCGATCAGCAACACGAATTGCAGCCGAGCCTGTTCCTAAGGCAACACCATTACCTGTCCCCGCCACATTATTGACTGCCCACACACCTGTTGTTAATCCACCAGTTACTGCTGTAACTGCTAATGCTAAACCTAATTTTTTAATTTGTTTTAAATTCTGAGACACTAAAGTTCTCCTTTCAACAATCAACTTTCAACATACAATCGTAATAATTCATCACAACTTGATTTTTAACTATATTATTTTAATTAAAGGATTAAATATTTCATAAAGTATTCTTGTTAGTTAATCCTCAAACCTAACAGAACCCTTGATTTTTCTTGCTTTATTTCATCTTTATATTTCAATTAATTTATAAATTTTTATAGATTAATTAAAATTTCATATATACTACTCTTATATATTAATCGAAATTATTCGATTAGGTCAACTAAAAAATAATACGCTTCCATTCGAAACGTCCGCTCTAAAAAAACATTAGCTAGTTTTATAAATCCATTTCTAATTTAAGCCGCACAAAATCTAGTTTTATTCAACTTATATATACTCCCCTCACAGTGCACACTTCGAGCTATTTACACGAATTGTGTAATACTAAGGAAATCAAAAAGCAACATATTTAGACATAAATTTGTAGAATTACATCAAATTTGATACCACTTTATCAAAATTTGAAACTTTATGCTAAAAATGTTGCTTTTTCTGTTGAACTTATTATTTTGAGTTCTTTATATTGAGTTTTTATTGTATGGGTTTTACTTCAGATCTTCAATTAATGGTATGATACATTGTGTTCTCTACCTCAGCCGCCCCTCACATCTCCACTCCTTACTTTATATGACTCCCATCATATATTTTTCGCATTACTTCTCTATATACTACTAACTGTACAGTCTTGCGTTTTTCTATTAAATCAATATGTAACCATGTATTATCTACTAGCTCCACACTGGCATAGTAGTGCTTACCATAGGGCGTAACATATACATGATCACGGCTATGAAGCACGGTATACTCTTGTGGTTTTTCAAAATCTTCCAAAGGTATAGCCTTTTTATATTCATACTGCCGCTCATTTAAATAGCCTATAATAAGCTCTTCCAACATCTTAGATGTGGCAATACGCACATTGCCAAAACGGCCATTCAAGATTTCCAAGGCTTCATTATATTCGAGCTTTTCGCGGGCCATTTTGTTTATATCTAAAGTTACATCATCTATGCGCTTAAAAATACTAACCAACACATTCAGTTTCGATGCATCTTGATTACAGGCAATAAAATAGTTACCACTAATAGATCGATAATGAATATCCCAAGATTCATCAGCATTAATATGATTATATTCTATCCGCAATCGCTCCTCATCACCTAAATAGCGTCGAATAGCATTCGTAAAAACCTGTTCTGTTTCTTTGCTCTTCATGTGCAAACGCCGCACTGTATGGCTAGGCACAAATTCAATAATACGTTGATGCTCAAAGATTGTATTTAATTCCTCTTCTAGTCTAATTCGCACCGTATCAGTAAATGCCATTAATAGATTAGTAGCGGCCTTAGGCACACAGCACAAAAAAGCCTCCCCATAAACATCAGTGCCTACCAGTTTTGAGGCTAAGGTATTATATCTTGTACTCACAACCTCGCCATCTGCCAAAGAGTTTCGCTCAAGTTGTACGACTTGATGGCGAAAGGTAATTACATGGGTCCCTCCGCCACTTACGCGATTAGCCGTAAAAAACATGAGCCGTACTGCACTCCAAAGGCCAGCTAGTGCACTACACATTACCTTATTAGCTATCTTCGCTACGGCTGCTAGGCCCTTCTTTATTTTTAAAAATAGCCCTTCTGCCCTATCACTCAAAGCCTGTTCCTGTGCTACGAGTTGCGGATCTTTATGGCAGACAATAACCATCTGAACACCACAATCAGCCCCCATCATTTCAAGCTGAGGCACAGTTTTAACGTCTAACATTCCCTTAGGGAAAAAGTACTGTAAATATGTCCCCATCTGCTGTGGCTCAAAATCTTCTACCATTTCATTATACACTTTATCATGAACGCCTAATTTCATTACATAATATATAGGCTCTATTTTATCTTGAACCATAATCGCGTCTAGCACCTTCTTCATAAACCTGAAGCTGAACTACATCTTCAAGTCGTTTATAATCTATATGCACACAAGTTTCATCGCCTAAAAAAGTGAACACACGATATTGTCCACCGGCATTCGTATACGAATGGGCCTGCACATCACCAAATTCATACCCTCGCTCATGAAGGTATTGAGTCACAATTTGCTTTACCATATCGCTGGCATTGCGTGGTGCCCCCTTGTACTCTACTGTTTTTGCCCCCGACTGCTCCAACATGACCAAGGCATTTATGGTCTCCTCATCTAAGGCTAAATTAAGCTCTTCTACACGTTTAAAATAACGGACTTTGATTTTCCAAGAGGTCTCATCATCACAAGCATAAATAAAAAACTGACCACTTTGACTCCGATAATAGGCGTCCCTTGTGGATTCCATATCAAAATGTCGATATTCTAAACGCATGGTTACATCTTCTAAGGCAGTAACACCAAATACACGTTTTAATGTATACGCAAAAGCTTGATGCATTTCCTTACTTCCAAAGGTAATGCGCCATTCTGCATCACGTATTTTAAACTCTACGTCTTCCCCTAAATCAAGAGCCTCAATAGCTTTTACAACAGCATTTGTTTCCTCTTCGTTTAAAGCCATGTATTCGCCATCCGCATCAGTTTCCAAGCAGATAAACACATAGCCATGAACGGCTTGCCCTGTTAATTGTGAAGCCACTTCATTATAGCCCCCATCATCGACCCGATTATATACAACCACTAGGCGTGAATCAATGGACTGCAAGGCTGTAGCGGGAAGGCTGGCAAGACCATAACTTTTAACCCGCTGCACAATGTAAGAGCGGATACGACTTGGCTCATAGTCCATCACCGACAAGATTCGATGAGACTCTTCTAGCCCTAGCGCAATAATAAAATATTTTTCTTGCCCTGCTGGATTTACATGTAATTGATGAAATACGTGCTTCTTCGTCATCTTGTCCTGCATCGCCTATAACACACTCCTTTACTCAACCTAGGACTCACTCAACCTTGTGTTTCTTGCCTAACACACTACGCCGTGCTTTATATCCCCCAATAGCCTAATCTCCCTGGTCTCCTAGTCTCCTAGCACAATACAGTCGCACTAAAACACCTTAGGCGAAGGCTCGCGTCGTCGGTATCCGTCCAAAACGTGCACTCCTAGCACACTACAGTCGCACTAAAACACTTTAGCCCTATGAACCTTACAGCATAATCTTGCAGCGTAATCTTACACCATAATCTTGCAACGTAATCTTACACCATATATTCCTAGTGTTCTTCCTCCTCTTTAGGCAATAATTCCTCATACTGTTTCGTCAATAGTTCCTCATACACTTTCATATGAATAATTTTCTTCTTTACCTCTATATCGATGTGAACCTGCGTGTCATCAACGAGCCAAATGCGTGCATAATAATCCTTTTTGTAAGGTAGAATGCTCACATAATCTTCCTTCCAATCAGGATCGTCTGGATTGGCTTTTTTATATTCATAGCCTGTCTTAGTCAAATAGTCTTTCACAATGCCTTCCAATGCCTTGCTCATGGCAATCCGCTTATTTACAAAGCGGCCATTTAAAATACCTAAGGCTTCCATAAACTCCATTTTTTTCAAAGCTTCCGAGGGAAAGTTTTGATGAAACACTTTTACACGGCGAAACAGGGTTACTTCTAGACGGTTTGTGTCAGGAATCTTAGCGCACTCAATTAAAAATAGCCCCCGAACGCTGCGATAGTACATAACGCGTGATAAATCCTTGTTACAATACTCATATTCTAGATGTAGATCCACGTCATTACCTGCCAGGCGTTTTATAATATTGCAAAATACACGCGTCATAAAAGGACTGCCAAACCTTAGCTTTCTCACCGTACGGCCTGTAGTAAAGTCTAATTCACGTTGTGGCTCAAAGGTCTTTTTTAAAGATAGAACTAAATCATCTTTTACCCTTTCACTCACCCCTTGCAGTTGATAGGTCAGTGGCTGCCGTTGCCGCTCTTGCTGCACTAACGGCTGCTGCATCTGTTTCTGTGACTTCAGCTGTTGCCTCTGCTGCGGTTCATGCCGTTGTATCTCTTGCTTCAATTCCGGCTGTAGCGGCTGCTGCTTCATTTTCTGCTGTAGCGACTGCTGAATCTCTTGAATAGGCACGGTTCTTTTTAAATCAACCGATTCACGGCCTTCATTTCCTTCGCGACCTAAGTGTACCGCGCCAGCTTCACATGATGTGGCACTACAAATAAAGGCCCGCCCATTTATTACTTGTTCAGGTCCCTCTGGTGAACTTAAGTCCCATAATTTAGATGCCATTGGATTAATTGGGTCCGTACTCCTGGCATCATAAACTAAGACGATTTTATTCTTAGAATCCTTAATGGTCGCTAATTCTTTAATGGCAAGACCCTCTTCAGAAATATAATGATGTATATATTCGCTAATATTATCAACAGGAACGCCCTCTACGGTCTCAACAATAACATTGTGATACAGACCTATTTTCATGACATAATAAGAAGGCCCCTTCGCTTTATATGCTGTTAATTGATGAAATGTACCCGTATCCTTAGCCATCGCACTCACACTTTCAATTTCGTACTAAGTTTCAAAATTATCCTACTCCTATTAATATTCTCCATCTCCCTATAAAAATCCCCCTATGACAGTAGATTTTGTTAAAAAAATTAGCACTTAAAAGCGCTGACCTATGTATCCCCCTATATGTATTATTATAAAATAAAAACCGCTAAAGTTAGATGTATTTTGCATTCAGCCTAAGCTGTACAAATTCTACATCATTAACTTTAACGGTTTTATTGTTATAAACGTTTATAAATTATTCAGCCATCCGTGCCTTGGACAAGTTAATACTATTGTCTGGGTACATTCTTACGCCAGAAATTGTATTCGCTGTAGCCCAAGTGCTGAAATCATTTACCATAGGAATCATTGGTAAATCTTTCCACACCAAATCTTGTGCTTTCGCATAGGCTTCAGCGCGGGCTTTATCATCAGAAGTAGTAAGACCAGCTAACAATAAAGCATCCATTTCAGGATTTTGGTAGTAAGAAAGATTATAGCTCTTAGGTGGAATGGACGCGGAGTCTAAGATAGGACGCATACCCCAGTCTGCATCACCTGTGGAAGGTGACCAAGCAGCCATGTATAAATCATATTCTGCATCTTTACCTTCCCCTTTAAAGCCCTGTACTTTTTGGTTTACAATGGCACTTTCCATACCATTGATTTCAACATCAATACCAATATTAGCAAGTTGTTGTTTATAGAATTGGGATTGTTTTTCATTCGTCCCTGTATTATACATGAACAGTTTTAATTTCAAACCATTGGCATAACCGGCTTCTTTAAGCAAGGCTTTAGCTTTTTCCACATCATATGGAATTGGTTCATTTGCTTTGTAATATTGTACATTAGGCCCCACTACAGAGGTTGCCACAGAAGCTAGCCCATTGCGGACCACTTTAATATAGTCGTCTTTGTTAATGGCCATGGCAATAGCCTGACGTACACGCACATCGCTAAGCGCTGGTTTTTGCGTATTCATAAATAAATAGCGAACACTAATTCCCTGTACTTTATCTACATGTACATTGCCACTTTGAGCCAATGCATCATAGCTTTCACTTGGCACATCAAAGGTCATTTGCGCATCCCCAGACTGAAGCATAGCTACACGGCTTGAGCTTTCAGATACAGGTTTAAATGTAATAGTCTTGAAGCCCGCATCAGCTGGCACCAACGCTTCGCCACCAGCGATATCCTTATTATAGCTCCACCAGTTTTTATTAAGTGCTAACGTTACATGGTCCCCTGGTACCCATTCAACAAATGTGTACTGCCCTGTACCTACTGGATGTTTAGCCGCTGCATCAAGGCCGGCAGCTAATTGTTTAGGACTCATCATCACCATAGCAGGATGGGCCATGTTATTTACAAACGCACCAAATGGTTTATTAAGCGTAAATTTGATAGTGTAATCATCAATCTTTTCTACTTTGGCAATAATATCGGAAACAAAGGATGTGCGCTTTAAGCCTAAGCTCTTATCCATCCATTTATTCACATTCGCAATCGCTGCATCAGCATTCCAATCTGTGCCATCAGAAAATTTAACACCTTTGCGCAATGTAAACGTATATTCAGTCGCCTCAGGATTCGCTGTATACCCAGTGGCTAACATAGGTCTTAATTTCATGTCATCATCAAATCCATACAGACCATCCATAACAAGACGTTGAATACCGCCAGATAAATTATCACTCGTATCCATTGGATCCATTGTTGTAATATCAACCGCTACGGCGGCTACTACATCTTTTTGCTGTGATACTGATTTACCTTCTGGAATATCTACCACCGCATTATCGCCAGAGCCACCGCCACAACCAGCGAGGGCTACCATGGCCATCATAGCTAGGCCAATAAGACCTGCAAGCTTACGTTTTTTCATAGGTTCCTCCTCTTTCTCAACCCTACAACTACTACACAACACACAACTTCATATTTGCTATTACATTCTATTCCTACTAGTTTTATAGTAATTGTTTCTTTTATAAAATTACCATATGCATGAAGTAATTGCAAGTTTTAATATGCGTAAAAAATCCCTAAAGCATCTCTACCTTAGGGATTTATTTCAATATATATTTTATGGCAATAGGCCCTTACTTGGGCAAGACAGTGTCAATGACTTATGCTATGGATTTATTATAAAGAGGCTATTCTAAAAGATTTATTCTTATAAATATATTCTAACGGATATATTCTAACAGATATATTATACCAATATATCTTGCCGTAAAATATGGCGCACCGTCTCTTCATCAAGAGCCGCAATGACAGCAGCGGCTAGGTCAGACGCGGCTTCTAAATCACTGAGAGCACAATAGTTATAGTGGGAATGTACATAGCGTGATGGTACACCAATAACTAAAGTTGGCACCGCTTTTTCAGTCAAACTAATCACCCCTGCATTGGTACTACCACCACGGCGCACAGCTTTTTGTATAGGAATCTGCAATTCCTGTGCTACCTGTTCTGCAATATGTACAAATGCAATATTAGAAATATAACTCTTATCAAAGAGGCGAATCTGAGCCCCTTCCTTCATACGGCCTTGGGCTTGTGAGACAGCCACAAAGAAATCATCTGATGGAGAGCCTTCAAATACGATAGCCAAATCAGGTTTTACAACCTGAGCCGTTACCTTAGCACCGCGCATGCCAACTTCTTCTTGAGCTGCAAAAGCGCCCACCACCGTCACTGGTGGCTCCTCAGCACCTTCGGCAAAAACCTTATCCATCGTATCAATAATACAAGCACAACCAGCGCGATTATCAAAGGCTTTACCAAAACAAACGCCAGTCTGTTCATTATAGTCAAATACAACATCTGGCACTATCGGATCCCCTGGGGCAATGCCAAAGACCTGTTCTGTTTCCTCACGGCTCGTAGTGCCCACATCAACTTGTAAAGTTTCAATAGCAATCTGCTGAGACGCACGCTCCTGCTCCGTCATAAAATGAACTGGCTTGGCTGCAATAATGCCGCGATGGAGTTCACCCTTTCGATTCCGTACTAGCACGGTATGAGCCGGTAAATTAGTGGGATGAAAGCCCCCTAAGGTAACAATGGATAGGGTTCCATCATCTTGTACTGACTGAACCATAAAGCCACATTCATCTAAATGTGCATCTAATTGAACAACAATGCTCCGCCCTTCATTTTTAGGCTTTCTAATATACGTATTGAGCATCGCATCATGGGCAATGGCATAGCCCTTAGTATGTTTAGCTATCGCCCGTACTACCTCTTCCTCAAAACCGCTAGGACCAAAAGCATTGCTTAAATCGCGAATTAGTTCCACCTTCATAGATCCATCTCCTCCACAAAATTAATTACCTACTAGACTGCCCTATATAGGTCAACGCTCCCCCTATATCAACTGTACTCCAAGCTATATCAACTTTACTCCGAGCTAATTCAATACACTACAAAACTATGGGCTGTCACAATATCTAACCAATTACGACTTACTAAGCGAATCGTAAAATCGCCCACCTGTTTCATACCTGGATAAAAGGACATTTTATAGGCTCTTTGCCAATCCTTAAAGGTCACTTCATAAGTAAATGACTCCGGCAATGATAGGGCCGGTACTTTTTGCCAATTTTGCACAGCTAATGACATCCCCTTATGAATGCGTCATTCCACAATCACCGGTGCCTCACAATACGTCGCGCCACCTACGCCATGCTTAGTTTCCGCTGTCACCATATGCGGTAAGAGCCTTTTAGCCGCCTCACAAATGGCCCTATCTCCAGAAATAAAAATAGGAGGCACGCCCATACTAAGCGCGGTATAGGAGTTAAGCATACATTCGCTCAATACTTCGCCATTTAAACGAATCATTAAACTCTGCCCGGTTGAGGTGTGACTGCCACTAAAACGCACATCACCAGCGGCCGCATGATATCCAATATACGCGACCGCATCAAAACTCTCATCTAGGCCCTCCATCATATTATATGGATGCCCACTTTTACCACGAATCAAAGTAACATAGGATGGCATTTCTAAAGGATCGATATTATTCGCCCCACCATGACCATCCTTTACTACAATTTGAGAGGCCCCAGCGCGTTCCGCCGCCTCACAGGCCAAACGCACTTCATGGGTCATTTGTCGACGCATGTGGTCATAACCAAATTCCCCCACATGTCCTTCTTCACGAAAGGCCCAACCGGCACAACCTTCTATATCAGCGCTAATAAATAGTTTCATATCTATGACTCCCTAATCACATGACGCTCTAAACTTATGACATAAACACTACTAACCTATTTTCCTTTATTCGAATCAGCCGTTCCAATTTTATCGTCGTACAAATGACAATATACATAATGATCCGCACTCGGCTCATATCGCTCTGGTGCCACAGTTTCACAAATAGGCATTCGCTTAGGACACCGGGTATGAAATTTACAACCTGATGGCGGATTTGTGGCCGAAGGGATACTGCCCTCTAAAATAATGCGTTTTCGTTTGACTGTAGGATCTGCAATAGGAACTGCCGACAAGAGTGCCTGTGTATACGGGTGAAGAGGGTTCTTGTAAATTTTATTTTTGTCACCTGCTTCTACAAAATTCCCCAAATACATAACACCAATACGGTCACTAATATGCTCAACTACGCTTAAATCATGGGCAATGAAAATGTAGGTAAGATTTAAATCTTTTTTCAATTCATTCAAAAGATTCAACACCTGTGCTTGAATCGATACATCAAGGGCCGATACCGGTTCATCAGCAATAATAAGTTTTGGTTCCACCGCCAACGCACGGGCAATGCCAATACGTTGACGCTGTCCACCAGAGAACTCATGAGGATAGCGATTCGCATGATATGCATCAAGGCCTACACGGCGCAGCAAATTAACTACACGTTGTTCCAAATCCTTATCATCTTTTGCCAAATTATGAATGCGAATTGGTTCTGCAATAATATCAAATACACTCATCCGAGGATTTAACGAGGCATAAGGGTCTTGGAAAATCATCTGAATGGTCTTACGAATGGGGCGCATTTGCTTGCGGTCAAAATTGGAAATATCTTGTCCATCGAGCACAACCTGACCTTCTGTAATAGGATCGAGACGACATAAGCCACGGCCTAATGTAGATTTACCACAACCAGATTCGCCTACAATACCGAAAACTTCATTCTCTTTAATTGTAAAACTTACCCCATCTACAGCCTTTACGACGCCCCCTTTGCCAAAGAAACTTTCACTGGCTAAGGGATAGTAGATTTTTAAATCCTCTACGGTAAGTATATCCTTTTTCTGCACACTATGAGATTCCATTATGCCTCACCTCCTTCATGTTTTGATTGATTTTGCACTATTTCTTCCGTCATACTGCCTTTATTCGTTTGTTTAGACTCATGTAGCCAACAGCGACTCAGATGACCTGGTGCAACTTCAAAAAAGCCCGGTTCTTCCTGTAAGCAACGCTCAAATGCATGGGGACAACGAGGTGCAAACTTACAACCCACCGGCATATGTCGCGGATTAGGCACATTACCAGGAATCACTGTTAGAGCATCTACCTTTTCCCCTAATTTAGGAATGGAAGCCAAGAGCCCCTGTGTATAAGGATGGGCCGTATTGCCAAACAAAGAATATACATCTGCTGTTTCTACTACGCGGCCACAATACATAACAGCTACATGGTCACAAGTTTCAGCGACTACGCCAAGATCATGTGTAATAAAGAGGATAGATGTACCAATTTTTTCCTTTAAGCGGTTCATTAGGTCTAAAATCTGTGCCTGAATCGTCACATCAAGTGCCGTTGTTGGTTCATCAGCAATAAGCACTTCTGGTTCGCAGATGAGCGCCATAGCAATCATAACACGTTGTCGCTGTCCACCAGATAATTGGAATGGGTATTCCTTCATCATTTTATCGACCCGTGGCACACCGGTCATTTCCAAAATGTTACGGGCTCGTTCATAGGCCTCTTTCTTCGATAAACTTTCGTGATTTTTAATACATTCAATAAGCTGGTCCCCAATAGTCATAACGGGATTTAAGCTCGTCATAGGCTCTTGGAAAATCATGGAAATACGGCCACCCCGAAGGTCCCGTTTCTGCTCTTCTGGAATATGAACAATGTCATGACCATCAAGGAGAATTTCCCCTTCCACAACTTTGCCCTTTGTACCCATCAGCAAATTCATAACAGACAAAGCCGTTACACTCTTGCCACTCCCAGATTCACCTACAATACCAAGGGTAGACCCTTCTTCGAGGACTAAGGACACATCATCTACTGCCTTTACTACCACATCATCAGTTAAAAAGTGGGTATGCAGATGTTTTATTTCTAAAATCTTCTTTTTTTCACTCATCCTGCATCCCTCCTATTCCGTCAATTTTGGATCTAGTGCATCACGAAGACCATCCCCTAAGGTATTAAAGCTTAATACAGTAAAGAAAATCGCTAGCCCGGGGAAGATAGTCGTATAAATATTGGTAGCTATATATTGACGTCCATTAGATAGTAAAAGGCCCCATTCCGGTGTAGGCGGCTGCGCCCCCATGCCAAGGAAACTAAGACTCGAAGCCGTCAAGATGGACGTGCCAATGGACATCGTATATTGCACGATAATATCTGGAATCGCACCAGGTAAAATATGCTTAAATAAAATACGCGCATCAGAAGCCCCTAAATTAATAGCCGCTTTTACAAAGACCGATTCTTTAATGGCCATGGTCCGGCTTCGTACAATACGGGCAAAAGTTGGCGTAGAGAATACGGCAACAGCGATGACAACATTATATAAACCACTACCTAAAATAGCTACAATGGCAATGGCTAAAATAATACCAGGGAAAGCAAATAAGGTGTCACAAACACGCATTACTACCGCATCAATCCAGCCCCGGTAATAGCCACTAAGTAGGCCTAGTACAGTCCCTGTTACAGCCCCAATCGTTACTGCCGACAAGCCTACGGCCAAGGAAATAGGGGTACCTAAAATAACACGGGAGAATAAATCGCGGCCAAATTCATCTGTGCCGAACCAATGCGTGCTGCTAGGTCCCTGTAAAATCGCTGAATAATCATATTCATTCACATCAAAGGGCACGATCCATGGGCCCACAAAGGCGAGCACCACCAAAAACAAAATAAAGAATAAAGCAATCACAGCGTTGCGCTGTTTAAAAAAGCGCTGCGTCATAACCTTAATAGGACTTTTGATCTCTTCATGCATATCCATCACACCAGGCGTTCCTGGCTGAATGGTTTGTAATTTTTCACTCATACGGAACCTCCTAGGATAATTTAATTTCAGGATTTAATGTAGCATATAACATATCTACTAAGGTATTTATAATGATAAACTGCGCGGAGAATATCAAAATCAATGATTGAATGGCTGGGTAATCACGATAGTTTACGGACTGAATCAATAATGAACCGAGTCCAGGGAATGCAAACACCGCTTCTACAATAACGGCCCCGCCCAATAGGAACCCAAATTGTAACCCTACTACAGTGACTACAGAGAGCATGGAGTTTCGGAATGCATGCTTCCACACTACTACATTTTCAGATAAGCCCTTTGCGCGAGCCGTTCGAATATAATCTTCCTTCAAAGTTTCCACAATGGACGAACGAGTAAACCGTGCAATGATGGCGGCAATACTAGTTCCCAAGGTTATGGCTGGCAAAATATAACTCTTAAAGCCCGCCGCCCCTGTGGTAGGCAACCAGTGGAGCTTCACACTGAACACCATGATGAGCAAAAACCCCATCCAAAAAGCAGGCATGGAAATACCTGATACAGCTGTAGCCATGCCGGTATAATCTTGCCATTTACCGCGATTGCGACCAGACCATACACCTAGTAATACCCCGGCTACAGTCCCCCAACCAAGGCTCAAGAAGGTTAATTTTAAAGTATTACCATAACGATATCCCACTTCTTCAGCTACAGGGCGTTTCGTACGTAAAGAGGTCCCTAAATCACCTTGCACTACGCCGGTAATATATTTTAAGTATTGAGTCGTCACCGGTTCATCAAGACCTAATTGTGCGCGCACCGCTAATACATCGGCCTCGGTAGCTTGTTCACCAGCTACTAATCGGGCCGGATCACCTGGTATTAATCGTACAAAGAAAAATACGCAGGTCGTCACTAAAAATAAAGTCAATATCATGCCAAGTAAGCGGCGTGACGTATATTTAAGCATAGGACCTTCTCCTTTCAAATAACAAGCGCCCTTATAAACGAGTAGACCACCAGACGCACTGGTGGTCCTTCTCCATTTTATTTTACCAAACATTAAATTCACATTCTACCCTTAACAAACATTTTTCCAATTACAATAGATTCTTAATTGTATGAATTATGTTCATTTAAGTTGTAAACATGATGTCCAAACAAGTTATATGACTTATATACAAGCATGCCATATAGCTTATATACACCCCCATATAGCTTATATATAAACAATCCATATAACTTATATCCAAGCAAACTATCTGATTTATGTGCAAGCAAGCTTACTCTGCCATGCGAGCCTTAGACATGTTAATGCCATTATCTGGGTAGAGACGAACATTTACAATCTTACTCGATGTCGCCCAAGTCGCTGGTTCATTAGATACAGCAATCATAGGGATATCTTTCCAGAACAAATCTTGCGCTTTCTCATATGCTGCTTTGCGGGCTTCATTATCAGACGTTGTTAATGCCGCTTGAATGTAACCATCCATTTCAGGATTTTGGTAGTACGATAAATTATAATTAAGCGGTGGAATCGATTCAGATGCTAACAATGGACGAATCCCCCAGTCCGCATCACCAGTAGATGGAGACCAACCAGCAATATATAAATCGTATTCAGCGTCCTTGCCTTCGCCTCTAAAACCCTGTACTTTTTGGTTTACAATCGCACTTTCCATAGAAACGATTTCTACATTAATACCTATTTCAGCCAGTTGTTGTTTGTAGAATTCAGCTTGTTTTAAACTGGACGTTGTGTTAAAAATAAGCATTTTTAAAGTTAAACCATTTTCATAGCCGGCTTCTTTAAGAAGGGCTTTTGCTTTTGCCACATCATAAGGAACAGGGTCATTGCCTTTGTAGAACTGCACATTAGGACCAATTACTGAAGTTGCTACAGTGCCTAATCCATTGCGTACTACATTTAAAAAAGCTTGTTTATCAATGCCATGAGCGATAGCTTGACGCACGCGAATATCACTAAGCGCTGGTTTTTGTGTATTCATAAATAAATAACGTACTACAATACTTTCAATTTCTTCGGCCTTAATATTAGGGTCATCTTTTAGTGCTGCAAATCCTTCTGTTGGTACATCAAAGACCATTTGTGCATCGCCAGATTGAAGCATAGCTACGCGGCTGGCACTTTCAATAACTGGTTTGAAACTAATGGATTTAAAGCCTGCATCAGTAGCTACAATAGTTTCGCCACCAGAAACCTCTTTATTATAGCCCCACCAATCTTTGTTGAGTTCTAATTTAATATGGTCACCAGGTACCCATTCTACAAATTTATATTGACCTGTACCTACTGGATGCTTAGCCGTAACATCTACTCCCTGCGCTAATTGCTTTGGACTCATCATAACCATGGCAGGATGTGCCATATTATTTACAAAGGCCCCAAATGGCTTATTAAGGGTAAATTTAATTGTATAATCATCGATTTTTTCGACCTTTTCAATAACGCCCGAAATAAAATTAGTGCGCTTTAGGCCCAAACTCTTATCAGTCCATTTATTTACATTCGCAATAGCCGCATCGGCATTCCAATCGGTACCATCAGTAAATTTTACACCTTTGCGCAAAGTAAAAGTGTATTCTGTAGCTTCCTTGTTAGCTGTGTAGCCAGTGGCTAGCATGGGCTTTAATTTCATATCATCATCAAAGCTATAGAGACCATCCATGACCAATCGTTGAATACCGCCAGAAAGTGTATCGCTTGTATCCATTGGGTCCATAGTGGTAATATCTACGGGAATCGCAGCAACCACATCTTTAGATTGTGATACTGATTTTCCCTCAGGAACTGTAGTTGACCCTGAATTTGAATCACCGTCGCATCCGGCCATAAACAGCGTAGCTGCTAATGCTAAACTACATAAGCTCTTCCACTTAAACGTCTTCATACACCCATCTCCTTTGCACATAACCTAATCCGCACATCTACCTATACTGTTTACATCCTATTCTCTAACTCAAAATATTCGTATCTGCTAACTTAAAAAGTTTATATATGCTAACTTAAATAGTTCATATATGCTACGTCTAAACATGATGTCCTTTAAGTTGAAATGTTCATATATGCTACATTAAAACATGATGTCTTCTAAGTTTAAATGTTTGTATCCGTCTCACATGACATATACAAATTAAGGACCTCACATAAACTTTCATAGCGCTTACCCTCTTGGGTCATCGCCCCTTCAGCAGCTACTAAGGAATTTAAAATCGCTTCATACGTTGCCTCCGCAACGCCTAAAAAAGCGGGATTCAATGCACTATCACGTATAATCTGTTGCGTATTAAATAAAGGACCCTCATGCGGCACACGATTGGCAGTAGTAAAACCAATCATCACTTCACCACTACCATGCCCTACATATGCACCAGTACGCATAATCCCTACACCGGCCCGCTTTATAATACGCTTTAACTGCCGACTATTCACAGGTAAGTCAGTGGCAACGATGACCATAATAGAACCTTGATCACTTTCACTATAAGCCCATTCGTCATCGCTCTGCCGGTGAGCCTTTTGCCCAGTTCCAGTCATCTGACCTCGGCCTTCCCTTTGTGTTCCACCATTCACCTGACCTTGGTTCATCCACCAACGGCCTAAGGATTCGCCATTTAGCACGAAGTCTTTAGTAGCACCGAAATTGCTCTGCACTAACACGCCAATAGTATACGAGGTTTCTACATCTTCACTTTGAGAACTTGTGCCGCCTTCGTTCTGCCCCACTGTAATGACTCGTGATGCCGATCCAATGCCCCCTTTAAAACCAAAGCAAATCGTACTACGCCCTGCCCCTACATCCCCTTGAGCAAAGTCTTCCGAAACATCATTGATAGCATCCATCACTTCGTCATAACCAATACAGCGCTGCTGAATATCGTGAAGCACACTATCATTACATTCACCCACTACAGGATTAATGGAACGCGCCATAGTCCCTTTTGCCTTAGTCTCTTCTATAATATACGCATTAAGAGCATCACTAACTTTTCCCACATTCAGTGTATTAGTCAAAGCAATCGGTGTTTCTAAGGTGCCCAATTCCTCAATTTGCATTAATCCCACACTTTTTCCAAAGCCATTTTGCACAAACGCTGCCGCCGTATACTTATTAATAAATGGATTATCATCACCTGGCATAATTACGGTAACACCAGTTCGAATCGCCCCCTTATTGACTGTCTTATGCCCTACTCTAACGCCTGGCACATCGGCAATCGAATTCTTAGGTCCTGTTCGTAAATACCCTAATGACACTGGAAAATCCCTAATCCTGTGTTCTGACACCTAAACACCTCCTCCACGCACACCGAATACCTCATACAGTGTACATTTGTATTTCTATACAATAGCATAAAAGCGGATGAATTACAATAAAATCGGGACTTAAAAGCGCATGTATACAGTATATCTTTTATAACCATCGCACTATGTATATATAAGCACTCTTTCACTAAGGGCCATTACTAAACTGTTAACACGCTAGTAATACATCAATTAATAATCTAATACTACTCAAATAATGACCTAGTCCTTTAACTAACACATACTCATAGTGTCCAGCCTATATGGTAAATAAACTTCTTCTTTTCGTTAATTCCACAAAAAGACATTTGTATGCCTCAAACAGTAATGTTATAATTTAGTTAATGGATAATAATTATCCACTATTAATAATAAAAATCTTTTATTATGTCCTACTGGACTATAACCTATTATATATTTGTGTATCAGTACTAAGTGTACAGAAGGAGTTGATTACATGAGTGACAAGAAACAAAATCCTGAAGGCAAACGCAAATTAACTACCGCCTTTGGCGCGCCCGTGCCAGACAATAATAATTCTATGACAGCCGGAAAGCGCGGTCCTGTTTTGATGCAAGATGTATGGCTTATGGAAAAGCTAGGTCATTTTGCTCGTGAAGTTATCCCTGAACGGCGCATGCATGCTAAAGGCTCTGGAGCCTTTGGCACCTTTACAGTAACTCACGATATCACACAATACACGGCGGCTAGACTATTTACGGAAGTCGGCAAGAAAACCGATGTATTCGTTCGCTTTTCTACCGTAGCTGGTGAACGTGGTGCTGCTGATGCGGAACGGGATATTCGTGGTTTTGCTGTAAAATTTTACACTGAAGAGGGCAACTGGGATTTAGTAGGTAATAATACACCGGTTTTCTTTATTCGCGACCCCTTACAATTCCCTGATCTCAATCGTGCCGTAAAACGCAATCCTAAAACAAATCTCCGTGACGCTACAGCCAATTGGGATTTCTGGACAAGTTTACCCGAAGCAATCCATCAAGTGACGATTGTCATGAGCGACCGCGGGATTCCAAAATCTTACCGCCACATGCATGGCTTTGGCAGTCACACCTATAGCCTCATCAATAGTGACAACCAACGCGTATGGGTCAAATTTCACTGGGTTTGCCAACAAGGTATTGAAAACTTAAGCGATGAAGAAGCAGCCGCTATAGTAGCGCAAGATCGGGAAAGTCACCAACGCGATTTATTTGATGCCATCGAGAGGAAGGATTTTCCAAAATGGAAGCTCTACATTCAAGTTATGAGCGAGGAGCAAGCTAAGGCAATGCCTTACAATCCATTTGACCTCACCAAAGTATGGTATCATGATGAATTCCCACTCATTGAAGTAGGTGTTATGGAGCTTAATCGCAATCCTGAAAACTATTTCCAAGATGTAGAACAAGCAGCATTTGCACCGTCTACTATAGTCCCGGGTATTGGATTCTCCCCTGACCGGAT
This sequence comes from uncultured Veillonella sp., assembly GCF_937981445.1. GTDB lineage: Bacteria > Bacillota > Negativicutes > Veillonellales > Veillonellaceae > Veillonella_A. Next base: position 8,224 of record NZ_CALJON010000003.1, on the reverse strand, counting down.
GCTACAAGGGCGCCTCTTCTCCTATGCCGATGCGCAACGCTACCGCTTAGGTACGAACTATCATCAGATTCCTGTCAATGCGCCAAAATGCCCAGTCAACAGTTATCATCGTGATGGTATTGGCCGTGTTGATGGCAATCATGGTGGCACCATTGGCTATGCTCCAAATAGTTTTGGCGAATGGGCTAATCAACCGGAATTTAAGGAACCACCACTCGATGTAACAGGCCCTGCCTACCAATATGACTTCTATGAGGATGACTCTGACTTCTATACACAGCCAGGCAAACTCTTCCGGCTAATGACGAAAGAACAACAACAAGTCCTCTTCGAAAATACAGCTCGCGCAATGAATGGCGTACCTGATTTTATTAAAGAACGTCATGCTAAACACTGCTATCAATGTGATACAGCTTATGGTGAAGGCATTGCCAAAGCACTAGGCCTTACTATTGATTTATCAAAATAATATTTTGCCTTAACGGCTCTCTTTACTAATAAAAGACCATTGAGTAATAAGTTAAACCTACGCGGCTCCCCCGCCTGAGTAGGCACAGCTTATACTTAATGGTCTTTTTTTATCTACAAACACGTTACGATTAATTTGCTGATACTTTACTATCAATTTTCTGGTATTTTACTATCACTTTACGAATACTCTGGTAATCCTACTAATAGCCATTAAGGAATCCAACTAAGCCAAATTTGTTTTATCCAACTCACAATTCGCTGCCACCACGAATCAATGGTGCCAGTGGGCTGCGCCTGTTCCTTCGTATGTTCTACTATAAAATCCCGTACGAGCCGCGATACTTCAGTAGGGTTTTGTGTAAATTCATGGTCATATCCATCTAATATATGAAGCTCACTAGTTTCATATATCTGATCAAATCGGCGACTATAGCGCGTTGGCACTACCATGTCCTCGCTACCTTGTACAATTGCTACCGGTCCGGTATAAGCTTTAGCTACTTCATAAATGGGTAAATCATAGGCCGTTTGGAAATACTGATGCCCTACTTTAAGACCACTAGGTAGCTCTACCACATCCGGTAATTCATCGGCATTAAATTGCAAGCCAAAAAAAGAGCTTCCAATTAAACCATCTTTAATATTCCCTGCCGGTGCTAACAATACAATACTCTGTATGGCTGAGTTACCTTCTGACTTTGCAATTTCACCAGCTAACATGCTAGCTACTACACCACCTTGCGAATGTCCTATCAAGGAAATAGATGTAATGGCTTCACGGTTCTCGGCCTCACTTCTTAAATATGAATACACTGCTTTGGCATCCGTAATTTCATTGGGCACAGTCATATCTTGAAACCGACCTTCACTGTCCCCATGACCATTAAAATCAAAGCGAAGGGAGCCTATACCGACCGCTTCTAAATCATCAGCAATTTGTTGCAAAAGCTTAGCATCCTTTGATGAGGAAAATCCATGCATAATAATGACCATCGGATAGGTCGGTACCGCATCAGGAATCTGCATACTGCCTGCCAGAGCCCCATGGTCCCCTTTCATAGACACCCTTTCTGTTCGCCCCGCTATTGTAAAAGGCTGTATTAATAATAAAGCTACTAATACTAGAAAAAAGGTGCCGCTGTAAAGTCGTTTATATATGGCTTTCAGCCTTTTTATGCTTCCTATGTTTTCTATACGTTCCACTCCTCTCATTCTTTTCACGCTTTTACTGCTTTTCATTCCTTCTAATTTTTCTATTCCCTTTATACAATTCATACCTTCTATACGTTTCATTGCAGTCATTTCCTTAATCGTATCATTATCTTCATTACTATGGACTTATCAACACTGTTCACACGCTATGGCCTTAGCTTCATTACTGTTGCCTCAACATTCTCCTCACGCCAGGACCGCAACGCCATTATCTTCATTACTACTATCTTAACTCATTATATCCTGTAATATGCTGGACTATTTTACTTTTCAATGTATTGTACCACATTGAAGTTAACTTCAATCAATAGTCCTCCATCTAAAATGGCATTTTTATATTTTTCACTCAACAGAGTAAACTATTCAGCGCTTTGATTTCTATTATATGAGAATGGTAAGCTGTTAAAATATATCAAGCACGCTTGCATTTTTTGAATTTTATCAAATTTTAATTGAATTTATATACATTTTATATTTTTTGTCCTTCTGAAAAGTACTCTTTCATAATACACATGTATGTATACAATATTCACATGGACAAAATATTGAATTTCGTCTTTATTTAGGATACAATTGTCCTGTACTGATATTATGTATTCTTATTTCATATTAAGGAGGATTTGTATGAAGCATGATTTTATGAGTCATGAGCTACATCTGCCAGAACTTACATTTCGCGGTATGCTCTTAGGTGCACTTATTACCATTATTTTCACCGCGTCAAATGTATATCTTGGACTTAAAGTTGGTTTAACCTTCTCAAGTTCTATTCCAGCAGCTGTTATTTCCATGGCCATCTTACGCTTTTTTAAGGACTCCAATGTTCTTGAAAACAACATGGTTCAAACACAAGCATCAGCGGCAGGTACCTTATCGGCCGTTATTTTCGTGTTGCCAGGCCTATTGATGCTAGGCTATTGGCAAGGTTTCCCTTATAGTGAAACCCTATTACTCTGTGCCTGTGGTGGCGCTTTAGGTGTATTATTCACCATTCCATTACGCCGTGCCATGGTAGTAAATAGTGATTTACCATATCCTGAAGGACGTGCAGCAGCTGAAATCTTAAAAGTTGGCAGCCAAGCTCATGGTGAAGGTGCCGACGCAAAAAGCAATGCGAATGGCATGAAAGAAATCGTTAGTGGCGGCATTTTTGCTGGTATTATCAGCCTCTTTACCAATGGCTTCCACTATTTGGCTGGTGAAATGAGTTTCTGGTTTGGCGTAGGCCGCGGTGTAACACAGTTCCCACTAGGCTTCTCCACCGCTTTATTAGGCGCTGGGTTCTTAATCGGTATCGCCAGTGGTATCGCTATTTTAGTAGGTATGATTATTGCCTGGGGTGGCTTTGTTCCATATTTAACAAATACATTACCTATGGGTGATGCTAAATCTGTAGAAGCTTTTGCTATGACAGTTTGGAAAGAAAAAGTTCGCTTCATCGGTGCTGGTTGTATCGGTATTGCGGCTATTTGGACTTTAATTACCTTAGCCAAACCAATCTTAGATGGTATGCGCATTTCTATTAAAAATATGAAAATGTCCAACGAAGAACGTGAAACGCATCGCATGGACACAGACATGAAGCCATCTACTGTAGGTCTTGTATTCTTAGCCATTCTAATTGGCCTTGTAATTTGTTTCTATTCCTTTGTAAGTGCCGTAGATATTAGTCCTGTCCTCATGTGGACTCTTGTAGTTTGCGGTATCGTTATCGCCCTTTGCATCGGCTTCTTCGTAGCTGCTGCTTGCGGTTATATGGCTGGCCTTATCGGTACATCTGCTAGTCCTATCTCCGGTATCGGCATTCTAGGGATTATTATTTCTTCTTTAGTAGTCTTCGCTATTGCAACAGCCAATGACTTATTTGCTACTGAAGAAGGTGTAAAATTTGCTACTGCCATGGCCCTCTTCATGACCAGTGTAGTGGTTTGTATTGCCGCTATTTCCAATGATAATTTACAAGACTTAAAAACAGGCCAACTCGTTGGTGCAACACCTTGGAAACAACAAGTAGCCCTTTTGATTGGTTCTGTAGCTGGTGCTATTGCCATTGCGCCAGTACTTAATCTCTTGTATGAAGCATATGGCTTTACCGGCGCCTTGCCTCGTCCCGAAATGGACCCATCCGCAGCCCTTTCTGCTCCACAAGCTACCTTGATGACTACAATTGCACAAGGTATTTTCAGCTCTAATCTAGACTGGAACTATATCCTTATTGGCGTTGGCGTAGGTATTATTGGTATTATTGTAAATCTAATTCTAAAGAGCACTACAGCTAATTTAACCTTACCTCCATTGGCTATTGGCATGGGCATTTACTTGCCACCAACTCTTGAAATGCCACTCGTTATTGGTTCTTTCATGAGCTATTTTGTTGGTAAATATCTAATTAAACGCGCTAAAGAACGCAGTGGTGAACTAGCTGATGCTGATGTAGAACAATGCAATCGTCGCGGCGTACTCTTTGCATCCGGTATGATTGTTGGGGAAAGCTTAATCGGCGTTATTATCGCTATTATTATCGTTATTTCTGTAACCTCTGGTGGTGGCGAAGATCCACTTGCCATGGTAGGTAAAGACTTTGCTCGTACAGCTGAATGGCTTGGCCTAGGCGTCTTCATCCTTACCATTGCATACTTCGTTAAACTTGTTATCTCCACAAAATTCAACCGTGAAGAAGCATTAGAAGTACAACGTATTAATGAAGAGCATAAATAATATAATATTACATTGATATAATATTACATTGATATGATATTACTATATTGTATCTACACTGCTATATGAATAGCACATAATTTAATACATACTGTAGTATAAAAAAGAACTGCAACCAAGCTCCATTTAAAGACTGGTCGCAGTTCTTTTATTTTACTGTATTTCTTTTATTTTTCTCTGTCGCTTTTATTCCATCACTTTTCTTTATTGCTTTTCATTTATTACGAGCGTCGCTATCTCCTAGCACGTCATAGCTTCATCTCCTAAATCGTAATAATCCCTGGCTTTATTTCCGGATCATGGTTTGAAATAATGCCCTTACAGCCTTCTTGTTTACTCATATGAACGAGCCATTGTAGAGAATAAATAGCATCTTGACGATTGATCACAACGCCAGGTTCCCACAAATGTTCTAAAGATTCACGCCCATAGGCTACATCAGAGGATAAGACAATATATTCATCATTATTGCGAATTACAGTAGCCGCTAAGCCTGCACTATGTCCTTTAGCTAAAACAAATTGAATGCGGCCATCGCCAAACATATCATAGGAATACCCAAATGCACCTATTTTACTTTCAGAAAATGAAAATGTATCAAGGGTTACACCAGACCATTCATGCGATAAGTAGCGAATATGGTCACGGCTAGCTGCCTTATATTCTAAATCGCTCACCATAATACGCTTAGCGTCTTTTACATGACGAAGACCATCGGCATGGTCACAATGTAAATGACTCAGCATGACAAAGTCTAAATCACGAGGGGAAATGCCCATCTTAGCTAATTGTTCATGTACAGCCTGCCCTTCTGGTAACACGGCTTTATTTACAAAATACTGATGTCTTAAATTCTTTATCTGATGTTCCCGATTATCCGTATGCCAACCAGTATCTAATAAAACAAGTCCTTCTGGATGCTCTATCAAATATACCGATACAGGAGCCTCTACTAAATGCTTTTTACTTCTAAATAATCCAGTCCAAGCAAAGGGCCGGTCTTCAGGTCTATGATAAGGTAATGCTTCATCAATAATTACGCTACCCGTATGCAACACATGTACTTTAATATCACTCATAATTATATCTCCTTATGACTACCTAACAATTCAAACGGGTCCCTCTACTTCAGACCACTCAACAGCCCCATCAGTATATTTATCAGGGCGAATCAATTCAGCCAAAGTCAACTCTTTCAATGTCTCCTTCGCCTTCATCATGGTGTGAATTATCTTTTTTTCACTATTTTCTACATACGCTTCATCACTAAATAAATTACGGGCTATGAAAGAATGAAATTGAGAAATAGTATCCTCTTCTACAGCCTCATATACATCATATAAAGTAATTTCTTCAATCGATTGTTTCAGTTGAAACCCACCGTCTTTACTAGCAGTAGAGGTAATTAAATCCTGAACTACTAACTTTCTTAAAATCTTCTTCAAATAGGAATCAGATACCCCTAACTTCTCACTTAATACATAGCTTTTCACAGGCTTATGGTTCGCTTGTAAAGCAAGTATTAACAACACAAATACGGCCTGCTCTAAACTCTTAGTTATTTTCATATATTTCGATCTCCTTATGGATACATTTTATATCCATGGATATATTTTGTCAACGATTTTCTTGAAAGTTTTTATCATTAACTAATCGTTTAGTTATTATAGTATTAGTTATTACATTGTCCCCTCTAAAACAACCTCTACTGCGTCACGCCTAGCAATTAAGCTCTCGCCAATGCACCCGTGCAATGGCGCCTAAATAAAACTAAACCTTATATAGTAAAATTAAACTCCATATAAATAAAACACAGCAAAAGGCTATGAACTCAAGATAGAGCTCATAGCCTTTATTTCTAACAATGTATTCATTACTGATAAGTTATATATTACTAATGGCATATATTACTTATGTCATATATTACTTATGTATGTTTTACTGTGCTTACCAAGTATCCTCACCACCACCATACACCAAGCCTTCATAATCATAATCAGCATACTCGTCATCATTCTCGTCATCAGGCACATCATAGTATATAGTATCGCCATAACGAGTATAGGTGCTACCATCCGATCCATAGGTAGTATCGCCATAAGTAGTATAGTTTATACCATTACTCCCATAAATCGTATCGCCATATTGTGTATACGTCGTGCCATCACTGCCGTACACCGTATCACCATAGAGAGTATATGAATTACCATTACTGTCATAGGCCGTATCTCCATACGAAGTATAGGTCGTTCCATCGCTATTATACGCTGTGTCGCCGTATGTCGTAATGGTACCGGTAGCAGCATGAGCCTCAGTACTCACCAATACTATTGCAAACATCAATATAAGTTTTATAGTTTTACTATTCATAATATACCTCCTATGTGATTTTTATTTACCTTTATTATATCAAAATCTATTTCTTTTAATAGCTCAAGCGCGCTCCTCAAGTAAGGCAGTTTTTGCTTATCGTCTCACAGTTATAACTACAACCGATGACCTTCATAAATAATTTTATTATATTGTATCTACATATATCGTATATTAGATATATAAACCAAAGCTAACTTTATGGTACCAATTATATCTGTATATAATCGAGGAGGAACAATGAAAGTCATTACAATTAATGGTAGTCCACGCCCTCGTGGTAATACTGTTCAATTATTAGAACGAGCTCTTAAAGGCGCTCAACAGGCTGGCGCTGACACTGAGTTAATTTCCCTATACCACTCAATTATCGTGGCTGTGTAAGTTGTTTTTATTGTAAACGAAAAGATAAGGAACATGGCACTTGTATTATTCGCGATGATTTAAGCCCTGTATTAGAAAAGATTAACACAGTCCAATTTGATGACTATAGTAAATACGAATCCTCTGTATTCTCCGAATCAGCTAAGAGAGAATATAAACGGCTCCACTTTGAAGAGGATCTAAACCAAGCAGAAAAAACTGCGTACTTGTATTTTTCTTTCCTAATCAGTATACTAAGCTCACAAATAATTTGTTTAAAACTAAACTGCAAAAAATAATTCTAGTTTATTATTTCAATATATGAGAAGTTGATACTTATGAATAAAAAATACGAAGTACTATTTAATCCTTACAAATTAAATAAAGGTACAAGACAGGGCATTGACTTCTATCCAAAATCCAAACAATTCGCTTTACGTTTTAAAAGCGAAGAATATTAATCTACTGTTTATATTAGTTATTACCTATATACTTTACTACTTATATACTCGGCTATTTGTTAAATAAATACCTAAAACAAGTACCTAAAACGCAAAAAAGCAACCACACTGATTTTCACAACTTTGAAAACTAGCATGGTTGCTTATTTTTTATGGTGATCCAGGAGAGATTCGAACTCCCGACCCACGGCTTAGAAGGCCGTTGCTCTATCCAACTGAGCTACTGGACCATATGTAATTGAAATTTTCACCGTATATATTATACACTACACGATACGATAAATGCAATTATGTTTCTTTAACACATTCCATTTTCTATTTATTACCTTGTATAATGGAAACTCTCTATCAGGCCATATTAAAATCTACATAAACAAGTTTACAGCTAGAGATCCTCACCAATCGAAACGTCGTCGAAAACATAAAACATATTAAAATCTACATAAACAAGTTTACAGTTAGGCTTACAATTAAAAAGTCCACATAAAAAAATGGAGCGGGTGAAGGGAATCGAACCCTCGTAACCAGCTTGGAAGGCTGGGGCTCTACCATTGAGCTACACCCGCATAATAAAAAATGGTCGGAGCAGCAGGATTCGAACCTGCGACCCCCTGGTCCCAAGCCAGGTG
>NZ_CALJON010000002.1 GCF_937981445.1 uncultured Veillonella sp. | reverse complement strand
CATGTCGCCCTGTCACGGCGAAGATCGTCAGTTCAAATCTGATCGGGGTCGCCATTTTTTTTATGTTTTTTTACATTAGTTTAATGTAGTTTGTTTCTAAAATCCCTCAAGATTTAGAAATACGGTAACTTTGTTAAACTTGCCTCGGTAGCTCAGTCGGTAGAGCAAAGGACTGAAAATCCTTGTGTCGGCAGTTCGATTCTGCCCTGAGGCACCAGTTATATATATGCGGTTGTGGTGGAATGGCAGACACGCCATCTTGAGGGGGTGGTGAGCGTACGCTCGTATGGGTTCAAGTCCCATCAACCGCACCATACAGTAAATAAGCGCCTTGTGAGTATTCACAAGGCGCTTATTTTGCGTTGACTATTTTTATCTTGAAGGGGTTGACTACCATTTGACTATTTTTTTATACTCTTATGCCTCTGGATATTCATAAGACGGTGGTCCATCTTGGCGGCTTTCATCATAATGAGTGAGAATGCTCTTAATTTCCTTGCGAAGTAAAATTAAAGCAATTAAGTTAGGAATGACCATAATGCCATTAAACATGTCGCTTAAGTTCCAAACTAAATCGACTTTCCCTAAGGAACCTAGAACGATAAAGAGTAATACTAATAAGCGATACACATGAATGGAGCCTTGATTATGTTTGAAAAGAAAGCGGATATTGGATTCGCCGAAATAGTACCAGCCAATTACAGTGGTGAAGGCGAAAAAGGTTAGACAAATAGCGATAATAGCCGGACCAATGGAACCAAAGGCGGTGGAGAAAGCTTCTTGTGTAACTAAGGCCCCGGATAGACCTAGTTCATGACTTCCTGTTAATAAAATGATTAATGCGGTAGCCGAACATACGATAATAGTATCAAAGAATACCCCGATAAATGCTACAAAGCCTTGTAATACAGGATGCAAAACTAGGGCTGTGGCATGGGCATGAGGGGTAGAGCCCATGCCCGCTTCATTGGAGAAGAGACCACGAGCTACGCCGTAGCGAATGGCTTCTTTCATAGTTACCCCTAACACACCGCCGCCAATGGCTTCAGGATTGAAGGCTCCTTGGAAGATATATTGTAATGTAGGTAGAATTTGATCAGAAAACTCAAATAATATAATAATGGCACAAGCAATGTATAAAACAGCCATAAAAGGCACAACTAATTGTGCAAAGAGGGCGATGCGTTGAATACCACCAATGAAGATAAGCCCAGCCGTAACAGCAATGGCGATACCAATATATAAAGGATTGAAGCCAAAGGCGCTATTAATAGATGAAGCGATGGAATTTGATTGAACCATACAGCCTATAAAGCCGAGGGCGATTATAATGGCGATGGAAAAAAAGCAAGCTAAACCATTAGAGGCTTTTACACCTAATACATTTTTCAATCCTTTAGAAATATAGAATGCAGGGCCTCCAATAAATTGCCCCTTACTATCTTCGCGATAGTGCTGAGCTAAAATGGCTTCGGAAAATATAGTGGCCATGCCAAACATGGCACTGACCCACATCCAAAATATGGCCCCAGGACCGCCTGCTACGATAGCAGTAGCAACACCGGCTACATTACCAGTACCTACTTGAGCGGAAATAGCTACAGCTAATGCTTGGAAGGATGAAATGGAGTTTTTGTCATCACTGCCAGCTGGTTTTTGACCTTTGTATAGGCGGCCAAATACTTGGCGGCAGGCTGGGCCGAAGCGGATAAATTGGGGTGCCCCTAAATAAATGGTAAAAAATATGCCGATGCCAATTAAGGCATACATTAATACATAACCCCATAAAAAATCGTTTATTATGGTAACTATGCTTTCAATGGCTTGCATGAAACTTTCCATAATGCTCTCCTCATAACTCTCAATTACCTAATACTTATAGTGAGTATGTTATGTAGTCGCTAACAGTTAGTATGTTAATCCCTAATTTTAAAATACTAAATCGCTCATTTAGAACTACAGAACAGTAAAATATGAAACCTATGTTACCACTAAATATCCGTTTTGTAAAGACAAACGTATATTACAAAAATACAATGGATGTATGACTATTAAAAATATGCGTAAGGATTCAACCTGTGTCAGTGTGCATAAGTGGAGTGTGAATGGACGGTTCATGCGTTATATTTTAATAGCTTGTTCTAATAATATATGTAAAATAAACAAATAAATAAGTTTAAAAGTTATTAAATGAGTAGAATAAGAAGAAAAATACTAAGTAAGAGAGCAAAGCTAATGTTTATGCTGCGTTATTTGAGATTTATTGCCAAAATGTAATAATTTCATGTATAATGGTAGTATAATTTAGTAATGGAGGTAGATAGACTTATATGAAACGAATAACGCATATAAAACATATAAAGAATTTTATTGAAGCTCAGTCTTCAGGTGGTATTTTATTGCTTATAATGGCAGCCTTGGCTATTGCTATAGCAAATTCCTCTTGGGGCACTTTGTATCAATCGTTTTTACATATGCCCTTAGGGCCTTTGTCGGTAGAATTATGGGTAAATGATGTACTCATGGCGATTTTCTTCTTAGGTGTGGGTTTAGAAGTGAAGCATGAGATGGTTGATGGGGCCTTAAATACTTGGTCTAAGCGTATTTTGCCGAGTATAGCAGCTCTTATGGGGGTAGTGGCACCGGCGGCTATTTATTATATGTTTACTCAATCACAGCCAGAGCTTATCCGTGGTTGGGCTATTCCTACGGCAACAGATATTGCATTTTCCATAGGGATTATTTCCTTATTAGGGTCTAGAGTGCCTATGACAGCTAAAGTTTTTCTTACTACTTTGGCTGTTGTGGACGACTTAATCGCCATTGTCATAATTGCTGTGGCCTATACGGAAAGTTTTAACTTCTTGTTTATGGGCGGTGCTGTAGTTATTATTTTATTGCTTATTTTACTGAATAAAAAAGGCATTATTACGGCTTGGCCTTATGTAATCTTGGGCGCCTTTTTGTGGTTTTGTATTTTTAAATCTGGTTTGCATGCGACTATGGCAGGGGTTATTTTAGCCATGACAATTCCAACACGAGGAACAAAATCAAGTGCTGTGGCTCAAACCAATACAATAGATGATGAAGTTAATCCATTATTAGATTGGCATCATGCCCTTGATGGTTGGATTACGTTCCTCATTGTGCCTTTATTCGGCTTCGTCAATGCAGGGGTATCTTTTGGGGCCTTTCAAATGTCAGACTTGATGCATCCTGTTTTATTGGGTATCGCATTGGGTCTATTTGTAGGTAAGCAAATAGGCATATTTGGTATTATGCTAATTTTAGTAAAATCAAAATTAATAGGCATGCCAAAACCAATGACTTGGATGCATGTGTATGGCGTGTCTCTTTGCTGTGGTGTGGGCTTTACTATGAGTCTCTTCGTGGATTTATTGGCTTTTCCACCAGGCCATGCGCAAGAATTGGCTAAAGTAGGCATATTTATAGGCTCTATTGTATCTGGTATCGCTGGATATGTAGTATTGCGCTTCTTTTCACCTAATATGGCCAAAGAAAAGGCGGTACAAGGATAGACAAAATTATAGTGTTTCGTATGAATTTCATTGAAAAGTATAAGGCAAATTATATATAATAAACCTATTAGAGAGTAAAGATGTGAGCATTGAGAATCAAGGGGTTAATCTACTATTATTAATATATTAAGGAGTACGATCTTGGAACTTTTATGGCTTACTTTTGACTTAATAGGAACCATTGCCTTTGCTATTTCAGGTGCTTTAGTGGGGATCGGCCGGCGTATGGATATTTTTGGTATGGTGGTGCTCGCTTTAGCTACAGCTATTGGCGGTGGTATAATGCGCGACGTAATTGTTGGCAATATACCACCTAATTCATTTAAATCAGGTCTCTATGTGTCATTGGTGCTAGGGACTGTTTTTATTTTGTTCTTTATCTATCGCATGCGGCACAATCGATATATTGCAACCCGTTGGGTGCGACGTATATATTTAGGGGCTGATACGGTAGGCCTAGCATCTTTTACGGTGACTGGTGCGTCTGTAGGGGTGTATCACTATCCTGACTTAGCTGTTTTGGCTGTTACCCTTGGGTTATTAACTGCCGTAGGTGGTGGCGTAATCCGCGATGTGCTAGCGCAGCGTGTCCCCTCAGTACTGCGGGAAGAAGTATATGCTTTGCCAGCAATTTTGGGCGGCATAGTGTATTATTATTTATACTCTGCTGGACATTGGCAAGAAGCGTCCTATGGGGCTTTTGTTGTTGTACTTGTTATACGGACATTAGCCATACGATATAATTGGAGCTTGCCGCGCATCCGTTAGATGATGCATTTGGTAGGAACAGTCGTAGAAGTATTAGGTAGGAACCACTGTATATGCATTAGGTACGAACAGTTGTAGATGTATTAGGCAGGAACAGTTGTAGATGCATTAGGCAGGAATGACTGTAAATGCATTAGGTGGGAAAAACTTTAGTTTATTACAGTCAAATATGATATAATTTAAAAGATAATTATGAAAATAAAACTGTAATACTTTGTACTTGATTAAAGGAGTGAATGATTGTGGGCAAATCTTATGCCTGGTTTGCAGGTGCTTTAGCAGCTGCTGTATTATGGACTTCGTCGCCAGTATCAGCGGAGACGATTTTATTAGTACCACAAGATGACCGTCCCGTTAGTTTATCGTATACTGTAGATACTGCTGAAGGGGCTGGTTATACGGTAATAACGCCGCCAGCATACATGATTTCAGGGAGAAACTATCATGGTGAACCTGATTTAATTTGGAATTGGGTAAAGGAAAATGCTAATCGTGCCGATATTATGGTACTTAGCACAGATACTTTAATTTATGGTGGCTTGGTAGACTCCCGTAAACATGATTTGCCAACGTCTACTTTATTAAGACGCACCCAAGATTTACGAAGTCTTCATGAGAGTAATCCGAATGTACCGATTTATGCATTTGGTACAGTTATGCGTTCGCCACGAGCTAGCGGTGGTGGTGTAGAACCGCCTTATTATGACACTTTTGGACCTAGGATTTTCCAAATTGCCGCCCTTCAAGATAAGCTTGATGCCGGTCAATTATCTACTGAAGAACAAGCACAATTGATTCAATTGCAGGCACAAGTGCCAATTGAATATTTACAAGATTGGTTTACGCGTCGTCAAAAGAATATGGAAGTAAATCGCGCTCTTATTGATGAAACAAAAGCCGGCGTATTCCGCTATTTTGCATTAGGTCATGATGATACGAGTACATTATCACAATCGGCCTTAGAGAGTCGCTATTTAAAATCTTATAGCAAAGGCCTATCAGACAAAGTGTATGGTAGCTTCCCTGGAGCTGACCAATTAGCACTTTTATTGATTGCTCGGGCTCATGTGGATTTACATAATTTACAGCCAAGTTTTGAAGTGATTTATCCGCTTGGTGGTGCGGGCGATACAGTGCCACATTATGAAGATCAATCGGTAGCAAAAACCATTGCCGAACATGTGGTCGCCGTAGGTGGTACCATGACAAGCAAGGGGCAACCTGATATTTTATTAGCTGTTAATACGCCACTTGGTACAGTAACAGGGGAGTCAGAAGCATTTGAAAACTTCCCAATGATTTCAGCTAGTACTAATGCCTTCTTAGATCAAATTGAAGGGGCTATTAATAAAAATGTACCTGTTAGTGTAGCTGATATTTCTTATTCTAATGGTGCTGATAATACCTTTGTATATGGTCTTTATAAGCGCGGCTTATTATATAAATTAGACGCCTACAATGGCTGGAATACAGCTAGCAATACAGTAGGGTACTCCATTGCGCAAGGCGTACTTGGCAAGGCAATGGATACGGACCATCATCGTCAAATGTTGACGCAACAATATTTAGATAACTGGGCATATCAAGCGAATGTCCGCAAAGATATTTACCGTATGCAAGAAGATATTCGTGTAGATAATGTTCGCTATACAGGTACGCTCAATGATAAATTAGAAGCGTATATGGGCGAACGCATTCAGGATTTTGCAGAAAAATATTTAGAAATCAATCCTCGTACTGTATCTGCTCGTTTCCCTTGGGGCCGTTTGTTTGAAACTGAAATTACTGTATATGATCAGCCTGTGGCACCATTGCAAAAAGAATTACGCTTACAGCGTGAGGCCGAAGCAAAGGCCAAGGCTGAAGCAGAAGCAAAGGCTAAGGCAGAAGCTGAAGCTAAGGCAAAAGCTGAAGCAGCAGCTAAAGCTAATGGTAACAATGGACAAGCAGCTGGTTCAGTACCGGTTACTAAGGAACAATAAGTAGTTACTAAGGAACAATATGTGTATTTACGGACGAAGGGGAACCTTCGTCCGTTTGTTTAGAGAGGAGCTTGTTTGTGAAACAAGGCTTATTACCTGAGATTACATACATGAGAGGTCTATGCATGTTAGGGGTTATAGGAATCCATGTAGGCTCATTTGCTCTTGGTAATCCGCAGGCGAACCCCATGTTAATTGCAGTGCTAGAGATTTTATCGCGCTTTACCGTACCGGCGTTTTTCTTTTTGTCAGCCTTTGGACTTTTTTATCACAGTTCCAGTGAAGGACCTTTTTCTTATAAAGATTTTATGTTGCGCCGTTCACGCATTGTGTTTCTGCCCTATATTTGTTGGTCATTAATGTATATCCTATATGCAGGCGCGGCGAGCCACAATTTTTCTGGTTTGCTACCCAAATATTTAATTCCAACGCTGTTTTTTGGCAATGGCTATTATCATTTATATTTTATGGTCATTTTGCTTTGGTTTTATTTGCTTATGCCCTTGTGGCGCTATTTGGTGCGACTTATATTGAAGCGTCCTGTTTTATGGCTGAGCATCTTATTTATCTTGCAGGTCGCTTTTAATTTTTGGTCATCCTATTATGCAGGACAAATTCAGTTTCAAAATCCATGGATCCAATATGCCTATGCGATGCGACTTAATTATTGGGTGCTCCATTATGTATGGATTTTTCTCTTTGGCGCCATTGTGGCAGAACGGTATGATGATGTGGTGGAACTGCTTTGGCGTTATAAACTGGCTGTTACCTTAGTCTTTGCCTTTTCAGTAGCGCTTATGTTGGGGAGCTATTATTATGTGCTCGATGAACGTCATTATACTTTGTTAGAGGCTATTTATACGATTCATCAATTAAGTCCGATGGGGATGATTTATACTGGGGCGGGGACCATATACTTCCTGTTATTCTTTTTAACCTCCCCTATGAGTAGTGCGATGCGAGCTTTTTGGGAGCAAATTGGTGAAATGTCCTATGGTATTTATTTAATACATCCATTTATGCTGATTATTTTGACAGCTCTTATGCAGCTGGCTCAGTTGCAATATGCCGCAGTTATTGTGATTGGTTTATATATTTGTACTGTTTGCGCGTCCTATTTAGGAACTTTGGGGCTAAAACAATTGCCGCGTCCAGTGCGCCGATTTCTTTTAGGAAAATGATGGCAGAACTTAAGATATTGCTAACGCCAATGCGCCAATTCTGTTAGGGCCATGACGTAGGTATATAATTAGTGTGGACCTATATTCTGTTTGAGAAAGTGAGTGATATAGATGAAAGAGATTACATACTTTAATGGTCGATTTGTAGAACCAGGGGAAGCTTGCGTAAGTTTAGATGATCGAGGTTATGTATTTGGTGATGGTGTATATGAAGTAACCCGTGTTTACAATGGACAGTTATTTGGCTTTTCCTATCATCAAGATAGACTCTATCGTTCCCTTCGGGCCATGGATATTCCGGTTACTATGATGCCTGAAGAGCTGCAAGAATTGCACGAAGTTATGATAGAACGAAGTGATATTACTAATGGTTATATTTACTTGCAAATTACCCGTGGTGTAGCACCTCGACATCATGGCTATGACAGAAATACATTGGAACCGACCTTAATGATGTATATTCGCTCGGTGGATCAACAGGCTATTGATGGCTTACAAAAGGGCGTAAAAGCGATTGCTGTACCTGATGAACGTTGGCTTAGAGCTGATATTAAAACACTCAATTTAATTCCTAATATTTTAGCTCAAACAAAGGCTGAAAAAGCTGGGGCCTATACGGCTGTACTTTACCGTGACGGCATTTGCACAGAAGGGGCTCATTCCAATGTATTTGCAGTAAAAGGCGGTATTTTATACACTCATGAAGCTAATAATTTAATTTTAAAGGGCATTACCCGTCAATTAGTAATAAATAAATTGGCACCAGCTACTGGCATTACTGTATTTGAAAAAGACTTTGATGAAAATTTTGTAAAAGACGCCGATGAGTTAATTTTTACTGACACAGTGGGCGGCATTGTGCCTATTACGCAGTATGAAGATCAATTAGTTAATGGCGGTGAAGTAGGACCGGTGGCAAGTAAATTAGTTAAGTCCTATGCTAAGTTAATGGAAGATGGACTCGCATAGGGGCTAACGCGAGTTTTTGAAGGAGTTTTAATGGAATGAATGCACATAAATTAACGGGCACGGCATTACTCTTAGGTTTGGCTTTATTAAGTCAAAGCTTACGTCTATTTGTGCCCATACCTATGAGCATGAGTATGTATGTGATTGGCACACTGGTGGGCTTATGCCTACTAGTGGCCACTTGGCGTTATGGTCTTAGGAGTAGTCTTATCATTGCTTGGGTTACGCCGGTAGTTGCCTTTATGCAGGGAATGCTGCCTTTATTTCCCTTTATATTTGTAGTGGGCATAGGCAATTCTGTATTTGCAGCCTTAGCCTTACTTTTAAAACAACGGCATATTATCATTCAGATTTTGCTGTGTGGCTTTATGAAAAGCGCTGTACTTTATGGTGGCTTTCAATTATTGTTTTTGAGTATTGCTGTGCCAGCGCCTATGAAGGCGGCCATATTAGCCTCTATGGCGATACCGCAAATTATTACGGCTACCTTTGCCATTATGATTGCCCGACTCGTCTTTCCGAGACTTAATGGGATTGGTCGTTGAAAAAATCCTATACCCTTAATTGGAATTACTCTATTGACAGTAAGGCGTTGTAATGATATGATTTTATCACGAAAAAAACATAAGTTCATCAAGAGTTGACTGAGGGAATGGCCCAATGACGTCGCGGCAACCATCCTATTTGGAACGGTGCCAATTCCAACGAAGGTAACTTCGGCAGATGAAGACAGGCTAACTCTTCATGTGTTTGAAGAGTTTTTTTATTTGTTATTCGTAATGAAAAAGGAGAGATATACATGATTGAGCTGACACATATTAGTAAGGTCTATGATGGCCCGAACCGCGTGGAAGCCTTAAAAGATATTAGCCTTTCTGTAAAAGAAGGGGAAATCTTTGGGGTTATCGGTCAAAGTGGGGCCGGTAAATCCACTTTAATTCGCTGTATTAATATGCTCGAAAGTCCTACGTCTGGTGCTGTTGTAGTAGATGGTGTGGACATGACTAAATTAAGTGACAAAGCACTTCGTGAGCAACGCAAGAAAATCGGCATGATTTTCCAACATTTTAACTTGCTCTCATCGCGCACAGTCTATGAAAATGTAGCATTTCCATTAGAATTACAAGGGCTTAGCAAGGCCGAAATTAAAGAGCGTATTTTACCAATTTTAGATATTGTAAAATTGAGCGATCGGCTAGACAATTATCCATCACAGCTTTCTGGGGGACAAAACAACGTGTTGGTATTGCTCGCGCTTTAGCAAGTAATCCAAAGGTATTACTTTGTGATGAAGCAACATCAGCTCTTGATCCACAAACAACAAAATCTATTTTAGAATTATTAAAAGATATTAATGAAAAGCTCAAAATAACTATTGTGCTTATTACCCATGAAATGCAGGTTATTAAAGAAATCTGCGATCGTGTAGCGGTTATTGAAGGGGGCGTTATTTTAGAAGAAGGCCCTGTTCTTGATGTATTTACGAGTCCTCGAGAAAAAACAACTAAGGAATTCGTTAGTGCTATTATTAGCCGTAAACTACCAGAAGAAGCATGGCGCCATCTCAATGTACAAACTGAATGGCATGAAGGATTACATCCATTGATTCGTCTTCAGTTCACCGGTAATGTAACCGATGAGCCCATTGTGGCGGGCATGATTCGCCGTTTTGGTCTTGATGTGAGCATTTTGTTTGGTGGCGTAGATTACATTCAAGATATAAGCTTTGGTCACCTGATTATTGTAGTGACTGGTGAGCGAGATAAAGAAATTGAAGGTATTGAATACTTGAAATCATTAAAAATCGGAAGTGAGGTGATTGGCTATGTCGGAGCAAATAATTAGAATTCTAATTGAAGGACTTGGCCAAACTGTCCTCATGACCTTAGTGTCTACTATCATGGCCTGTGTCATTGGTATTCCTTTAGGGGTCATCTTAGTTATTACAGGGAAGGGACATATTTTAGAGAATAAATCAATCAATCATGTTCTCAGCATTATTGTAAATATTTTCCGTTCCGTACCTTTTATTATCTTGATGGTTGCCATTATTCCATTGACTCGCTTAATTGCAGGGACTTCGATTGGTACTACGGCAGCTTGTGTACCTTTGACTATTGCGGCGATTCCGTTCTTGGCGCGCTTAGTGGAAACTTCGATTCGCGAAATTAATAGTGGTGTTATTGAAGCGGCTCAAGCTATGGGGGCTTCACCATTACAGATTATTCGAAAAGTATTGCTTCCTGAAGCACTACCAACTATTGTGGATAATATTACAGTCTTGATTGTTAACTTAATTGGCTTCTCTGCTATGGCTGGTACCATTGGAGGCGGCGGTCTCGGGGATATTGCCATTCGCTATGGGTATCAACGATTCCAAGCTGATGTAATGTTGGCTACCATTGTAATTTTGATTGTATTAGTACAATTAATTCAAATGGTAGGGGATTATATTTCCCATCGAGTTAACAAGCGCTAATAGAATTAGCAGGCAATACTAACCTAGGTCTATTACTGCTTTATAGAGTGTATAAAAAATAGATAAAAGACTTTCACACTTTTTTGTGCGAAAGTCTTTTTCTTTTTTTCTCACTGTAATATAATGAAGGAAAAGCCTTGTTGAGGAGGGACAATATGAGTATTAATGAGAAGTTACGAAACCCTATGAATGATAGATTGTTTCAGGGGATTTTAAGTTTAAAAAATGTAGAAGAATGCTATGCATTTTTTGAAGACATTTGCACTATTAATGAATTAAAATCCTTGGCACAGCGTCTCGAAGTAGCCTCCATGTTAGAGGCTGGTGAAAGCTATGATACTATTGTAGAAACAACGGGTGCCAGCACGGCCACCATTAGTCGTGTGAAACGCTGCTTAGTTTATGGTGCCGATGGGTATAAAACAGTCCTCGGTCGCATGAAAAAGAAGGACAAATAAGAGCGTAAATAATAGGAATATATAAGGGACCAAGCAATACGGCGTAGAGCTGTACAACGGTGTGATAGGGCATCACTTTGGGAGGAGAGCGAATGATAGAGGGCGATTTTTTAGTAGCTGGCATATTATTACTAGCTGGCGCATTGGCAGGTTTTGTTGATTCTATTGTAGGTGGTGGCGGCTTAATCTCTGTGCCGGCTTTTTTGCTTACGAATTTACCACCTAGCTTTGCCTTGGGGAGCAATAAATTATCCAGTGTTTTTGGTGCATTAACGGCTTCCATTGCTTATGCGCGATCAGGCAAAGTTGAATGGAATTTAGTGAAAAAATTATTGCCCGCTACTTTCATTGGCGCCATATTGGGGACTTTGTTAGTAGTGAGTATTCCGCCCTTATATTTAAAGCCCATCATTATTGTACTTTTGGTGGCCGTTTTAGTCTTTGTAGTCTTTAAAAAAGATTGGGGCTCTGTAAGTACTTATACAGGGGCATCCCGTAAAAAATTGTTCTTTTTAGTATTAGGGGCCTTATCTATTGGCTTTTATGATGGTTTTGTAGGGCCAGGAACAGGGACCTTTTTAATTTTTATGTTTATTTATGGAGGCTTTAACTTTTTATTTGCCTCTGGTAATGCTAAACTTTTGAATTTTGCTAGTAATGTGGCGTCCCTTATTATTTTTATTGGTATGGGCCATGTAAATTATTTATATGGTTTATCTGCCGCTGTGGGGCAAATTATTGGAGCCAATTTTGGAGCGCGCTTAGCCATTCGTAAAGGGGCTGGCCTCGTTCGATTTGTATTTATCACTATGACCACTTGCATGCTAGCAAAGATGATATATGATTATTTAATAACTCATTGGTAAGTCGGTAGAAATTGGTAATTCTATAAAGAGTAGTATATAATTATATTATAAGTGTAAAAATAAGAGGTAGGTGATAGTATGCCCATTCATGGAGACAATCAAGTGGCCCTGATTAGCGGTGGCACATCAGGCATTGGTTTTGCTACAGCCCAATTATTGTTAAAAGAAGGCTGGAGCGTAGTCATAAATGGACGCAATGAACATGTGGGGCAAGAAGCGGTTGTAAAATTACGACGAATTTCATCTAAAGTGCGATTTGTACAAGGCGATGTGAGCAAAGTTATGAACTGTCGCCGCATTGTAGAAGAAACGGTACGCCTCTTTGGTGGGCTTAGTGCTTTGGTGACGGCAGCAGGCTTTTATAAAGAAGAATTACTCGATGATGTAAGTGAAGCGGCCTTTGATGAAATGTTTGGCACCAATGTGAAAGGAACTGTTTTTCTATGCCAGGCAGCAGCACCTTATTTGAGACGCAGTAAAGGGAGCATTGTAACGGTATCTAGTGATGCGGGTTTACAAGGCAATGTATCCTGTACTGTATATGGAGCGTCTAAGGGAGCTATTGTAAGTTTCACAAAATCTTTAGCTTTAGAAATGGCTGTTCATGATGTGCGTGTTAATTGTGTGTGCCCTGGCGATGTGGATACATCAATCGTGGCCAAGCAATTGGCGGAAAGCAATCAAAGTGCCGAAGAAGCACTGGAAGAGATGGCCATGCACTATCCTTTAGGTCGTATAGCAAAGCCTAACGAGATAGGCGAGGTTATTGCCTTCTTACTAAGTGATAAAGCGTCGTTTGTTACAGGCGCCGCTTGGACCATTGATGGTGGTTTAACAAGTTGGTAATAATGAGACAAATTTTGTCAAAAATTAAACTTTAAAGAGGAAATATAGATTTTATATCGAATTTAATATATAGAGTATCATTTTGTAGTTCTTATGGCTTGCTATGCCTTTAGGCTAAGTAAGTCATAAAGACTTATATTATATGCATTTTAGTACATAAATAATATACTGTATAAGACATAAAGGAGCGATATAAATGGAAGAGAGTAAAAATTTATTACCCCATGAAGAGTTGATGCAAGAAGTAGAAGCTGAAATTGCTGCTAGAGATGCGGAAATTGAATCGATTTGCCGTTGGGCAGCAGCTCGTGCGGGTGTTCTTGTAATGGCCCCTAAATTAAGCACTACTGCGTTAATTGCTAATGATGCCTATATGGTAAGTAAAATTGCTCAAGTATATGGTCATAGCTTGAGTGCTGGTGCTATTATTGGTTTCTTAGGAGGGCTTGGGGGTAGCTTAGTAAGTGCATTACTGACTTCAGTATTCCCTAATCCTAAGGTAAAAATTCCATTAGCTGTATGCTTAACCTATGCTGTAGGCAAGGCAGCTAAGTTCTGGGTAGAAAGTGGCATGCCAATGCCAGGTGACTTCTCTGAGTATAGAGAGCGCATGCTTGCTATTTTTGACCATGTTAAAACAACAGCTACTACATTGATTAATAATCCTATGCGTTCTAAACCACTTGGCGATGAAGGTAAGGATTTCTTAGCTGAAGCGGGCGTAGATAGTGATCAATTCTTAGGTTTAAGTGGCAATACCTTAGGTAATTTATTAAATGGTGACTTACTAAGTCGTCTTGGTTCTTTAAAAGAAGCTGTTGTAGGCGTTGTAGGCGCTGCTGTAGCGAGTGTAGTTGGCAAAGGCAGTGGCTCTGATTCCAATAATGATTTTGTGGATAATGCAAAACATGCGTTAAGTGGCATTGGTTCTTTACTTGCTACACTTGGTAGTTCAGCTCTTGATTTAGCCGCAGATGCAGCGGGAACAGCTGCTACTACAGCAAGTGAAGTAGTTGTTGAAAAAGTAAGTGGCGTGAAAGGACAAGTAGCTGACCATGTAAGCGATGTGAAATCCAATATGCCAGATCAAGTACATGCTATTAAGTCAACTGTATCAGACCATGTGAGCGAAGTTAAATCGACTGTAGCTGGTCATGTAGAAACAGTAAAAGCTACTGTAGCTGATGCTACTGCTGTAGTGAGCGACAAGGTAAGCGAAGCTAAAGAAGTAGTAGTAAATAAAGCACAAGATGCCAAAGAAGTTGTAGTAAATAAAGCACAAGATGCTAAAGATGTAGTTGTGAATAAAGCACAAGATGCAAAAGAAGCTGTAGCAAGCACAGTGCAAGATGTAAAAGAAACTGTAGCTGCTAAAGTGCATGAAGTAAAAGATAATTTAGCTACTAAGGCTGATGATGCAAAAGGTGAGGCTAAGGATACTGCTGACACTGTAAAGGCTAAAATTGATGATGTTGTAGGTCAAGCAAAAGATTTAAAAGACCAGGCCTTAGATAAGGCTGAAGCTCTTAAAGCTGAGGCATTAGAAAAAACCGAAGACTTAAAAGATCAAGCGGTGGCTAAAAAAGATGAATTAGTAGATAAAGCGGAAGCTGTAAAAACTGAGCTTAAAAAATAGTTTTTACAGAGTATAAGTATACTTAGAATATGGGAGTGTAATGTATGAACCCTTTAAAACTTCTTAAATATGCAAAATTTTTCTCATCTGATAAATTTATGCATTTTGCAAATGGCGTTGGGAAAAATGTAGTATTTCTACGTCGTGCCTGCATTTTATTCTATTGCTTCCGCGACCCTGATACCCCTAAATATGTAAAAGCCGTTATTGCTGGTGCATTAGGTTATTTAGTATTACCAATCGATGTTATTTCAGATCGAATTCCTTTTGCTGGCTGGATTGATGATGCGGCTGTAATAGCATTAGCCTTTAAAGTAGCTAATCGCTTTATTAAGCCAATGCACCGCGATCAAGCGCAAAAGCTAATTCCATTTGGCTCTGAAGACTAAGAGTTTACTTCTTACTAAGATGCGGTGGAAACGGTTACTTATATTGACCTGTAGAGCATAATACTGATATTGTGCAATTTGACTATTTTATGCATAAGTGAACATATACACAGTGTAATCTGACTATTTATAATTTGTACATACGAATAGAGTGAGTTGCACATACAAAAAACTGCTGAGGAGCTTAGCTCTTCAGCAGTTTTGGTATATATATGAAGTTGGCACGTATTATATTGAGCTCATGTGTTGTATTGAGCTAATGTGCTATAGTAAGCTAATATGCTATATTGAGTTGACGCACGTTAGTTTATGAGTAACACTTGGCACAGTTTGATTCATGTTAAAATGATTTTTTCCCTAAGGAAGGATGTGTACAAGGGCGCAAGCTCAATTTATCTATTAAATGAGCAGCCTCTTCCAAGCTAATATCTTCATAGGTCTTATGTCGCTCTAAGACGCAGAGAGGATTATCAGTGCCCACTTCACCAGCAGGAAGATAAATATATTCGTCATTATGTAAGTCGCCGAATATATAGCCTGCTTGTAAATGTTCTTTGTGAATACGACTCATGGATTCTCCTTTTAGTATTTGAATAAAATTATAGTATTTGCTTTATGGTGAAATTCATAAAATCTGCAGACACTAAATGAAGTGCTGTATTTTCAAAATAGTTGGGAATGCGCTGAAAGGACGATTTGTCATGTAAATGACCAAATATGCAGTGATCTACTTTATATTTTGCCAACAATTCAGTAAAACCGCTAGGCTCATTTTTATCATTAAAAGGCGGATAGTGCAATAACAAAATGCGTATGGCCTCATCACTCTCTTTATAGCCATTACTAGCTAGGGCTTGGTCCATTTCTTGAAGCGCTGCTTCTGTGCGAAGTAATTCACGCTTGTAAATTGATTCGTCAGTATCTGCATTAAATGATGTATCGTTGGGGCATATATAGCCTCGCGTACCACCAAAGGCGATATGATTAATAGCTTGTCCATGGCCTTGTAAAAAAGTAAGGCTTCCTTGTGTTGCCTTGTTCATTTTGTTGAGGCTGCTCCACCAATAGTCGTGATTGCCCCGGATTAAATAGGTGGACCCTGGTAGCTCCGCAATGGTAGTCAAATCTTCCAAGGCTTTATCTAAACGCATGGCCCAAGATGTATCACCTACAACAAATACAATATCATCATCGCTGACTTGCTCTTGCCAAGCGGCGCAGAGCTTTTGACGATGATGCTCCCAATGGGGGCCAAAGATTTCCATCGGTTTAGTTGGTGGTGTACCAGAGAAATGAAGATCTCCAATGGCGAAAATTTTCAAGGGGACCTCCTTAATACATATATTTTAAATATATAAAACAGTAAATAATAAAGTAAACAGTAAGCAGAGAATAATACAGTAAATAGTGAATAATAAGGTGAATCACACTAAAAACTTAGAAAGCAGCTCCGCTTTAATTTGTTCAATCCGCTCCTCATTGCTTACTTGGCTTACTTTGTAGCCCACATATAAGGGGGAGGTTACATAGCGAGGCACTATTTTAGCATAATAAATGCCACTTTGTAAATTGTAGAAGAACAGATTATAAGATGTAGTATAACTAGAAAAATCAGTTAATAAATAACGAACCACCTGTTGTAGGCGGCGTGATAGTAATTTAATATCAGTTTTTTCATCAAATTGGAAATTGAATTCAAAGAATCCAATGATGGGGTGGTTAGAAAGCGTTAAGGTCAAATGAGACTCTGATTTTATTAAAGACCCTTCAAAATGAATAGGCTTAATATCTTGACGATAGTCATAATCATAGAGTCCAATAATTTGGCTATGTGGATGGCGAATAGAGCCCCCTGACATAGGACCGTAGTTTTTAAAATAGAGCACCGATTCAAATTCAGGGCGCTCCATAGTTTCTTTCCACTTTTCTAAAGAGAAATCTAATACATGCTCTGCCATAAGAGCTGGATAGGTAGAAAATTCGCTAAAACAATCATCGTTTTCAATGATTACTGTAGGCCAAGTATTTTCTAGTACCGGGTATTTATTCATAAGCCAAATAATATGGCCATCTTTGGCGAGAATATTTTTTAAATTATGGACATCACAAAATGGGCATGCCACATGGGTGTGACGAATGTTTTCCGGTTTTGTATGCCCCATTGCAATATTGAATATTAATGGATCGTTCATATGACACCTCACCTCTTTATACTAACACAGGTTATGGGATTTTGCAGTATAGATTGCATTTTTTTGATATAATAATAGGGTGAATCTATAAGTATATGGAGGAGACATGAGACCGACTACATTATGTTTAATAATAAATGATAAAAATCAAATCTTGTTGGGCCGAAAAAAACGAGGCTTTGGCGAAGGTAAATACAATGGCTTTGGCGGCAAAAAACAAGATGGTGAAACCTTTAGAGAATGCGCTGTGCGCGAGATTTTTGAGGAAGTATCTTTACTTGTAAAGCCTGAAGATCTCGAGCCGGTGGCACTTATGAATTTCCAATTCCCTTATGAAGAAGAACTAAATCACTTAAATTACACTTATATAGTAAGACACTATGAAGGGGTTCCCTTAGAGAGTGAAGAGATGGAGCCGCAGTGGTTTGATTTTAAGGATATTCCTTATGAGCACATGTGGAAGGGCGATGATATGTGGATTCCGCAGGTTCTTTTGGGTCAGCTAGGTCATGTGCTTTTGATTTTTGATGAGGATAATGATGAAGTATTATATTCTGACTTTAAGCGTATAGCTACTTTAAAAGAATATGAAGAGCCAAGTCAACTTCAAGCCTATTTGCGCGAGACTTAATTGCATAAACGATTTTGTAATCCATCTCCAGCTACATACGTGGATATTTAATTTTGATATAGAATAAGTACAATGAGGCATAAATTTGATACATAAAGATGTAAAACTAGCGTCTGAATGGACGGATGAATTACTAGCTTGGTATGATATTAATAAGCGCGATTTGCCGTGGCGCGAAATGAAAGACCCTTATAAAGTATGGGTTTCTGAAATTATGTCACAGCAAACCCGCATTGAGGCGATGAAGCCGTATTATGAAAATTGGATGCGTCTATTTCCTACTAAAGAAGCCTTAGCTGCAGCTTCGGAAGATGAAGTGGTAAAAGCGTGGCAAGGCTTAGGCTATTATTCGCGGGCTCGAAACTTGCGTTTAGGCGTTCAAGAAGTAATGAGTAAATATGGTGGAGAGATTCCAAAGAATCGTAAAGATTTAGAATCTATAAAGGGCATTGGCGCTTATACAGCGGGGGCTGTTTTATCCATTGTATATAATATGAAAGAGCCCGCCATTGATGGTAATGTATTGCGCGTGTATGCGCGAATTTATAAAGTCCATGAGGACATTATGCGCAGTGCAGGCAAGAAGAAGATTACAGCCTTAGTAGAAGCAACATTACCAGCACATAGACCGGGCGATTTTAATCAGGCGTTAATGGATTTTGGTTCGCGAATTTGTATTCCTAAAAATCCGCGCTGTCAGGAATGCCCTCTTATTTCCTGGTGCGAAGCCCATAAGGCAGGTGTAGAAGGGGAACTTCCAACGCGTATTGTAAATAAAAAAGTCCCTATTATTTCCGTGGTCACCGGCTTGATTCGAAACGGTCGCGGTGAATACTTATTGCATCGCCGGCCGTCTACTGGTTTATTGCAATCTATGTGGGAATTTCCTAGTGTGGAAATTAACCGACAGGAATTTTTGGACAAAAAAGTGGCCATAGCACCCCTAGGGCCAGAACCTTTGCGTAAATGGCTATGTGAACTTGGTATGACCGGTATCGTCAAAGACGAGCCGGTGGCGCGTTTGCGGCATGTCTTTTCCCACCGTTGTTGGGAGTTAGAAGCCTATGCTGTTGATTCTAGCGAGTGGGCTACAGCTGATGTACCAGTAGCAATAGATCAAGATGAAACTAGTTCGTGGCGCTGGGTAAGGACCGAGGATTTTACAGAACTCCCTTGGGCAGGGCCACATGGTAAATTGACTGTATATTGTGAAGCATAATTGTAATAATTTGTGAGAAAATGTGAAAAAATATTGCGAAAAGTTGTGAAAATAAAGGAGAGAATGAAGGAACAATATGAGTGATAGAATGATATTTTTGACTATTACAACCTTCATTATTTGTACTATAGTATTTTTAAACTCCTATTTAATAGTAAAAGTTACTGGTACAAAGAAGTGGAAGCGTTGGATGTGGGGCTTAGTAGTCCTTCAGCTAGTAGCTATGGGAGGGACGGCCTATTATTCCATGGGGCAGGTGAATTTATTTGAGACCTCTTTATATTCCTTTTGGAAAAATTGGGCTATTGGCACCTATGGTTTAATGTTTGGTTTAGGTATTTGCTTGGCCCTTATGATTGTCCTAGGTCTTGTGGTATGGGCGGCTAATCGGGTGGCTAATGAAGCGAGTGAAGAAGAACAGGCCAGTCGCCGCAGATTTTTACGCTCAGCCTTGTGGGCGGTTCCCGCTGTGACAGCTGGTGGCGGTGTTGTGAGGGCCTATGAAGGGGCTAGGGATGTAGCTGTTAATCATATTGATTTGTGGTTTGACACCTTGCCTGAGTATTTAAAAAATTACAAAATAGCTCAAATTACCGACGTCCACATTGGACCATTTATTGATTTGAATGATTTTGACAAGATTATAAATACTGTTCTTAATGAAGCGCCCAATCGACTAGTTATTACGGGAGATTTAATTGATGAGGTAGATTGGATTCAGCCTTTGTGTACGCGTTTAGAAGAGACATTCCCTAAAATCCCTGATGGCATCGATTATATTTTAGGTAATCATGAATATTTTAAAAATCTCAATCTTATTTTGGAAGCCTTTGGCAATATTTCTATGCGTGTACATCGCAATTCCTCCATGCGCCTTAGTGGTGGTCCTTGGCCAGTGTATTTAGCTGGTGTGGATTATGCTTTTGAGCGCAGTAAGGAACAGCGTGAAGCATACTTAAAAGACGCATTGAGCGCTGTACCGCAGGAGGCCTTTGTAATTTTATTAGCCCATCATCCTGATTTTATTGAAAATGCTTTTGAACATGATATCCCCGTAACTTTATCAGGTCATACTCATGGGGGGCAAATCGTAGTAAGTGATACGTCCTTAGTACCAGTGGGGACACCATATTGGAAGGGGATGTATCGTCATACGTGGAAATATGGCTATGTAAGTAATGGTACTGGTCATTGGTTCCCAGTGCGTTATAATTGTCCGCGGGAGATTACTATTTTTACATTTAAAGAAGGAAAAAATCCAAATTTGTAAAACTTTAGCTATTTTTAAGTAAAATATAATGGCATACAATAAAAAATTGATTGAGAAAAATAAATAAACGGTCTATAATGAATGAGTTATATTTTAGCAACAGTACCACATATCTTTTACTGATGTAAGGGGACCATGGTCCTATGTGGTGGATTTGATTGACAATATGTTAAACATCTAAAAGAGTGATTAGGTTGTAGAGGTGACATCATGAATCTTGACCAAAATATTATAGCCTTGGTGCTTGGTATTTTAGAAGGTGCTACAGAATTCTTGCCTGTATCGAGTACTGGCCATATGATTATTGCTGGGGATGCTATGGGCTTTATTGGAGAACGTGCTAGTGTGTTTGAAGTGTTCATTCAGCTAGGCGCTATTCTCTCCGTGTTTATTTATTATCGTGAGAAGTTTATGTTTATGCTTCGTCGAGAAAATTGGGTGCGTCAGGATCGCTTATCTTTGGCCCATATTTTCTTTGGCATGTTGCCTGCTATGGTAGTAGGTTTTATTGGGCATTCCTTTATTAAAAACTTCTTGTTCTCCGCCGGAACCGTAATTATTGGCTTAGTGGTAGGTGGGCTCTTTATGTTATGGGCTGAAAAACGACATAGACCAATTAAGGTGCATCATGTAGACCAATTATCTATGCAACAGTGCTTGCAAATCGGTTTATTCCAGGTACTATCCTTATGGCCTGGGTTCTCTCGCTCTGGCTCAACCATTGCAGGGGGCTTATACATGGGGGTAAGTCGTAAAGCAGCTGCTGACTTCTCCTTTATTATGGCCGTGCCTATTATGCTTATTGCTTGTATTTATGATTTGCTTAAGATCATTGACCAACTTCAAATGTCAGACTTTATTATGTTCGCCATTGGTTTTGTTACAGCCTTCGTAGTGGCGTATATGTCCATTGTATGGTTCTTGAAATTCTTAAATAAATCCTCTTTAGCAGGCTTTGCGTATTATCGATTTGTAGTAGCCTTCGTGGCACTTATGTATTTCTTTGTGTTTTAAATTTGAGCTTTAAATTTTGGCTTTAAATAAATATATAACAATATTTTGACTAGAAACTTTCTGTTTTAGATTGATACATTGCCTTAGTCAGATTAATAAACTGCCTTTGAGTGGAGCCTGTAGACTTCCTTCAAAGGCAGTTTCTTTTGTATTTAACTGGTCATTTGTACCGTAAAATAAGGAGTTTGGAAGATTTGTTAAAATTTGATAAAAAAATTGTAAAAAAACACTTGCACAAATAATATGTCTATGCTATTATAATAAAGCATTAGCGCGTTAAACGTGTTAGAAAACAACTTGTTAAAACTGAGCTAAAAAACTGTTGACAAGTTGTTGAGGAATGTGTATAATATTCCTTGTTGTGGTATGCTGGCGTAGCTCAATCGGTAGAGCAGCTGACTTGTAATCAGCAGGTTGTGGGTTCAATTCCTATCGCCAGCTCCATTTTTTTCGTGGAGGGATTCCCGAGCGGCCAAAGGGAGCAGACTGTAAATCTGCCGTCTTCGACTTCGAAGGTTCGAATCCTTCTCCCTCCACCATATATCGCGGGGTGGAGCAGTTGGTAGCTCGTCGGGCTCATAACCCGAAGGTCGCAGGTTCAAGTCCTGTCCCCGCAACCATTTTTTTATACGTATGCTGGTGTAGCTCAGTCGGCAGAGCGTATCCTTGGTAAGGATAAGGTCACCGGTTCAATCCCGGTCACTAGCTCCATATACACATGGCGGCATAGCTCAGTTGGCTAGAGCAATCGGTTCATACCCGGTGTGTCCGCGGTTCAAATCCGTGTGCCGCCACCATATTTCCCAAGGAAACCTACTCATGTTCTACGGAACGTGGGTTATTTTTTTTAGTAAAATTGAGAGGAGGACATTTGTGTGTCTGAAAAGGGCGAATTAGCGAGGGGGCTAAAAAATCGACATGTACAATTGTTGGCTATTGGGGGAGCCATTGGGACGGGGCTGTTTTTGGGATCAGGGCGATCTATTCATTTAGCAGGTCCTTCTATACTGTTAGCGTATGTAATAACGGGGCTTATATCATTCTTTATGATGCGGGCCTTAGGTGAGTTGTTATTGTCAAATACAGAGTATCATTCCTTTGTTGATTTTGTTCACGAATATATGGGACCTGGAGCCGCCTTTATTACGGGTTGGACCTATTGGTTTTGTTGGATTTCACTGGCCATGGCGGATGTGACCGCGGCGGGCTTGTACATTCAATACTGGTTGCCAGGGGTGGAGCGGTGGATTCCTAGTCTGGTTATCTTACTCGTATTATTTGCCATGAATCTCATGGCTGTTAAAGTATTTGGGGAATTGGAATTTGGTTTGCTCTTATAAAAGTATTAGCTATTTTAGGCCTCATTGGGGGCGGTGCGTATCTAATAGTTAGCGGTTATATGACCGATGTAGGTCCTATGACATTTGCTAATTTGTGGAATCACGGCGGTTGGTTTCCTAATGGTGCGTCTGGCTTTATACTATCTTTTCAGATGGTTGTGTTTGCCTTTACGGGGATTGAGTTAGTAGGTTTAACGGCTGGCGAAACAGAAAATCCAGAAAAGGTCATTCCTCAAGCTATTAATAATATTCCTGTGCGTATTATTATTTTTTATGTAGGCGCTTTAGCCATTATTATGAGTATTTATCCTTGGACATCGGTGAGTCCAGATTCCAGTCCTTTCGTGCAAATTTTTACTGCTGCAGGCATCGTGGCAGCGGCAGCCATTGTTAACTTTATTGTATTAACTTCTGCGGCTTCTGCCTGTAATAGTGGTATCTTTAGTACGAGCCGCATGGTATATACTTTGGCGCGCGAAGGGAATGCGCCACGCCGTATGTTCCGTTTACGCTCCAATAAAGTGCCTATGAATGCCGTAGTATTTTCTGCGTTAGTTATTTTTGTAGCTGTTATTATGCAATATGTCATGCCTGAAAGCGTGTTCGTATTGATTACAAGTGTATCTACGTTCTGCTTTATTTTTATTTGGGCGATTATAACGATTTGTCATATGAAATATCGTCGACAAAAGCCTGCAGAAGCAGCAAAACATAGTTTTAAGATGCCTTTATATCCTTTGGTTAATTATTTGATTTTAGGATTTTATGCCTTTGTACTTATTACCTTGGCCTTTAACGCGGAAACGCGCGTAGCTCTTTTCTTTACGCCGGCTTGGTTTGGCATGCTTTGGTGTTTCTACAAACTTCAAACTATGCGCAGTAGTAGCGATGAAGGTGAAGTAGAAGGATAATTAGGGTATTGTTGATTATTGCATAAAAGGTGTATTATAATAAATATATAGGTTTTTATTTTTGTGAAGGAGGCTCTTTACTTAAATGGCAAAAGCAAAATTTGAACGTACAAAACCGCATGTTAACATTGGTACAATTGGTCACGTTGACCATGGTAAAACTACTCTTACAGCAGCAATCACTAAAGTGCTTGCAGATCAAGGCAAAGCTGATTTCCAAGACTACAGCATGATCGACAAAGCACCAGAAGAACGTGAACGTGGTATCACAATCAACACAGCACATGTTGAATATGAAACTGAAAACCGTCACTATGCACACGTTGACTGCCCAG
>NZ_CALJON010000001.1 GCF_937981445.1 uncultured Veillonella sp. | reverse complement strand
ACAGCAGTTGCTGCTAGCATAGTTGCAAAACGTTTTTTCATTGTAATTACCCCTTTCGGTAAAAAACAGAAAAATAAAATAAGTTAGATTTCTGTTCGCTTCCGAAACATAATTACTATGCCATATAACGCAATCCTGGAGTTTCCACGTTCCCTCACAAGTAGTTATACTTTACAGTCATAATGTTCTTCAGCTCACTGAATCTATCGTTATGATAGCATAGTTAATTTTAAAAGTAAAGTTTTTATGAACATTCTCACTTCAAAAAACTATTTTTTACCATAGAGTTTTTACTATTTTTCACTTAATTTAAAATTATAAAACAAAAAAGAAGGCCCCATACTGAGCCTTCTTTCTTTATTAATATTTTTGAAAACTTATATATAGTTTTCTGATAAAATTTTTAAAGTTTTCTCAATTATTTACCAATATATTCTTATTATGTAACAACATTTCCTCTATTATCCCCCTATTATGTCTCCATTTTATATTAATTTTCTACTAATGTTCTAATGGATTTTCACAATTATATAATGGGTTTCAATAAAATCTAAGTTGTTATTTTATTTACTGGCCTAATTAGAACTTGTAGTTCAATTCTGCACGGTAGTAATCTGGTAAGTCGCCACCTTTTTGATCTTCTGCATTAAATGCATAGTAAGCGGAAAGACCTACGTTTTTAGCTAAGGAGTAATCTACACTTGCCATCCAAGCTTTGTAGTCAGCATTGTATGGTTGGTTGAATGTAGAGCTAATTACTGGGGAGTTTTGATCTTCATCGAAGTATTGAACTTTTGCGCTCCAAGTACCAGCTTTTTCGATATCATAATCACCATAACCAATACCTGCTACCCAAGCACTTCCGTCATCAGCATCTTTAAACTGTGCGTATTCACCGCCAAGCCATACTTTATTGAAGTTCAAGTCTAAGGAACCACCATAAATATCATCATCTAAGTTTTTATTACCAAATGCATAGAAACCACCTAAGGTTGCATGTTCACCAAGTTTACCTTTTGCTTGTAACAAGGTTACTGTCGCATTATCATCGGAAGATGCATCTTCAAAGCTTGTAGTATATTCATTGCCATTAGCATAGGAATTACCGAAGCCACCTTCAACGAAGGAACCATAACCTGCTAAAGCACTGAAGTTACCATTGTCATAAGCAAGTGCTGCCCCATCGAATGTATCATCATAGATTAAACCATTACCAACGAATGCATTGTAACGACCAACAATACCTGTTGTATTTTCACCAAATTGATGTGCTACATAAGCGCGGTCAATGGAGATATCATTGTCAGAGCTATTAACACCATTACCGAATTCATTGTAACCAGAGCTTAAACGAACTACTGCAGATGTGTTGTCATTTACGGTAGCATTGAATTGTACGCGGGCACGATAATCGAATGTAGATTTTTTGTCTTTATTATCGGAGCTAATTACGCCTTTTTCATCGGAACCTTGATAACGAAGACGAGCATCACCAGTTACTTTTACATTACCTACTTTATTTTCAAGTTCAGAAACACGTACACCTAAATTATTTAATTCATCAGAGAATTCATTAGCTAAGCGATTAATCATAGCTTGTTGTTCTGCTGTAGCACGACTTTGGTTAGCCATTGCTTTCGCTACCATTTGAGCCATTTCATAACGAGTAATGTTATTTTGACCTTTGAACGTACCATCTGGATAACCGTTAATGATACCTGCAGATGCTAATTGAGATACACTTTGGTAAGCCCAATCATTAGGTGTTACATCAGAGAATGGGTTTGCTGCAAATGCAGAAGTTACCCCTAAAATTGCTGTTGCTGCTAACATAGTTGCAAAACGTTTTTTCATAATAAAAATCTCCTTTCAGGAAATAAAAAATTTCTTAAGAGATTTCTCCGCTTGACATCTACTATATAAGTATTATAAAGTATCCACGTTTCCTTTACATCTCATGTAGTAGTTGTTTTCACTTCGAAAACTCTTTCTGTAAGTATAGTACCATGGTGGTACTGAAAGTAAAATGAAATTACCAAAAATTCATAGAAAACTCATTTTAACCTTACAGTTTTCATCTACCTTTAATCAAAATCCACTGAGGAGATACTTTTATACTATAAAAATACATTATTTTTATTATTGTGAAGATTATTTCATCCTAAGTAAAAATAAATCCAACTCTTTTTATCAATTAATTCCACTTAATAGAAAATCATCTTCATTTTCTATATAGATTTCTACATATATTTCAGAGATTTCTGCATATATTTTATAGACTTCTGCATATATTTTAGAGATTTCTAAATATTTTCTTCTTTTCCTTGGCAATTTTATTATGTTATGCACTCCTAAAATTATCTTAGTTACTCCTAAAAGCATAAAAAAGATAAAATGTATAAAAAAAGACTAAAAGACAAAATGTCTTCTAGTCTTTTTATTAATTATATAATATGCAGTTCCCTATCCCACTCAATATTAGTATATATTAATAGGATCGTTTACATACCGATCTTAGAATTTGTAATTTAATTCTGCACGGTAGAAATCTGGCATAGATGTGCCATCTTGTTTTTCTGCATCAAATAAGTAGTAACCTACTAAACTTAAGTTCTTTTCAAGAGCATAACGGCCAGCTACAAACCAAGCTTTGAAGTCTTGAGATTTAGGTGTGATGAATGTGGAAGAAATTACTGGTGAATTTTCGCTTTCATCAACATAACGTAATTTAACATCCCAAGTACCTTGTTTACTCATATTAAAGTTACCATAGCCAATGCCTGCAATCCAAGCATCATTTTTGCTGCTGCCATTTACATCATCACTGAAGGTTGCATATTCGCCGCCAATCCAAACTTTGTCAAAGTTAAGATTTACATAACCACCATAGATGTCATTATCGAAGCCTTTATTAGCGAAGATATAGTAACCGCCTAAAGTTGCATGGTCACCAAGTTTACCAGCTGCTTCTAATAAAGTTACTGTGTAGTTGTCATCAGCCGTAGAATTACTAAAGGATTTGTTGATAAGCTTGCCAGTCGCATCTTTTTCAGCATTTACTAAGCTACCAGCTACAAAGGAACCATAGCTTGCTGCTAAGGAGAAGTCCTTAGTGCGGTATTGAAGTTTAGCTGCATCATAAGCATCATCAAAAATTAAGCCATCACCAATGTATAATGCTTGGCGACCTACTGTTAATGTAGTATTGTCACCAAATTTATGGTTAACTAAGGCACGGTCAATGCGAGCTTCTTTAGTTTCATTAGCACCAGTACCCATTTCCACCATGCCAGATGTAGCTACACGAACTAAAGCCGTTGTGTTTTCGTTAACAGTAGCTTGGAAGTTAATACGAGCACGATAGTCGAATACAGATGTTTTATTTGGATTATTTGTAGTTGCTAAATAGTT
The DNA here is from genome assembly GCF_937981445.1 of uncultured Veillonella sp. GTDB lineage: Bacteria > Bacillota > Negativicutes > Veillonellales > Veillonellaceae > Veillonella_A. Next base: position 84,925 of record NZ_CALJON010000001.1, on the reverse strand, counting down.
ATTGGAACCACTTTCGGAACCACGATAACGGATACGGCCATCACCGAATACTTTTACATTGCCCACTTTATCTTCTAAAGCAGATACGCGAACGCCAAGATTGTTTAATTCGCTGGAGAATTCTTCAGCTAAACGATTGATTACAGCTTGTTGTTCTGCATTCGCACGTTCTTGGTTAGCCATAGCTTTCGCTACCATTTGAGCCATTTCGAAACGAGTGATGTTGTTTTGGCCTTTGAAAGTGCCATCTGGATACCCATTGATTACGCCAGCTTCAGCCAATTGTGCTACGCTTTGGTATGCCCAATCATTGGGAGTTACATCAGAGAATGGATTCGCTGCAAAAGCAGTAGTTACACCAAGCACAGCTGTTGCTGCAAGCATTGTAGCAAAACGTTTTTTCATTGTCTTTACCCCTTTCGGCAAAAAAAGAATAGAAATGTCTATTCTAGTTCCCTAGTTATTAACAAAAGATATAAACAATGAAATTCTGAGTATCCACGTTTCATCGGCATCGCATTAGATTTTATCAAGAATTAATAAGTAGTTTACCTATAGACGCCACCATATTAACATACAATTGTTTCCCTGTAAAGGATTATTTGCTCGTTTTTTTCATTTTATTTTCACATACTCCATATAGTTCCCTATAGCTCTTATTCTCTTTATATTGCAGATAGTTAAGGTAGAATCAAAGTACTATTGGAACTTTAAACCTCCCCTCTAGTTTCATATAAAGCTATACATAGTGGCACTTTTCTAAAAATTGTGCTTTACATCATCATGTATTTTTTCAAAAATAAAAAGCACCTAGTTGCTAATTTTTGCAAACTAGATGCTTTATTCCATTTTTTTTATTATTGAATTTACCTATTATAGTTAAGTATGCCTATTATAATAGAATTTGCCTATTATATATGATATACAACCTTACCAATGACATTCACAATCGGTACAGGACCAATGAAACGGCTATCACTGGAATGATTGCGATTATCTCCCATTACAAATACATGACCTTCAGGCACGACAACTGGTGCTGTTTGACTGTAATTCATGGTCGGTTCTTTTGTATAGGTTTCTTCCAATTCTTTGCCATTGCGCCATACATGACCATTTTTAAATTCTAATGTATCACCAGGTAATCCGATAACACGTTTTACCCAAGCATCATGACGTTCCGCATCTTTACTAAAAATAGATAAGTAATTAGATACTACATCGCTTACATCATCTTGCCATGTGCGTTCACGTTTTACACGGCTATCAATAATCACTATGTCATCATATGCTGGTGTATTGCCACGTATATGATCCCATTTTGATACCACCAGGAAATCACCATTATGGAATGTGTTCTCCATTGATTCACCAGATACACGGGTAATTTGACCTACAAATATATGAACTAATATAGCCACCACTAAGGCAATAATAATGGCATAGAGCCACTCGCCCACTTCATGTATAATTTGTTTTCCAATTGATCTTTCTTCTGACATATGCTCTCTAGACTAAGTCTAGCTCCTTTCATCCCAGTAGATTTCGTTCACCCTATGTAGTGGCGCGTAACATATTAACACTCATAAGTAATATATTGCGACTCATAAGTAATAGATTATGACTCACGAGTAATAGATTATCACTATATCACTATAGTGATTAGTGAATTGTTTTCTTACCAAATTGACCGCCAAATACATCATGAACATCAGTAATAGTTATAAACGCATTATCATCTTGTTCATAGACGATATCTTTCATCTTTGTAATTTCAAGACGCGTTACTACTGAGTATAGCACTTTTTTCGGTTCTTTTGAATACCCACCTTCGCCGAATAAGACAGTTACACCACGACCGAGACGATGCATTAAGGCTTCGCGAATTTCATCAGGCTTGTCTGTAATAATCATAACGCCCTTAGACTCTTCTAAACCGGTAATGGTCATATCCATCATTTTATAGGCTACAAAGTACGCAATGAGAGAGTACAAAGAACTGCTCCAATTATATACAAAACCAGCGGCCCCTAAAATGAAAAGATTACAAATCATAACAATTTCGCCTACGGAGAAAGAGCTCTTCTTATCCATAATTATGGCTACAATTTCTACACCATCAAGGGAACCACCATTTCGAATAATGAGGCCCACCCCGATGCCAAGAATAACGCCACCAAATACAGCTGCCAAGAACGGATCAATATCAGGCGGTGTCACTTGGTGCATGAACAAGGACATAATGGAAATACATACTACGCCAAACAAGGTAGCAATAGTAAAGCTCTTACCGATTAATTTATATCCTACGTATAAAAACGGCAAATTAATAAGCACTAAGTAAATACTAAAGGAAATGCCTGTCAATTCAGCGGCCATAAGAGCAATACCAACTACGCCACCGTCAATGATGCTCTTCGGTACTAAGAGTACGTCAAGTCCAAAGGCATAAATGGCCGCACCAATTACAATCCATATATATCGAATTAAAATATCTTTCCAAGTTAATTTTTGTTTTTGAGGTTTTTTATATTCTGCCATCAACAATCTCCCTTCATACTACAATATTTAAATTATTTTATGTCCACTTATTATTATCAACGATATATCAATATTTTTCAATATAAAATTTCATTTTTTGCTAAATTTTTTTATAATTTTTATCTTATTAAAGCTTATTTACCATGATTATGTATCTTTTGTAAGTATCTCTCGCCAATAATCCAAGCTGTAAAGTCATCCACCGGTTCAGGCGGATATAACATTCCTTTAGGAAGTAAACGTTTTAGCCCCTTAGGTGGATTATATTCAAAATAACGGCGCCTAGCCTCTTCCGTCGTGTGAGCTTCATCAGTCAAAACAACGTTCTTCCCATAGGATTGAACTGCCTCTTTTACAGCATTGGACACCTTTGCATGATTGGTGCCATTACCGCAAACAATGATTTCCACAGACCTGTCCTTTTGTAGCCATTTTTGGCAATATGCAGGCACTTCTTCTGTGGGAACTATCACTTTTTCCAATAAGCCTCCATCAGTGCTTTTAATCAAAGCCATGCCCGTTTTCTCACGGCCCGGGTCAATGGCAATTAGCGTGCCCCTAGCTAGTGTATTCATAAGCCCTCCTCATAGGAATTAAACTACGTCCGTAATAGTACAATGAATATATTTCATAGTAGTACAGCAAACATACTTTATAACAGTATAGCAAATATACTTCGTAATAGTTCAGCAGCTATACTTCGTAATATCCGCTGAAGATATTTTATAATAATACATAAAATATCTTCCAAAAAAAGACTGCCTAGTACAGGCAGTCTATATGGCAATAGTCAGTTCAGTTTCATAGGTTTCGCCATAGGGCTCGCCTGATTCTATATATCTCTAATGCGCAATTCAATTTGAATAGGCCCCGTAGTATAAGCATCCTCTTTTACTACAGCATCTAATCGCACGGAATGGTTAAGCTGGCTAATCTGTCGAATAATATCGAATAAATCGCCGCCTGGTATGGACCCTACCTTACCAGTCAATGGATCAGGTAATACACCTTGTTCCTTAGCCTTAGCATTAACAGATTGTAAGAAAGTTAATACTTCATACTGTGCATCAGAGCCACCTTCCACAACGGTAGAGGTAATAACGGTACCTTTAGAAAATACTTCCTTATATGGATAGGCGTGAATTTCGGCTAACGCCACTTCACCATATATGATATTCGCGGCCGCTGTAATACGAACTGTCATAGGCTCATTCGACTCGGCCACTTGTTTAGCCACTTCATTTAAATTAGAGCGGCTAACATAAATAACAGCCTTTGTCTCATCGATACCTAAACGACGTAGAATCAAGCCATTAGTATCATTTAAAATATCTGTAATCGCTGCCGTTGTTTCCTCTTCATTAAGGCCTGGGCGAATGAGTGCACCACTTAAAACCTCGCCATTTCTAAACAATACAGCGCCTTCACGAACATGAGCAATACCAGCTTCCAAGCGTTCCGTTGTAACCCGCAAGTCTTCAATATGACTTTCTAGTTCTTTCTTATTTGCTTCTAAATCCTTTAGTGCTACAGCCGATTGCTGTAATTTATCATTAGCTGTTTTATACGCTTCTTGTACAGAAACAAGTTCAGCACCCATAGCCTCACGAGCAGCACGTACTTCCTCAATTTCTTCCTGCGTAGCTTGTACTTCTTGACGCATAGTGTTTACGGCTTTTGTCTTCTCTTCTAATTCTTTCTTGCCAGCCTCTAATTCGGCATTTTTCTTATCCACATCTGAAGTAAGCTGCGCCATTTCTGCCCGTAATTGTTCCATCCCAAATAGGGCAATACGAACATTTTCCGAAGCTAAACTTAAGATACCAATAGTAAGAACAGAAATTAATACGCCCGTTACAATGGTCATAATAATAGAGGTATGTTTAGGTCGTAGACCAAAAATAGACATTTTTTTCTTGCCTACTTTACTCCCTAATTTATCGCCAATGAAAGCAATAGCACCGCCCATAATAGCAATGATAAACAATAGACTTATACCTACTAACATGGGTGTCACTCCTTTCTTTCATTCACACACAATTACCACACATAACTACCTAACATAGTACACTAAAACATATTACATACTATGAGTAGTATATGCTCTTTCTCTATTTTACTCTATTTTTTCAAAAAGAAAAAGGCTCTCAACTTGTAATTTGTAAAATTACTGGTTGAAAACCTTTTTATTTACTACACTAAAACTGTTATTACTCTGTAAACAGCCTAGGGGTTATTTAGACACACGCCAATTGAGCCACAAGCCTGCAATAATTCCCAAAGTGTCTGGAATCAAAGCAGCTACCATTGGTGGCAAGGCTCCACCTTTACCAAGGGCACCAGTGAATGTCATAACACCATAATAAATGAATATGATTAATACACTAAGACCAAAGCCAATGGACGAACTAGAGCGTTGCTTTTGAAGGCCTAAAGGAGCCCCTACAAGAGCAAACACAAAGCTGGCCACAGGAATAGTGAAACGCTGATACATTTCCATTTCCCATTTTTTATAATTTACGCCCGTGCCTTTTAAGGCTTTTACTTGTGCGCGCAATTCTTTAATCGTCATCTCTTCAGGATCGCGTTGCTCCTGAGAGATTTGTTTTGGGTCTTTTGCAACAGGTAGGACTTGGTCTTTAAAGTGCATAGTTCGTTCTACGCCTTGTCCATCTGGAGCCAAATCATACACAACGCCATTATGCATTACCCAATAAGTACCATTCCAAGTCGCTGTAGCCGCATTTTCAATTTGCGTTACTTCCCCATTCGTAAAGAGCTGAGCCGTAATCCCTGTAATTAATTTTGTATCTGCATCATAACGTTTTGCATACACCAAGGTGCTAATGTCGCCACCGTCCATATTTTTAATAACAATATGTTCCTGCGCTTGTGGCGCTGCTTGGCGCTTAATTTCATTGCGAATAATATTTTGATACGCATGATTTGAGGCCGGCACTACATATTCATTAAAAGCAATGGCTCCTAAGGAAATGATTAATGCCGTCACATACACTGGCATGGCTAGTCGCAAAAAGCTAAGCCCGCCAGCACGCATTACAATAATTTCACTAGTCCCACTTAACCGCCCAAAGGCTAATAAACTAGCCAATAGTACGGCCATGGGGAAGGTCAATACTACAATGCCCGGTAAGGCCAGCACAAAGGCTCGTGTAACAGCCCATATGGAGGCGCCATATTCAGTTATGAATTGGGCAATGCGGAATAAGGTGCCAGTACCTACGAAAATACTAGTAAACGCAAAGATGCCAAATAAGAAAGGCCCTATAAATGCCTTCAGTATATATTTATCTAATATACGCATGAATGCCAACTACCTCCCGATTACATCTTGAACTCATCGCCCAAATAGAATTTACGAGCAATTGGGCTTGATGCAATCTCATCAGCTGATCCTTCGATGAGAATCTTCCCAGCACTCAAAATATAGGCCTTGTCAACAATCCCCAAGGTTTCACGCACATTATGGTCTGTAATGAGTACACCAATACCTCGCTCTTTTAAATGTCGTATGATTGATTGTATATCAGCCACCGCTATAGGGTCAACCCCTGCGAATGGTTCATCAAGTAAAATGAAGCTCGGCTCTAAAGCAATACAGCGGGCAATTTCTACACGACGACGTTCGCCACCAGATAATTGCATGCCCTGACGAGTTCTTACATGTGTAATGTGGAACTCTTCTAACAAGGACTCTACTTTCGCTTCAATTTCCTTTTTAGATAAATGGGTCGTCTCTAGCATAGCGCGTAAATTATCTTCCACTGACAAAGAGCGAAATACTGACGCTTCTTGTGGTAAATACCCAATGCCTTGTGCTGCACGCTTATACATAGGCATGAGGGAAATATCGCGGCCACCTATATGAATTTGACCGGCATTAGGTTTTTCAATACCTACAATCATGTAGAAAGTCGTAGTCTTACCAGCTCCATTAGGGCCTAGAAGGCCTACAACTTCCCCTTCTTTTACCTTAATGCTAACGCCATCTACAACATTGCGGCCTTTATATGTTTTTACTAAATCAACTGTTTCTATATACATCCACACCGCTCCTTATTGTTGTGGCGTAATAATTAAGGTACTGCGACCACCTACGGTCTGCACAGAATTATCTTTCATTTCAAGCTTAAGCTCTGGTGCATTCACTACATTGCCATTTTGCACGGCATGCGCATTGCCTGTCAAATAAGCGACGCCATCATTTTGGCCTGGTGTCTGTGCGTACACTGCATTATCAGCACTTGCATCTAAATTATGTTTACTACTATGTAAGGTTACATGGCCTTGCGCAGTAGCTTTAATCTCATTGAGCCAACCTTCTACAAAATCGCCCGTCAATACAGCATCATCCATAACGAGCTTAGCATTGCCTGTGCTAGTGCCATAATCAGTTTTCGTATTGTACTTTACAGTATTACCGAACACTTGCTTATTGTCTTTTTGTAAGCGCACATTGCCTGTGGCTTCAATGATTTCGTTTTTCGTACTATGAAGCTGAGATGCACTCATGCTCGTGTTGGTACCAATCATGCTGACGCCACCTGTTAAAAAGGCCTCTTGCGTCTTAGTATTGTACCAACCTTCTCGGCCCGTCATAGTCTTATCTTCATTGATAATCACAACATTGCCCTTAGCAGTTGCTTTGCCGGTGCTACCTTCATATTCAAGTTTATCAGCAGTAATCATTAAGTTAGAGGTAGCAGCGGCCCACACCGGAGCTGCCAAACCCATCACTATAGCGGTTACGGCCATAACCTTTTTCAATTTCATGTTAATTCCTCCACTACTTCTTCTCTAACTTAGCATGACCTTTTGCAATGACTTTTTGCAAAACAGTATCGGCTTCAAATGTATCACCCGTAATAGTAGCCTCTTTATTGTTAAATGTAAAGGCTGTTTCTGAACTTAATTTTTTAGACTTATTATTGTAATTCACTGCCTCAGTTTTAAGTTCTGCACCATCTTGATCGACAGCAACCACACCACCAGCTAATTGGAAGGTATTGTGATCCGCTGTCATATGACCACGAGGTGCAGTTACAACTAATTCTTTACCTTCTTTGAAAAAATTAGCTTTCATATTGGTGAGGTATACTTCTTTAGTCTTTGGATTCACCTTTATTTGTTCTGCTGTAACTGACCAAGCCAATTTACCTTCCGATTCCTCCGTAATAGTAGAGCCATCAAAGGTAACTAAATCGCCCTTTGGCTGTGTAGGATCATCTGGCGTCTCTACAGAGCTAATTTTAAAAATCCACACAAAAAGGCCTATTAAAATGAGCACAACAGCTGAAGCAATTATAGTTTTTTTGTTATTTTTCCACATCACTATTCACTGCCTCCTGCTGTGCTTGAGTATCATCACTTACTTTGAAATCTTGAGCTGTTGATGCCCCTTCTGTCACATTGCTATGTGGCACTTCATGAGATTTTTCATGAGATTTTTCATGAGATTCAACAGTCATGGCTTGATTGGCTGCACTGGCTCCGTTCTGACGATCTCGTGCATGCACTGCATCACGTACTTTAAGTTTCTCTTCAATATTTTCTATTTCATGTAACTTTGTATTCCAGCGATGTTGGAACCATAACCACTCAGTAGGATGAGCTTTAATAAACTCTTCTGTAACCCACACAGTAGCTTCAGTTAAGCGATATAAATCTTCCTGTTCATTGCCTGTATCCTCATAATAAAGAGGTGGTAAAATTTCCACCACATGGCCAATTCCATCCGCCTTGCGATGAGCAAATACAGGTACTACTGGGGCCTTAAACTTCTGCGCAAATGTAGCCGGTCCAATAACAGCTGAGGATTCTTGCCCCAAAAACTCCACTGGAAATCCTTGAATATAACCATCTTGGTCGGCTAAAAAGCCTAGCAATTTCTTTTGCTTCATAGCTTTCACAGCGCGAATCATTTCAGATCCGCCGCGGGCAAATACTTCAAGCCCTACCATTTCTCTATATTCATTTAACAAACGTGTTACTTGTGCATTTGGCTGTTTCTTAACAATTGTAGTTGATGGATACCCAGCAGCGGCAAGCGCAGCGCCCATCCATTCCCAATTGCCCACATGAGCCGTAAGAATTACAACCCCACGTTGTTCAGCCAAGGCCTTATCAAGATAGGCAAGGCCATGCATTTCAATATGTTCGTCAATAAATTCCTTCGTTAAATTGGGCATATATAAAATCTCTAAGGCCGATCGACCTAAGTTTTTAAATAACTCACCGAGCACTTCTTCAGCTTCAGCTTCGGAAACGCCAAGGCCAATCATGACATTTTTAATGCCCCGTTTTTTTTGTTTTTTTCCAAATAGCGAATATAAAGGCCCTAAGGTCTCACCAATGCGAAGTATCGTGCGATACGACAGCTTGCAGGTAAAGGCACTTAGTTTCTTTAACAACGAGTATTGCCACTCATTTGACATACCGTACGAGCCTCCTTCGAATTCTTTTCATGTGCCATATTATACATCATATTATTGACCTTGTTCATATAATTCGTTTTTATATGACGCCACTAAAGATTCCCATTGTTTTTGATCTTTTAAAATTTTCTCTATAGCTTCGCGCACTGCCCCATGGCCACCACGGGCCTTCGTTACATAAGCAGCTTTCGCTTTGATTTCCTCTACACCATTAGCTGGCGAAATAGGAAAACCTACTTTATGGAATACGCCAAAATCATTTAAGTCATCCCCCATATAGGCTACTTCCTCAGGTTGCAACTGAAATGTTTCCATTAATTCCATCAAATCTTTACTTTTATTTTTTGAACCCATGCGCACAAAATCAAACTTCAATTCTGATGTGCGTCGCGCCACCATATCCGATACGCGCCCCGTAATAACAGCAATTTTTAAACCTGCTTTGCGAGCTAAGGTTAATCCCAAGCCATCTTGTGCATGAAAGGCTTTTATTTCTTCTCCACTGGAACTATAAATTATATGCCCCTCAGTCATGACCCCATCAACATCTAAGACTAAACATTTTATGGCCATTATACGATACCTCGACGTAATAAGTCTGTAATATGAACAATCCCAATGGAATGTTTGTTATGATCTACAACTGGTAATACAGTAATTGGACGGGGTTGATTTTTCTCCATAATATGAAGTGCTTCAGCAGCTAGTTTATCCTTAGTAATAGTACGTGGCATAGTTGTCATCATATCTTCCACAGGCCATTCTAAGAAATTACTGCCCGAATCTAAACCACGGCGAATATCGCCATCTGTTACTAAACCAATCAATACCCCATCATCATCGATAACACTGGTGGCACCAAGGCCCTTCTCAGTCATGACAAATAAGGCATCTCGTACTGAAGAGCCCTTATATACCACTGGATTGTCTGTACCAGAATGCATAATATTTTCCACTGTAAGCAAAAGCTTACGACCCAAAGAGCCACCTGGATGGAACACAGCAAAGTTTTCTGGTGTAAAATGATGACGTTCTAGAAGGCAAACAGCCAAAGCATCACCTAAAGCTAATGCAACTGTAGTACTCGTAGTTGGTGCTAAACCTAATGGACAGGCTTCTTTTTCCACTTCCACAAGCAATACAATGTCAGAATTTTTAGACAAGGTAGAATTGCGGTTTCCCACTACACTAATAAGGCGAGCCCCAATGCGACGCAACGATGGCAATAAACTTACCACTTCACTAGTTTCACCACTATTAGAAAAAGCGAGCACAATATCTTCAGAAGTGACCATGCCTAAGTCACCATGAACACCTTCTCCTGGATGCAAGAATAAAGCTGGTGTGCCAGTAGACGCTAGGGTAGCTGCTACTTTGCGTGCAATGTGCCCAGACTTACCCATACCAGTACATACAACACGACCTTTAGAGGCCAAAATCATAGACACGGCATCGGAGAAATTACTATCTAAGGTTGTTATTAATGCTTCAATGGCCTGTGCTTCTTCATGAAGCACTTGGGCCGCCTGTTCTAATACATTCATTGGCTATGCCATCCCTTCTGGATTGTATCCGCTTACAAGTTAAACTTGTGAATTATTTAATGTGTCAGCATTTGTTGCAGCTACTATATTAGCTATTAGTTTGCCTTTTACTTTACCTATCATCTTAATTCTTATAGCTACGACTTTAGTTTTTACTTCAATACTATTAGCCTTTTACAATTTTATCAATAGCTACTAAATCACGTAGAATCGCTTCTAATTGATCTAAATACACCATATTAGGGCCATCAGATAAAGCCTCAGCTGGATTGTCATGAACTTCCATAAATAAGCCATCCACACCAGCTGCCACAGCGGCACGAGATAAATATGGAACAAATTCACGTTGACCAGAAGAGCTTGTACCAGCACCACCAGGTAATTGCACACTATGAGTGGCATCAAAAATCACTGGATAGTCAAAGCTACGCATAATCGGGAAGGAACGCATATCCACCACTAAATTATTATAGCCAAAAGTAGCACCACGTTCAGTAAGCATTAAATTAGGATTACCTGCTTCTTCTACTTTTTTCACCACATTAATCATATCATTTGGCGCTAAGAACTGACCTTTTTTGATATTTAGGGCCTTACCTGTTTTAGCTGCACCATAGACTAAATCTGTTTGACGACATAAGAAGGCAGGAATCTGCAAAATATCTAGCACTTCAGCAGCTGGTTCGATTTGCTCTACAGAGTGAATATCGCTCACGATAGGCACTTGTAATTCCTTTTTAATATGGCTTAAAATTTTAAGACCTTCTTCAAGTCCTGGGCCACGGAATGATTTATAGCTCGAGCGATTGGCCTTATCAAAAGAAGCTTTGAAAATATAAGGAATCCCTACACGTTCACAAATTTTCTTTGCGCGACGGCCAATTTCCAACGTGCGCTCTGGATCTTCGATTACGCAAGGTCCAGCGAGTAAGAATAAACCCTTGCCACCATCTAATGTGAGGTTACCGACTTTAACTTCTTTCATAGTATATCTCCTTGTTTGCTTACTAATCACGAATAACTCTAATGAGTTGTTTTACATGTGTATGTATTGACTATATAGTCGAACTTAATATAATCAAACTTAATATAATAGAACCTATTATAATTTAATTTATTATTTGTAGCTTAATTTATTATAACTTAATTTATTATGGCCTAACTTATATTATAACCTAAAAATCTAAAGTTTAAATTAACTACATGAATAAATCCTATATAAAATGCTGTTCTAAGCATTGTTTTTTTACTTAACTAAGCATTGGATTTTTTACTTAACTAAGCATTGAATTTTTGCTTAAAGATCTCATTTACAGCCCGTAAGTCCTCAGGTGTATCAACACCTACAAAGCGAGCCTTTGTCTTAATCACACGAATGGGAACACCATTTTCTAAAGCTCTTAATTGTTCTAAGGATTCCGTCAATTCAGCTGGTGTAGGCTCCATATCAGCATAGGTAAGTAAAAACTCTCTTGTATATGCATAGATACCAATATGCTTTAATGGTTCATTGACAAAGGCATTTCGTGGAAAGGGAATTAAAGATCTAGAAAAATACATGGCATCCCCTTTTTTATTGCACACCACTTTCACCGCCGATGGCTCATTATATTCGTCTTCCAATAGGGGCGCGCCTACCGTAGCCATTTGTATAGTCCCATCAGCTTCAAATAAGGTAGCCAATTCATCAATCAAAGTAGGCTCAATTAAAGGCTCATCCCCCTGCACATTGATAATTACATCAATATCATCATAGGCACGAGTTACTTCGGCAAGGCGGTCAGTACCAGTTAAATGGTCCGCCCGCGTCATCGCCACTGTACCACCAAAGGCCTTAACTACATCATATACTCGATTATCATCAGTGGCCACAATTACCATATCTGGATGAGACGCTTTGGCCACTTGTTCATATACACGCTGAATCATGGGTTTTCCTGCAATATCCGCCAAAGGCTTGCCAGGCAAACGAGTTGACGCATAACGAGCTGGAATTACACAAGCAATTTTCATTATCTATCCTTCTTTCCCACCGTACTAACTAGGGCTTGAAATTCATCTTCACGAGCCGTAAATTCAATGCCAATAGGCACTACAAATACTGGTAGTTTTAAATCCTTAAGTGCGCTCAATTCATTGAGTTTAACTGCATCTTTCTCTGTTGTAATAATAGCAGTCAAGCCAAGTTCAAAGGATTTGGCATACATTTGAATCACATCATCCTCTGAATATTCATGGTGATCTCCAGAGTCTAGGCTTGCTTGCGGCGCTAGGCCAATCTGTTCTAACGTTGCTTTAAAAGATTCAGGTCGGCCAATGCCACTGATAGCTAAGAGGCGATGACTTCGGGCACTCATTCGATTGGCTTCATCAATCTGAGCTGTTAGAGGCTCGCCCTGCGCCCACTGCCCTAAGGAAACTACACCTAAGGGCTTATGAATAGTTTCAAACACTGGTATATGTGGCGCGTAGGTCATCAACTGCTGCTTTACGCCAAAAAGTATATCCTTTGGTACTTGGTCTGTTTTCGTAAGTACAATGCTATGAGCCCGTTTAAGTCCCTCTAAAGGCTCACGCAATAAACCTCTTGGAAGTACATGTCCGTAGCCAAACGGATTGGCCGCATCAATGAGAACAATATCTAAATCACGGTAAAGCTGGCGATGCTGAAAGCCATCATCCAACACGAGTACATCACTACCGAGCTGTTCCGTAGCCACGGTGGCAGATTCAGAGCGGTGGCGTCCAATCACTACACTAGTACGACCTAAATTTTTAGCTAATAAATAGGCCTCATCACCACTTACTGCAGGACTCACTTCTAATAAACCTTGACGCGACACAATGAGAGATTGCTCATTATTGGCTGCTTTATACCCCCTACTAAGCACGGCCGGTTTACAGCCATGTTCTTCTAACATATGACAGATATAACGTACCATAGGGGTTTTTCCCGTTCCCCCTGCGGTAATATTGCCCACACTGATAACAGGCACTGATGCATGACTTACGCCTGTTTGAGCATCAAACTTTTTATTGCGCTGTGTTACTCCTGCTTCATATAATTTACTCAATATGGTAAGACCACCTCGAGCAGCTGCTGACACAGGGTCCTTTGCTTTACCACTTATAATGCGTTTAAAAATGACTTCACCTTTCATCCGTCATCCCTCCTCTACGCCTTATACTTACATAAGTTAAATTCGTACTTAGTTTCGCTTAGTAAACGAAGCCTGATTATTTTACAAATCATAGCAACCTGAACTTCTAAATAAAAGTCTTCCTGATTTATGGAATAATGTGATGTTTTTCAAAGAGCTTTCGCATCTCTTCTGTATTGCGCTGCGTAGCACCACGATTTTCTTTCATAACAGCTAAGCAGTTAGCGCCCATCACTTCGCGGCGTTCTTTATTACCACAAAGTTCCAATAATGTATCAGTTAAGGCCTGTCCATCGCGAACCATCAAACAGGCATCACGGGAACTCAATAGAGAATAAATTTCTTTGAAATTAAACATATGAGGACCTACTAAAATAGGCTTACCATGTGCGGCTGGCTCTAGAATATTATGACCACCTGTTTTAACTAAAGATCCCCCTACGAAAATAATGTCCCCTAAACTATATAAACGGCCAAGCTCACCAATTGTATCTAATACAACTACTGGTGTCTTTGTGTGTACAGGGCCTGTCATAGTGCTGCGGCAAATGGCTTTTAACCCATTGCGCTCCGCTAAATTCTTCACATCCGTGCCGCGCATAATTTCTCGTGGCGCAATAAGTAGCCGCGCTTCTGGATATTCATGAAGAATGCGTTTAAAGGAGTTTAATACCAACTCTTCCTCACCGCGATGAGTACTACCTGCCACGATAATGGGATGATTGCGACCAAAGCCAAATTCATCTTGCAAGGCCAGTTTTTCTTCTGCTGTTACACTCGCATAGGTTTGATCATATTTCGTATTCCCCGTAATGGTAATACGATTATGAGCAGCCCCTAAAATCTCAATATATTCTGCATCAAGTTTAGACTGCATGCAGAAATACTCAATAGATGCCAACATTTCACGAGTAAACGAGCGAATCATCATGTAACGCTTCATACTGCGATCACTAATGCGGCCATTTACCATCATAACAGGAATCTGTTCCTTTTCGGCAATGCGTAAAAAGTTAGGCCAAATCTCTGTTTCAACTAATAAAATAGCAATAGGTTTTATTAATGTTAAAATGCGGCGCGTCAAAAACGGTAAATCTAAAGGGAAGAATATAATCCCTTCCGCTTCTGGTATAATGCGATGCGCCATAGCATGACCGGTAGCCGTTACTACAGATACTACCACAACGGCATCAGGAAATTTTTGTTTTATGTCTTTTACAATCGGGCTTGTTGCAACAATTTCACCTACGGACGCTGCATGCACCCATATGGCCCGACGCCCCTCTATCTTACGCATCAAAGAGTCTGGCATATAACCAGCACTTTGCCTTATACGCTCATAAAAACCCTCTTCAAAGGCTAAACGATAGAGGATGACAGGAATTAATCCAATCCAATAGATGATTAGCAAGAAATTATAAATCCAGTACATCCCTTTATCCTTTACTCTTAAATTGAACGGAGTACAAACTCTTATAAAGACCATCTTGTTCTAGCAATTCTTCATGAGTCCCAGACTCAACGACATGGCCTTGTTTCATAACAATAATTTGATCAGCATTTTTGATTGTACTTAATCTATGAGCGATTACAAATGCCGTACGATTTTTCATCAATCGTTCCAATGCTTCTTGTACTAATTTTTCACTTTCTGTATCAAGTGCGGATGTAGCTTCATCTAAAATCAAAATTTTAGGGTCCTTTAAAATCGCACGAGCAATGGAGATACGCTGTCTTTGCCCGCCTGATAAGGAACTACCGCGCTCACCAATTAAGGTATCCATACCTTCTGGCATTTTTTCAATAAACTCCAGCGCATTAGCTGCTTTAGCTGCCGCATACACTTCTTCATCGGTGCCATCAAGGCGGCCATACAAGATATTTTCTTTAATAGATGCATTAAAGAGCATCGTTTCTTGAGGCACTAAACCAATTTGTTCGCGCAAGGACTTAAAGGTTACATCGCGCACATCAACGCCATCAATGCGCAAAGTGCCTGATGTAACATCATAAAAACGAGGCAATAAATTGGCAATCGTTGTCTTCCCTGCCCCAGATGGACCAACTACAGCAATAATACGACCTGCTGGCACATGAAGATTTAAAGACTCTAAAGCATTCTTTTCACCATCATAGGAAAAGCTTACATTGTCAAAGTCCACATCGCCTTTTAATTCTGGAAGAACCTTAGCATTTGGTTTTTCCTTCACTTCCGGCTCCGTATCGAGTATTTCAAACACGCGATCACCGGCGGCCATAGATTTTTGAATATTACTATATACTTGACTCAATCGCTTTACCGGATTTGACAAGTTAATAGCATATATTAAGAACGCAATGAGTGAACCAGCAGAGATAACGCCAGTGACTACATTATAGCCACCATACCAAAGAATCACTGTAACGGCAATAGCAGCTGAAAATTCCACCAATGGGCTAAGTAAACTCGATAATTTAGTAGCCTTCATTGCAGCTCTAAAATTTCGCTGATTTTCGTGTTCAAATTGCTCAATTTCATAAGACTCACGAGCAAAGGAGCGAACTACGCGAATGCTGGAAATCACTTCTTGCAATAAAGCTGTTATATCTGCAATGCGACCTTGCACTTCATGACCGGCAAGGCGAAGTTTTTTACCAAAAACATTAACTAATCCTAGTACAACAGGCACGATAATTAAGGTAACTAAAGTCAATTTCCAATCGATTAAAATCATAGAAATCAAGGACCCAATAAGGGTAACCCCTTCCGTAATAAGGGATATGAGATTATCAACAATGGCTGCTTGTAAAGCACTTACATCATTGGTGAGATTACTCATAATCTGCCCTGTTTTACGGCGATCAAAATAAGCTTGGTCAAGACGTTGTAAATGTTTAAACAAAGCTTGACGTATGTCAATAATTACTCGTTGACCAATATAGCTCATCGTATAGGTCTGACCATAGGTAGCAAAGCCTCTAATTAAGAACACCACTAAGATAGCCACAACTACAAGGTTTAAGGTAGCTAAATCCTTAGCTTGCAATACTTCATCGACTACATTTTTTATTAGCCAAGGTACAACTAAGTACGCAGCTGCCGCTATAATCATGCAGATTAGGCCAAATACCATGCGCCCTGCATAAGGTTTTACATATACTAATAAACGTTTATAGCTTCCCATCTACTTCCTCCGATTTGTGCCATGGGCTACTGAACCAATAATCTGCGCCACCCGCGCCACCGCGCCAGGTGCACCTAAGTCAGTTTTTACTGTGTTTAAATCTTCAATCATCTTGTTTCGTCTTGGTTCATCATATAATAAAGAGTCTAATTGCTTTTGAATATTTTCCGCTGTTACATCATTTTGTAATAGCTCAGGAATGACTTCACGACCTGCTACAATATTAGGCAAACCTACATGAGTTACATTGACTAACACTTTAGCTAAGCCATAAGTAACTGGTGAGAGCCTGTATAAGAGTACTGTAGGAAGCCCCATCAAGGCTGTTTCCAAGGTTACAGTACCTGAGGCGGCTAGTGCCACATCACAACATTGCATGAGGTCATAAATTTTTTCTTCTGTAATATGTACAGGGACTTTGTATTTATCAATAATTGTAGATAAATCACTGCGTTCAATCGTATGGGCTTTAGGCAAGTAAAACACTAATTCAGGATGTTTTGCTAATGCCAATTCAGCGCCCTGAAGCATACGATCTAAGAGTGTTAAAATTTCTTGTTTACGGCTGCCTGGCAAGAGAAGGACTCGTTTCGTATGCTCAGGCATATTAAAGAACTGTATCCCTTCTTCATAGGTCATAGTCGGCTTTACAATATCGACTAATGGATGCCCTACGAATTCCACATCAGCGCCAAATTCTTCATACACTTTTGCTTCAAAGGGAAAAATTGACGCCACTTTAGTTACCGTCTTAGCAATGTCTTTGCCACGGCTTTTATGCCAAGCCCAAATAGTAGGGGCTATGTAATAAATAACAGGAATCCCTAAATCATGGGCCACTTTGGCTAGGCGCATATTAAAGCCTGGATAATCTACACATACGAGCACATCGGGCTTTTCGCGTATCATAATTTCCTTTAAATAGGCTCTAAGTTTAAAGAAACTTGGCAAGGCTTTTACTATTTCTACAAAGCCAATGAAACCGAGCTTCTTAATATCATAAATGATGGAAACACCGGCTTCTTTCATAAGGGTACCACCCATGCCTAACATATCCACATCGGGAAACGCTTGTTTTAGGGCCTTGGCTACACTGGCTGCATGCACATCGCCTGACGCTTCACCGGCAGAAAACATTACTTTCATTAGTACCTCCTATGATTACGAAATTTATAACTCACTTACGCTGTATTCAGTAATACATTTATTCTTCTTTCAATACTACCCTGATTTTTCTCTAAGAATACGCTTACTCTTCTTCCAGTACTCAGCTTATTTTTCTTTCAGTAAAATGCCTATTCTTCTTCCGGCCCTGGTACTGATACGATAATCAAGCCCTTCTTATTAGCTAGTGCTAACACTTCCTCCTGCTCTACAAAGATAGTTCGCTCTGCTTCAATGGCCAATACTTTACATTGGCTTTCTAGCATAGAGTGAATTGTAGTTAATCCAACGGCAGGCACATCAAAGCGCACATCTTGACGAGGTTTTGCCGTTTTAACCACCACGGCTTCACCACGGCCTAATTCACCGCCTCGTTTAATACACGCATCGGTTCCTTCGATAGCCTCAATAGCCATGACGGCCTGATGTTTTACTACTACAGTCTGCCCTATATCAAGGCCGCCCATCTGTTTAGCTACATCAAAGCCAAAAATAATATCTTGTTGTTGCTCCTTCGTAGGCAGCAATTTAGTCAATACACCAGGCTTAGGCATGAGGGACTTCATATACACCGTTTGATCTACTACGTGAATCCCTTCTTTTTCAAGCTCTTCCACAAGGGCCAACATAATAGTATCATCCTTGCGATTTTTTAATTTTGACAATAATTTAATGGCTCTAAGGTCTGGAAATTTCAAACCTTTAAATAAAATTTCCTTGGTCACCTTCCCTAGCATAGTGACTTCAGTAATGTCTTCCTTATGCAAGGTTTTAAAAATTCGATCCACCTTCGCCACATTAATATCATAAAATGCATCTGCTTCTTCTGCTAATGCAGGTTCTGTATTAGGGATAACGGCAATGACAACAACTTCATAGCCTTCTGATTGAGCAGCTCGTAAAAACTCTAATGGCAATTTCCCAATGCCTGCTAACAATCCGACTTTTTTCATCCTATCCTCCTAGGCAAGAGTGTTTAAAATCACATCTGTTTATAAAAATACTACCTTATATTATATCAAATTTTCGTGTATAAATGCATCTTTTCTATGCATTAAGACCTACTGGCATAGGAGATATTTTTCTAGTCTCTCTAAATCACTGCCACAGCCAAAACTATGTGCATCGCCTTAGTTCCCATTAATAAAGAAAAAGAGCCTTAATCAGCTGGAACACACATGGTGCCCTAAAGCTAAGGCTCTTTTTATTAATCGCGACGAGGTCGCATAATTCCACGATCAGCATTACGCAAAAAGCGTAATAAATTTTCAATTTCCACAGACGAATTAAGTTGCAATTCCATTTCTTGAATTGCACGGGATAAGGAATATCCAGAGCGGAAAATAATACGATACGCCTTTTTTAATTCATGGCGTACGTCTTCGGATACGCCAGCACGAGATAGACCTACAGAATTAAGACCAATAACACGAGCTGGTTGACCATCGGCAATGATATATGGTGGCACATCTTGTACAACTTTAGCCATACCACCAACCATAGCATTGCGACCAATTTTTACAAATTGATGCACCCCTGCAATGCCACCGATTACTACGCGATCTTCAACAGTAACATGACCAGCTAGACCGGCACAATTACTCATGATTACATTATTGCCCACAATACAATTATGAGCTATATGGGTACACGCTTGGAATAAACAATTATTGCCTACGCGAGTCTCTTCCCCTTCACCAGTAGCACGACTAATTGTTACACATTCACGAATAACAGTTTCATCGCCTATATTACAGAAGCTTTTTTCGCCTTTAAATTTTAAATCTTGCGGTTCCAGCCCTACGGCTGCACCTGGATAAATCTCACAACGTTCTCCAATGGTGGTCCAACCACCTACTACTACATTGGCACCGATCTGAGTACCATCGCCAATGGATACATTTTCCCCGATCACAGCACCTGGGCCGATGATAACGCCTTTTCCAATTTTAGCGTCCGGGTGTACCACTGCGGTACTATGTATATTGGAGGTAGCATTTTCCATGCCTACTACTATCATCTATGTCACTCCTTACTCTATCGAGATTGCGACTTTTTCTTATTACTTATATAATCGTTTCATTTACAAAAAAATGAACTTAAATATTTAAGAAAATTTCACCCTCAATAAGAGAATTTTAGGTATTTACTGCGTCAAAACGCTTCATTTAGCAAATTTACTTTAAATATATACGTTTTCCTATATTATACAAGAGCAAACATATACTCGCCGCTGGCTACCAATTTGTCGCCTACATACGCTTTGCCTTCTACTTTACCCATGCGGCCTTTAATTTTTACTACATCCACTTCCATGCGTACTTGGTCGCCAGGTTTTACAGGATGACGGAAACGCACTTTATCAATGCCTGTGAACATTGGAGTTAAACCACGATTTTCCTCTGGATATAAAAGAGCAATGCCCCCTACTTGTGCCATCGCTTCTGTAATAAGTACGCCAGGCATAACTGGATTTCCAGGAAAATGGCCTTGGAAAAATAACTCGTTCATAGTTGCATTTTTAATGCCTACGGCACGTTTCATTGGTTCTAATTCAATGATGCGATCTACCAATAATAAAGGATAGCGATGTGGTAGAATTTCCATAATTTCTTCAACTGTAAGAGTCATGTTAGTCCTCCTTCATTTCTTTTAAGATATCACGTGCTAAACGCGAATTTAATTCATGACTAGATTTTAAAGCAATAATATGACCTCTAATTGGTCCTAGTAAAAATAAATCACCTAATACATCTAAGATTTTATGACGCACTAGTTCATCGTCGAATCGTGGCACTGACAAACATTTTGTATCATCATAAACCAGCACATTTTCTAAACTGCCGCCTTTAGCAAGGCCCATGGCTTGTAATTTCTCTAATTCATTCATAAATCCAATTGTACGCGCTGGTGATATATCAGTTTCAAAGTTTTCTGAATTTAAAAGAATATCCACTTGTTGCGTTCCCAACAATGGATGACTATTAACAGATGTGAAGGTCACACGCAAGCCATCATAAGGTAAAATGACGATATAACGATCTCCATCATAAATAGCATGAGACCGCTTTACTGCGTATACGGCCCGTTGGGCATCTAAAACAGTAATCCCTGCGGTTTTCATTAAATCCACAAATACAGCCGCGCTGCCGTCGCCAACTGGTGGCTCGGGTGAATCTAACTCAACATAACAATTATCTATTTGTAATCCATAAAAGGCTGCTAATAAATGCTCCACCGTAAACACTTTTGCTTCGCCATCTTCAAGAGTGGTGGCGCGATTTGTGCTAGTTACATTAGCAGCAGTCGCTTTTACAGAAGGCTTTCCTGGCAAATCAGTTCGGATAAACACAATGCCTGTATCTGCCTCTGCAGGACGCAAAGTCATAGTCACGGGTAAGCCGCTGTGCAGTCCTGTGCCCTTATATTCAATTGCTTTTGACAAGGTTTTCTGCTTAAGTACCATTAGCCTCCTCCTTTCATTCTATTAATGACATTCTTACACACTATATTTAATTATAAGCTAAATCTACCTTATATGTCTATATTTTAAAAAGGGAAAAGCTGAATTTCAAAAAAGCCCCTTATTTACAATCGTCTTTGTATCATTCGAATTCAATTCAAACTAGCAATCGTAAATAAGAAGCTTTTGATATTATTTTATAGTTATTATACTATTTTACAGCTATTTTTTATTTGGCCATTGGATCTGGTGGCACTTCAATTTTGCCCGCATAGTAGCGGCGCGTCCACTTCCAACGATTATGGAGCCAGAACCAATCCTCAGGATACCGGCGAATATAGTCTTCAATCCACTCGTTTAGCTTAGTGAGTGTAACTGCCGTATCGCGGCGTTTATCTTCTGTATGTTCAGCATAAAATGGTGTGTACGCTGTAAGAATGTGTTTTCCCTTAAATTCATCAAAGCGAATTGTCACCGGAATAATCGGTACATCTTTCATGCGTCCCATAACAGCCGGCCCTACAGCAGTCAATGTTTCATAACCAAAAAATGGCACCAATTGTCCTTTATCACCTGGATCTTGGTCCATAATTAAACCAATCATAGAGCCATTCATGAGCTCTTTAATCATTTCGCGAACACCCGTTTTATAGGTCACATGTTGATGCATAATTTGACGGTATTCGTTAATAAGTTTATCAGAATCACCATTTTGCTTCATAGCTACTGAAATAAGTGGGTAGCCTTCAGAGGCTAAAATACCTCCTAATAATTCCCAATTGCCACTATGAATTGCCATGAGTACAGCACCTTTACCATCTTCCATGGCATCATCTAAGTACTTTCTATCTACCCATTCAAACATGTCCTTATAGCGACCATCTTTGATTTCCGGATACCGTAGTACATCAATAATCATGCGACCAAAACGAGTCGTACTTTTCTTGGCAATACGGCGCGCTTCCTTAGGGTCACTGGTAATATTACAAAACAGGATCTGCCCTATGGCCAGTCGTCTCCGCTTGGGGGGCAGAAAAATCCAGCAAAGTTCACCTAAAAATGTGCCAATAGCATATTGCACTTTTTCCGGTAAAGCACAAATTAAGGCACTAAAAAGTTTCATAAACCTATACATAGTGTCTCCTATTTCTCATTCAATTCCTGCTTTAAAGCGGCTAATTCCTTCTCCAAACGCTTGATGGTTTTAGCCATGTCAGGTAAGCGTGATTCATATGCCTGCATCTTCAACCATTCTTTATGAGGACGTTGTGGGAATCCTGCATACGTACCATTGGATGGAATGTTGCCAATAATCCCTGTTTTAGCTGCAAAGGTTACATTGTCGCCAATAGTAATATGTCCTGTACAGCCTGTTTGGCCTGCAAAAATTACATGATTGCCACATTTTGTACTTCCTGCAATGCCAACTTGAGCAATGAGGAAACAATCTTCGCCAATTTCCACATTATGGCCTAAGTGCACTAAATTATCTATTTTTGTACCTCGACGCACCATAGTAGATCCCATAGTAGCATTATCAATACAGGAGCATGAGCCCACTTCCACATCGTCTTCTAAAATAACATTGCCAACTTGTGGAATATGAGTGTGAATGCCATGTTCAGTGGCGAAGCCAAAGCCTTCACCACCAATAACCGCCTTAGCACGAAGTACAACGCGCTTGCCTAAAATACAATTTTCATGAACTACTGCACCAGTATATATCATTGTATCCTCGCCAATTTTGGCATTGTGGCCAATATATACATACGGATGAAGTACTACATTATCACCAATTACAGCATTGTCATTAATCACACAATACGGGCCCACACTAATGTTCTTACCCAATGTAACATTTTTACCAATAATAGCCGTTTCGTGAATTGTACGAGGTACTACGACTGGAGGATGATATAATTCCAAAAGCTGTGAGAACGCCACTTTAGCATTATCTACAACGATTTGAGGAATTTCTACTCCTTCAATTGGCGCCTCTACTATGACAGCACCAGCTTTACTCTGTCCTACATATTCACAATAATCTCCGATGGCAAAGGAAATTGCCTGAGGCGCACTTTGTTCTAAGCTGCGCGTCTCCTCAATCACAACTTGACCATCACCGACTAATTTACCTTGGACCTTTTGGGCCAATTCCTCAACTGTATACTTCACTACGAAAGTCTCCTCTCACCTCGAACTAATGGAATATTACATCCCTATGCCATATGTGCGAAAGAGCACAGCATTATTGCTGTGCTTGAGCAGGTTGACTATTGCCTTCCTGTGTATTCGCATTAGCATTAGCATCTGCGCCTGCATTTGCTGGTGCCTCATTTGGCTTAGCTTTTCCCATTTTTTCAATTACCGCATCAGTAATATCTATGCCATTACCTACAACAACACCTTCTTTAGTTACAAGTGTTAGTTCTTTTTCTTTTGCTATAGCTGCTGCTGAAGCTTGTATGCTATTTTGAAAATCACTGGCCAATGCCCGTTGGAAAACTTGCATTTCTTGCTGTGCTTGCATTTGAGTTTGTCCAAAGGTTGCTTCATCTTGAGAGGCTTGCGCTTCTTGCAAGCGATTAATTACTTCAGCTTCCTTTTGTTGAATTTTATTTCCTATATCAACGCCTTTTTGTGTTTCAGTTAAAATCCTATGTTGGTTGATATAACCTACTTTTTCTTGAGAGCCACAACCAGCCAAAACTGTAACCGACAGCATAAGTGCCAGGCCAGCTAGTACTCGTTTTGCTTTTTTATTCATTCTAAAACATACTCCTTTATTTTGAACCATAGGAAGCAATAATCGCATCGGTAACATCTATGGCATCAGTACTTGCCATCTTATTTACAACGATTAAATATAAGCCTTTTTCCTGTGCTACTACTGCAGCGCGCATGCGCACATCTTCAAGAATGGCATCATGAAGTGCGTCAAGCTCACTTTTCTTAGCCGATAATTTACTATTCCAAGCACTATTCCAATCCGCCGGTGTAGGTAAATTACTAGATGCCATAATAGATTCTGCTTTAGATTTCATCATATCATCGCGGCGTGCTAAGAGTTCTTTTTGTAAACCCGCTGCATAGGCTTCTAATTCTTGTTGTCCAGCTGCTCGCATAGGCGCAAGTTCCCTATCTACCTTTTGTTCTAATGTATCGAGACTCCCCGCTACATTTTCACCACGCTGTGCTAACAGCGCTTTAAGTTCCTCTTCTTTGGCCGCACGGTCAGCAGCAATCGAAGCCTTTTGTTCTTCTGTATACGCAATAGGCGCTGTATTGCCACTTAACTCCAATTGTAAATTAACAATGCACAAATCTGCTTCAGTAGGATTGGTTTGAACTTCACCACGATATTTATTAATCAATGCAATGCGTTGCTTTTGAAGCGCCACATTAAGTTCTTGCTCCTTGGCTTTAATTTTACTAACTAATTCAATATTTAGTTGATTGGTAATTTCTTGATCGCCCCCTAAGGCCTGCAGTGCTTTTTGCTGTTCAGCCGCCTTAAGAGTCAATGTTTTTTGCTCTTCCGTATATTGCCCTTCTAAGGCTTCATACTCCGCTTTTAATGCCATGTACTGCTGATAGGAAGGATTTAATTTTATGATATTCTCCATATTCACATAGCCAATCTTAGGAGCATTACTGCTGACATCTTGAGCAGGTGATTTTAAATGAGTCATTACCAAATAACCAGCAACTAAGGCAACGGCAACAACTAGGGCTAGTAAAATCCACCGATATGTTAGCTTCATTGTACCGCGTCCTTTCTACTATTTTTGTGCATTAGAATTAGCTGCATCACCAGTATTGGCATCGGTTGTTTTAGCGCCTTCGTTTAATTTTTTCTTAACTTGATCAGTAATATCTACACCACCATAAATAACAGCTTCTTTATTAAGTACTACAGATAAACCCTTTGCTTCAGCTACAGATTGTGCTGCATCATTAAGAGCCTTCTGAAGTTTTTCTTGAATTTCCATAGCTTTAGCTTGAGATTTTTTTTGTAATTGTGCATGAAGCTGTGCTTTTTGTTGATCATCCATATTAGCAGATTGTTCTTCAAACTCTTTTCGCAATTCTACCTGAAGTGCTTGACTGGCTTGCATAGCCTCTGCTACTGCAGGTGTATTTTGGTCTGCAATATTATGAGTATCAACTACACCAATATTACTATTGCTAGCTGCCATAGTTGGCACTGCCATTTGTTGGTACGCAATAGCACCAATACCGAGTAGGAATATAACTGCTACTACAAGGGAAACAATCTTAACATTCTTTTTATTATTGATAAAACGCATCATAATAAAATAACCTTCTTTCTTTTACTTTAATTCTATCATTTATAGGTCTGTACTTCTATATGGCCCTACTTCTATATTACTGTATTTTTATATGGTAGTACATCTATATTACAGTATATTTATGGGCAATCCATCAGTAGCATAGTATACGGTACTGTACCATTTTGTTCCGTACTGTCCCCTTCTGTACTGCACTACCTTGTACACTGCACTGTATTGTAATCTTATTGTACGACTCGCCCGATTAACTTCTATAAATAGCCAATTAAGCGAACCCATTTATTATCATCATCAATGACATATTCCACAGCCAAGTAATTATTTACATCATAGGCTAGACCAAATTCATTACGATCAATGCCAAACTCTCGTTGAGCTCTAATGTGCCAACGATCAGCAATAGTTTGACGGAGCCACAAGCGACTGAATTTATCCGACACATTATACTGATACCCCACCACTGTATCTGGCGTTATATGATACGCATAAGAAGGGTAAAATGTCCATTTATATGTATCTGGATAAAAATTCGTCTCCACATACCAATCTTGTCGTCCTTGTTTCAAGCCGGTAAAAAACTTAAAGCCCACATTGTGTTCTTTTGTATTCCCCGTATCTAAGTAAGCCTCTCCTCGCATTATATAACGCGACGAGTCAGCTTGAATCTTCAATACAAGATCCGTGCCTAACTGCAAGGAAGGGGTCATGTGAATATTAAAGCGCGTTGACGCTCGACTCTCATCCAACCGCTGTTGAATCGTCTTTAGTAACTCTTGTTCATGCCGTCCAATAAAAGATACGGGTACACCTTCTAATCCTGCTAAATACTCATCAAAATGATTCTTTGTAGAAAAAAATATCGATGTGGGCAGTGTATTGGACGCCATTTCAGTGGTTGTATGACGTACTACCGGTCCTTGCGGAATAAGATATATAGTCGCCTTTGTCGTTTCTCCTGGCGTGATGTCCACTTGAGGAATAAACTCGGGCAAGGTGCCCTCTAATTCGGTGCGAACCACTTGACTCGTAATCGAATTGGCCCAATCTAAAGAATCTAAGGGAGCGCCCAAAAGAACTTGTTCAATCCGCCCCTCTACAAAGGCCACATCATGAGCCACTAATTCTTGGGCTAATGGTGTAAGGTTGCCATAGGAAATATGGGTTTCCACCTTCTTCACAATCTTACCATAGGGTCTAAGACCTACAATAAGTTCGCTCCTTGCACCAGGGCGTATCTCTAAGGTTTCCACCGTATAGCCATATAAAATACGATCAATAATATCGGTTGTTACTTTATCATAGGTAGCCCGATTGGCTGCAATAGATTCACTATCAGCACCTACATATATTTTTTCCGCTGCCACTTCAATGGCCGCACTCATACGTCGAGCTAGGGCTGGAGGCAATGCATATGACCCAGAAGTTAATGACACATCTACTTCTTGAATCGGTTCAGCCGAAGCCACTGACAAAGTCATGGCGGCTATACACATAGCCGCCCCTAACTTGAGCTCAAATTGTTTCATCTTAGAATTGACCACCAAAGCTGAAGTGGAATTTCTTATCGTCTTTGCTTACACCATAGTCAAGACGGATTGGCCCGATTGGTGTGGAAATACGCACACCAGCACCAACGGAGATGTTGAAGGATTTATCATCATCATACCAAGTTACATGTGGTGCATCCCAAGCATCACCCATATCTGTGAAGACTACGCCAGTAACTTTATTAAAGATTGGCACACGATATTCAAGGGTTGCATTGTACATTTTCTTACCACGGAATTGGTCATCTTCAAAACCACGAAGTGTATCAGCGCCACCTAATGTATATAAGGCACTATAAGGTACATCCCCTTGAGCCCAACCAATACGGCCACGGAAGGCAATAACTTGGTCGTTTCCAATTTGTTTATAATTACGATATTCGCCAGTGAATTTATAGTAATCAAAATCACCGCCTAAGCCATGACCTGCCCACTGTACTGTAGCGGAAATACGTTTACCACGTTTTGGATCATAAATATTATCGCGGGAGTCATATACTTTTTGCCAAGTAATACTGTTGGTACGACCGAAGTTGTTATCAATGTAGTTTTCACCGGCAAAATCATATTTACCATTGTCCCAAGAATAACCAGGGAATCGATCGGCTTCTTCCTGAGTTTTTGGACCTTGACCTGCCCCTGCAGCATAGTTGTAACCACTGTTTTCATCATCATCAAACTTCCAGCCGTCTTTTCTTGTTTCAAGAGTCAAGTAATCACGAGTGTATTCACCAGTTTGACGCCCTAAGGAAATATTAAAGCCCTTTTGAGTTTTTACATATTCGGAAATTTCATCACCATCAGAGTTATAGTCTGTATAAGTATCTTCACGGTCGAAAATTGTTAAGCCAAGAGATGTTGCCTTGTCATCGATCCATGGGCGCAAGTAGGATACAGAGTAGTTTTTGTAACCTGCGGTGCCACCAAATTCCCAGTGAACTTTAATCTTATCACCTGTACCGCGTAAATTGTCTTCCCCAACTTCAACGATACCTACGAAACCATCAGAATCAGAATAACCAGCACCTAAAGTAATAGTGCCTGTTTTATGCTCCAATACGTCAATTTCAATAACTACTTTGTCAGGTGTAGAACCTTCAAGTAAACGTACGTTAACATCATCAAAATAACCTAAGTTATATACTTTTTCTACAGAACGACGAACTAAGAATTTATTGAAAGGCTGGCCTTTCTTTTGGTTAAATTCACGTAAAATTACATAATCTTTCGTCTTTTTATTGCCATGTGGCACAATATCTTCAACAATACCTTCTGTAATGGAAATATGTAGCACCCCATCTTGGTCTACATTTAGATCATTTACATGAGCCAAAATATAGCCATCACGATTATAGGCTGCATTAATACCTTGAATACGTTCCCCAACCTGCACAGTGTTAAGTACACTATTAGGTGCCACATTAAGGTAATTAGCTAACATTTCACTACTATATACAGTATTGCCTTCAAATTGAACTGCTTTTACCACTGGGTTAATTGTTACTTTATAAGCTACCTTTACCCCTTCTGGAACTTCTGTGATAACAGGATTAATTTCGGACAAATAGCCAGAAGCCCCCAATGCGGCAATATCAGCACGAATGGCATCCACTGTTAGTTGGTCCCCAATATGACTTTTTAATAAAGCTAAGTATTCGCCCTGCACCTCAGCTGGCAAACCATCCACAGAAAAACCTGTCATTGTTTTGCCCACATAAGGTTGTAAGGCTTCATCAGTAACACCTGAGAAATAGCGAGCATCAGGAGTATTAACAGCTTGCTGCATACCAGCCGCTTGTTGCTGTTCTAATTTAGCACCTTCCCCTTTAGCTACCATCAATACATCTTTATTTTGTGTTGCTAGTGAAGAGTTATCAAGTTCTTGACGTTTTGCTTCTTGTTCGTCAGATTTTTGTGCTTCTTCAATACCACCACGAGCAGCGCTAATAGCATCTTGTGCCGCTGCATCTTCAGGTGTTTCAGCTACTGGTGTAGTTACCGTAGTCTGTATATTGCTGGTAGAAATATCAGATGCACTTACTGCTGGATTAGTTGTTGCATCTGTAGTGCTTGTAGTTGTTACATCAGCAGCCCATACACTGGTACTGCCTAGAGCCGTCATTACCGCTACAGCCAAAAACTTTTTATAGGCTCGTTTGTTTGTCATTTAATAATTCCTCCTAGATACTGTTATTTTATAATATGTAAAAGAAACTTAAATCTCTTTTATTGACCTCGTAAGCTTCGTCCCCCTTCGCGCACAGCTTCTTGAATCTGAGAATTGCTTATAACGGGTTCAGTCACTATGTCCTCCTTTTTACTTTCAGGAGCCGCCTGAGTCATACCATCTCCGGCATTACCTTCGCCTTCATAGGGTGCCACTGGCTCAGAAGAATCAGCGCTTTCATTCGCCCTTACCGATTCAGTACCATTCATAGGACCTGAATCAGAAGACATAGGAACCGTCGCTTCTGTATTGACTATGTTTTCTTGTATTGATGCATCCTTATGTTCCCCTGCAGTTCGATTAAGTTCTGTGGAAGTACTTGCTTCACCATTTCCTGAAACACCTGTAACTCCATTAGTCGTATCTACACCAGGCACTGTATTCGTCGTAGTAAACTGAGAATCAGTAGGACTCATCATATGATTAAATAAGGAACTCTTAGTCATATACAGGGCAAATGAAATTAACACTACAAAGACTAAGCAGCCTATAAGATACAATTTATACCGTTTAGATGCATTTTGCTGTTCATCTAAATGTTGCATTTCGGCCTTTGCTAGCATTAATTGCAATTGTCCCTTTGCAGTAGAATCATCGGCATAGGCTTGTTCAGCCCGGTCAAGCCAAGTCTTTACTGAGCGAATCTTCTTCTCCATTGATTTACTTGTTTGATTCATAACGGCCTCCTTTCTTAACTATATAATCGTTAGAAAGAAGGGATTTGTGAACTCTTAAAAGCAATTAAATCGTTTTTATTATAGCATACTGCAAGGTTTTTATTAACAATTTGTTTCAATTTCATCCTTATTTTATCGTATTTTAGTAAAAATTTTAGAATTCCTAAACCTTATAAGTAAAAAAAATAGCTCTTCCTAAAAAATTATTCCCTAGGAAGAGCTACTTTATATTGCATTTACTATAAAATATTACTCACTATGACATTTCATTCACTGTCACAACTTACTTGCTGTAATATTTCATGCCCTGTAAGATTTCATTCTTTTTTTACTTTTATTCATTCCAAATCTTTTTAGTGCGGCTGAGCATACCGCGCAAACGTTTTATACCTTGGCGATGCAAGCGATGAATGTAACTATTACTAGTATCAAGCTCACCGGCTACAGAAGCAATAGAGCGATCTTCTAAGTATACTTGTTCCATTACATGTCGCTCATTACTTGGCAAACGTCCAATCGCTTCATTCACAACAGCCTGAAAGGCCTGCGTTTCAATGCGATTTTCAATGGACGGACCTTCATCAGGCAATTGATCCCACCAATCACCATCTTCTTCATTAGGGCTTGTCCAAAGAACGCCTCCTTTACCTTCTTTACGTAAATAGTCTAAAATTCGACCGCGAATACGATGTACGGCATAGAGGGAAAAAGCAATACCTTTTGTATAATCAAAACGTTCTACCGCTTCAATTAATCCAACGGTTCCTTCTTGCACACAATCCATCACATCAACAGCGCTATTGCGATAGCTCATAGCCTCACGAAAGACTAAAGGCTGATAATGCTCGATGAGGGCTGTGCGGGCTGATTCATCATCATCTTGACGATACGCCTGCCATAAAGCGCGCTCGTCTTCAATTGTTAGTAATTCAATTTTTTCTAATTCCGATACATATGAATCCCACATCATAGCCCTCCTCTCCTTACCTTATCATAGTATTTACAAACTGAATTGCATGTAAAACGTTCTAAAATTCCGAACGCCATTGTGCCCCAAAGTATGAGTGATCATTACTATTCATCCACCCATTGACGCTGAAGTGGTTGTTAATATCATATTGAACACCATAGGCCTGTACATCATTATTTAAGCCTTGACTATAAGTTACCATCAAATTAGGCAGTAAGTATTTACCAATTTCAATATTATAATATCCATTCGTAGTATCAGACGCGTCTTCATTCGGATCTAAGGCCCCAGACGTAATATTGATACGATCAAGACCAAGGCTATTTTTTAAGGTCCCTTCAATATAGCCTGCCAATGCAGAACGCACTCCGGCAGCTAATAAAGCGTTGGCATCATCTGAGGATAAACTCGAGTCATTACCATTACTATAACCAAAGGTCAATAAAGATATAATTTGTCGCTCATCCAAACGCGGTTCAGAAGTTAACCGAAGGTCCATCTGCTCCACTGGGCCATTAACTGCAAGATTCACATTATATGACTGTACGCGCGACTCTGCCTCTACATGGAGAATTGGCATAAAGCTGCCCGGCACAAAGTCTGCTTTACCATTAATAATCTTAAACGTATTGTTTAAATATTTTACAGTACCTTCTTTTACTTCAAAGCCACCATCAATATCTGGTCGTACTGTTGTGCCACCTATATGAGCACCACCGTCAAGGATAATATCATAGAGTCCTGCACTATACAATCTAACTTTCTTGCCAATATTAAGATTTACATCAAGACCAATAGGACTACCTCCCTCAGAAGAGGTCAAGCTAAGTGGAATAGCAATTGTATTATTGTCTAAATCTACATGGCCTGCTACAGTTGGTAAACCATCTTTATTTAATACGCCGATTTCGCCATTCAATGGGCCTGAGAAATAATCACTTTCTATATCTAGGGCATTGAATTGGGCCACCGCACTGTAGTTGTTTAAAGTAGTACCGGTCCAGTTTACCTGTCCAGATAGACCTACATTGCCCTTGCCCATAGTAGCGCCACCAATAATCTCTAATTGCTGACCTTTAAAGATTAATTGCGTAAATACACCAGTTAAATCTTTTTTCACACCTTTAAAATGTATAGTGCCATCTTTCACACTAATCATACCATTGGCTTGTGGTTGATCATATGTGCCGGTAATATGAACGGACCCTTGTAAGGCCCCGACACCTTCCGTAATCATCGGTGTCATTAATGGCAATACTGCCAAATCAGCTTCATTAACGTCTAAAGTCAAATCCATGGCTGATTTATCACCTGGTGGTAAATACCCCGATGTATAAATGGCAGCCAATGGCATATCACCACTAATCCGGGCTTTATACTGACCTCGCTGGCCCACTAACTGTTGCACATGAATGACCTTATCGTCCATAGAGGCCATAGCATATACACGATCAAGTCCGACACCATTATAATTAGCATTAACAACTTCAGCAGAGACTTCCACATGAGGATTTAACGTTTCACCAGTTACATTGGCTATAAAATGTAAATCCCCCGTCACCGCTATAGGTTCTTTAGCTAATGGTGTTAAGTACCCTAGGGCCACATTATTCGCTGCAATTTGAATGTCCGAATCGCCATTTAAATCAGCTGTCCCTGCAGCCGCAATCATGCCATCACCAATAGGTAACTCACCTTGTTTAATAGTCAATTTTTTATCAGCCAAGCTTACATCTACCTTAGCCGTTCCCCAAAGGGTGTCTCCCACTGAAATATTGTCAATCGTACCTTTTAACCCCATATCAGGATTTTTTAAGGTACCGCCTAGATCGAGACGTCCATTAATAGCGCCTTGCATATTCTCTACAGGAGTCTTAGCTAATTTTAAGAAATTATTAAGATTGCCATTTTCAATGATTGCATAGCCGAAGAGGCGTTGCTGCCCATCTAAGGTCATGCCGCCATCTACCATGAAATGGCCAGTGTCACTATCATCAAAACTTACTTTACGTAAGTTCACCACTGATGGGTCAGCGTAAATATTGCCGCGTATATTTTTTAATGGCATACCATTAACTACTACAGAATTAGATCCAATAGTACCTTCTACAATCGGCTTATCTATACTTCCTTTAAGAGTCCCTTCAATAGTCATATAGCCAGATACATCGCTATATTCTTTAAGCCAAGGCTCTAAGTAAATGGTATCACCAAAGAAGGTAAAATCTAATTCATTGTTAACCATTTTACCTTGTCCATAGAAGGTAGCTCCATAAGCCTTAGCGACTAAATCCCGAACACCAAAGAAATTATTAGCATAGCGGAACCCAAAATGTACATCACTAAATAGTTTGCCTTGTACGGAACCATCCCAAGCATGTACATAGCCACGCACCACAGGATTATCCATGGTACCATTGACTTTACTGCGCAAGGAGAGCCAACCTGTAATAGGGAAATCAGTGGCCATAGAGGCTACATTTTCAATGCGCACTGTTTCCGCCATTACATCTAAATCAAGGGCTTTATCACCACGTAACTGGGCATTCCCCTTCACATCATAGTAGCCATGACCATCCTGTACAAAGCCTTTATTAATGGTAGCCACCTGATTTTCTAAGTCCACATCTAAGTATGTATTGTCAAAATGAAAACCTGCTACATGACCACCTTCAGTCGTTACCGTAAGATGTGCTTTCGGATTATCAAAGGCCCCCTCAATAGAGCCAGCCACCGTAGCACTACCGTCCATAGGCTGGCCCACATAGGAACCAATCATGCCAAGTGGTATGTCCTTACCACTTACATTAAGAGCTATCGTATCGCCTGTAGCCACACCATAAGCAGTAAATTTACCATCTCCTACAGTACCATTTAAATATTTAATCACATAGGTACCATCAGCACCATTGATTTGCCCTGCTACAGTATCTAAAGTAATAGAGTCATACCCGACCTGAGTGCCTTCGAATACAGCTGTAACAGTAGGAGCTGATTCGGTGCCTCGGCCTTTTACATAGGCCTGTCCATTGATGGTGCCGTAAATTGGCTGATTAAGAGCCTGTCCAATGAGCCCTAATGGTATGTCCTGACCTTCTAAGGTCGCTTCATACTCTTCACTATCTAAATTATAACTAGCGCGGCCAACAGCATGACCACCATTGAGTTGTAACGCAATATCACCTAAATTTACGATGTTATTTTCATAAGTAAAATGAGTACTACCTTCTTCAACTACAATCCCATCATACATTACCTTGCGCGCCTCTAGTTCACCGGTAGCAGCCAAGTCATCCACTGGACCCGTAACATGCACCGTGCCCCCAATAATACCGGAAACACCAATAGGCATTATTTTTTCTACTTCTAATTCAGTGCCACTGAGGGTTAAGTTTAAGTCTGGATTGTCTGTATTGGCAATATTCACATTACCAAAGCCAAAGAATTGTTGGTCATTAACCACCGCCTTAGCATTAGTTATAGAAATATTCGTATCCTGTAATGTCACATGAGCTCCGCCATGACGAATGGTAAATGGATTATCGCTAACAGATGCATTACTATAATCAGCATCAAGTCCGGTTACATCAAAGCCACCTTCAAAGCTATATTTCCCATCACTGCGCTTAATCGTTAAAGCCACTTGCTCTAAATCGCCCGCTACAATGTGTGCCTTTACATCCTTAGGAATTAAGTCATTACCATATTGTAAGGAGAGAGGATCAGCACCAATAAACATATTGAAATCTGCATCATCGTCATTACTGTAGGATCCTCTTACTTTCACAGCCTGTCCATCCACATTGGCGGTCAAAGCCCCATCAAGTTTTGGATACTCTCCTAGTTTAACGGTAGCATCTATAGTATCAACTTTTGTTTTTCGGCCATTGAGCCATGAAATATAAGCCGTCCCATTGTCAACACTTACATAGCCACGAAAATCCATTTCACTCTCTGAGTCTTGCTCTTTAACAAGGGATGTAATGTTCCAAGACTTGTCAGTTTGCTCTACGGCATACACCGTAGGGTCCTTAAGCGTTACACTACGTATTAAATGTAAAGCCGATGCATTAGAAAATGGCATTTTAATAGCTTCAACCACATCGAGAGACACTTCTGTTTCTGGCACATCAGCGACTACAGCGCCCGCTCTATCATGAATGGATAAATCCTTAATGCGCACAGTACCATCCCAGCCAATCTCAAAGTTATTGTATGTGGCAGTCCCATTAATCGCTGTATTTAGTTGTTCATGTACCATAGGACCAACATACTGTTCACCTACGGGTCGTAATAATTGGGCACCCCCAAAAAGGGTCGCAGCCACGGCTAACGCTACTAAGCTCCTACGTTGCCCCTTTTTCATTTGACGACTCAACTCCTCACACAATAACTAAGACTTAAGATAGATTCGATGACGAGACTGAAATTAAATGTACTGTAAAATACGCATCCATATATTTAAATTAATAAACTGATTTATAAGTTAAATTGTTCTCTTATAAATTAAAGGACGCACTTATAAGTTAATATGCTTAATTAATAGTTAATATACTACTTAGTTGTTGCCGCATTTTGCACTAAAGTAGTAAGTTGTGCACTGGATTGTGCTTCATTAACGAGAGCTGCCCCGCCACCAATAGGAGTTTCTAAAGGTACTCCCATAGCATTTTCTAAACTTGCTACGGCAATATTGTAGTTAAATAATGCATCTACATAATTATTGCGTGCCGTTTCAAGGGCTGTTTCCGCATCAAGCACATCAAGGTTAGTACCAACACCAGCACGGTAACGAAGTGTAGCAATACGGAAGCTTTCTTGACCAGAAGCCACTGCTGTACGTGTGCTTTCAATTGTCTGCTCAGCAGATTTCATATTGAGATACGCTTGACGTACGCCAAGATTTACAGTGTCCATCATAGCATAATTAGCTTCTTTTGCACGTTCTAAATTGGCCTTAGCTACTTTAATACCTTCACTAGTAGCACCGCCATCCCATAAGTCCCAGGATACACCAGCACCAATAGTCCAGTTGTCATTGTCAGTACCGCCCCAATCATCACCATTCCATTTTTGGGCCGCCGTAGCACTCAAGGTTGGCATATAGCCTGCTTTAGCAGATTTTACAGATTCTTCAGCAGATTTCACAGCCATTGTAGTTTGTACAAGGTCAGCACGATGAAGCACCGCATAGGCCTGAGCTTCTTGTAAGGTTACATTATATGGTGCGTAACCTAAGGATGAATCAGCAGTAGCCACTGAAGTAGTAACAGGTAAGCCAATGGAATTATTGAGCTGAGCTTCTGCTAAGTCAGCTGCATTTTGAGCCTCTACTAAGGCTGTACGAGCATTAGCTAAGGATGTTTCAGAAGAAAGTACATCAGACTTAGCAACAATACCTACATTATATTGTTGATTAACATTTGTTAAATGTCCATCATAATCTTTTACAGATTGCTCTGCAATATCTACTTTATTGCGAGCCATAATGAGGGAATAGTAATTAGTAGCGGCTGTCAATTTAGCTCCTTGACGCGCTACTTCTAAAGCCGCATTAGAGCCTTCGCGGGAATAACGAGCGGAATCAATAGCAGACTCGGCTTTGCCACCAGTATAAATAGGCACAGCTAAAGTAAATGTGTTGCTAGCTGACTCACCAACTACAGAATTACCGGTCAGCGCATTGGTAGAGCTACCGCGTCCACCAGCATAGGAATAGCTTACTGTTGGGTTTTTAGCTGAAGCAGCAACACCAACCTGAGCTTTAGCAGCTTCATATTGCCATTCTGATTGACGTACAGAGCGATTATTCATTAATGCTAATTCTACTGTACGTGGCAAGTTTAAGGATACTTTGCTACCTACTTCTTGATCAGTAGAAATTTTATTTGCTACCGCCTCTTGTGTAGTTACAAGAGCGGCTTGTTGAAATTTAGTTAACTTTGCATCTTTTGAATCATCAGTAAGAGGACTAGCAGCCCACACGCCAGTTGTTGTTAAAGCTAAAATGACTGCTAAGGAAAGTGCTTTTTTATTTATCATGACTATTACCTCCAAAATTAAAATGCTTGACGAAGCCCAAAGTAATTACCACCATTTTCTGCACTCATAGGTCGAATAATTTGAGCAATCATATATGTGTCATCGGCTAAGCGTATTTCACTGCGAATCCGATAGCGATAATCATTTATATCCATTACAGCAGCGGATAAGGAAAAGGGGCCTCCTAAACCATAATCCAAGCCCACACCTACATC
This sequence comes from uncultured Veillonella sp., assembly GCF_937981445.1. Taxonomy (GTDB): domain Bacteria; phylum Bacillota; class Negativicutes; order Veillonellales; family Veillonellaceae; genus Veillonella_A. The sequence continues at coordinate 47,442 of NZ_CALJON010000001.1, read as the reverse complement.
ACCATCAAAGAGACCGCCACGTAACATGAATTTTTCGGCTAAACGCTGTCCATATGTAAGTTCTAAATGGCTGCCATCGCCTAATTGAGTGGCACCTAAAGTGAGTATATGTTTTCCAGCGAAGAAGCGAATATCACCATTAGCGGCTATATCCTTGTTAGTTGTATTATAAAGCAGCTCCACGCCAGAGTCTACTTTAAAAGGGAGCTTTTTTCCAGAATCCCTTCCTTCCACGTCTCCACCAGTTAGACGATTTAACTTTGTTGTAAGTTGTGCTGTATTATGTAAAGTTTCTTTAATATCTTGACTGCTCTGTGGATCGGTTACAACACCTTCCATAGATGTAGCCATGCGATTGATACTGTCCGTTGTAGTTCGTAAATTATCTACAATAGCACGCATCTCTTGACCAGCTTGCCCATCACTATTAAATTGACTCATGGTAGAGTCAAATTGTGTTGTAATATCATCCATATTGCGCGTAATATTTACCATATTAGAGGTAATAGCTTGTAAATTGCCTTGATTATCGGCTAACATAGCATTCATTTGACCTGTTAAATTGGCCGTATTATTAGCAATGACTTCAGTCGTGCGAAGAGCATTTTGAAGTGATTTTTGAGTCTGTTCATCACCAATGATATGATTGATGGACTCTAAAGTCTTATTCGCCTCTGCCATTAATACTGTAGCCTGTTTCATGGTCTTATCAATTTCGCTTTGACCATCGCCATATACAGTGTCACCATCTTTTAAGAAGGTCTTAGAGCGTCCAGGTGTAACCTGTATAAATTTATCCCCTAAAATGCCATCATTGGCAAGAGCAAATTCTGAATCATCAGGAATCTCTGTATCTTCTGCGATTTCCATGGTCAATGTAACGCCCTTAGACGTTACTTCCATATCTGTCACACGCCCTACAGCTACGCCAGAATATTTAATTTGATTGCCTGTTTTTAAACCTGTTACAGATTGAAACTCACCATGTATTTTCATTTGTGGCGGCTGGAATAACTCCAAACGCCCTAAAAATATTACACAAGCTGCAAAGAGTGCTATACCGATTACGGTAAATAACCCTACTTTGGCCTCTGTAGACCACTTCATTATATTGTCCCCCCATCTATTACTTCCAGTTCATCCCCACCGTGAATAAATTGTTGTACAACGGGGTTCTTGGACTTCTTAAACTCTTCTGCTGTTGAAACTTCCACAAATTTTCCTTTATCTAATAATGCAATCCGATCCGCCACATAAAAGGCTGATTGCATATCATGTGTTACTACAATGGACGTGCATTTTAAATGATGCTGCATACTGCGAATCAATTTACTAATCGTGCCCGACGTAATAGGATCAAGCCCTGAGGTTGGTTCATCATATAATACAATACTTGGATTAAGCGCAATAGCACGAGCTAGGCTAATACGTTTTTTCATCCCCCCAGATAATTCACTTGGCATATACGCCTCTGTGCCGGGAAGACCTACGAGCGCTAGCTTTTCAGCTACAATCTCGTGAATGCGCTGAGATTTTAACTCTGTATGCTGACGTAACCCAAAGGCTACATTTTCACCTACTGTCATAGAGTCAAATAGAGCAGAATACTGAAACACCATGCCCATCTTCTCTCGCACTGTATTAAACTCATCTTCGCTAAGGCCCACTACATCTACGCCATCAACTAAAATCTGACCGCTTGTAGGCCGTTGAAGGCCTATGACAAGACGCAATATAGTACTTTTACCAGCACCACTGCCGCCTAGGACAACCAAAGTCTCACCATTTTCAATTGTCAAATCCACATGGTCTAAAATGACGCGATCATCATATGCAACCACCACATCTTTTAACTCTATCATGAAGCAATGTCCTCAATACTCTTATTTTACCTTAATATAACAAGACTGATAAGAAATAATTTAATACAAATACTAAAATAATGCTGGTAACTACCGAGCTTGTAGTGGAATTACCAACTGCGGCAGCGCCCATTTTTGTATACATGCCTTTATAGGAACCTACAAGGGCAATAACGGCACCAAATACACTAGCCTTAATCAAGCCAAATGTTAAATCGCTAGTAACAGCAAATAACTGAATCGAGTCAATATAGGTTGCCCCTGCTAGTCCTTTAACAATGGTGGCCACCACATAGCCACCGCCAATGCCAATAAGAACGCCATATAATGCCAAAATGGGAACCATAATCATGCAGGCTAGCATCCGTGGCACCACTAAATACCCAATAGGATTAACAGCCATAACTTTAAGGGCATCAATCTGTTCGGTTACCTTCATCGTGCCCAGTTCAGCCGTAATGGCCGCACCTACACGGCCAGCTAAGACAACGCCTACAAGCACAGGCCCTAATTCGCGGCCCATGGCAATGGCCATAATGCCCCCTACAGTGCCTTGTGCACCATAGCGAATTAAAATATCTGTAATTTGCAAAGTCATTACAGCCCCTGCAAATAGTAAGGTCAAACTAATAATGGGCAGTGAATCTACCCCCAAATGAGCCATTTGAAAAATAACATGTCGCCAATTCGCATTCTTTAATTGCTTTATGGTTTGCCAAATCAATATGGTAGCTTCACCACATCGCGATAAGCAAAGTATAACAAAGCGACCTATCGCTTCTAACCACTGCAAAGATGTACCTCCTTACTAATTTATGAAGAATCCCTCTTTATAATACATACATAATATAGTAAAAAATGATTTATATTATCTACAAATACTACCCCTCATTTTAGCACAAAACCCTAGCCCTTGTCATCAGTACCATAAGGAAATATAGGGCTTTTTTTACAAAAAAACCTTACTTCACGAAAATCGTAAAGTAAGGTTTATCTAGCTTATATAAAATTACACTAACAAACTTCAATTCATATCTTACTCTTTTGAAGCTTGCACTGTATCCTTTGAAGTATCTTCTTCGTCTTTTGAGGCATCGTCTTTATCTTTTGACGCTTCATTATTATCTTTTAATGCACCATCATTATCTTTTAGCGTATCATCTTTATCTTTTGACGCCTCATCTTTGTCTTTTAACACGCCCTCTTTATCTTTTAGCGTATCATCTTTGTCTTTTAATGCAGCGTCTTTGTCTTTCAACGCTTTTTCTTTATCCTTTAAGGCTTGCTCTTTTTTCTCTTTAGCCTGTGCTTTAGCCATCTTAGCCTTAGTCTTATCGCGCTCTGCTGGTGTCATTATATTTAAGATAAATTGACCATCACCACGAATTACATATTCTGTATCAATCTTAGCAGAATAATGTTCTTTATCATCCTCAGGGTCTACACCAGGCAAATTGCCTTTAGTCTTAGGTTTAGCCACTGTACCTGGAATAGGGTTTTCTTCTACATTCTCTAGTTTAGCTTTTTTCACCGTATCCCCATCGCCGGAATCAACCATGCTAATGCCATCTTCTAAAATTTCAACAACAATCTGATTATTTGTATCCGCTTTACGAAGCTCTTTATAGAACTCGTCAAAATCTTTGTATGTCTTCAAACGGCGAATAATTTCATCAGTTAAATTATATTTTTGCTTTTCTAATAAATAAGGCAATGGCACGACACCGCCACCGCGAACTTCTAAGGTAGCTTTGCCTAATGGCTGATCTTTAGGAATTGTATAAAAAATTTCCTTTTTTATTTCTTCCCCTCTAAAAGGCTGAAGCGTTACTTCAATAACAATGGTATCACCTGGTGAGGCAACACCTGGAGTCAATGTGGCATCCTTAATCAAGGCTGTGCGCGGTGTTTTTGTTACATCCGCTTCTACTTCGATGCCAGCAATATCATAATTAATAAAGCGATTATTCATAAGAGCGTCAACAATATTATAAAATTCATCAACACTCTTCACCCCGATAGACTCTGAAGAATAAAACATATTGGTACGTTCTAAGTCGGGAATTTTACCATCACGCGGTTGAATCTTAACAGCAACGGTTGCCGTACCTTCACCATTTCTATCTAATGTTTTGTTCAAGAAGCTATACACTGAAGTAGCAGCCAAAGTCGGGCTTAGTTCATTAGCATCTACAATTTTAACTGCCGCCACTTGCTCCTTATTCATATCTAAATCGCGAATCGTAATCGCCATAGGGATACCGCTCATAATTTGTCCCGTCTTGCCGGCAATACCAGCACCGCGATCTTCCGTTACGGTCCCCACTTCAGCGCCCATGGAACCAAGCTTAAACCCAGAATCCACGCTTTTAACTACTGTAAAAATAGACGCATTGTGCATAAAATAGCCCACTGAGCCACGCTTTAAAAATGGATGTCCAAAAGCGACAAGTTGATCATCATCTACATAGGTTACCGTTCCAATAGCACCTAATTTTAGGTCACCATCCACAAGTAGTGCTGCCACTGAGCCACCTGCTTGAAGCGGTTTAGCCACCTCATCACCATCCGCAGCGGCCGTATCATAGGTACTATATTGATAATCAGGAAGCTTATCCTTCATATAGGTCAAGGCATTCGCATCAAAACCATAGGCCATCAACGGCGTCCCTAAGGGCACCAAATGGCTGTCCTTCCAAGGATTTGCTACCGCTTGCTCATATGGTATATTCCAAAGTTTTACCATATCTTCAATTGGTGTAATCATGCCAATTGTACCATCAGCAAAGCCCCAACCATAGGCTACAGCACCTACTAATTTGTTGTTAATATACACAGGGCTACCGCTCATGCCATGCACAATACCACCGGTTTCATCTATAATAGGCCCTGAAAATTTAGCCAAAATCAAATCGCCTGAAGGGCCTCGATCTTTCATGACCCCCAAAACCTTAACATTGAAACTAGAAATAGTGCTTCCTTCTACAACTGTATCAGCATGGCCTTCCATGCCAGTATGCACTTCATTGACAGGCAAAAAATCAACTGCCTGTCCTCCATAAGGCAGTGCAGCTAAGGCACTGCAAAAGAAAAGCGCCAGTACACCTTTCTTATACCGGCGCGATGAACGAAATAATTTCATTCATATCTCCCTTCTAATTACCGTTAACTACTGCAACGACTTGGGCTTGTTTAATTTGATCACCTTCATGAACAGCTACGGATGATACCACTCCATCAACAGTGGCCCGTGCCGCAGGCATTGGGCCTGTTAAGGATTGAATGCTTACAAGTACATCCCCTTGCTTAACCACTGTCCCTACACCTACAGTAGATACTACTTTACCGGTTAAAACTGATTCTTGATTAACACTTGCAGCTGATGCTGTAAATACAAAGCCTACTAACATCACTGTTGCAAGCATAGTCATCATGGTATATTTCATATATTTTTTCATCGACTTACCTCCTTCATAACCTCTTTGCTAAGAGGTGGTATACCTATTATAGCATGAAATAAACTATTTTGATAAGGTAAAATAAAATATTTTCCCTTTTCCAGTACCAATTATCCGAGTACTAAAATCTCTTCATACTTCTTCGGCGTACCTGGTGCCCCCACATGTAAATACATGGTACTATACATATCTATAGCCCCTTGATCAGTTAGTTCAATTCCATCGGTGGCACCTAATTCCTTAAGCATATGCGCCCCTTCTTTTGTGCTAACACCAATTGAAAGGCCTTGACTATTATCTACCACTAAAACAAGTAAACGACCTGAGCTATCAACGCCAATAAAGCTACGGCCTTGAAGATGTCCATTGTCAGTACCGAGAACCGAACTCTTTGCTAGCACAGTCTGTCCCCCTTCATATACTACCGCAGCATGATTACTTATTTTAGCAATCTCTGGCTTCAACGCAATGCTCACCGTATCACCGACCTTAAGTTTGTCAAGAGCTTTAGCCATTTTACCATGACCAGATAAAACGATAGTTCCCTTCTGTAATGCTGCGTCATTGGTTACTTTACTTACAACTGCATTGTTTTTAACTATTACCTCTTGACCATACACATTAGTATGTGTGGATTTACCAAATTTAGGAGTAAATAAAATCAGTTCATCTTCTTGGCGCTCCCGATTGACGCCGCTCACTGATAAGACATTATCATGCTCATGAACTTCAATTATAGGTGTTGTAAATTGCAAGCTATATCCTTTACCTGGCACATATTTTAATTCTGATTTAGGCTCCCATTGATTACCTAATAGGTCTGATTCGGCCACTCTGCCAGCGATGCGCTGCGCCGTACTTTCCTTTACGCCAAGAGCAGCTACATAAGGAGCCTGTACATTTTGAAGCAACTTACCATTAGCTCCTGCATTCCCTACACGCATAGGAACTGATGAATCGGCTTCTAAAACAAAGGCTTTTAAACGACCATTAGGACTACTTGTATCCCATTTAGAGAAGCTTACCCCTTCACTTAATTTTCGCGATGTTTTTTGGTCATAATCAGTAAACAAATCCACTACTAAGCGATCAGGTGATGTTAATGTAAAAATTCTATGATGAATGGATTGATTTACCGACAAGGTCACATCTAAATCACTACCTTGCGTATCTAAGGCCACTCCGCGAAGCACGCCTGTATCCCGCCGATTATACGACACAGGATTTGACGTCATATTAGTAGTACTGGGTAAATGAATTTTTACCTCTTGGCTTTTATCATTATAAATAGAGCTCCATCCATCAGGAAGGCCCTTCATATCAAATACAATTCTTGTATGTCCGGTTTCATTAAGTGCTCTTAAATTTGTCACATCAGCAGCTAGGGCAGCTGACACACTCAAAGTCATAATTAAGGCCATTGCGAGTAATGCTTTTTTCTTCCCTGTCATAGCGCCTCCTTGTAAAAATAAATTATAACACTCTTTATATTATAACATGAACCTGAAGGGCAATTGAAAATAAAAGCTATTAGTAGAGTATCCGACTTTCTACTAATAGCTTTTATTTTTAACTACGTATTGCAAAATGTATTTGTATATAAGATATATACTTTCATGTAATCACTAACTCACTTTATTTCGTAAAGTGTATACTGTATAGTTTTATTCTGATTTTTTAAGATCATCATCTTCACTATATACTTGTCGTCCTTCTTCAGGCTTCATAAGTGGGAAAAAAATAACATCACGAATAGATGGACTATCTGTTAAAAACATTACCAATCGATCAATACCAATCCCTAATCCTGCGGTTGGTGGTAATCCATACTCTAACGCATCGATAAAATCTTCATCCATTTGATGAGCCACTTCATCGCCTAATTCGCGTTCCCTCATTTGTTGTTCAAATCGAGTACGTTGATCAAATGGATCATTCAACTCTGAAAATCCATTTGCTAATTCACGGCCAAAAATATATGCCTCAAATCGATCAGTAAGCCAAGGCTTTTCTCTACTCTGCTTGGCTAAAGGTGAAATCTCTAAAGGATGTCCAGTAATAATAGTTGGTTGAATTAAATTGTGCTCCGCCACTTTTTCAAAACAAGCATTCATTACCTTGCCAATTCCATCATGCTCTGTATATTCAGCTCCTAAATTATCGGCAAATTCACGAGCGTCATCTAAGGTTTCTACTTCATCAAAATCTTTCCCAGAGTATTTTTTTATAGCTTCAACCATTGTCATTCGCTGCCAGGGGCTTGAAAAGTCAATCTCGGTTCCTTGGTACATAACCTTACTAGAGCCTACAACAGTTTCTGCACAATATCGAACCAACTCTTCAATTTGCTTTATCATATCTTCATAATTTGCGTAGGCTTGATATGTTTCCACCATTGTAAATTCAGGATAGTGAGTTTTATCAATTCCTTCATTGCGAAAATTTCTATTGATTTCAAATACTCGATCAAATCCGCCAACTACAAGGCGTTTTAAATATAATTCAGGTGAGATACGAAGATACACATCCATATTATGAGCATTATGATATGTTATAAATGGACGTGCTGCAGCACCGCCATATAAATTTTGCATCATAGGCGTTTCTACTTCCATAAAATTATGCTTTAACAACCATTCTCTAATACAAGCTATAATTTTAAATCTTTTTTGAAATACATCACGTACATTCGGATTCATAATTAAATCAACATAACGATGACGATATCTAAACTCTGAATTTTTTAAGCCATGCCATTTGTCAGGTAGTGGTTTTAACGACTTAGTCAACAATTCGATATGTGTAGTACGAATGCTAATTTCACCCTTATCAGTTTTAAATACGATGCCATTTACGCCGATAATATCGCCTACATCAAGCAAATCAAGCAATTCACCTTCAAGATTAGTTAACTCATCTTTACGCGAAAAAACTTGAATATCTCCTTTTGAATCTCTAAGTGTAAAGAAAATAGTTTTTCCATGGTCCCGTTTCGCCATAATGCGCCCTGACACAGCCACTTTAGTATTCACTAATGTATTAAATTGTTGAATCACATCTTGTGAATAATGACTCCATTCAAATTTATCCCCATATGGATATACATCTAATTCATATAATTTTTGTAATTTTTCCATACGAGCAAAACTTATATCAGAATCATCATCTCCTAGATACGTAAATGTATCTAATCCTTCGAAAAGGTCCATAATACGTCTCCTTGCTAATTACCAGTATCTGTATCACTAATATCCGGTCTATCTTTAAGATAAGCTAAAAACTCTTTAACTAATTTAGTCTTTTGACCGCCCTTATATGTAAAAATACGTTGCGATTTATTAAGTTCCTTACATCGTAATGGTGTACATTCTACATGTTCTTTAACCCATTTAGGAATAACACCTGACACTATAGCTAATGAACCCGATTGAACCACTACATCAAGAATAAACATCAGTGAATTACTATTAATAGAACATGAAATATCCAATTCCTTTTCACGGCATACACGTAATAAAGAATTTTCTAAATCACTCATAACTGCTACTTGCTGGCCATCAAGGGAACTTAATTTTATATAGCTACGTGTTTCTAGCAATTGATGCCCTTTAGGCCCTAATACAACTAATTCCCGAGTGCCCGCGCCTTCAAAAGCATACAAATGCTTGTGAGGCGGTATGGTAGGTGTAACTACTAAATTTAACAATCCACGTTCTAAATAATCAGTGATTACTCTTAGATCATTAAATATAACTTTCCATTTTCCCTTAGGATTTTCTTTTTTAAAATCTGTAATATAGTCATTTACGATACATGCTAATTCAGGCGTAGTCCCAATGGCAATGGTATCGGCTTCTTCAGATGCACTTTTTCTTACTTCTTTACGAAGTAATTCTTCTTGGTTTAGCAAATGTTTGATACGACGATATAATAAATCCCCGGCGGTAGTTAATTCAATATGACGACTGCCTTGGCGCATTTTAATTAATTGAACTCCATAATATGCTTCTAAATTTTTAATTTGCAAGCTTAGTGCAGGTTGTGCAATATTCAATTGCCTAGCAGCTTCACTAATTGTATAGGATTCAGCTATACATACATAATTTCTACAAACCTCAAAATCCATAGAAATAATTTCCTTTCATAAATCCAATTACACTTGCATTACAGCGTAATTTTCACACCTATCACAATCTGATTTCATCATATATAACAATCAGAAATATGAAATCCCCAAGTTTATTACCCATTCAAATAAAATAATAAGCAAATGATTATAGCAACTTCTTGATAGAATATCACTATTAAACGACTTGAAGTATATTCAAACGATTAATACTACCCCTAAAATTTAAATTTATTTCTACAATAAACACACTTAAACAATGTAAAACTAGGACAGCATCTAAGATACTGTCCTAATTTTACAAACTATTTTAATAAGAGGTCATATCTTAGGATATGCTTTGAGGTTCTGCACTAGTTTCGTTATTATATGCAATATAACCGTAGAATACCCAACCTAAGAAGGTAACGAGACCACCATAGGCAAGAGCAAATTCGCCACACGCATATAGTGCATAGAAACTATACAATACAGATAACAGATTGATAAATAAGATTGATCCTACTTTTTTCTTGTTTACTTTTGCTTCATGTAAAATGATTGGCAATGCAGCCATCGATAATACATATGGTACCAAGTTTGTTACAACGGCCAACTCAACAATAGCATTAAATTGTTCCATTAGACTTGGACTAATTGTTGTAAAACCAATGATGGTTTCAATAATCATCATAATAATCATGCCTGCAATTGGTGCATTGGCTTTAGTAACTTTAGCGAAAATTTTAGGGAAGTAGCCTTCATCAGCCAAGCTCTTTAATACTTGAGCTGTTGTAAACTGCCAACCTAACAAGGAACCAAGACATGCAATACACATTAAGCCCATTACGATTTGACCAATTGTTTCATTAAACATTTGAGCAAATACATAACCAAATGGTGCATTAGATGCTGCTAATTCTTCAATTGGTACGATACCACTCATTACATTAGTAGACGCGATGTATACAATTGCAGCCCCTAATGTACCACCAAGTACTGCGATTGGTACATTCTTTTCAGGATTTTCTACAGCATCACTATTAGCACAAGCAGATTCTAAACCTAAGAATGCCCAAAGTGTTAAGGTAATTGATGTAGACACAGCTTCAAAGAATGGTAAATTATGAGGATTCCATGCTGCTACATATGTACCTGGATCAAACCAGAACCAACCAAGAATACTAATACCAAATACTGGAATCAATACCCCCCAAATAGTAACGGAGCCTAATTTACCAGTAATGCCAGCACCACCAAAGTTAAGAACACCAGTAATCCAAAGAATAGCAATAGTTGCTAAACCTACACCAAGTGCACTTAATTGAGTGCCCAAAAATTCTGTACCATAACCTACTGCAGAAATTGCAATCGCTACGTTTGCAATGATTAGAGAGAATGCATAGGTATAGTTACATAAGAAGCTACCACTTCTACCGAAAGCGTATTCAGAGTACCCCCCCATACCGCCACTTTTACGACTAAACATACCACATTGCGCAAAACAATATGCTAAACACATAGAGCCAACTGCTGTTACTAGCCAGGACAATACAGATATTGTACCTACGGTAGCCAGCTTAGCTGGTAACATGATGATGCCGGAGCCCATCATGTTAACAGCTGTAATAATGGTGAGTTGGACTACACCCATCTTTTTGCTGCTAGTATCACTCATTTATTTTCACGTCCTATCTTTATTATTTTTTGATTACAGATTCGTCTTTTAATACATAAGCAACTGCTTTGATTTGACCATCAATTTCCTTGAAGTGTACACCTTGAATTTCGCCAGCAAAGCCAGGAAGTTCGTTAAGAGTAGCTTCTAATACACGGAAGTAAGCAATTACGTTTTCGCTCCAACGTTCACCTGGATCAATAGTAATAATTCCTGGAGGATAAGGAAGAGCACCTTCAAGTGCAATGCGACCTTCGATTTGATCTAATGTCACTTCTTCATAATTACCTGCAATGAATTCATAAGTTGCTGCTTGAGCACTCATTGCTACTGGTGGCATATATTCTTCACGGAATAAGCGTTTTTGTAATGTATTAACATTATGGGATTTATAGAAATCGTGCATTTCTTGGCAAAGTTGACGAATTGTATATCCTCTGTAATGTTCTTCGTTGTTGTAGTAAATCTTAGGCAATACATCTTGCATTGGAAGATCTTCGTCTAAGCATTGTTCAAAACGAGCTAATAAAGATACTAGATTTTTCATCTTAGTTTCAGTTTCAGCTGGAGTAATCAAGAATAAAATGGAGTTTAAGTCACTCTTTTCTGGAGTTAAACCATGCTCACGTAAATAGTTGGATAACAAGCCAGCTGGGATACCAAAGTCTTCATATTTTCTTGTTTTCTTATCAATCCCTGGAGTGTAAAGTAATAATTTGCAAGGATCTACTAAGTATTGATCTTTGGCATATCCTTCGAATTGATGCCAATCAGCTTCAGGGTCGAATTTGAAGAATTTATTATCTGCTGCAATTACATCTGTATCATAATCTTCCCATGCTTTTCCATCAATTGTTTCAGGAATAAATGGTTTAATGTAATGACAAGCTTTTTTAATTGCTTTACGAGTTTCAATACCAAGTTTTACAGTTTCATCCCATAATTTACGACCTGCTTTACCTTCATGAATCTTAGCATTTACGTCAAGAGATGCGAAGATTGGATAGCAAGGGGATGTAGAAGCATGTAACATGAAAGCATTATTGAAGCAGTCATCATTACAGTATCTAGCTTGGCCTTTAATATGGCTATCTTTTTTATGAATTTGAGACGCTTGAGACAAACCTGCTAATTGTTTATGAACAGATTGAGTTACAAAGATACCAGGATCTTCAGGTCCAAGTTCTAATAACATTGGGCTGCAGTCACGTAACATAGGAATAAATTGTTCATAACCTACCCAAGCGGAGTCGAATAAGATGTAATCGCAAAGATGTCCAATACGATCAACAACTTGGCGAGCATTGTAAATTGTGCCATCATAAGTACCCAATTGAATTAATGCTACACGGAATGGGCGTTTTTCTTTTGCTTTATGAGGCGCTACTTTTTCTAAACGTTCACGTAAATATGCTTCATCAAAGCAGTGATCATCAACACCACCGATAAAACCAAATGGGTTACGGGAAGTTTCTACATATACAGGTGTGGCACCAGCCTGTACTAAAGCACCATGATGTAAAGATTTATGATTATTGCGGTCAAATAAAACTACATCACCAGGTTTAATTAAAGCATTACATACTACTTTATTGGCAGAAGAAGTACCGTTTAATACAAAATATGTGAAGTCTGCATTAAATACTTCAGCAGCATGTTTTTCTGCATCATATGGAGCACCTTCATGAATTAATAAGTCGCCCATGCGAACATCAGAAGAACTCATATCAGAACGGAATAACGCTTCGCCGAACCAATCATAGAAATAACGACCTGCTGGATGTTTACGGAAGAATTGACCACCATGGTGACCTGGTGTTGCCAATGTCATATTACCAGTTTCAACATATTTAACTAATTCTTTGAAGAATGGTGGTAAAATCTTTTCTTCGTAAGCTACTACTGCATCTTCGATTTGACGGCTAAATAATAAGCGGTCGAATTGGTTAACATCGATTACGTGTACCCCTTTAGTTAATAAGTCTAAAGGAATTTCGCTATCTTTTGTTGTACGAATAATAAATGTTGGAATATCTAATAAAGTTTCAATTACAGGAGGTAGTTTGTCTAATTCTTGGTCTGTAACAACTACCGCACCAGTGGCAGTGAAATCTGGTTCAAATTGACCTAAAATAGTATCTAAGCATTCTTGCGGTCTGCTGCAAGAAATATCAAAATGTTTTGCCGCTTCACTACTACATACAATTTTCAATGCATCCATCTTTATGACCTCCAAATGTCAATGTATCTTCTTAAGGAGCCCTATACAACTCAGAAGATATTTAAAATGTATTTCCATGGCTTGCTCCCGGGGTAAGCCATTCCTTTGACTTCAGTATAGCCAATTTCAAACGACTTGAATAATACTTAAAAATATGAAGTTATATTAAAGTTATAAGAACTCTATATAAGTATCACAAAAATGCAAGCTATACATGCATTTAGATAATGTTCGATCATTTTTTACTTCTTAATTTTTCGTATATGTTAGATGTAACTTCTTTAATTAAATCTAAAACTAAATGAGTTTCATTGAATCTATATTAGTTTATTTCGATATTATTTGACCTATAAATAGCTTAATACATGCGCTTTTACTCTCTTCAACTTTTGATTTTATATAATCCCCACTCCCAAATCTTCTTGTAGAAGACATAAATTTATATATAGGCGACACTAATAAGAGGATTGTAATTATATATGAATTTCTTAATTATCTATTTTATTCATACTTAAAGTAAATTAAAAATACCATGAAATATGTGGCACAATAAACAAACACAAATATAATTTGTTTAACCATGCCATATATTTCATGGTATGAACTATAAATATTTAATTTTACTGTAACTCTTCTAAACTATCTTGAAGTTTATCCATTTCTTGCAGGGCCCGCCCTGTTCCTTGAATTACAGAATAACGAGGATTATCTACTAAATACGCAGCCACTCCAATGGACCGAGACACTAAACGCTCTAACCCACTAATTAATGCGCCACCACCTGTTAGTAGAATGCCATGATCAGCAATTTCCGCTACTAATTCAGGGGGTGTCTTTTCTAGAATATCCTTAATGCCTTCCAATATAATACCAATTGGTTTTTCTAAGGCTAATTGTACTTCTTTTGAAGTAACAGTTATAGTTTGTGGCAAACCAGATACAATATCACGGCCACGCACCTTTATTTCTTCTACAGGTGCTTTTCGGTCAACTGTACCTACGGCAATCTTTATTTCTTCCGCCGTGCGATGGCCAATTAACATTTTACGCCGGCGTTTAATATAAGCAATAATGGCTTCATCAAACTTGTCGCCACCCATGCGCAATGATTTACTCACAACGATACCTGTATTGCAAAGCACCGCAATATCTGTAGTGCCACCGCCAATATCAACAACTATAGCACCGGCAGATTTTGCCTTATCAAGGCCTGTACCTAAGGCCGCCGCCAAAGGTTCTTCAATAAGTACCGTTTTACGAGCCCCTGTTTGCAATACAGCTTCAATAACAGCTCGTTTTTCTACTGGTGTAATCCCTGATGGCACACATACCACAATACGAGGCTTAAATAAAGACGAGGAAGGCAAAACACTCTTAATATAATAGCGAAGCATAAACTCCGTCATATCATAATTAGTAATAACCCCATCTTGTAAAGGACGTATTACTTCAATCTCTTCTGGTGTACGCCCAAGCATAACTCGAGCATCATCGCCAACAGCAACCACTTCATGAGTCCGTGAATTCCAAGCTACATAGCCAGGTTCATCTAAAACAACGCCCTTGCCCTTCACATAAATAAGTACATTCGCTGTACCCAAGTCTATGCCAATATCATAGGCCCACCAAAGAGCAATTCGTTCAAAAATAGAAATGTTATTATTTACCATTTTAGGGCTTTTAGGCGTAGTTGTCGCTATCGGCTGTGTACTTTTCTTGCGACGCGCTTCACGCTTTTTCTTAACATCAGCGCGAGTCACTGTTTTTTTACTCGTCCACCCGAACAATGTCAGCACCTAACCTTTTTAATTTGCCCACTAGATTGTCGTACCCACGATCAATATGGGACAGTTGTGTCACTTCTGTAACGCCCTCTGCTGCTAGTCCTGCACAAACTAAGGCTGCCCCAGCACGCAAATCAGTAGCACGCACTTTAGCACCTGTTAAGGTCGGCACACCATCAACAATGGCACGGCGTTCTTCAATGCGAATTTTAGCCCCCATTTTCTTGAGCTCGTCCACATGCATAAAACGATTTTCAAATACTGTTTCCATCACCGTACTTGTTCCTTCTGCAATGGTGGTAAAGGCCATAAATTGAGCTTGCATATCTGTAGGAAATCCTGGATATGGCAGTGTTTTAATGTCCACAGCTTTTACTTTTCCCTCAGACACAACACGAATGCCATCTACATCTTCATATACAGCCACACCCGCTTCTTTAAGTTTAGCTACAACAGGCTTTAAATGTTCTGACAAGGCATTTTCTACATACACATCGCCACCAGCCATAGCTGCTGCAATTAAATAGGTACCAGCTTCAATGCGATCAGGAATTACAGTATGAGTCGCACCTTTAAGTTCTTTAACGCCTTGAATGCGAATCACATTAGTACCAGCGCCACGAATATCTGCCCCCATACTATTTAAATATGTAACTAAGTCTACAATTTCAGGCTCCCGAGCCACATTTTCAATCACTGTTTTACCTTCTGCCATAGACGCAGCCATAATAATATTCTCAGTGGCTCCTACACTTGGGAAGTCTAAATAAATTTGAGTCCCTTTAAGGCCATTAGGCGCTGTAGCCTGCACATAGCCATCACCCATTTCAATAACAGCGCCAAGCGCCTCAAATGCTTTGAGATGTAAATCAATAGGACGACTACCAATGGCACATCCACCAGGCAAGGAAATGCGAGCTTCACCGCGGCGAGCAAGCAATGGCCCCATAACTAAAAAAGATGCTCTCATACGACGTACTAATTCATATGGTGCTTCTGTTGCCGTAATAGTACTTGCATCAAAAACAATTTCGTCATTACCTTCATGACTTACTTTTACACCTAAAGAGGAAATAACCTCACAAATTGTATGTACATCCTCGAGATGAGGAACCTCTACTAAACGACTTGGCGTAGATGCCAACATGGTGGCTGCAATAATAGGCAACACCGCATTTTTAGCGCTACTAACACGTACGCGACCATTCAACGGCTTTTTACCGTTAATGATGAGCTTTTCCAAAATATTCCCTCCAACTACTAATCTATTTCAGGCAATTACACTTTAATCTTCTTATATAAATCCTACTCTATAATATACTATAAATAGCCCCTCAACTTCAAGGGCGAGCATAGAAATAAGCGGTTCAGAACTCCAAAGAGTCTGAACCGCCTACTCAATATTTCTTGACTAAATTAATAGCTTCTAGCAGAAAATTATTTAACTTTCATAGATTTCAATTTGCGATCTAAACGATGAATTGTATCTACAAAGCGTACAGTACCTGTTTTATAACGCATTACTACAGATTCAGTGCGAGCACCACCAGCAAAATACTTAATACCAGAAAGAATATTACCTTCTGTAATTGCTGTAGCGGAGAAAATAACATCTTCACCATGAACTAAATCATCAATAGTAAGCACTTTATTTAAGTCAGTGATGCCCATAGCATGACAACGTCGAACTTCTGTTTCATTTTCAGGCAACAAACGAGCCTGCATATCACCACCGGTACATTTTAAGGCAGCCGCTGCTAAAACACCTTCTGGAGCGCCACCAGTACCAATTACCATATGAACGCCTGAGCCTTCAAGACCACATTCCATAGCTGGATTTACATCACCATCAGTAATGAGACGAATACGGGCACCAGCTTCACGACATTCACGCATAATTTGTTCATGACGTGGACGATCAAGCATAACTACAGTTAAATCATCAATCCCACGTTCCATTTTTTCCGCAACGCGACGAAGATTTTCAGCCACACTAGCATTTAAATCAATAACACCTTTAGCACGAGGTCCTACGCAAAGTTTTTGCATATACATATCAGGTGCATGTAATAGACCACCTCTAGGAGCAATAGCAAGAACTGCAATAGCACCATTTTGGCCCTTTGCAATAAGATTTGTTCCTTCAATAGGATCTACAGCAATGTCTACAGGTTCTCCACCGGCCCCTACTTCTTCACCGATGTAGAGCATAGGTGCTTCATCAATTTCACCTTCACCAATTACTACAGTCCCTGAAATTGGTACTGTGTCAAATGTTTGACGCATAGCGTCTACAGCTAATTGATCGGCCCCATCTTTTTCACCGCGACCTAATAAACGACCACTGCGAAGTGCCGCTGCTTCTGTTACACGTACGAATTCCAATGCTAATGTTCTATCCACTGTTTATTCCTCCTTAAAATGAGACGTTTACCTAAATACTTTTTGTAATGCTTAGTAAACGTTATATATAAGTGGCCTTCTAGGCTCCTCATGTATATGGGATAATTATTTATTGGCAACTTCCCAATCAGCTAAGAATTTAGCTAACCCAGCATCCGTCAATGGATGTTTAAGTGAGGCAGTCAACACTTTATAAGGTACGGTTGCAATATGTGCACCAGCTTTTGCACATTGAATCATATGCATTGGTGTACGTACACTAGCAGCAATAATTTCTGCTTTAATATCATGAATCATGAAGATTTCAGCAATATCTTCAATAAGTGTAATGCCGTCCATGCTCATATCATCAATACGACCAACGAATGGACTTACAAAGCTAGCACCAGCACGAGCTGCCAACAATGCTTGGTTAGCATTAAAAATTAAAGTAACATTAGTTTTAATGCCTTCTTTGGCAAGTACAGCTACTGCTTTTAAGCCTTCTTCAGTCATAGGAACTTTAGTAACTACATTGGAACCCAATTTTACAAGCTCATGAGCTTCTTTTACCATTTCAGGAGCTGTAGTAGAAATAACCTCCGCACTTACAGGACCTTCTACAAGGGCTGCAATTTGTTTAATGACTTCTTTTAAATCGCGTTTTTCCTTAACAATTAAAGATGGGTTTGTTGTTACCCCAGCAATGAAGCCCATGTCATAAGCGGCTTTAATTTCATCAAAATTGGCAGTATCAATAAAGATTTTCATAAGATCTCCTTTTTATTGAAATATAATACATAGAATTAAGTATATTTATAGTCAACCCTCATGAGCCAACTGTTTTATTCCACTGGTTTAAGTACTTCCACGCCCCCCATATAAGGCTGCAATGCTTTTGGAATACGTACGGAACCATCAGCTTCTTGATTATTTTCAAGAATAGCCGCTACAGTACGACCAACAGCTAAACCAGAACCATTTAATGTATGTACAAATTCCGGTTTACCTTTCACTTCACGGCGGAATTTAATATTCCCACGACGTGCTTGGAAATCAGTCATGTTAGAGCAAGAAGAAATTTCGCGGTAGCAACCTTGTGCTGGCATCCAAACTTCCACATCATATGTTTTAGCCGAACCAAAACCAATATCACCAGTGCAAAGAGTGATTACGCGATGAGGTAACTCTAATAAACGCAATACTTCTTCCGCATTGTCAGTCAAGGTTTCGAGTTCATCAAATGAAGTATCTGGATTAGCAAATTTAACCATTTCTACTTTGTTAAACTGATGTTGACGAATAAGACCACGTGTATCGCGACCAGCTGAACCAGCTTCAGCACGGAAGCAAGCAGTAAAGGCCGTATAATACTTAGGTAATTCATCAGCACTCAAGATTTCCCCACTATGTAGGTTAGTCAAAGTTACTTCAGCTGTAGGAATTAAGTAATAGTCTTCCCCTTCTACCTTATACATATCTTCAGCAAATTTTGGAAGTTGCCCTGTATTAGTCATAGTTTGGCGCGTTACTAAATATGGTGTCATCATTTCAGTGTAGCCTTGTTTATCGCAATGTAAGTCAAGCATGAAATTGATAAGAGCACGTTCCAATCGCGCACCTAAGCCTTTATAAATAGTAAAGCGAGCACCGCTTTCTTTAGCAGCTCGTTCCCATTCTAAAATATCGAGGCTTTCTCCTAAGTCCCAATGTGCTTTAATAGGGAAATCAAATTCTCTTGGTTTCCCCCAACGGCGCATTTCTGGATTATCATTTTCATCAGCCCCCACTGGCACCGAGGCATCACACATGTTAGGCAACATTAGAGCGATCTGTTCAAGTTGTTCTTCTGTGTCGCGTACTTTATTATCTAGTTCAGAAATTTGATCGCCTACTTTTTTCATTTCCGCAATTTTATCATCTGCATTTTCTTTGTTTCGTTTTAATACGCTAATTTCCGCAGTTACAGTATTGCGTTCTGCCTTTAATTGTTCAACTTCTTGAATTAATTCTTTACGCAAATCGTACAATTTTGCAAAATTCTCTAAATCACCTTTTGTATGACGATTATCTAAATTTTGTTGTACTAAGTCTAAATTTTCTCGAACAAAACGTAAATCTAACATAGTCCTAACCTCTTACATATTGACAATTTTACTATATAAAATAATATTTATTTACACTTCATCATACCACATCTACTAAGATTTTACCATGTTAAAGACAGGTAAACACCAATAGTTTTTTAGAAAAGACAAAAATCCGAGCCCCAAAGGGCTCGGATATAATAAGTTAATTATTCTTCTTCGCCACCATTTCTTGCAGAACCATCTTCTGGTTTCATCAATGGGAAGAACAATACGTCACGAATAGATGGTGAGTCAGTTAAGAACATTACCATACGGTCAATACCAATGCCTAAACCTGCTGTTGGAGGCAAGCCATATTCTAGGGCATTTACGAAGTCATGATCCATACGATGCGCTTCATCGTCGCCAGCTTCACGTTCTTCTAATTGTTTTTCAAAACGTTGTAACTGATCGATTGGGTCATTTAACTCGGAGTAACCATTAGCAATTTCGCGACCATAAACGAAGGCTTCGAAACGTTCAGTAGTTAATGGTTTTTCACGATTTTGTTTAGCAAGAGGTGAAATTTCTACTGGATGACCATATACGATAGTTGGTTCAATTAAATTCTTTTCTACATATTCTTCGAAGCAGTAGTTAAGAATTTTACCAATGCCATCAGCTTGTTGGTATTCCACATTTAAGCGGTCTGCAATAGCACGAGCTTCTTCAATGGTTTCAATAGCATCAAAGTCTTCGCCAGTGTATTTTTTAACCCCTTCTTGCATTGTAATACGATTCCAAGGTGGACGGAATTCAATTTCAGTGCCTTGGTAGTTAACCTTAGTAGAACCAAGTACTTCTTGTGCACAGTATGCAATGATATTTTCAGTGAGTTCGATAGCATCATTTACATTGCCATATGCTTGGTAAGATTCCATCATAGTGAACTCTGGATTATGACGATTATCAACACCTTCATTACGGAAGGAACGGTTAATTTCGAATACACGTTCTAAACCACCAACGATAAGGCGTTTTAAATGTAATTCAGGAGAAATACGTAAATAAATATCCATATTTAGCGCATTGTGATGTGTAATGAATGGACGCGCTGCAGCACCACCAGGAATGGCATGAAGCATTGGAGTTTCAACTTCCATGAAGTGGTTTTTAGTTAAGTACTCACGCATTTTAGCTACGATTTTTGTACGTTTTACAAAAGTATCGCGAACTTCAGGATTTACAATTAAATCAACATAACGTTGACGGTAACGAAGTTCTGTGTCTTTTAAACCATGCCATTTTTCAGGTAGAGGACGAAGTGACTTAGAAAGAAGAGTGAGTTTATTAACCTTAATAGTAATTTCTCCCATATGGGTACGGAATACATGACCTTCGATACCTACGATATCGCCCATGTCAAGCATTTTTACATGCTTATAACTTTCTTCACCTAGTTCATCTTCACGGAAATATACTTGAATATCTCCAGACAAATCGCGAAGATTAGCGAATGCAGTTTTACCATGAGAACGAATAGTCATTAAGCGGCCTGCAATAGTTACAGGTTGACCATCAAAGTTCTTGAAATCGTTTTTGATTTCTTCAGCATGATATTGTACTACAAATCGTTGACCAAATGGATAGATACCATCAGCTTCATATTGAGCTAACTTGTCTCGTCGAACCTCCATTTGACTGTTCAACTCTCTTTCTTGTTCTTGTGCGGTTAATACACGTTCTTCACTCATAAGATTTCCTCCTAACATAGTACAAGTTTTTTATGGCTTAATTGATAGCTAAGATCTTGTAAGTCGCTACACCATCTGGAGTGTTAACTTCGACTTCAGCGCCTTTCTTCTTGCCCAAAATTGCACTGCCCAATGGAGATTCATTAGAAATGCGATTGTTAAATGGATCCGCTTCTGAGGAACCTACAATTACATATTCCACTTCTTCATCGAACTCAACGTCGAGCAATTTAACCTTGCTACCAACAGACACAACATTTTTACGGGTATTTTCATCAATGATTTTTGCCGTATTAATTTTATTTTCTAATTCAATAATATGACCTTCAATGAATGCTTGTTCATTCTTTGCATCATCATATTCTGAGTTTTCACTAATATCACCATACTCAATAGCAATCTTGATACGTTCAGCAACTTCAATTCGACGTACCGATTTGAAATATGCTAATTCTTCCTCCAACTTCTTTAAACCTTCTGCGGTCAATAAAGTTTCTTTAACTTCTGCCATCAGTTTATAACCCCTTTTAATATAATCTTGAAATAATTATACCAACAACTAAGTAAAAATACAATGACTTATAAAAATAGTTATAAAGAAAAGTGCCAATAATTGACACCTTCTTAATTTCTATATTATTGTCTGATTGTTTACAGTATTATATCAATAAGAAATACTAAAGTCAACTCGTCATAGACATTCAAATTTTTTCTCTTCCCATAACGTACCCCATTTATTTATGCTAACTTACTTTTCACCCAATAATGCCGCCTCATAATCCGCCAAAAGAGCATTAAATGATGTAACTGTGTGGAGTACATTGATTTTACTCCGCCAATGAGCTGAATCAGGCAAGCCTTTTATGTACCAGCCTGCATGAGTTCGAATTTCTCGCACACCAGTATCTACACCTTTATATTTACAGAGCAGTTCAAAATGCCGTTTTAACATACGAAGACGCTCTAATGCTGTCGGTCTAGGTAGTGTTTCACCAGTTCGTAGAAAATGATTAATTTCATTAAAAATCCAAGGGTTCCCTTGCGCTCCTCGACCAATCATAATGGCATCACAGCCAGTTTCGTCTAACATTTGCTTAGCATCCTCAGGACTAGTAATATCGCCATTACCAAGGACAGGTATATGAAGTGCTTCCTTAACAGCCTTAATATAAGACCAATCGGCGCGGCCCATATACATTTGCTCCCTCGTTCGGCCATGCACGGCAACTGCAGCAACCCCAACAGATTCCATACGCTTAGCAAAATCCACTACATTAATAGAACTTTCGTCCCAGCCTATGCGCATCTTAACGGTTACAGGTACATCCACTGCGTCCACTGCAGCCTTAGCTACAGCCATAGCGAGCTCAGGTGTTTTCATCAGTGCGGAGCCATCCCCAGAACTGACTACTTTTTTCACTGGACAGCCCATATTAATATCCACAATATCCGCCCCTGCCTCAGCAACTACGCGCGCCGCATTAGCCATAACATCTGGCTTTGAGCCAAAAATTTGCATGGACACGGGATGTTCTACTGCTTCCATAAATAATAAGTCTTCAGTTCGTTCGTTTTTATACTGAATCCCCATGGCACTGACCATTTCAGTGCAAACTAAAGCAGCCCCATATTCTTTGGCTAACAAACGGTAAGCAATGTCACTTACTCCTGCCATGGGCGCTAAAATAGCCTGCCCATGAATCGGCACATTACCAATGTGCCAAGTTTTATTTATTTCGTTCATATAATAATCGTAATCCTTCTAATGTGAGCATAGGCTCAATGTGATCAATAATATTCGTTTCATTGCTAATAAGTGGTGCTAAACCACCGGTAGCAATGACTTTAGTATGTTCCGGAAGTTCTGCTTTCATTCGCTTTACAATGCCTTCCACTTGTCCTACATAACCAAAAAGTACGCCAGACTGCATAGAACTCACCGTTGCCCGACCAATTACATGACCAGGATTTTTAAGTTCAATACGAGGTAATTTAGCGGCCCGTTGGAATAAAGCTTCCGCGGAAATCTGAATGCCTGGCGCAATGGCACCACCCATGTAATCCCCATTTTCTAAAATAACACAATAGGTTGTGGCCGTACCAAAGTCAATAATAATAGCTGGACCGCCATATTTTTCATACGCTGCCACCGCATTAACAATGCGGTCTGCCCCAACTTCGCGTGGATTGTCATATTTAATAGCCATCCCCGTTTTAGTACCAGGTCCAACTATAATAGGTTTTACATTAAAATAGCGTAAACACACCCGTTCTAACGTTGGCATCAAAGGTGGCACTACAGACGAAATAATAATAGAATCAATATTAGCCGCTTCCACTAATTGGTCATGGAAAAATAAATTCATAATAAGCACGCCATATTCATCTGTTGTACGTGCCTTATTGGTGGAGATTCTCCAATGGCCCACTAATTCCTGCTTATTATAAACGCCTAATACAATATTGGTGTTTCCCACATCAATAACTAATAACATGTCATCCTCCAACTTTTGCAGGGCGAATCGATACATCGCCAGCTACAATTCGTTCAATTTTACCATTTAATCGTTCTACTAATAAATTACCATCTTGGTCTAAATCAATCGCCCTACCTTCATAGGTATTCCCTGGGGCTCGCACTTCTACATTTTGATTTAAAGTAACACTAAACTGTTTCCACTCTTCTAAGGTGCTACCGAAACCTTCCTTAAGTACCTTGTTATATTGTTCTTCTAAGCTTTTTAATATAACAGCAAAGGCCTCTCGACGATCTACAGTAAGACCTTCAATCGCAAAGGAAGTTGCCACATCCTTTAACTCATCTGGCAGCTCATCTTTAGTGCTATTCATGTTGATTCCAATGCCCATAATAATATAGGTAATTTGGTCCATGGTACCACTCATTTCAGTTAAGATACCCACTAATTTATGTGTCCCCACTAAAATATCATTAGGCCATTTAATCCCCGCCGTAGTAAGGCCTAATTTCTTAAAGGCTTTTACTAAGGCCACTGCCCCCATAAGGGTGCATTTAGGCGCTTCTAGAGGCAAAAAGGGCGGGCGTAAAATCAAACTAAACCACAAGCCCTTGCCATAGGGAGAGTACCAGCCCCGATTAATGCGACCACGACCAGCAACTTGCTCCTCTGCTACTACTACTGTGCCCTCTACAGCGCCATCCATGGCCAATTCACGAGCTTTTGAATTAGTTGATTCCACTTGGGCCGCATACTCATAATGACGCCCAAAAGTCTTAGTCTGTAAATGGGGCTCCACTTCTAATGGTCCTACTAAATCTGGCTCATTTAATAAGCGATAGCCTTTTTTTGTAAAGGATTCTATTTCATACCCGTGACGGCGCAACACTTCAATATGTTTCCAAATCGCTGTACGCGAGATTTCACATGTATCAGACATAGTTTGACCTGATACAAACTCCCCTTTATGCTCTTTCAATAATTCTAAAATCGCATCTCGCATAGGAAACCTCCTTTTAAGAAAAAGAGCCGCCTACCGGCGGCTCTATGCCAATCGGCGTATACCGATGAGGCTATTATGACTAGTATGATGATTTATCAGTGTTATGTTCACCTGCAGTAGGATCTACTGAGGACTTAACATCACCACTGTTAATTGAGTCTGGCACAATAATGCCAGCTGCTTCTAGGGCGCTTTTAGCTTCACTTTTGCCTTCATCTTCTGGTTCTGTTTGATTTGGATTATCCAAAGTACCATAATTATAAAGGTTTTCAATTTGAGTATGGTCGATTGTTTCTTCTTCAAGAAGGGCATTTGCCATATTGTGAAGGAAATCAATATTATCTGCTAAAAGTTGCATTACATCATTATATGCTTCAGAAACAAGTTTATGCATTTCTGCATCAATCTTTTCAGCTACAGCTTCACCATAATTTCGCTCATGGCCAAGACTGCGACCTAAGAATACTTGTTCTTGATGTTCACCAAACACCAATGGGCCTAATTCATCACTCATACCAAGACGAGTAATCATATGACGTACAATATTCGTTACTTGTTGTAAGTCACCCGATGCACCACTACTAATTTCTTTAAGTACTAATGCCTCAGCACAGCGCCCACCAAGAGCAACGCGAATACGAGCCAATAATTGGCCACGAGTCATATAATTTTGTTCCTCTACTGGTAGCATCATAGTATAACCACCAGCGCGGCCACGTGGAATAATTGTTACTTTATGTACTGGATCAGCTTCCGGTAACAAATGTGCCACAATTGCATGACCAGATTCATGGTAGGCTGTTAAGCGACGTTCTTTATCACTCACTACATGACTACGACGTTCTGGACCATAACTTACTTTTTCACTAGCTTCTTCTAAATCTGCCATAGACACTTTCTTACGATTCTGTCGAGCAGCTAATAAAGCAGCCTCATTAAGTAAATTGCTCAAATCAGCACCAGTAAAGCCTGGAGTTTTCTTGGCAATAATTTGTAAGTTCACATCATCCGCCAATGGTTTATTGCGCGCATGCACTTTAAGAATAGCCTCACGACCGCGGAAATCTGGTTTATCTACAGTAACCTGACGGTCAAAACGGCCTGGACGTAATAATGCAGGGTCTAAAATATCAGGGCGGTTTGTTGCTGCAATGGTAATAATCCCTTCATTAGCACCAAAACCATCCATTTCTACAAGTAACTGGTTAAGTGTCTGTTCACGTTCATCGTGACCGCCACCAAGACCAGCACCACGTTGACGACCTACTGCATCAATTTCGTCGATGAAGATAATACATGGTGCATTTTTCTTAGCTTGACCAAATAAGTCACGCACACGAGATGCACCAACACCAACGAACATTTCCACAAAGTCAGAACCACTAATACTAAAGAATGGAACTTTCGCTTCCCCTGCTACAGCACGGGCCAACAAGGTTTTACCTGTCCCTGGAGGGCCAAATAATAGAACCCCTTTTGGAATCTTAGCACCAATGGCATTAAACTTGCCTGGATTACGTAAAAATTCTACTACTTCTTCTAATTCTTGTTTTGCTTCATCTGCACCGGCTACATCTTTAAAGCTTACATTAACTTTACCTTCGCCTTGCATCTTCGCACGACTTTTGCCAAAGTTCATCACGCGACCACCGCTACCTTGGGTTTGTTGCATAATGAAGAACCATACACCAATTAACAAGAAAATTGGCAATACGGAGCTAAGTAATTGCATCCACCAAGATGGTTGCTCTGATGGCTTTGCAGTAATTTCAACGCCTTTTTCTCTCAATGTAGTTAACATGGTAGCATCAGATGGCGCATAGGAACTAAATTCCGTGCCATTCTTCAAAGCCCCCACAATCGCATGATTATCAGTAATCGTTACTTTAGCTACTTTATCAGAGTTTACCTGATTCATAAAGGCTGTATAGCTAATTTCTGACCTAGTCGAATTCGAACCGGCAAACGAATTAATGACTGTAACTGCCGCTACAATAATCAACACGTAGAGCAGCGCGTTTTTCATAAATCGGCCCAATCTCTTACCCCTTTCAAACAAAATCAAAACATATATGATTTTACTCTTACAAAATACAAGTAATTACATACAAAACAGTAAAATATATCTGTCCATCATATTATCACAATTTGACTCGATATACAATCTATTAACTTAGTCTTGATATACTTTCTCATCTAAAATTCCTACAAAAGGTAAATTTCTAAATTTTTCAGCATAATCTAGACCATAGCCAACTACGAAATAGTCTGGAATTTCAAAGCCTTGGTAGTCCACATTAACTTCTGCCGTACGACGATCTGGCTTATTAAGGAGTGCTACGAGGCGCACTGATTTAGCATTACGAGATTTTAGATTTTCAAGTAAATAATGAAGCGTATTGCCTGTATCAACAATATCTTCTACAACAATAACATGTTTACCATCCACTGGTTTATCTAAATCTTTCATAATGCGCACAACACCGCTGCTTACAGTGCTATTGCCATAACTAGAACAGGAGATAAAATCTAAGGTCACATCCCCTTCCACATGACGCGCTAAGTCCGCAAAAAACATAACGGCACCTTTTAGCACACAAACGAGGACAACCTCTTCTCCTTTATAATCATCTGAAATTTGTTTGGCCAACTCTTTTACGCGTTGTTGTAAGGCCTCTTCAGAGATAAGTACTTCCTTAATTGAATCCATCATAATAGTTCCTCCTTAATGGAACAAGCCCAATAGGTAGTCGCTTCTTCATCCCACACAATGAGGGGCTTAGTTTTTACATTGTCTAAACTGTCAAATACGATACGCTCAGAGCAACAAAACCACATATGGTCTCGTTGTTCTTTTGGAATTTTACGATCAATGAGCCAATCTTTTAACTTCTTATGCCCCCAAATGCGACCATCTTTATGTCGCAATGCTATGCGATCGCCCTCACGGCGCCGTCGTAATATAGGCCCGTCAGGAGCCATAGTAGAGGGAATTAAAATTTCCTCTCCCTGTGCAAGGGGGACTGCTTCTTCAGCACCACGCCAAGGGACCAATCGTTTTGATTGAATCGAATAGGTGGCACTCATTTTTTCTGATGTAAAATGTCCAACTTGTATTATACCATATTGTGCCACAACCTTCACCTGTCCAAGACGAATTTGTTTCGGTGAATCTCCTCCAGTAATTTGACGCAACTGTTTTACTTGCGCCATACTAAATGTTCCACCTAAGTGAAGCTGTTCCATAATATAACGCCATATACGATAGTATAAGGATTCAGGCATATCATGTAACTCACTTCGTTTCAATGTCCACAGACACTGTGTGCTGCCGGTGATTTCATCAGCTTTATGACGCTTCTTTAAACCACATTTGGTACTTGGGCTTTCCAAAGGCCTTTGAAGTACTATGTCATCTAAGGCTTTTAACGCTTGCGATGTTAAATAGTCCTCATCAGCTTGCACCGCTTCTCCAAGACGAGCTAAGGTTTCCGTTATATTCGGATTATACTGTCTCAAATAGGGGATTCCTTCTAAACGCAATCGATTGCGACTATACGTGGTCTCCTCATTAGTTTTATCAAAGGCTACCGTTAAGCCTAAGGCATTGACAAATTGAAGAATCTCTTTTTTTGTTACACCTAAAAATGGCCGCCACTTATGACCTAATAAGGGATACATTCCAGTAAGTCCTTTGGTGCCACTCCCTCGCAATAAATGAGCTAAAATCGTTTCTGCTTGATCATCTAAATGATGGGCTGTTGCCAAATAATCATAGCCTTCTTTAGCCATAATATAATCGAAAAATTCATATCGCAACTCACGACTGACTGTTTCCACTGATTTATGCGCCGCATGAGCCTCTTTTTGAGCATCAATGACCTTCACATATACAGGAATATTTAATTCATCTCCATATTGTTGTACTAGCTCTACCTCAGACCGACTTTCTTCACGAAGGGAATGGTCTATAATAGCAATGCCTAAACGTAGATTGCCATGGGCTGTTTTATTTTTAAACTGTGCCAACCAAAAAAGTAAGCCCACCGAATCAGGGCCACCTGAGCAAGCTACTAGTACACTACTATGAGGTGGCACCGTTTTATGCTGCAATTCATATTGCAATACTTTTCGATTAAAGTCTGTAATCGTATCCAAGTGAAACACTCTCCTCAGCCCGGGTCAAAAAAACTATCCCACCTAGCTATAAATCTATTTATGGTCCACTAAACTTTCTTCAATTCCTTCCATGCCATCACGCTCACTAACGAGTACAGAAGGAATTTCATACGTATCCATAAAGGACGTCAAAATCTCTGCACCAGCTACAATGATATCAGCACGGCTCAGTTGTAGGCCTGGTACATTACAACGCTCTTCATAGGACATATTTCGCAAATCCATAATCATTAGTTCCACCGCTTCACGAGTTAAACGATGGTCCTGAATTTTATTGCTGTCATA
Organism: uncultured Veillonella sp.; assembly: GCF_937981445.1. GTDB lineage: Bacteria > Bacillota > Negativicutes > Veillonellales > Veillonellaceae > Veillonella_A. The sequence continues at coordinate 18,185 of NZ_CALJON010000001.1, read as the reverse complement.
GTCCGTCATCTTTAAATCCATGGCCGCCAAAGTCGTTGCCGTACCGCCAATGGCTACAAATTCACCAAAGTTCCCCTTAATAGGCAAAGGATCAAACCAAGGCTGTGTTTCACGCCATACAGCTTGCGGATCTTCTTCTGAAGCCTGTTGCAAACGTACCGCCCCCATGGGATAGGAGCGGCTCCAGTATACTTCATCTAAAAAGCCAAGAGCCACTTCAGTACTGCCACCGCCTATATCGATAATGGCATAATGACGACCATCTTGCAAGCGCTGTCCAATAGCACCTATAAAACCATATTGAGCCTCTTCTTCACCAGTTAAAATACGCCCTTCCATAGGACAGATTTTACCTGCAGCCTCCATAAACTCAGCCCCATTCGGAGCCTCTCTAATGGCACTCGTAGCTAAAGCGATGACCTTTGTGGCACCAAATGCCTCAATTAAACTATGTATCTCCTGCAATGCTTGGAGCCCGCCTTGCCAAGCCTCTTCAGTAATGCGCCCATCTTCATGGCGCGCCCCCAAACGAGTACGCCAAAGTATTTTAGGCTCATTATGCCATTCATTATGTTTATATTCCCCCAGTAAGAGTCGAAATGAATTCGAGCCTAAATCAATAATCGCCACTTTAGTGTCTGTCATATTGTCTCCTCCATAGAAAAAAAGATGATGCCGTTACGCATCATCTCAGTTTTTTAATCTCTGCGACCTCCACGACCGCCACGTTTAGATTCAGTATTACGTTTTAAATCAGTTAAGCGCTCCTCGCTATCTTTTAAGAAGCGGCTCATTTTATCCTCAAAGGAAAGTCCATTGCTCTTGCGGCCTGACGCATTGCGACGATTGCCCTCAAATGAGTTGCGGTTATGCCCTTCATTATGGCGTGGACGGAATTCACGAACATCTCGTTGCTCAACCTTTGGTTGACTTCCTTGCGCTTTAGGCTGTGTTTGCTTAATAGATAAGCTAATTTTGCCTTTCTCATCAACACTAAGAACTTTTACTTTGACTGTATCTTGCTCTTTAAGGAAATCTTGAATATTTTCAACATATTCATTAGCAACCTCAGAGATGTGAACTAAACCTGTTTGTTTATTTCCTAAATCAACAAACGCCCCAAATTTTGTAATTCCCGTAACTGTGCCTTCTAAAACACTACCAACTTCAATGGCCATGCTAACCCAATGTCCTCCTAATTCTAATAATACAACTGCATCAAATTATGCACGCAAACTAATTATATAGGTCAGTAAAAAACCTTGTCAACAATTATTTAACATATGGAACTTCGCCTGGTTTAACAAGTCCTAATTCTTCCCTTGCTACCGCTTCGATAGCCTTTGGATCCTGTAACTGGGCATTTTCCTGCTCTAATTGTTCATTTTTCTTTTTTAACTCTTCAATCTGCACTTGTAATTCTTTTTTCTGCTGCTCCACCTGATACCATTCATAGCCAGTGCGCCCCAAAGAATATATGGCGGCAATAACAAGAATAATGGCAATCCAATTTAAAACGGTCATAAATTGCTCGCGCTTATTATGCATCTGATCAGCAGTTTGTTTTTTTACCGGGCTTTCTTGTTGAGTTTCTCGATTTTGTTTATCTAACATAAAAGCACCTCATTGTTAAACTATTAGCGCTTTTATTATAGCATAGGACTCATACATTCTCTAATAAATTTATCCACCTTCACAGGCAAATATTTGAACCAATTTATAACACTATGGAATCCATCATTTTATAGCACTACGCAAGCCATCATCTTTATAACATTATACAGTCCATCAATTTTATGACACTATACAAGCTATCATCTCTATGACATTATACAATCCATCACCTCTATGCCACTATACAAACCATCATTTTATAGTAACGTATAAACTACCACTACCTGCCAAGCCCCCAAAGGATTTACTGCTCCTTTAAGAACGCGATGCGCTCTCTGATAGTCTCGCCATGTAATTGAAATGTTGGATATAACTCCATCAAGGGTTCCAATACAAAGGTGCGGTCCCACATATAAGGATGAGGAATTGTAAGGCGCTCTGACTCATACTTAAGGGGCTTACCGTCGAGGGTCTGAGCCCACACAATATCTAAATCCAGTGTGCGAGGCCCCCAATGGATTATACGTTGCCGACCGGCCGCCTGCTCTAAACTTTGCATATAATTGAGCAAGGCCTCTGGTGTAAGATTTGTAGTTAATTGAATCACACCATTTAAAAAGGCTCCTTGGTCTGTATTCCCCCAAGGTTCCGTTTCTAACCAAGAAGAATGCCCCACCCTATGAATCTGCGGATGGGCCTTTAAGCCTGCTACAGCACCTTCAATAAAAGCCGCCCGATCGCCTAAATTAGATCCTACACTTAAAAAATATGTACAGTCCGCCTTGCCTAAGAACTCCGCTTCATTCTCAAAAGTCTTCACTACATTTGGCCTCTTGTAATTGTTACTTCCACATAATCTAGCATGCCGGGAATGGGCACAGCTGGTTTTCTCACCGATACAGCAAGACCTACAATACCACGATAGGTATTCCAAAGGCCATCGGCAATTAAAGTGCCGACCCGTTCTAATAACTTTTGTGGTGTTCCCGTAACAATAGCTTCCACAGTATTATATATTTCTACATAATTTATGGAGTCTTCTAATGAATCAGATTGCCCTGCTTTCGTTAAATCCGTTACAACTGTTACATCCACAAAAAAACGCTGTCCCTGCGAATTTTCAGAGTCTAAATTGCCATGGTAACCATAAAAGCCCATGTTTTTTAATACAATCTTATCCATATTACACTCCTCTTAATAATGCATCAGCTACAGACAAAGCTTTTTTGTGCATGTCTACATTGTGTACTCGGACCATATCAACGCCTTGAATAACACCAGTAATACAGGCCGCTACTGTGCCTTCATCCCGTTCATCTGGAGCACAATCATGTAAAATCGCCCCAATAAAACGCTTGCGACTCGCCGCTAATAAGACGGGATATTCATATGCCGTAAGCTCACCGAGGCGTTGCATAACCTCAATATTTTGCTCCCCTGTTTTACCAAAGCCGATACCTGGGTCAAGCCAAATATTCTGCGGTTTAATCCCTTCCTTTAAGGCTAAATCAATGGAAGTGAAAAAGAATGCCTTCATATCCTCAATAATATCACCGTAATCAGTGCTGTCCTGATTGTGCATAATAATAACGGGCACATTATGCTTTGCTGCCACTGCGGCTATATCGCGGTCATAACGTAAGCCCCAAATATCATTTAATATATGAGCCCCATGACTGAGGGCATAATCAGCTGTTTCGGCACGGTACGTATCTATTGATACGGGCACAGAAGACGCATTCACTACAGGTTGCAATAATAATTCCATGCGCTCAATCTCTTCACTTATTGAAATTTGAGTATGCCCTGGTCGCGTAGATTCTACACCCAAATCAATTACATCCGCCCCTGCTGCAACCATGGCTTTAGCTTGGGCTACAGCAGTTTCTGGTGTATTATACTTGCCACCATCAGAAAATGAATCCGGTGTACCATTTAAGATTCCCATAATCAAAGTCCGATTATTTAATTCTAAGCGTCTTCCATCACTCCACTGATAACTGCGTCGTTTGAGCATTTACTGTTCCTCCTAACATGGCTAACGCCTCATCGCGAAGCGGCCCTGCATTTCCTAATACACCGCGGCATTCTAAAGTTTGTACTACTGTTCCTTGAGGAAATTCCCCTTTTACAAGCATGCACATATGGGTCCCTCGCATTCTCACTAGCACGCCATCAGCCCCTAATTCCTGTTCAATGGCATCGGCTAATTGCATGGTTAAACGCTCTTGTAATTGCGGTCGATGGGCTAGCACATTAATTACATCGCCAAATTTACTAATGCCCGCAACCTGTCCTTCATGAGGTTGGTAAATAATATCAACAGTACCAAAAAAAGGCATCAAATGATGTTCACATATGGAGTAATAATTAATCCCCGTAATGGCCACAAGCCCTTTTGATTCAGATGTAAATATATCACCCCACACGTCCTTGGTGGACTGTCCTAAGCCGGCAAATAAGGATTCATACAAAGCGGCCACTCGACTTGGTGTCTTATTCATCTCTTCTGATTTTATATCTATGCCCAATGCTGTTAAAAATTGAGCAATTCCCTCTTGGGCCTGCTGATTCATAATCCGTCTCCTTCTCTAGCATACTTGCTATATAATGCCCATTCTCTATGCCTATTCTCTGCTATGCCCATTCGCTGCGATGTAAAAAACGACTTAGACCTTACACGATTTTAGTAGTCCAAGACTCTACATTCCATTCATCAGTAATCCAAGAACGATAAAATTCTGGCTCATGGCTAACTAATAAAATCGTTCCTTTAAATCGGCGTAAGGCTTCGCTTAATTCACCCTTCGCATCTACATCTAAATGATTAGTTGGTTCATCAAGAACTAATACATTATACGAATCTTGCATTAATTTACAAAGTCGCACTTTAGCATTTTCACCACCAGATAACACGCGCATCTGGCTAGTTATATGTTCATTCGTAAGACCACAACGAGCAAGTGCCGCCCGCACTTCGCTATTCGTAAGCGATGGATAGGCATTCCAAATATAATCAAGGGCCGTCACATCATTATTAGCCACATCTTCTTGAGCAAAATAGCCTACTTGCAAGAAATCACCACGCTCTACCTTACCCGAGAAAGCGGGAATCATGCCAAGTAATGTTTTTAATAGTGTTGTCTTCCCTAGGCCATTAACGCCCCGCACAGCTACTTTTTGACCTCGCTCTAATACAACCTTTACAGGCTTTGTAAGGGCTTCATTATAGCCCAATACCAAATCTTCAGCCTCCACAATAAAGCGGCTTGGCGTACGGCCTTCTTTAAAGCCGAAAGATGGTTTCAAATGCACCTTTGGTTTTTCCAATAGCTCCATCTTCTCCAAACGCTTAGCCCTAGAATTAGCCATGCCACGCGTCGCTACACGAGCTTTATTGCGAGCGATGAAATCTTCCATACGCGCCACTTCTTGTTGTTGTCGTTCATACGCTTTAATCGCCTGTTCGCGCTGCACTTCATAGGCTGCTAAAAATTGTTCATAATTGCCCGTATAACGAGTTAATTTTGCCTGCTCAATATGATAAATTACATTGACAACAGCATTTAAAAATTCCATATCATGAGAAATTAAAATAAAAGAATTCTCATAGTTTTGCAAGTAATTTTTCAACCATTCAATATGCTCTACGTCTAAATAGTTAGTAGGCTCGTCTAATAATAAAATGGTTGGCTTTTGTAATAAAAGCTTCGTAAGCAATACTTTCGTACGCTGGCCACCACTTAATTCATTAACTAAACGGTCTAATCCAATATCGACTAAGCCCAGCCCTTGGGCAGTGCGCTCAATAGTGGCATCAATTTCATAAAACCCGCGCTGCTCCAACTCTTCTTGCCATTCACCAGTCTTCGCTAAGAGTTCATTCATGCGCTCTTCCGTACAATCAGTCATTTCATTATATGCATCTTGAAGCTTTGATTCTAAATCAAAAAGATCGCTGAATGCATCGCGCAATACATCTCGAATCGTTTGCCCTTCACTAAGTACACTATGCTGATCCAAGTACCCTACAGTACCTTTATTAGACCAAGTAACAGTTCCTTCATCAGGCAAAATATTGCCAATAATAATATTTAAAAAGGTAGACTTACCTTCACCATTAGCACCGATTAAACCTACATGTTCGCCCTTTAATAAACGGAATGATGCATCATCTAAAATCTGACGGGCACCGAAACCATGGGTCACATGAGACACAGTTAATACGCTCATTCGTCATCTCCCAACTTATACACATAATGGAAAAGCCGTCTTTAAAGACGGCTTCGCTTTAACGATTATATTTTACATGTATTTTATAGGCCTGTCAAAATCTGAGGGATTTATGAATAATAGCGGTAGTAGCCATTATCTTGGCCCCTTTCAAAAGTTGTTGCCACGCTCTCTCAGACTGTGCTGCCGCAACAAACTCCGGCGTATGAAGACCTATGTGATGTCCAATTTGTAAACTCAATTGAATCGTAGGAATTTCGTGAGATACATTGCCCACATCAGTGCTGCCTTCTGCTACATCAGGGGGCAAAATTGATGGTTCTTCGCCCCACAGTGTCATAACCGACTTGGCAATCTGTTGCAAGCCTACATCTTCCACTAAATTCTTAAATAAAGGCTCATAATGACGATACTTCACCTTCGTGCCATGCACTTCACTGCAGTGCTGTGCTAATTCTTTTAACGCAGGAATCATCGTATGCTCTAAAAATTCTACCGTTTTAGCACGCACTGTCATATGTACGGTAGCGCGCTCAGGAATAATATTGGGCGCCACCCCACCTTCAGTAATAATCGTCCCTACCAAAGCTTTATCACCCCAGATGCCAACTAACTCATGTACCTGCTGATAATAATCTACCAAACAAGTTAAAGCATTAATTCCACTGCCCTTTGGCGCTGCAATATGAGCGGCCCGCCCCAAGAAGGTCACTTCTAAAGGATGGCTCGCCAAAGAAGAGCCACCTAATTCATTAGCATCACTCGGGTGGGTTAACAAAGCGCCATCATAGCCCTTGAAAACCCCAGCCTCTGCCATATATACCTTACCGCCGATGGTCTCTTCCGCAGGGCATCCAAAAAAAGTCGTCAAAGCCCCTGGTTCAGCGGCTGCAAATCCAATGGCAGCGCCCATACTCATAGGGGCTATTAAATTATGTCCACAACCATGCCCCAAATCTGGTAACGCATCATATTCGCCAAGAAAGGCCATTTTAAAAGCCCCTTTAAAATCGCCTTTATGCGCTCCTAAAGAGGTGCGAAGCTCCGGAATGGTCCCATCACTTACATCTTCATGAACAGCAAAACCATGCGCTTTCATAAAATCACTAATACAGGCCACCGCTTTAAACTCTTCTTGCCCTACTTCTGGATTGGCATGCAAATACTGTCCGACCTGAATTAAATCATCCCCTATAGCATCTATAGCGGCACAGGCAATACGGATTTTATCTTGTACGCCTTCATTAGCCGTGAGCTCTCCTAATCGATTCATTTCATCCATTTGTATGACCATCCTTACTACTAAAACATTAATACGACTTTGCCGGGGCTATACGAAAACTAAAAAACTACCTTGACCTTACGGCACCAGTACCAATGTATTAGATATGGCACGAAAACTCACATATTGACCTAAAGGCAAAGCCCAGTGGGGCGTGCCATGTCCAGTAGGAGCATAGCACACAAAGGGCTGAGCCTCACTGCCCGGCCGATCTTGTTCCATATAAGCTAACACATGAGCACCTATATCATAATCCATATCATCAAGGTCTTCGCAATTCATAAAATTCCCAATAACGGCCCCTTTTACAACTTTTAAAATCCCTTGCAAACGCAACTGTTGTAACATGCGATCGATTTTATACGGAGGCTCTCCGATATCTTCGATAAATAAAATAGCATCCTTCCACATCGATACAGTGGGCACATAGGCTGTGCCACCTAAACTACAGAGAATAGCCAAATTACCACCGAGCAAACGGCCTTCTGCCATTTGAGCCCCTATATAGCCGCGCGGTGGCTCAGGCAAAGGCTCTATCACGGTAGTACGACCTTCTAAAAGGTCAAATAGATGATCTAAATCCGATTCACGTTTGGGCTGCACCCAATCAACGCCCATAGGGCCATGATAGGTAATTAGACGGCTATGACGATGTAACGCCAAATGCAGTGCCGTACAATCACTATAACCTACAAAAGGTTTTCGCTTTTTTCTAATCCCTTTATAGTCTAACAAATCCACATATCGTGCACAGCCATAACCACCGCGAAGGGCAATAACCGCATCACAACTGTCGTTTGTCATAAACTCATTAAACTCAGCAGCTTGTTCCGACCGTGTACCGCCATAGAGTCCCTTGTTATAACAAGTCTTGCCAAATACAGCTTTATACCCACGAGCGCATGCTATATCCTCAATGGCGGTAAGTTCCTCCTCTGTACTCGATGCAGGTGCAATAAAACCCAATACCATGCCAGGCGCTAAGCGCTTAGGTTGTAACCAATCCATACTCATCCTCACCGCTAAACTAAATAAAATACTACTGTTTTTTAATCACAGTATTTATACACAACATATATTCACAACACAAATTTATACACAACATATATTCACAATATAATTTTATTCACATTTTTATGAACAATATATACATAATTCAATTTCTATGCACAAAATATATGAACAATGTGCAGTTTATACACCAACCACTTTCTATCCACAGTGTGCGTAACAAAATTCAGTTTATGCACAAACTACTTTCTATAGGCCGTTTTAAAATCCACAATGCCCAGACTGGACCAGAAATAACCTCCAATAGAATCATTTGCCACATAAGGGGTAGTTGTAAAATAAATAGGAATTACAACAGCATCATCAAACAGCATCTGTTCCGCCTCATGCATGAGCTGCTGGCGCACTACAGGGTTAGTAGTGTTATGGACTCGTGCCATAATGTCATTATAGGCCGCGCTGTGATACTGCGCATCATTGGCTTCATCAGAAAATACATCCAAGAAGGTTTGAGGGTCAACATAATCCCCCACCCACGATGCACGAGCCACCTGATAATGGCCTTCCTCACGATTAGACATAAAGACCTTCGTCTCCTGATTTTGCAATTCCACATCAGCGCCCAATTCATTTTTCCAAATCGCTTGAACTGCTTCAGCAATAGCCTTATGAAGTTCATTAGTATTATATAAAATTGTCACCTTCGGCAATGGCTTATTAGGGCCATAACCCGCTTCTTTTAGTAATGCCTTAGCAGCTGACACATCATGGGACACTAAATCTCCACCAGCTTGTCTAAAATCCACCTTGCTCTGTTCATCCATTAATCCCGGCGGTACAAAGGCATAGGCTGGCGTTTTACCACCATGCACAATCGTATCCACAATCACTTGACGATCAATAACTAATGAAAAGGCTTTACGCACTCGCGGATCATCAAAAGGTGGTGCGGTCACATTAAACACATAATAGTACGTGCCCAAAGAAGGAGACACTTTAAACAAACCCGCTTCCGTTAATCGCTTTTGATCTAATACGGGCGGTTCCACCATCATATCCACAGCGCCCCCTTCAGCAAGAGTTAGGCGCGTACTTTGAGATTCACTAATAGGCCAATCCATGGCAGCTAGTTTAACAGCACCAGCATCCCAATAGCGTTCATTTTTCACAAAATTAAGTTCCCCACTATGTATCCATTTTGTAAGCACAAAAGGACCATTGCCAATTAAGGTATCCGCCTTAGTAGCCCAAGTGTGAGGAGCCTTTTCCACTATATCTTGGCGCACTGGATAGTACGCATGAAACGCCGTCAGGCCTAAAAAATAAGGGGCTGGCGCTTCTAATACAACCTGTAATGTATGGTCATCTAACGCCTTTACTCCTACCTCTTGAGCCGTGGCCTTCTCCGTATTATAGGCTTCACCATTTTTTAACACATATAGCATGTACGCATTACCGGCCGCTGTTTGAGGATTTAAAACACGCTTCCAAGCATATTCAAAATCATGAGCTGTTACGGGCACACCATCAGACCAAGTGGCGTCTGGTCGCAAATGAAATGTATATACTAAACCATCTGCCGATATGGACCATGACTGCGCCATGGCCGGTTCAGGCAAATCCTTATCATTTAACCGAGTGAGCCCTTCAAATACAGCCAATTCTACAATAGATTCTGGTAACGTGGATGATTTTGCAGGATCTAAAGTAGATGGCTCTTGTTCTAAAGCGAGGCGCAGCGTATTAGGCGGTACAGCATCACTTGAGCGGCAGCCGCCTAAAAAGACCACTAACAAACAGAGTGCACTGAACAGCACGACCCACCGCGCCATAATTCTTCTATATGAATCCATCGTCCCCTCCTATGCTAGCCTAGCCTCTAACCATTGTTTAATAATTCGCCCTAGTCGAGCTCCTAATTGTATCCCCTCTGCATTAGGCACTTGCGAGATAAACACAGCCATTCCATACATATGCGCCCCCAGTGGTAAAAGTCCACCATCATGTTCCACTTCTTCCAAAGAGCCTGTCTTATGGTGAAATACTTGCTCTTCCCCCCAATAAAAGGGCAATTTATCACGAAATTGCTGACGTCCTAAAATGGCCCACATTTCACTGCCAATAGATGGTTCTTGGCGATATGTATACAAAGTCTCATACAAAATCATCAAATCATGAACAGTCATTTTATTTTCAAGACCTGCCGCTCTAGCGGCTCCATCCATCATGAAACGCTCTAAATGAGTCTGATTTAGCCCTAAGGAACGGGCATACTCATTTATAACATCAAAGCCTAGGCGATGAATCAGTAAATTGGTGGCCCAATTATCGCTGAGCACCATCATTAATCGACATAATTCTAAATATGTAAAACTGTGATTCTCGCCTAATTCCTGCAGCGCCCCACCACCGAAGACGCGGGGTATTTCATGAAGAGCTACTACCTCATCTAACGAAAGTGCTCCCACTCGTGCTTGGTGAAATAAGGTAGCCATAATTAATACTTTAATCATGCTCGCCGAAGCGTGCACCGCCTCTTCCTGCCGTGCACAAAGAGTCGTAAAGCCACCCTCGGAATGCAGCTCAGTTACTAAATACGATATATGCCCGGTTGGAGCCATCGTTTCAATGACCTCGTCTAGGGCATTCTTTAACATTTCATTCATACAGTCTCCTATTATTTCCCATCCCTTTATCTTCCTATCGATTTATCTTCCTATCGATTTATCTTCTTAGCGATTTATCTTCCTATCGCTGCCAACAAGCCACTCGTTGCGGCCCTTTCAATGTTAAGGAAGGACTTTTCTCTTTACAAATAGGCTGTGCTTCAGGACAGCGCGGTGCAAAAGGACAGCCCACTACTTCATCAAGAGGGCTTGGTACTTCACCTTCTAGGACCGGCCCAATCGTCATAGGTGCCGCTAAAGGGGCATTAAGCCGTATTAAAGCCTGTGTGTAAGGATGAAGTGGATTTTCGTATACCGCCTGTGTCGTTCCTTCTTCCACAACATGACCTAAATACATAACCGCAATGCGCTGACTCATATAGCGCACCATGTTTAAATCATGGGAAATAAAAACATAGCCCACTTGCTTTTCCTCTTGTAAACGAGCCAGCAATTTTATAATCTGCACCTGTATAGACACATCTAATGCAGAAATGGGTTCATCACAAATAATACATTCCGGATTGCTAATCAATGCACGCCCAATACCTATACGCTGCCGTTGACCACCACTAAACTCATGAGCATATCGTTCGCCTTGTGATTTAGAGAGCCCCACTTCATGTAACACAGCCTCTACTAATTCATTTTGCTCTGCCCTAGACCAGGCCCCCTGAACCGTAAGGGGCTCCCGTAAAATTTGTCGCACTGTCATACGTGGATTGAGTGATGCATAGGGATCTTGAAAGACCATTTGAATATGTTGGAGCACAAATCGCCCATCATCTTCACTCATAATTTCACGGTCTTTTACCCAAATGCGACCACTGCTTTTAGGATATAGGCCCATTAAAGTGCGGCCAAAAGTAGATTTACCACACCCTGACTCGCCTACAATCCCTAAAGTTTCACCTACTTTTTGATATAAGCTAACCTGCTCCAAGGCGCGAACTACTTGTGGGGACCGATCAAAAAAATGACGCTTCGCTAAAAAATGCTTACACAGCGATTCGGTTCGCCAAATATAGCCAGAAGTCTCATGAATCGAAGCAGTGCGCCCCCCTTCAGACGCAGTGTCCAGCCCTCGGTTCCCAGGTAGTCCATGACGCTCATTAGAATTCTTCAAAGACCCCATGTCCATAGGCTTATATTCGGCATTACTACTTTGATACGTATTTTTTATTCCTTCACTCATGGCGTCACCTCCTCTTTAGCTTGCAACCAGCAACGTAATTGCCGCTCTTCACCAGCGCCCTTAACATGTTGTAGTAAAGGCATCTCCCTAGCGCAGATATTCATCGCCTTTGAGCATCTAGGATGAAAAGCACAACCTGTAGGTAAATGCAAACTATCTGGTGGCTGTCCACCAATGGCGATTAATTCTTTTTTGTCCTTCGTTGGCAAGGACCCTAGCAAGCCCTGTAAATAAGGATGTAAAGGTCCATTTATTAATTCCACCACAGAGCCAGATTCTACAATTTGACCGGCATACATTACAGCGATTCGTTCACAGACTTGTGCAATAACTCGTAAATTATGGGAAATAATAATCATCCCCATATGTTCTTTCGCCACTAATTCTTTTAAAAGTAATAGAATTTGTGCCTCTGTAGTAACATCTAAGGCTGTGGTGGGTTCATCAGCTAGCAATAGCTTAGGACGTCCCGCCAAGGCCATGGCAATAACCACGCGTTGGCGCATGCCGCCGCTAAGCTCATGAGGATACTGTTTCAGCCGCCGCGCTGGATCAGCTATGCCCACCTTTTTTAATAAGTCTATGCAAATTTCGTCATCACTTTGCGCAGTTAGTCCAGACGAAACTGAACCACCGCCACTAGCTGTAGAATCAGTGTTCATGGTACTACTAGTTTCTGTACTAGTTGTGTCAACACGAATTGCTTCCGTACTAGAAAGTTCTGGTTCAATCGCTTCATAACTAGCTGACTCAGTACTAATTGTTTGGCGATTTCTGTTTTTATATAGCGCCACAGACTCTTTTAATTGCGTGCCAATCGTAAGCAAAGGGTTTAACGCTGTCATAGGATCTTGAAAGACCATGCCTACAGTGGTACCTCTAAGCTGCTCCCAAGTATGCTCATCAGCATCGGTCAAATCTTGTTTATCAAGGGCTAACTGTTTTACATTCAGTTTAGCATACGTGCGAGGTAAGAGGCCCATTAGAGCCTGTAAGGTAACCGACTTACCGCAACCTGATTCCCCCACAAGGCCTAGTACTTCACCAGGTCTCAATTGCAAGGACACGCCCCTAACCGCTGAAACAGGGCCTGAAAATGTATTAAATGTGACATGTAAATCCTCTAAGGTGACTATATTCCTCATTTTACATCCTCCTTAGGGTCTAATGCGCTGCGAAGGCCATCGCCAAAGAAAGTGAAGCCTAACATGGTAATCCCAATTGCTAAGGCTGGCGCAATCAGCTGAAATGGATAGGATCGCATGGAGTTAATCCCTTCTGCAGCAAGTACGCCCCAACTGGCCATCGGTGCACTAACACCAAGGCCAATAAAGCTCAAAAAAGCCTCTGTAAAAATAGCCTCTGGAATTGCTAGCGTCATAGTAATTACAATCGGGCCTAAACAATTAGGTAACATATGGCGAAATAAAATACGCCATTTTGACACGCCCATAGCACGCGCCGCTAAAACATATTCTTCATTTTTAAGAGCCATAATCTGACTTCGCACAATGCGGGCCATGGTAAGCCAATAGGCAATACCAAGAGCAAGAAAAATAGATGTCAAACCAGGCGATAAAACAACCATAAGTAAAATTACATACAAAAGCAAAGGAATACCATAAAGTATGTCTACTAGACCCATCATAAGACGGTCTACTTTGCCCCCCATATAGCCAGCAATGCTACCATAAACAACACCAATCACTAAATTAATAGCCGCTGCCACAAAGCCTACAGCTAAGGAAATGCGCGCACCGTATACAACGCGTACATATATATCACGCCCCAATGTATCAGTGCCAAACCAATGGTCACTGGATGGCGCCTCATTAGCCAAAGCTAAATTTTGATCCGCATAGGTATAAGGCGAAAACCACGGCCCTATAATAGCTAACACAATCATGCACACAATAATGCATAAACCGACTAAAGCCAAGCGATTTTGCTTAAGCCTTTGCCATGGTGAAGGCCTCTTTATATATACTTGATTATCGTCTTGATCTACAGCGCCTAAGGGTGCAAAATCATCCATTGTATATTTCATCATGCATCCTCCTCTTCCATAGTAATCCGTGGGTCTACTAAAGGATATATTAAATCCACCAATAAGTTAAAACCGACTACTAAAGCACTGTAAAAAATGGTTACCCCTAAAATAACGGTATAATCGCGATTATAAATGGAGGTTACAAAATATTTCCCCAAACCAGGAATCGCAAAGATGGTTTCCACAATAAAGCTCCCCGTTAAAAGAGCGGCAGCCAAAGGTCCAATATAAGTAAGAATCGGTAAAATGGCATTGCGCAGCGCATGCTTCCATATAATCTGGTACATACTTAAGCCCTTTGCACGAGCTGTCTTAATATATTCCTGTTGCAATACATCTAGCATAGTACTCCGCATCAAACGTGCTATAAAAGCCATAGGCTGCGCCCCTAATGTAATAATGGGCAACACCATGTAAGCCGGCCCTTTCCACAAGGCTACAGGAAAAATGGGCCATACAAAACCCAGCCAATACACCAGCACAGCACCAATAATAAAGGTCGGTACTGATATACCAATGGTGGACCCAATGGTGATAATATAGTCGAGCCAAGTGTTGGGACGTAAGGCACTGCCTATACCAGCTAAGAGGCCCCCTACTAAAGCAAAGGCTAACGCACCAAAACCTAATTGAGCTGATATAGGAAAACTTTCACCGATAATTTCATTTACGCTACGCCCAATATATTTATACGATGGTCCTAAATCAAATTGTGCCACATGACTCATATAATCTGTATATTGCTGCCACAGCGGATCATTTAAATGGTAAGTCGCTTCAATGGTGGCCTTAATTTGAGGCGGTAATTTCTTTTCCTCTGTAAAAGGTCCCCCAGGAATAGCTCTCATTAACAAAAAAGTAATGGTAATAATCGCCCACATTACAACGAGCGCCCCCAATAATCGTTTAACTATATATTGTGCCACAAGCGTCACACTCCTCAATACCTAACTATAGTATAGTCATTGTCATTTATAAACATTGTCATTTATGAACATTTCCATTTATGCTCACTATCAATTATGTCCACTATCATTTACGTCCATTATTATTTACGTCCATTATCATTTATATCCACTTCCCTATTATACAATACTCCCTCAAGATTCCAGTATACTTAAAATTTTGTATAATATATACATTTCATATACCTTTGCATTCACTTCTTAAAATTTACATGCACTTTTTAAATGCTACACATACTGCTTAATATGTATATATACCCTTTATCATATGTATAAGGCGTATCATCTCTATATAATAGTTTCATTTATATGTAATACTTTCATTGAGTAAGGCGTTCAAATTTATTGTACTGCCCCAATCTGTCCTATTCATTTTTAATTTTCTGTATATTTACACATGACACTATGTTTTTTACAATACTAATAGAAATTTAACATACAGAAATGAGGCTTATTATGAATTCAGTTAAAAATCCAGTTCCAACGGTATTATCTATCCAAGATATGAGCTCCATCGGTCGTTGCTCCCTAACCGTGGCCATGCCTATTATTAGTGCCCTAGGGTCTCAAGCAGCACCATTGCCAACAGCTCTTTTATGTAATCACTTAGAATATGAGCATTATGAAATGGTCGACTTTTCCGAACATCTTCGTGCATTTATGGATTGTTGGGTAAAAAATGACATTACCTTTGATGCCATTCAAAGTGGTTTCTTAGCCTCTCCTGAACAAATCCACATTGTTATCGAAGCCATTGAGCGCTTTGGCAATGAACAGACACCCATCATCGTAGACCCAGCTATGGCTGACGATGGTCATTTATACTCCGTTTACAATCAAACAATGATTGAAGAAATGCGTAAGCTTATTAGCCATGCTCAAATTATTAAACCTAATTACACCGAAGCAACCTTCCTATTGGACTTGCCATATGAACCAAAAAAAGTGACCGATGACACAATTCGTATGATTTGTGAACGCCTTCACAAAATGGGACCACGCCATGTCATCATGTCTGGTGTACCTCATGAAGATAAGGCAGTCGTGGCCATTTACGATGGAGAAACCAATTCCTTAGACTTCATTAACACCAAGCTAGTGCCAGTAAAAGCTCATGGTACGGGTGATATTTTTACTGCTGTATTAACAGGCTGCTTATTACAAGGCTATTCCACCCATGAAAGTGCTACCATTGCTGCTAATTTTACAACTGATGCAGTAAAATATACTCATGATACTATTGGATCCATGCGAAATGGTCTCTTATTCGAACCATTACTAGGCGAGCTTACAAAACTCGTTAAACGGGAGGCATAATCATGAAATTCTCTATCCGTGATATTGTATATATTGGTATGCTCTCTGCTTTAATGGTGTTGGCTACATTTATTTTTATTCCCCTACCTACCGGTGGCATGGTACATCTAGGATCGGCGGCACTCTTCACCATATCATCACTCTTTGGCGGTATCTATGGTGGCATCTCCGCTGCTTTAGGATCAGCCATTTTCGATATGATTGCAGGCAAATATGTGTATACCTTGTATTCTATTGTCATTAAAGGTATTTGTGGCCTTCTAGTGGGTTATATTGTAATAGGCTTATGGCCTCAGAAGAAAGCCTTAACCAAAGCACTCTTTGCTCGTATCATCCTCGCCATTGTGCTAGGTGCTATTTGGACTGCTGCCGGATATTTCGTAGCCTGGGCCGATGTATACAATAGTTATGAAATGGCTATTGTTCGCTTACCAGCAAGCTTTATTACTAGCGGGGTGGGCTTTCTTGTTTCCATCTTCTTAATCCCAGCTATTTGGAGCATTCGTAATCGGAAATAATTCGGATGTTTCGCAATGGAAAATAAGCTGGCCCCTCAACAACAGAAGCGAACAGTTTAAAATTCAGTGCGTTTAATAAAATATTCCATCTTTCCTATACACAAAAAGGAGCGCAGACTTAGGTCTGTGCTCCTTTCTTTATCTGTTCTTCATTTTATGTTATAATTATAGAATTAAAAGTATAGTTGAAAAGGACGATTGCATGGATATTTGGATAAATATAGGTCTCACCCTCTTGATGGGCATACTGGCTTTAGCCATTACACGCTGGGCCTATACGCATAAAATAAAAATTTTAGCCTTACAAGGTCGATTAAATCGCTTACAATTCTTAATTGGACTCATTGGCCTCACTGTAGTTTCAGGCTTTTTTAACAATTTAATCTCCACTATGACAGAAAATGTAGTTGTGTTGGCTTCCTATTATGCCGTGAAAACACTCACATTTTTCGGCCATTGTATTTTACTTACATTTTTTTACGTGCTCTATGCACGTCGCTTTCAAGACCTCAATATCCACGGCCTTGTAGGTATCCTTTGGTGCCTACTCATGGCTTTCACCTATCCATATAGCAATATAAAATCCTTTAACTTTATATTCTTGCTCATTACCTGGACAGTGAATGGTTTCCTCTTATTCATTCCTGGTAGTCCTAAGCCCAATGTTTATGGCTTGCCCCCAACTTGGCCTAATTCAAATAAACCAAAACGTCGTACAGCACGGCGCAAACCGGCTAATACGTAAAATCATCAATCCATTAGTCAATGACACGTTAGTCATTGATACATTAGTCATTGGTACACTAGTCAATGACACATTAGTCATTGGTACATTAGACCCATTGGCACATTACATCTAACCACAAAAATTATTCATATAGGTACAACAAAAGCCCTAGATACATTACAGCTAATGCATCTAGGGCTTTTTATACCCCCATGTGCTCAACGCCTACCTGCTTATAACGCTCAATGCTTACACATCTTGCTTGCTTTGGATTTCTACTTACTTTGCCTCATGCCTTGTTGTGCCCTTAAGGTAGTAACTAGTTCTGTAATCGATTCACTGAGGGAGTCCATTTTCTGCTCTAAGCGAAGTAATAAATACGATGCCACTACCATAGGAAATCCATAATTAGCCGCTGCCGTCAAAAGCTCTTCCATCATAACACCTCCTCTGTAATATACATTACAAAAGAAATACTTTGTCAACTATATAAACTATACACCATGACACAATATAAGTTATACACTATGCACAATACAAGTTATACACTATGCACAATACAAGTTATACACTATGCACAATGCAAAAAGGCGTCCTGTAGCGGACG